>JBAZMQ010000005.1:0-79834 GCA_041649675.1 Patescibacteria group bacterium | reverse complement strand
TTAATGCTGATGGCCGGGCAGAAACCGGTACAGTTATTGATATTACTAGTTTAAATGGTCAGACGGTTAATGCTAAGTTGGGCGACGTCATATATATCAAATTGACCGGGCAAGCCAATAAGGGCTACCAATGGTCAATCGCCAGTCCGACGGCGGCTGATTATTTAATGCTTAAAGACCATAAAAATTCCGGTTTGAATGATCCTAATGCGGCTGAAGGTAAATTTACTGACGAATGGTGGCTTAAAGTTCAAAACCCCGGTGAGTTTGATTTACAGTTTGATTATGGTCAGACCAAAAAGCCAACAACTCAAACTTTCAAAATAAAAATTATTACTCAATAAAAAATATGCTTAAGCATAATAAAGCAAATCAGTTGGTTCTTCTGTTTTTGTTTTTTTTGACCGTTAGCCTTACGGCCTGCACTAAACCAAATTTTATTGCACCAAAAAATGCTGACAATAATATTGATGTTTCAGTCCAGCCTGAACCGGGCGAAGTGGCTATTATTGATAGCGATATTATGGTGACCAAACCCTTGAGTAATGACACAATTTTTAATCCGGTTGAAATTACCGGTCGAGCCAGAATTTCCCAAGGTTCAATTTTTTTGCGCCTAAAAGATGGCTGGGATAATATTATTGCCACTAGCACCATTAAACTTGAGGATAATAGCGGTAATGACTGGGGGTATTATACTGGTCAATTAGAATTCAATACTCCAACCAGTCCGGCTGGTTGGTTGGAAGTTTACAGTCAAAACACCCAGGACGGTAGCGAACAAAATCTAATAAAACTGCCCGTGGCTTTCAAAGACTACAGCAAACCAGTGGTCAAGGTTTATTTTAATAACACCAAAGACGATCCTAAGATGAAAAATTGTAGCGTGGTGTATCCTGTCAATCGGGAGGTTGATTTTAACAATCAATTGGCGATTGCGGCTTTGAGCGAATTGTTTAAAGGGCCAAGTGAACAAGAATTAAAGGATGGTTTTTTGACTAATTTACCAAAAGAAGAGATTAAGGTTCAAAAATTAGAATATAAAGATAATAAAGTGTATATTGATTTTAATCAGGCTTTGCAGCAGGATGTCAAAGGTGCCTGTAAAACTTCAGGCATTAGGGCTCAAATTACCGAAACATTAAAACAGTTTCCTAATATTTCGGAAGTCATTCTCTCAATTGATGGCCAAACCGACGGTATTCTAAAGCCGTAATTAGACAAAGAAAATAAGAAAAAAAGAAATTAAAAAAAATAAACGCCTTAATTTCTTATTTTCTTATTTTTTTATACCTATGGTATAATAGTACTAGTTTTATTAATAACTAAATTCATAAAAATATGGCAATTCGCATTGCTATCAACGGTTTTGGCCGAATTGGCCGTGCCGCTTTTAAAGCCGCTTTAGCCAATAAAGATTTGGCAGTGGTGGCAATTAATGACTTAACCGACAATAAAACCTTGGCTCATTTGTTAAAGTACGACACGGTCTATCGGCAATATCCAGGTCAGATTGAAGGTAACCAAGAAGGTATCAGGATTGATGGTAAATTATATCCGGTTTTTGAAGAAAAAGAACCGGCTAAGTTGCCTTGGGCCAAACTAAAAGTTGATGTGGTTTTGGAATGCACCGGTAAGTTTACCGACGGTAAAGGTGCTGGCGAACACTTAAAAGCTGGGGCCAAAAGAGTAATAATTTCAGCTCCGGCCAAAGATGAATCAACTCAGACCCTGGTTTTTGGTACTCAGAATTCAGTTGATTGTTTAAAAAATAATAAATGTGAGCCAGTAATTTCTATGGCCTCCTGCACTACCAATTGTATTGCGCCGGTGATGCAAATTTTGGAATCAAAGTTTGGGATTGAAAAAGCTTTTATGACAACCATTCATTCCTATACGGCTGACCAAAATTTGGTTGACGGGCCTCACCGTGATTTGCGGCGCGCCCGAGCGGCTGGGCAAAACATGATTCCGACTACGACTGGGGCGGCTAAGGCCGTGGCTAAAGTTATCCCTACTCTCAATAAACTTTTTGACGGAATTTCGGTTCGGGTACCAACAATCTGTGTTTCGCTGTCTGATATTACTGTGGTTTTGAAACAAAAGGAAGTTACCGTCCAGCAAGTTAATGATGCCTTTAAAGAAGCGGTTAAAAATCCTTTGTTTAAAAATGTTTTAGCCATTTCGGAAATACCGTTGGTTTCTAGTGATTTTACCGGCAATTCCTACTCGTCAATTGTTGATTTGGAATATACCAATGTAATTGCAGGGAATTTTGTCAAAATTTTAGCCTGGTATGACAATGAATGGGGTTACAGTACCAGATTAGTGGAAATGGCCCAAGCCGTTGGTAAATTAATTAAGTAGATTAAATATTAACAAAAATTATATGAATACTTGCGAAAAATGCAGCATGCCGATTGACGATGATACTCGCTGCGCTTGCCAGCCAACCGTTTGTTTCCATTGCTGCGAATGTGATGACGAGTGCGAATGTGGCTGTAAAAGTAAATAAAGTTTAGCTTATTTGGGCAGGATAAATTCCTGCCCAAATAGTTTATCCACAGGTGTCATTTGACATCTTTTTTTCTTTGTATTAATGTGATAGCATGTTAATACATTAATACAAAGAAATTTATGCAATCTGGTCATCAATGGCAAAATAGTCAGACTAAAGATTTGTTTAAAGCGATTTTAAAAATTAAAAATAATAAAGAAGCGGCCAAATTTTTTCGTGACCTATGCACCCTTGAAGAGCTTACGGAAATGGCTAAACGCTGGCAAGCCGTTAAAATGATTGACAAAAATCAACCTTATCGCCAAATTGCCAAAAAAACCGGTTTAAGCACTACCACTATTACTCGCATTGCTTATTGGTTAAACCATGGCGAAGGCGGCTATGCGCTGGTTCTAGGCAGGGAGAATAAGAAATTAAAAAAATAAGAAATTAAGGTCATGCCAAGCTTTAATTTATTAATTTCTTACTTTTTTAATTTTTTATGAATATAATCAGTCAAAAACTGCATCATCAAATTACCTCACCGTAGCCGAGGCGATTTGGTATAGTTAAAATTATATCTGCTCACCCCGCCTACGGCGGGGTTTTGCTTATGGTGAGCAAAATTTGGCTCTTTAAACTTAATGGAGGATCTAGCCATGGAACAAATTGATTTGCGTTACGAAAAGCGGCCGGTACCGCAAGGCTTGCACTACGGTATTATTGAGGTGACGACCCGCTGTCAATGTGCTTGTCCGGGTTGCTACATGGTACGCCGAAACGCCCTTAATCAGGGCGAGATGAATTTGATGCAGGCAATCAGGGTTTTGGATCTTTGCCGTGAATATTGCGGTCGAGAGCTGGAAACTATGGATATCCTTGGCGGTGAACCGTTGCTTTGGCCCCATCTCAAGGAATATATTGAGGAATTGCTGCGGCGCGGTATTTTACCTTGGATTTTCACTAACATGCTGGCCATCACACCGGAATTAGCTGCTTGGCTATACAAACGCCAAATCCACATCACCGGCAAGCTCAATATTAATCCGGATGAAGCGGGGCAATATTCGCTTCAAGCCCAAATGTTGGGTCGCAACGAAGCCGTAGCTAAAAAAATGATTGATGCCATTGAAGTTTTTTTGGCTGCTGGCTACCAGGCGCCGCTATTTCGACTGCAAAATCTGGTTCGAAAGCAAAACATTGATCTGGTTGCCGATTATTATTGCTGGTGTCTGCGGCATAATATTGGCACTGATCTAGAACTGATGGGTTGTGGTGAACCGATCGGGCCAGTTTATTGGCAAGTGGCGCCAACGGCTAGGCAAATTGCCCAAATGATTCAGCAAGTTCAGCAAGTTCAGCAAGAGTTTGGCTTGCCACCAGCGAAAGTGCTTATGCCCCATATCTTTGGTGCTTGTCCGTTTTATGACAAAGGACTTTATTTTGCCGTAGATGGCAAAATTCGTGCCTGTTCCAATAGTCCGGTCCAACTGGCCAGAATTGATGACCCAGATCCGATTAGGACCGCCTATGAATCATCCTTAATTTCTAAAAGGTTACAACTTCGGCATGATTTGGTCGGTGAGCCTTGCCGTTCCTGTGATCGTTGGGAAAGCTGCCGTGGTGGTTGCCGGGCAACGGTTGAAGGTATGGGTGATCCTTTTGGTGGTTATGCCCTTTGTCCTTATCCCTGGCTTAGTCAGGTTTAGTTATTTTGGTTGGGATGGAATATTTTTCATCCCAACCAATCATTTTTAAATTTATGGAGCAAAAAATTATAAAAAAAGCAAGAATCAAATTTAATCAACTCAGCCAAAGATACAATGGTTTCATTAATGTTATTGTTGATGATTGGCGCGGTTATCGGTTTATTTTTGACACCAAGGATGTCAGGAAATGTAAAAATAAATGTGAACAATGTCCTTTGTATCTATTGCTAAAAGATGAAAAATCTAGTCTGTTTTCCGCTGGTCTTTATCCGGCCAGTAAAAAAGATAAGGAGATTTTTGGCCCTCAAAATTTTTTAAATTGTAAAACAATTAAGCAATATCAAACTTGTTACTTGGATTTTATTACTAAGAAAATAAAAAGTACCGACGAACTGAAAAAAGAATCAAAACTAGTTAATAATTTAGGATTTATTTATTCGGCAAATGGCCAAAAGAAAAAAATAGAACAAAAATTTAAAAAAAAGATCTTTAATTTTGTCGCTACTACTAAAGTTTTAAATAATTTTGCTAAAAAATAATAAAATTGGTAAAATAAAATCTGAGGTTGCTTCTGTTCAGAATGCTGGCTGGCCCAAGCCGTCATTAATGTTAAAGGAAGGAAATGATCGGTTACCGGTCAAAAAGTAGTTTTGAGCGGAGCAAGTGACTGAAAATCGGTCAAAAAGCAGGATTTATTTCTTGCAGCGCCGGTTTTAGTCGGTACAAGTAAACCGGAGAGGCCCTTGTGAGACAAGGGCGGATATAACTGGAGATGGATTATGATGAAAATAGCAACAATCGCTGCCGTAGCAGCAACAACGGGAATCAGCGTCGCTTAGCAAGGAAGAAGAGCCAAGCGGGGGGTAAAACCCCTCCCTAAAGGCTTAAGAAACTCGGTGAGTAGTTTCTAAGCTAAAAGCCAAAAAGGCAAACCTCACGCTTATCTGCTCTGCCATAGTGGCAGCCACAATTAATTATCAGTATTGATGCCTTGTGGTGTCAGTACCGCTACCAAACTGTACCTTTTTTTGTGTTCGTTAGATCAAGGCGCCTTCCTTCCCGCCTTGCTTTTTTTTATGCTATAATATCATTACTATGACTATTAATGAACTGTATAAATTTTTAGAATATTTAACCCAACAAAATATTGTTTGGGCGCCGCAGCGGGTAAATGGCGATTTGGTCATTGAACCGCTAGTTGAGCCAAAAAAAGTTGAGTTAACTAGTGAATTACCGCTTCATTCTTTTAAGCGGATTTTAGTGCCTCCAAGCGAGGTGCTTTTTGATTACCAAAATAATAAAATCAAATCGGAAATTAAGTCACCTAACCAAGTAATTTTTGGTCTGACCATTCCTGATTTAAAGGCTATTACTTTTTTAAACCAAGTTTTTGCTAAAGATCCTTATTTTCAGCAGCGGCTTAAAAAGACTTTGATTGTCGGCCATAGTTTGGTGCCAACCGAGAATTATCAATTTTTTATCCAAAAATTTGCCGAAGATGTTTTGGAACATTTAAAATTTGATTTGTTTTTTGCCGTCAAGGGCAAGGAATTTGTGGTTTACTCTGGTTCAGAAGATGGCCAACGAATTTTGGATGACTTTGGCTATAAAAAATATGAGCATATTGAATATGTCGGGCCAATCAGGGAGCAGGGTCCGGAAACGCAAATGTTAAAAATTCGGGAAAAATTTTATGATGACCAAACAATTTGGCAAGAGCTCGGAAAAAAATGTACTGAATGTGGCGAATGTACTTTAGTTTGTCCGACTTGTTTTTGTTTTAACATTTTTGACCAGCCGGATTTAAAACCTGGTTGCGGCCAGCGTTGCCGCGAATGGACCGCTTGTTTTTACCCTGATTTTTCTCAAGTCGCTGGTGCAAGCTCAGACAAGGAAAAACCAAAATTTTTGAAAAATACAGCTGAGCGGATTCGTTTTTGGTATGAACATAAATTTGTCCGCTGTCCGGATCAATTTTCTTTGGCTGGTTGCGTTGGTTGCGGCCGGTGTACCAAAGTTTGTCCGGTTGGTATTGATATTAAAGAAAACCTGCAAAGAATTTTGAAAGGAAAAGTTAAATAATTTTTATTATGTTTAATCCGTATTTGCCAAAAATTGCTAAGGTAAAAAAGATCAAGTTAGAGGCGGTTGACGCTAAACTTTTTACTTTGGAGTTTATTGACAAAAAAGACAAAGCTAATTTTTGTTTTACTCACGGTCAATTTTTACTGGTGGGCCTGATGGGTTTAGGTGAAGCCGCTTTTGATATTTGTTCTTCAACAGTTAAACTTAATACGTTTGAATTGGCGATTAGAAAAGTTGGCAGTTTAACTAATAAATTGCACCAATTAAAGGTTGGTGACTTAGTGACTGTTCGGGGGCCATTTGGTAACGGTTTAGAGCAAGTAAAATACAAAGATAAAGAATTGCTTTTAATTGGCGGTGGTTGCGGCTTTATTACTATGCGTTCTTTCGCTTTGGATTATTTAGCCCAAAAATTATTGGTCAAAAAGTTAGATATTTTTTATGGGGCTTTGACTGAAGCAAATTTATTTTTTAAAGATGAATACAATCTTTGGCGCAAAAAAATAGGTTTGGCAATTACCCTAAATAAGCCTTCGCTAAAATGGCAAGGAACAAGGGGCGTAGTAACTAATTTGTTTAGTAACAGCCAGGATTTCAGTAATACGGTTGCTTTAATTGTTGGCCCGCCCCCAATGTATCGTTCTGTAATTGAGGAATTGCAGAAAAGAGGGATGAAGGATTCTGATATTTATATGTCATTAGAAAGACGAATGTATTGCGGTATCGGCGTTTGTCAGCATTGTGCCATTGGGCCGTATTATGTTTGCAAAGACGGCCCGGTTTTTTCTTGGCAGCAGCTAAAGGATATTCCTGGCGCAATTTAATAATCTGATAACCTAATTTCTAATAATCTAAATCTATGTCTTGCAGTTGTTGCTGTGGCTGCGGCCCTAAAAAAGCTAAAGCTAAACCAAAAAAATCCGTCAAAGGTGGAAAAAAGAAATAGCGCGATGCCAATCTGTTCCCCGATGGTTTTTGAATAATCAGGCAAATTTTAGTCTGATTACTTTAGTCTAAAGATTATGACTTTGAATGAGCAAAAATTAATCAAAGTGATAAGGCCTTATTTTAAAAGTGCCAGGCCGGGTGACTGGCAACACACTAGACGGGTAGTAGCTTTGGTAAAGAAATTAGGAAAAGGCAGAAAAGATTTGCAGTTGTTGATTTTTGCTGCCTACCTTCATGACATTGGTTGGTCAGGTTTGGCTCCTAAAGGAAAAATTGATTTTGCAAAGATGATTAAAATTGAGCATAAGGTTTCAAAGAACTCAACGAAAATAATTAAGCTAATTCTTCAAAAATTTGATTTTAATTCTCGCCAAACCGATTCAGTTATTAGATTAGTGCAGGCAACCGACAAGCATCGTTCTAAAAAATTTGATGAAGAAATTATTGTTGACGCAGACAACTTGAGTAAGTTGTGTTTAAAGCATTTGAGAGAAAAATATCAGCCAAAAAGTTTTTTGAAAGTATTAAAAAATTGGCAAAAAGAGTTGCCAAAAATAATAAAAACTAAGGCCGGCAAAAAAATGTATCCTAAGCTATTGGATAATATTAAGTTAAAATAAAAAAAGAATGGCATTCTCTAATTTCTAAGAAAAGCCATTCAAGAAGAGGGGAGGTGGAAGTGTGAAGAGAGAGGGGGGGGGTGATGATGGGTGTGGGCTATTTTATCTGCTTCTCTTCATCCAGATGAAGGGCAGCATTATAACGATGAGCCCGGGAGCAACCCCAATGGGTTCTCCGGTTCCCGCGCCAAAGGCCATCAAGATAAGGCCCGAGACGATAAAGAGCCCAAAAAAGAAGCATACGCTGAGCCATTCACTCAGCCATTCCCGCCATGTCATTGGGATATCCATTGTTTCAGCCATAGGTCATTCCTCCAAAATAGGTTTTTTTGCTGTACCAGTTATTTCACATTCCACTCCAGACAGGGAGCGATAAATTATAATACAATGTAATAATTATTTTGTCAATACCAAATTATAAAGGAACTAAAATAGATAATCTGGTTAAAACAGGAAGCCGTCTGGACTTTATTGCTGGTATTTTGTAGGATGGTTGAGTAGTTAAGCTGGTATTAATTATATTATTTTGGTCTTTTTAAGCTTTTGGCGGGTTAGCTATTTTTGCCTAGAGCAGACAGAGAGTTTAACAGAATGTTAGATAAATACTGATAAACACTTTTAAGCACCTTTACAATCGGCAGATAAAGAGAAAGTGTTTTTCTCTTCAGCCAACCCGCCGCCTTTTTTAATACTTTGACTTTTTCAACTTTTGGTATTAAGATATGATATGCTTTGAGCTGGTAGCAAACTTGGCTCAAGGAGGTTGGCCCAGTATTCTGGCAACTGCTATCAAGGCTGCCTACCTTCAGTAGCAGAAAGAGTAAGGTTTAGGCCGGCTCTTGCCATAATTCTTGGTGTCATACTTTGCAGCCACTGACCTGTGGTTAAGTGGTACCAACTCAAGCGGAGACTAAAAGACATCAGACAACTTTTTAAAGTAACGGCTTTTGTCAAAAATCGTCGTTGTTAAGCTGGTGTTTTCTGTCTCTTTTTTTATTTACTGAATTCCAGGCTTGTGTTATAATTATTGGTAAAGACTAACTAAATACTAATAAATGGAAGTGATTAAATCATTGCCTATATTATGAGATTAAAATCAATCAAGGAGATTAAAAATCTTAAAGGCAAAAGAGTGCTTTTGCGAGTAGCTTATGACGTGCCTTTAAAGCAGCAGGGAAAACACTGGATAGTGGCTGATGATCGGCGGATTAGGGAAACTGTTGCCACTATCAAATACCTTTTGAAAAACAATTGTAAAATTGTAATTTTATCTTGGTTGGGCCGGCCAAAGGGCCAGGTTGTAGAAAAATTAAAAATGGATCCGGTGGCAAAAAGATTGTCGGAAATTTTAAAGCAGCCGATTAAAAAACTTGATGACTGTGTCGGACCAAAAGTATATTCTGAGATCAAAAAATTAAAACCTAAACAAATTTTGATGTTAGAAAATGTCCGTTTCTATCATCAGGAAGAAGAGAATAGTAAAATTTTTGCCAAGTTATTGGTTCACGGACTTGATTTAATTATCTTTGATGCTTTTGCCCAGGCTCATCGGATTCACGCCTCAACTACTGGTATTACTCGTTTATTACCGACTTATGCCGGTTTTTTGTTAGAAAAAGAAATTACCGCCTTAAGTCAGGTTGTTAAAAATCCTAAGCGGCCTTTGGTGGTAATTTTAGGTGGGGCAAAAATTTCTGATAAAATTGCCGTAATTTCCGAGTTGGTAAAAGTCGCCGATAAAATTTTGATTGGCGGCGGCTGCGCCAATGTATTTTTAAAAGCTAAAAAAGTGCCAATCGGCCAGTCCTTTGTTCAGGATGTTTTTGTTGATAAAGCCAAGCGGAAAAAAATTAATTTTGTTAATTTTGCTAAAAAACTTTATAAAAAATATAAAAATAAAATAATTTTACCCTTAGATTTAGTGGCGGCCAACAAAATTGATCCGCATGCCCTGGTTGAAACGATTGATTTGTCGGATAAAGAGAAAATAAGAGACCATTGGTTATTTTTAGATATCGGTCCTAAAACCATTGCCAATTATCTGGCCGAAATTAAGCGGGCCAAAACCATATTTTTTAACGGCCCGATGGGAGTTTTTGAAATTGACAAATTTGCCTTTGGGACCAAAAAAATTGCTGAAGCCGTAGCCCGATCTAAAGCCATAACCGTGATTGGCGGCGGTGATACTGAAGTCGTGGCCGCTAAGTATCACATTGAAGATAAAATTAGTCATATTTCTACCGGCGGCGGGGCCAGCTTGGAATTTTTAGCCGGCAAAGAATTACCAGCTTTAAAATATATAATAAAAAAATAGAAGTAAGCCTTGATTTAATTTCTTAATTTTTTAACCAACAAATCTATGGACAATGAAAAAAACAATTACTGCGGCCATCACAAATTTGGGCATTGCAAATTTGTCGGCCCAATCTTAATCGTTTTGCTGGCAATTTATGTTGGCGTTTTGACCTGGAATGAAGTCAAAAAACATGATTATATTGGCCGGGAAAGCCAGCAAACTTATACTATCAGCATTTCGGGTGAAGGTAAGGTTACGGCCGTGCCTGATATTGCTGAAATTTCTTTAGGGATTCAGACCGAAAAAGTCAGTGTGGCTGATGCTCAAAAAGAAAACACGACAAAAATGAATCAGATCGTTAAGTCTTTAAAGGACATGGGAATTGACGCCAAAGATATTACCACCACTAATTACAGCATTTACCCTCAATATAATTGGACGGATAATCGGCAGGTGCTAAGAGGTTACCAGGTTAGTCAAAATGTTTCCGTTAAAATTAGAAACCTAGATAAAGTCGGTGACATTGTTGATAAGGCTGGCCAACTAGGGGCTAATCAGGTTGGTAGTTTGAGTTTTACCATTGATGAACCGGAAAAGCTAAAACAACAAGCCAGAGAAGAAGCTTTAGCTAATGCCCGACAAAAAGCCGAGGCTTTGGCCAAAGTGGCTGGTGTTAGATTAGGCAAATTAGTTTCCTTTACTGAAAGTGGCTCTGATGGTGTCATCCCGGTTTATCGTGATACTGCCATGAAATCTTTGGGTGCTGGCATTATGGCCGAAGCCGCTCCGGCGCCATCAATTGAACCGGGTAGTCAAGATATTATTCTTGATGTGATGGTAACGTATGAAGTTTTGTAAATCCGAAGCACTAAATTCTAAATCCTAAACAAATCATAATATTTAAATTCCAATTCTTCAAACAGTTTTAGAATTTGTGATTTATAATTTAAAATTTGTTTAGTTTGTTTAGAGTTTAAATATTAGAATTTAATAAATTTATGCTTAAAATAAAATCCATTAAAGCCAGAGAAATTTTAAGTTCCGGCACCACGCCCTCGCTGGAAGTCAAGGTAGTGCTTAGCGATGGTGCGATTGGTATTGCTTCGGTACCTTTTGGCGCTTCGGCCGGTGTTCATGAAGCTATGGTTTTACTTGATGGTGATAAAAAGCGTTACGGCGGTGCCGGGATGTTAAAAGCGGTTGTCAATATCAACCAAAAAATTGCGCCTAGGCTAATCGGTAAGGATTCTTATCAGCAAAAGCTTGTTGATAAAATTATGATTGATTTAGATGGTACAGAGAATAAGTCGAAACTTGGTGGCAATGCAATTTTGGGCGTTTCTTTGGCGGTTTGTCGCGCCGCGGCTAATTCCAAAAAATTACCTTTGTATCGTTATTTACGTCAGGTATATCACTTACCTTATCGGAATTATTCTTTACCTAAACCAATGATGGTAGTCATTGAAGGCGGTAAGCACGCGGCTAATTCAACCGATTTGCAGGAATATATGATTACACCCGTCGGCGGAAAAAACATAAAAGAATGTGTGCGCTATGGTGCTGAAGTTTACCTAGCTTTAAAAAAAGTCCTTAACGAAAAAAAATTAAATGCTAACGTTGGTAATGAAGGAGCTTATGCGCCACCGGGACTGAAAAATAATGAAGAACCATGGCAATTAATTTTGGCGGCAATTAAAAAAGCCGGTTATCAAGCCGGCAAAGATGTCATGCTTTCGGCCGATCCGGCAGTTTCTGAAATTTACGAGAATGGTAAATATCTACTGTCTAAAACTAACCAAAGTTTGACTTCCCGTCAGCTGATTGATTATTTTGTCAAATGGGTGAGCAAGTACCCGCTTTTGACCCTGGAAGATCCTTTAGCCGAGGATGATTGGGATTGGTGGCCAGTAATTACTAAAGAGCTAGGCAAAAAAGTTCGGATTATTGGCGATGATCTAACAGTGACTAATCCTGAGCGACTTAAAAAAGCAATTAAGCTTAAAGCAATTAATGCGATTTTAATTAAGCTTAATCAGATTGGTAGCTTGTCTGAAACAGTTGAAACAATTGAGTTAGCCCATCAGAATAAATTTTGGTCAATTATTTCTCACCGCGGCGGTGGGGAAACCAATGATACATTTATGATTGATTTGGCTGTAGCCACAAATTCCGAATTTGTTAAAGTTGGAATTTCCCGTGGTGAGCGGGTGGAAAAATATAATCGCTTAATGGAGATTGAAGATGAATTAAAATAGGAAAAAGGAATTTGGAATTATGATTTCCGCTGCAACATTAGGTAAAGCTAAAAAGTTAATGTGCCAACAAACCAAGAAGAATGGCGCGCCAGCTTGGCTTTTGACCGAGCTAGCTGTAGCGAAAGGGGAACAACTGGCCAAGATTTATAAAGTTGATAAAAATTTGGTAAAAGTTTCTTTGTATTTGGCCCACACGGTTTTTGATAAAAAAATCGGTGGCAGAATTCAAAGTAATCATTACAATCTTAGCGCTAAATTTGTTAAACCATATTTAAATCAATGGCGCGTTAATGCTAAAGATCAGCAAACTATTATTAACGCCATTGAGGCTCATCACGGTAAGGTTAAAACTAAATCTCTAATTGCCGAAGTTGTAAAAAATGCCGAATGCTTTAAGTTTGTGACTCTTGAGGGTTGCCTGATCTTATTGCACGAAATGGGCCGGCGCGGTTATCCTTTTGATTATTCAATAGAGTATGTGATTAAAAAAATGAAGGATAAGAATAAATTATTAACTTTAAAAGATTGTAAAGTTGAAGCTGATAAAAACATTAAAATTATTTTAAGCATTTTTGCATGTCTAAATTGATTAAAAAAAATGGTAAAAAACCGCCCTTTGTCCTGTTGATTTTGGACGGCTGGGGTTTGGCGCCTAAAAGTCCGGGTAATGCTATTGAGTTGGCTAAAACGCCAAACTTTGATTGTCTTTGGAAAAATTATCCGCACACCCAGCTTCAAGCTTCTGATGGTTATGTTGGTTTGCCGCCATTGCAACACGGTAACTCCGAAGCCGGGCACATGAATATCGGCGCTGGCCGGGTTGTTGACCAAGACGCGGTTTTTATTTGTAAAGAAATCAATACTGGTAAGTTTTTTAAAAATACGGCCTTTGAAGCTGCTTACAAACATATTGTCAAAAATAAATCAGACTTGCATCTGATGGGGATGTTGTCTGACGGCCAAAGTGCCCATAGTGACCCTGATCATTTATTGGCTCTTTTAACTTGGGCGCGGCTAAAAAAAATTCAAAATGTTTATTTACATTTATTTACTGATGGCCGCGATTCACCCCAGCATTCAGCTTTGAAATTAGTGGAAGCTTTAATGCGACAACTGAAAAATAGAGACGTTAAAGGTAAAATTTCGGGTGAATGGATTGCGACAATTACGGGCCGATTTTATGCCATGGACCGAAAAAAAGCCTGGCATCGCACCGAGGCGGCTTATAATGCCATGGTTTTAGGCCAAGGTACTAAAGCTAAAAGCCCGCAAGCCGCCATTACTTCGGCTTATAACCGTGGTGAAACCGATGAGTTTATTCCGCCCTATGTTATTCAGCATAATGGTAAACCGATTGCTAAAATAAAAAACGGGGATGCGGTGATTTTTTTCAATCTGCGGTCTGACCGGGCCAGACAATTAGCTAAGCCATTTGTTCAAACAACTGATTTTAATCAGTATAATCCCGGCGGTTTTAAGCGTAAAAAAGTTTTAAAGAATTTTTCCTTTGTGGCTATGACTGATTTTGGCCCCGATCTAGATTCAATTTTAAGCGCTTATCCTTCAGCTGATTTGTTGGGCACTTTACCAATGGTCATTGATGGTCGTAAACAATTATATATTGCTGAAAAAGAAAAATATGCCCATGTCACTTATTTTTTTAACGGCGGTTATGCTGATCCGGTGGCTGGTGAAGATCGGGTAATGATTCCTTCACCCAATGTTAATTCTTACGACCAAAAGCCGGAAATGTCTGTTCATAAAATAACCAATCACGTTGTAAAGGAATTTCATAAGTATCAATTCGTGGTCATTAATTTTGCCAATCCGGATATGGTGGGACATACCGGTAATTTAAAGGCGTGTATTAAAGCCGTTGAACATACGGATAAATGTTTGGGCCAATTAAAAACCGAGGTTCTTAAGAAAAAAGGTACTTTAATTGTGACTGCTGATCATGGCAATGCCGAAAAGATGCTAGACTTGGAGACGGGCGAGGTGTATACTGAACATACTTCAAATCCAGTGCCATTTATTTTAGTTGAGTCTAAACATATTAAGAGAAGATTGCATCGGGGAAAATTGGGTGATATTGCTCCAACAATTTTAAAATTGATGAAAGTCAAAAAGTCCAAAGAGATGAAAGGCAAGGAACTTTTTTAAAGAATAATTTTTAATTTATTAGTTTAGTTTTTTATTACTATGGCAAATGTTCGGCCAAAACCAGTAGTCTTGGTTATCATGGACGGTTGGGGAGTTGCCCCGCCGTCAAAAGGTAACGGTATTACTCTGGCCAAAAAGCCAGTCTTTGATTACCTGGTGGCTAATTATCCGGTAATGACTTTGCAAGCTTCGGGCGAAGCGGTTGGTTTGTCATGGGGTGAAATGGGTAATTCCGAAGTTGGCCATTTAAATTTAGGTTCGGGAAAAATTGTTTATCAAACTTTGCCGAGAATTAATAAATCAATTGAAGACGGAAGTTTTGGTGATAATCAAGCCTTTAAAAAAGCTTTTGATCAGGTCAAAAATAATAAATCAAAACTTCATTTATTGGGCTTAGTTTCCAATGGTGGAGTTCATTCTCACCAAAATCATCTCTATGCTTTGTTAGATCTATGTAAACAAAAAGGTTTAAAGGAGGTTTATATTCATGTGGTTTTGGACGGCCGTGATACTAAAAAAGATGGTGCGCTTGATTTTATTAAGCAATTGCAGGCCAAAATTAAGGAGGTTGGTATTGGCAAAATTGCTAGTTTGTCTGGCCGGTTTTATGCCATGGACCGTGACAACCATTGGGATCGAGAAGAAAAAGCCTTTGATACTATTGCTTTGGGTCAAAGCGAGATCAAAGCTGAAGATCCGTTGCAAGCAATCCAGCAATCATATCAAAAACAGGTTTTTGATGAAGAATTCATACCAACAGTAATTACTGGTAACAATAAGCCATTGGCTACGATTGATGACGGTGACTCGGTAATTTTCTTTAATTTTCGGGCTGATCGGGCCAGACAAATGACGGCGGCTTTTACCGTCCCTGGTTTTAGTAAGTTTGATCGTCAAAAAAATTATCAGAAATTAGTTTTTGTTACTTTAACCGAGTATGAAAAAGATTTACCAGTTGATGTTGCTTTTGGTCCGGAAAAAATCGTGCAGCCAATTGCCAAAGTCCTTGAAGAAAATAATTTAACTCAATTACACGTAGCCGAAACTGAGAAATATGCTCATGTTACTTTTTTCTTTAATGGTGGTAAGGAGGATGAGTTTCAAGGTGAAAGAAGAATTTTAGTTCCGTCACCGTCAGTGCCTTCGTATGACCAAAAGCCAGAAATGAGCGCGATTGAATTAAATACCAAATTGTTGGGAGCAATCAAAGAAGCTAAGCATGATTTTATCGTTGTTAATTATGCTAATCCTGATATGGTTGGTCACACCGGTGTAATCCCGGCCACTATAAAAGCAGTTGAGACAGTTGATAAATGTTTGGGCGACTTGGTAAATTTAGTTTTAGCTCAAGGCGGAGTTTGTTTGATTACTGCCGATCATGGTAACGCCGAAGAACTAATTAATTTGCAAACCGGTGAAGTTGATAAAGAACATAGTACTAATCCTGTACCATTTATTGCTGTCGGCAGTCGTTGGGAAGGTCAGTCAGTGACTTCTGGTTTGGATAATGCTGCCGGTGATTTAAGTATCATTACTCCATCAGGAATGTTGGCTGATATTTCGCCAACGATTTTAAAAATTTTAGAAATCAAGCAACCAGATGATATGACGGGTAGTCCTCTGATTTAACAATTGATTTTTAACACCGCCAGCCAAGGCGGTTTTTTATTTAGATTAAGGCTTGCTATTTTTGTTTTTTTGTGGTTAAATAAGGGCATGCAAGAAAATATTAAGGGTCGGATTCTAGAGATTATTCCGGGGTTTTTAGTCTGGTTTACCTTTATCGGCACGATTGTTTTTTCATTTATTAAACCCCTCTGGGCGATTTATTTTATAATCGCTTTTGATTTATATTGGTTGTTTAGGATTTCTTACATGCTAATTTATCTATTAGCTTCTTGGCGGCGTTATCGTCGTGATTTAAAAGTAGATTGGTTTTCCAAGGTCAAAAGTTTGGATAAAAATTATCAGGATTATCATCATTTAATTTTTTTACCAACCTACACCGAGCCTTATCAAATTGTTGAGAAGCCATTTTTAGCTTTATGCCAATCAAATTATGATTTAAAAAAGTTTATCGTCGTTTTGGCTGGGGAAGAATTGGACAAAGATAATTTTATTCAGATTGCCGAAAAAATTAAAGAAAAATATAGCGATAAATTTTTTCAGTTGTTAATTACAATCCATCCAGCTAAAGTTCCTGGTGAATTGCAAGGCAAAGGTTCCAACACTCATTATGCCGCCCGCCAGGCGCAGAAATTGATTGATCAATTGGGCTTTGATTATGCAAAAGTAATTGTTTCCAATTTTGACATAGACACCTGTGTTCACCCTCAATATTTCGCTTATTTGACCTATAAATACCTAACTCATCCCAATCCGACTCACGCCAGTTATCAACCAATTGCGATATACAATAACAATGTCTGGGAATCAAATCCGATTGTCCGGGTAGTGGCCAGTTCAACGACTTTTTGGCTCTTTACGGATTTATCGCGACCGGAAAGATTGTTTACTTTTTCTTCTCACAGTATGAGCTTTAGGGCTTTAGTTGACGTTGGGTTTTGGGATAATACAATCGTAACTGAAGATTCTAGAATATTTTTACAATGCTTGGTTCGTTATGACGGTGATTATGAAACCGTGCCGCTGTATTTGCCGGTTTATATGAATACAGTTGATATTGGTAATTTTTGGCGCAGCTTAAAAAATCAATATAAACAAATGAGGCGTTGGGCTTGGGGCGTTGAGCATTTTCCCTGGATGGTTAAACAATTTTGGTTCAAAACCGGCCAAGGCAGGAAAGTACCATTTTTAAAAAAAATCTATTATCTTTGGAATCAAACTGAAGGCGTCTATTCCTGGTCAACCGCGCCGATTATTATTTTGATTGCTGGTCGTTTGCCGCTTTGGGTGGCAGCTCAAAACGATAGAACAACTGCTTTGTTTCAGAATGCCCCGCACATTTTGGCATCATTGATGCGCTTATCAATGGCCGGCATGATTGTAATTGCGATTTTATATACCCTAATGCTGCCGCAAAAACCTAAACATTATCATTGGCATAATTATTTTGTAATGTTGTTACAGTGGCTATTGGTACCGGTAACTTTAATTCTTTTTGGTTCATTACCGGCTGCTGATGCCCAAACTCGGTTAATGCTGGGTGGGCGTTTCCGGCTTGGTTTTTGGGTCACAGAGAAGAAATAGCTTGTAGCTTTTAGCTGGTAGTTTGTAATTTGGAACTAACAGCTAAAAGCTAACAGCTAAAAGCTAACCCATGGCAAAAGTTTCAATTCAAATCGTCACTTGGAATTCCATGAATTATATTTTTGATTGCTTGGAATCTTTAATGCGACAAAGTTTTAGAGACTTTTCGATTTTAGTGATTGATAATGGTTCTGATGACGGTACGGTAGAATTTATTCGGTCAAATTATCCAACTGTTTCCGTTTTGCAAAATTTTAAAAACCTCGGGTTTTGCAAGGCCAATAATCAGGGCATTCATTTAGCTAAAAGTGAATATGTTTTAGTAGCCAATCCCGATGTTGTCTTAAGTCAGGATTTTTTGCAAAATTTAGTAACTTTTGCCGATAAAAATTCCGGCGGTGGCAGTTTTGGCGGTAAAGTATTAAAAATTTATAGCGAAGCTTTTAATACCGATGAAGAGTTAGGTTTAAGAGAAATAATTAAATCGGATATTATTGACTCCACTGGTTTAGAAATATTTAAAAGCCGTCGAATAATTGATCGCGGCGAAGGGAGCAAAGATGAAGGTCAATATGATCGGACCGAAGAGGTTTTTGGTAACACCGGCGCTTGCGTTTTGTATCGCAAGTCAGCTTTGCAGGATATTATGATTAAAAATGAATTTTTTGACCAAGATTTTTTTGCCTATAAAGAAGACATTGATTTGGCTTGGCGTTTACGACTTTACGGTTGGCAATGCTGGTATTATCCTTTGGCAATTTGTTATCATCATCGGCAATTTCCCGGTGCAGGTGACAGTTTCAGGAAAAATTTTAGGCATCGGCGGCAAGTTTCTAAAATGCTGCGTTCATTTTCTCTTCGTAATTATCATTTACTACTAGTCAAAAACGATCAGCTGGCCAATATGATTGTGGCGTTGCCCTGGTTTCTTTTTCGGGAATTAAAAGTTATTCTTTATGCTTTAGTTTTAGAACCATTTCAATATCGGAGTATTAAAGAATTTTTTCAATTGTTGCCAAGTGCTTTAGTGAAGAGAAAAGTCATTATGGCTCACCGTAAAATCAGTGCTAAAGAAATGAGAAAATGGTTTAAGTAAAAATCGGTTTATGGACTTATCAATTGTAATTCTAAACTACAAACAAAAGGGTTTGCTTAAGCAGTGCGTTAAAGGTATTGTGGCAGCCCAGCCGCAACTTAAATATGAGTTAATTGTTGTTGATAATAATTCTTTGGATGATAGCTTGGCCATGGTTGATTCAATGTTTGCCAGTCAAGCTCAAGTTGAAGGAATTCAGCCAAAACTGCCATTAGGCAAACCGTTAGAAATACCACCAATTAAAACTATTCAAGCCAGGGAAAATAACGGCTTTGCCGCCGGTAATAATTTAGGCATTAGCCAGGCTGACGGTAAATATATAATGATTTTAAACCCGGATGTTGCAATCGTCCCAAGCGCTTTAGAAAAAATGTTTTTATTTATGGAAAATAATTCAGCGGTAGGGATGATTGGTCCGCGATTAATTAATCCTGACGGTAGCACTCAATATTCTTGCCGGCGCTTTCCTGGTTCGTTAATTCCGCTTTATCGGCGCACGGCTTTTGGCCGTTTACCTTTTGCTAAAAAGGTAACAGATAATTATTTAATGAAAGATTTTGATCACGAACAGAACAAAGATGTTGATTGGCTATTTGCGGCTTGCTTGTTAATTCGTAAATCGGCTTTGGAAAAAGTTGGTTTATTTGACGAAAGATTTTTTATGTATTTTGAAGATTTGGACTTATGCCGCCGATTCTGGCAGGCTGGGTTTAAAGTGACTTATTTTGCCGATGTTGAAATGGTTCACTATCATCAGCAATTATCAGCGGAGAAGGGTGGAGTGTTTGGAGTTTTCAAAAAAGGTGGACGGATTCATTTGGCTTCGGGTGTTAAATATTTTGCTAAGTATCTAGGAGCAAAGCCGCCGATTAAAAATTAGCTCCAGCTGGACAAAATTACATTTTTTTATTAAACTTAAGTAGCGAAAAATAACTTTTTATATGTTAATTAAGAAAATTGGAATTGATTTGGGTACAACCAATTCTTTGGTTTATTTGCCAAAACGGGGGATTGTGATTAACGAACCTTCAGTGGTGGCTGTTTCAGTTATTGATAAAAAGATTTTAGCCGTTGGGGCCGAAGCCAAAGAAATGTTGGGCCGGACCCCTGATACGATTATTGCTGTTCGGCCGATGAAAGATGGAGTAATTGCCGACTATAAAACCACAGCTGCAATGCTGCGTTATTTTGTTAATAAGGCTTTAGGTGGTGTTCGTTTGTTTCGGCCCGAAGTTATGGTTGCCGTTCCGGCTGGCATCACTTCAACTGAACGGCGGGCAGTAATTGATGCTACAATTTCAGCGGGGGCTAAAGCCGCTTATATTATTAAAGAACCGATTGTCGCGGCAATTGGTGCTGATATACCAATTGGTTCACCTTCCGGACATATGATTATTGATATCGGCGGTGGCACTTCAGAAATGGCAGTTATTTCTTTGGGTGGTATTGTTGCTTCAACTTCGGTAAGGATTGGTGGTAATCGTTTTGACGCGGCTATTACTGAATACATTCGACGGAAATATAATCTAGCGATTGGTGAAAGAACGGCCGAAAGAATTAAAATTAATATTGGTTCGGCAATGTACATGGAAGACCGTTTGTCCGAAGAAGTCCGTGGTCGCGACGTAGTGACTGGTTTACCTAAAACGATTACGGTTACGTCCGATGATGTTACCGAAGCCATTCAAAACGAATTGGAAGGAATTATTCAGGCGGTAAAAGATGTTTTACACAAGACTCCGCCGGAACTTTCAGCCGATGTAATTGACAAGGGTATAATTATGTCAGGCGGTTCCAGCTTGTTAAGAAATATTGATCAGCTAGTGACTCAAGTCACTGGCGTACCGGCTTACATTGCTGACGAAGCCTTATATTGTGTTGCCAAAGGCACTGGTATTGCCTTGGAGAATTTGGAGTCGTATAAACGTAGTATTTTAGCGATTAAATAACTTAAATATTTATTTTATAGCAATGGGACAAAACAGCGCTTTGAAAGCTAGATTAAAACATGCCAAAAAGAATACTAGAATTGGCAAGCGTTTAGCTAAAACAACCAAAGATCTCCGGAGAAAATAGATTTTGGCCGACAAAATTGATGCCTATTTTTAAGGCTATTTTTTGTTGGCTAAATCTGGTATAATATTTTTAAGGATTGATTAGCTATGACTAATTTTTTATTAAGGCATAAAAAATCATTAGTGATAATTTTTATTGTCATCATAGTGATTGGCATTTTGATTTTTTTTATTTTTACCAGAGATTTTAGCAACGGCAAAAAACAAGTTTACGGAGTAACTTTCAGTAAGAAGTATGCTTTGGAATTAAAATTGGATTGGCAAAAAACTTATCTTGCTATTTTAAATGATCTTAAGGTGAATAATATTCGTTTAATTGCTTATTGGGATGAAATTGAAGAACAAAGAGGTAGTTATGATTTTTTTGATTTGGATTGGCAAATCAGCCAGGCAGAGCCCAATGGCACCAAAATAATTTTAGTCGTTGGGCGCAGGACACCGCGTTGGCCTGAATGTCATGACCCGGCCTGGGTTGGCAATTTAAGCTCATCGGCAACCGCCCAAGCTCAGCTTGATTTTGTCAGAACCGTAATCAACCGGTATAAAAATAATTCTTTAATTCAGTCTTGGCAAGTTGAAAATGAGCCAATGCTTTCGGTTTTTGGCCAATGCCCTAGCCTTAACCAAAGCCTTTTAAGGCAAGAGATAGATTTGGTTAAATCGTTGGATGCCCGGCCAATTATTATTACCGATAGCGGCGAATTGGGCGATTGGCAGCACGCCGCCAGTCAGGCTGATATTTTGGGTAGTACTATGTATCGGATTGTTTGGAATCAATATTTGGGCTTTTGGGATTATTTTTTCTTGCCACCCGCCTTCTATCATTACAAAGCAGAAATTACCAAATATTTCCACCCTAATTTGAAGCAGGTTATTATTACTGAATTGCAAATGGAGCCGTGGACTTTCAATCAACCAATGATTAGTTTGAGTTTGGCCGATCAGAAAAAATCTTTTAATTTGCAGCGTTTTGTCAATAATATTTCCTATGCTAAAAGAACTGGTCTCTCACAGGTCTATCTTTGGGGCGTAGAGTATTGGTATTGGCAAAAACAGCAAGGTAATGATGAACTCTGGCAACAAGCTCAAAAACTGTGGCAATAATAAACAAATTTTAGGTAGTAAAAATTTAAGGGTAAATTGAGCTTTTGCCCTTTTTATTTTTTGAATTTTGTGTTGTAATCAAGCCTTGCCAAAACCCTATTTTATGCTAAAATATATCTATGTCTAAAGAGCAAGACAATTTTTTTAGATGGTCAATAATCGGTCATCGTAATGTTGTCAGTTATTTACAAAATAATTTGAAAAATTTGCATACGGCTCATGCTTATTTATTTGTCGGTCCAGCCCATGTTGGTAAGTCAACAATTGCTAAAGATTTTGTGACTTCTTTGGTTTGTCGTAATCTTCACAATGAATCTTTTTTGGTACCGTGTGGGGAGTGTGATTGCTGCAAACAGATCGCTAATAATATTCACCCTGATGTTTATTGGATTTCTCGAGAAACAAATGAAAAAACCGGTAAACTCAAAAAGAATATCAGTATTGAACAAATTAGAGAGTTGCAGAATAAACTTAACCTCCATTCTTTTTTAGATTCATATAAAGTTGCTATCGTTGAGGAAGCACAAACTTTGAGCCAGGAAGCGGCCAATTCGTTGCTTAAAACCTTAGAAGAGCCGACCCAGAAAACCGTTATTATTTTACTCGCTACTAATATTTCTTTGTTGCCCCAAACGATTGTTTCCCGCTGCCGGGTGATTAAATTTTTACCAGTTGACCCAAAAGATATTTTTGATTATTTAGTCTCTTTGAAAGTTGATCGGAAAAAAGCAAAAACTTTGACTGCCCTTTCGTTTGGCCGCCCGGGTATTGCTTTGGATTACTTTTTTCAATCCCAAGAGTATGCTGATTTTGAAGAGCAGGTCCAGCAATTCATTACCTTAATGAAGGCCAGTAGCAATCAGCGTTTTCAAATAGTTAATGAGTTGGTTGAGTCCAACGATATTGATCAAGTTAAAAATATTTTACTTATTTGGATCAAGGTAATTCGTGATTTGCTTTTAATTAAAAACGGCTTGGAAAATTCAATTAGCAATTTAAATATTTCGGCGGAGTTGGAGCAACTAGCTAAATCTTATCAGAGTAACAATTTGATTGGTGGTTTGAATCGAATAGGTTTAGCCAAGCGTTATTTGGATGCTAATGTAAATCCAAGGCTAACTTTAGAGAATTTAGTTTTAAATTTTTAATAACTAAAATTATGCGAAAGATTGTAATTTTTGTTCTGCTCTCAGTGTTTTTAATTTCCGGCTGTTCAATTAAATTAGGTGCGAGTCAAGCGCCTGCTTTAGCCGGTGTTTTTAAGTCATTTGATAAAGGCAATAACTGGTCACAAAAGAATTTATTTCTTTATTCTGGTGGCGTGGGCAGTCTGGCTGGTTTAAATGTTTTAAATTTGACTTTTGATCCGCAGGATAATCGGGCAATCTATTTGGCTTCAGATAGCCAGGGTTTATTTTACAGCTATGACTCCGGTGATAGCTGGATGAAAGCTAATCAGGTTGGTAACGGCCGGATTGAATCGGTAGCAGTTGACCCTAAAAATAAATGTGTGATCTATGCGACTTTTCGCAGTACTGTCTTGAAAACAGTTGATTGCAGCCGAAGCTGGATTGAAGTTTATATTGATACTCGGGCTGCCAAAGCTGATATTACTTCTTTAGCAATTGATTTTTATAATAATTTAGTAATTTATGCTGGTAACGCTGCTGGTGATGTTCTAAAAAGTATTGATGGTGGTAGTAATTGGCAAGTAATCAACCGAGTTAACGATCGGATTACTAAGATTTTAATTGACCCCAAAGATTCAAGGATTATTTATCTTGCCACCAAGAGTAAGGGTATTTTCAAAACCATTGATGCGGGCAGTACTTGGGCCGACATTAATGAAGGCTTAAAAACTTATTCTGCCGCTTTAGAGTATAAGAATTTAATTTTTGACTCAAGCCAAGCTGATTCTTTATTGTCAGTCTCTAAGTACGGTTTAATTAAAAGTACGGATGGCGGCCAAAGTTGGCAACCGATTAAATTAATTACGCCAGCGGGATCAACCGATATTTATTCAGTGGCAATAAATCCAAAGAATAATTTAGAAATTTATTATTCAACGGCAACCACTTTTTATAAAACAGTTGATGGTGGTAAAAATTGGATTACCAAGAGATTACCAACGGGCGCGATTGCTACCTTTTTGGCCGTTGATTCTTTAAATCCAAATATTGTTTATATGGGAATGACCAATCCGGTTAAGAAATAATAATTAAATAATAAATATCTATGGGATCAATTATTGATAATTATAAGTCAGAATTTGATAAATCAATTGAGAATCTAAAAAATGAATTAGCGACTTTACGAGTCGGCCGGGCCAATCCAGTTATGGTAGAAAATATTTTGGTTGAAGCTTATGCTTCTAAAATGCCAATTAAGCAGCTGGCTTCAATTACCGTGCCGGAAGCCAGAACAATTATAATTCAACCTTGGGATAAAACTGTCACTAAAGAAATTGAGAAGGCGATTACTAAAGCGAATATTGGTATTAGTCCGGTCAATGAAGGCAATCAGATTCGTCTTACTATTGCGCCGTTAACCGAAGAGAGTCGCAAAGAATTAACTAAGTCCGTTAATGAAAAAATGGAAAAAACCAGAATTACGGTTAGGCAGCTTCGCGATAAAGCCAAAGAAGAAACAATAAAACAAGAAAAAAATAAAGAGATTACCGAAGATGACCGATATGATTTGCAGAAAAAATTAGACGAGCTGATAAAAGATTACAATGAAAAAATTAAAGAAATTGGTGAAAAAAAAGAGAGTGAAATAATGACTTTATAATTTAAGTTAAATATCTATGCTTTTAACTATTGTCGCTTTTTTCGTTGTTTTAGGGGTTTTAGTTTTGGTTCATGAGGTCGGTCATTTTGTTGTTGCCCGAAAATCAGGAGTTAAAGTTGATGAATTTGGTCTTGGGCTACCACCAAGAATTTTTGGTTTTTTTAAGGATGATTTGGGTAAATGGCAATCAGTTGGAATTAAAACCAAAGAAACAAATAAAACCATCTATTCTCTAAATTGGATACCCTTGGGTGGTTTTGTTAAGATCAAAGGCGAAGAAGGTGATGCCGCTACTGATCCGGACAGTTTTGCTCATAAAAAAGTTTGGACTAGAATTTGGATAATTTCGGCCGGCGTTTTAATGAACATAATTTTAGCTGCAGTTTTGCTAACGATTGGTTTAACTATTGGCTCACCTCAATATATTGATAAAACGTTGCCAGCGGCGGCTAAGATTCGGGATATCAAAATCCGGGTATTGGATGTACTTGCCGACTCGCCGGCCAAAAAGGCTGATATTCAAGTGGGTGATATTATTGTTTTGGTTGATAGTCAAAATTTTGCCAAAATTGAAAGTTTGCAGGGCTATTTTGATAGTAAAATTGGTACCGAAGTAACTCTAAAAATTCAGCGTGATCAGGAGATTTTAGATAAGAAAGTAACGCCTTATGTTTTAAGCCAAACTAATCGGGGTGGAATGGGTGTAGCTTTGGCCCAAACTGGTTTTGTTTCTTATCCTTGGTATATTTCTTGGTGGTATGGTTTGAAAGAGACTTTTACCATGGTTTGGGGAGTGATCTACGGTTTTTATTTGATTATTAAAAATTTGATAATTTCTCGGCATCTAATTGGTGATGTTTATGGCCCAGTGGGTATTGCTACTTTGGTTGGTGATGCCGCCCGCTCAGGATTTTTGTACGTCTTACAATTTACCGCAGTTTTATCAGTAATTATTGCGGTTATTAATTTTTTACCATTTCCAGCTTTGGATGGTGGCCGGGTCTTTTTTCTTTTAATTGAAGCCATTAGAAAAAAACCGATCAATCAGCGCTTTGAAGCGGCCATGCACAATCTTGGTTTTGCTTTATTAATGATTTTAGTCGTAATTGTAACCTTTAGGGATATTGCCCGAGTCTCTTCAGGCTTTCTGAATTGGTGGCAAAAAATTTCTGGACTTTTTTAGAATCTTTAATTCATCAATAGCAGTTTATGAAAATTTATTTACCGTTTGATTTTGAAGTTAATTTCCGAATTTTTTTGCAGCGAGCCGGTTATACGGAAATTCATGATTATAATTCCGGTAAAACCTCATATGTCAGGCGGTTAAGCCGTGATTTTTATCCGCGCTTCCATTTGTATTTGGGCACCGATCAAGACGGCAAGAAGTTTTTCAATTTGCATTTGGACCAAAAAAAACCTTCTTATGCTGGTTCTTCGGCTCACAGTGGCGAGTATGATAGCGAGTTAGTTCAAACTGAAGCTAATCGGTTGCAAGGTCATATAAAAAATCAAATTGACAACCAGAGTCAAGTCAAAGTGCCTGAAGAAAAAAAAGGTTTTTGGAGTAAATTATTAGGGAAATAACATAGGAATTATGAATCAAGAATTATGGCTGGCTTAAGTATTCATAATTCATAATTCATGATTCTAAATTCAAAACTATTATGCTACAATCAAAACTTTTTGGAAAAACTTTTAAAGAAGCGCCAAAGGATGAGGTTAGTACTAATGCGATTTTTTTGGCTCGCGCCGGATACATTGATAAATTGACGGCTGGTGTTTATACTTATTTGCCACTAGGTTTAAGAGTTTTAAATAAAATTAAACAAATTGTCCGGGAAGAAATGAATGCCATTGATGGTCAAGAAATTTTAATGCCCGCTTTGCAGCCTAAAGAAATTTGGCAAACCACTGGCCGCTGGACTGATCCGGGCAAAGAAGTCATGTTTCAATTCAAGGGCCGAAGTGACAAAGAATTCGGTTTGGGCTGGACGGCTGAAGAGGTGATTACACCATTAGTTAAAAAGTTTGTTAATTCTTATAAAGATTTGCCGATTTACCTTTATCAAATCCAGGATAAATTTAGAAACGAGCCGAGAGCCAAGTCCGGCTTAATGCGTGGGATTGAATTTTCAATGAAGGACTTATACAGTTTTCATAAAAATGAAAAAGATTTAGCTGATTATTATCAAAAAGCGTTGTTGGCTTATCAAAAAATATTTTCACGCTGTGGTCTAGATTCGCTAGTGACCGAGGCTTCTGGTGGCAGCTTTTCCAAATATTCTCATGAGTTTCAAGTATTGACTCAGTACGGCGAAGACACAATTTTTTATTGCGACAAATGTCATTACGCCCAAAACAAAGAAGTGGCTGAGTACAAGGCAGGCGATCAATGTCCAAAATGCAAAGCTGGAAAAATCCAGGAAGGCAAAGCGATTGAAGTGGGAAATATTTTTCCGCTCAAGGCAAAGTATTCTGAACCTTTTAAGCTGGAGTATGTTGACGAAGATGGTAAGAAAAAGCCGGTGATGATGGGTTGTTATGGCATCGGGCCAAGTCGGGTAATGGGAGCGATTGTTGAGGTTTATCATGATCAAAATGGTATTATTTGGCCGCAAAATGTGGCGCCTTTTGCCGTTCATTTACTCCAAATTGGTGATGAAATAGAAGTTGCTAAAACCGCCCAAGAGGTGTATGATAAATTACTTAGCTTAGGAATTGAAATCTTATTTGATAATCGTCAGGGTGTAACTGCTGGGCAGAAATTTGCCGATGCCGATTTGATTGGTATTCCTTACCGCTTGGTGGTTTCGCCTAAAACTAAAGCTAAAATAGAGTTTAAAAAACGAGATCAAAAAGATTCGGAGCTGTTGAGTGTTAATGAATTAATCAAAAAGCTTAAAGCTTAATTTTTGTAAAAACCGGTCTGAATATGTTAAATAGTTTATTCAAAAAATTCTCAAAAGATGTTGGAATTGACTTAGGTACTTCCAATACTTTGATTTATGTTAAAGATCGGGGGATTGTGATTAATGAGTCATCAATTGTGGCTTTGAATAACCGGACTGACCAAATTTTAGCGGTGGGTGAAGAAGCTCAAAAGATGGTTGGCAAAACGCCGCCGCACATTACCATCTCCAAACCTTTGGTTGACGGTATAATTTCTGATTTTGAAGTAACTGAAAAAATGCTTAAGTATTTTATTGACCGAATTGCCCAAAAGAGTTTTGGCCTTTCGCCACGCCCAAGAGTGGTAATCGGCGTGCCGCTTGATGTTACGGAAGTGGAAAAGAAAGCAGTTGAAGACGTAGTGCTTTCCGCCGGCGCCCGGGAAGTATATTTAGTTGAAAATGTTATTGCTACTGCCGTTGGTGCTCGTTTACCAATTCAAGATCCTTCCGGTAATATGGTAGTTGATTTGGGCGGTGGTATTACCGAAATTGCCGTTATTTCTCTCTCTGGGGTGGTAGCTTGGAAATCATTACGAATTGCTGGCAATAAACTCAATCAGGATATTATTCAGTTTGCCCGAAACGAATTCAATTTGCTAATCGGTGAACGAGTGGCTGAAGATATTAAAATTAAATCTGGAAAAATTACTGATGGCAAACCAATTGAGCTAAAAATGCGCGGTCGCGATTTGATTACCGGTTTACCTAAAGAAGTGATAGTCACCAGTGAACAAGTTAAGCAATCATTGCAACGGTCAATTGCCGGCATTATTGAAGGAATTAAAAGTACTTTAGAAATTACGCCACCTGAGCTAGTGGCTGATATATACCAGCGGGGTATGATTTTAGCTGGCGGCGGAGCCTTACTGGCTGGTTTGGATGAAATGATTGCCAAAGCCACTAAAATTCCGGTTAAAATTATTGAAGATCCCTTGACTTGTTCCGTTCGGGGAATGGGTTTGATTTTGGAAGACAATAATTTACTTTTGGAAGTGGCAGTTCCATCATCAACTAAAGAAGAAAAAAATTCTCGTTAGTTTATATAACGGTTTATGTTTAAATTTATTAAATCTAGACCTCTTTCCTTGACTTTGTTAGCAGCAGTGATTCTGCTGATTTTTTTGCATTATACTTCAATTTTGGTACCAATTGAAAATTTAGTCATTAGAATTTTAGCGCCAATCCAATCCAAGATTTATGGTACTGGCACCAAAGTTAATGATTTCTATTATGACGCCACTAGTCGCAAAGATTTTGTCCAAGCTAATGAAAAATTAACTAATGAAGTTAATCGTTTGACAATTGAAAACGCTCAATTAAAGACGGTTTTGCAGGACAATCAAGAAGTGTCCAAACAAGCAAATTTTTTGGCTCGGACTGGTTTGCAGGCAATTACGGCCAGAGTAGTTGGTAAAAATCCGGAACCTAATTTACAATCAATTATTTTAGACAAGGGGAGCAATGAGGGAATCAAAATTAATTTTCCCTTAATTACCGATGATGGTGTTATGATTGGAAAAATTTCTCAGGTCAAAGCCAACAGTTCGGAAGCGGTTTTAATTAATGATTCGCGGAGTAAGATTGCTGTCATAATCCAAAATGAAAGTAATTCTAAGGGTGTAGTGGTAGGTGAGCATGGTTTGAGTTTGAAAATGGAGTTAATTTCTAAAAATGATGTGATTAAGGAAGGCGATATTGCCATTACCTCTGGCTTGGAACCAACAATTCCGCGAGGCTTAGTGGTTGGGAAAATAAATCGAATTACGGCTGAGCCTAATGCTTCTTTCCAAACCGCTTGGCTTCAATCGTTAGTTAAGATTGATAATTTAACCGTTGTTTCTGTTTTAAAAATGCCTGAATTATGATTGAAATAATTTTTAATATCGTTGGTATATTCGTTGTGGGAATAGTCCAAGTTAGCTTGTTAACTACTTGGCCGCCACCAGTTTCTAGCCTTAATCTAATTTTGAGCCTGGTTATTTTTTTAGCAGTTATTGTTAATTATCAGAAAGGATTATGGTGGGCTTTGGGGGCAGGCTTATTTTTAGAGTTATACTCGGCTTATTCCTTCGGCACTACAACCCTAAGTTTGTTGGCAGTAGTAATTTTAATTAATTTTTTATTTAGTAATCTTTTTACTAATCGTTCTTTGTACTCATTGTTAATTTTAGGCTTTATTGGTACGCTTTCGTATAATTTGTTTATTCTATTTTTTAATGCCTTAGCTTTGATTTCCGGCAGCAGTAGCTATTTTTTAATATTTGACTTTTGGTCACAATTTTTTTGGCAGCCACTATTTAATACTTTAATTTTAGCAATTATTTTTTTTACTTTTCATATTTCTACTGGTCGGTTGAAAAATATATTTTTATTTCCTTCCAATGCCTATGAGAATAAAAGTCAACGCTAATCCTTTTGAGATTGCCAGCAATCATAAAAATAATGGTTATTCAATAAACCGCCGGACTAATAGCAAATGGTTTGAAGTTGACTTGTTTGCCAATAAGAAAAATTTTTCTGGCGGTAATACGGCCAATTTTTTGGTTGATCAAAAAATTATAAACATTTGGTTTATTGTGCTGATGCTTGGCATTGTTTTGTTAGCCACCCGGACAGCTTATTTACAACTTTTTGAAGGTTCTTATTTTCGTTCTGTTGCTGAAGGTAATCGAGTCAGAATTAGAGACATTAAAGCCACTCGGGGCATAATCTATGATCGAAATAATAAATTATTGGTTGAAAATATTCCCAGCTTCTCATTGGCAATCATTCCGGTTGATTTGCCAAAAAAGGCAGAAGAACGTCGTCAAATTGCTCAAGATTTAGCCAAAATTTCACAAAAATCAGCTGATGAGATATATAATATTATTGCTGGCCAATCGCTTTATTCTTATCAGCCAGTTGTAATTCAAGAAAATTTAAATCAAGATCAAGCGATTTTAGCTAAGATTTCAACTGCTCATTTCCCTGGAGTAGTTTTGCAGGTTGATAATACCCGGCATTATTTGGAATCAGCCAACACCTTAAGCTTATCTCATATTTTAGGTTATGAAGGTAAAATTGAAGAAAATAAATTACAGGATTATTTAAGCCGTGGTTATTTAATTGATGATTATGTTGGCAAAACTGGTTTGGAAACTTTTTATGAGCCAGAGCTCAAAGGGGTTAATGGCCGAGAACAAGTTGAAGTTGATGCAACTGGTGAAGCCAAGGAAATTTTAGCTTATCAAAAACCGATTTCTGGAAATAATTTAATTTTGAATATTGACGCTGATTTACAAAATAAAGCTGAGTCTAGTTTGAAAACAGTTTTGCAAGCCAATGGCAAAAAAAAGGGGACAGTGATAATTTTAGACCCCAGCAATGGTGGAGTTTTAGCTTTAGTCAGTTGGCCGGCATTTGACAATAATTTATTCAGCCAGGGTATTTCCCAAAATGATTTATCTGAATTAGCTAATAATCCTAGCCAGCCCTTGTTTCCTCGGGCAATTAGCGGCGAATATCCACCGGGTTCAACTTTTAAGCTGGTGGTGGGAGCCGCCGCTTTGCAGGAAAAAATCATTGACCAGAATACCAGTTTTTTAAGTTCTGGAGGAATTTATGTTAACCAATGGTTTTTTCCGGACTGGAAAGCTGGTGGCCACGGTTGGACGAATATTACTAAAGGTATTGCTGAATCAGTTAATACTTTTTTCTATACTATCGGCGGCGGGTATAAAGATTTTAAAGGTTTAGGAATAGAAAAAATTAAAAAGTATGCTGAAATGTTTGGGCTGGATAAAAAGTTGGGTATTGATTTACCGGGCGAGGCGACTGGATTTGTCCCGAGTGAAGAATGGAAAGAGCGGGTTAAGAAAGAACAATGGTATATTGGTGATACTTATCATGCGGCGATTGGTCAAGGTGATTTATTAGCTACTCCCTTGCAATTGGCGAATTGGACTTCAGTCTTTGCCAATGGCGGCACTTTATATCAGCCGCAGGTTTTAAAAGCGGTTTTAGATAACAATAATCAAATTGTTAAGACTAATCAGCCGCAGGTTTTAAATAAAGATTTTATTGATTCAAAAAATATTAAAATCATCAGCCAGGGCATGCGCCAAGCCGTGCTAGCGGGTAGCGCTAGACGGTTGGGTGATTTGCCAATTTCCGTTGCGGCTAAAACCGGAACGGCTCAATGGGCCAGTAATCAATTATCGCAGGCCTGGCTTACTTGTTATGCTCCTTTTGAAAATCCAAAAATTGTAGTTACGGTTCTATTGGAAGAGAGTGGTGAGGGCAGTAGTATGGCTTTGCCCGTTGCCTATGATATTTTAGATTGGTGGATTCAGAATAGATTAAATCCAACCACCACTCCTCAAACAAATTGAGGTTTTAACTGTGGATAAGTTATAGTAAATCGCTTGACAACGTAAAGAAAGTAATTTAAAATAGTTCTTAATGCTATTAAAAATATACAGTCTGGACTGTATTTTTTTAAATTATAATCAGCTTAACCAAAAGAGCTAGTTGGCAAAATTTAAAATTAGCGTCTGGTTTTTTAGCCGGATAAATCAAAAATAAAAACATTTTATGACTCCTACTAATTATATTACCCAAAATGGCTTAGAGAAATTAAAAGAAGAATTTGAATTTTTAAAAAAGGTTAAAATGCCTGAAGTAATTGAACGCATTGCCCGGGCTCGAGAATTAGGGGATCTTTCTGAAAATGCCGAGTACCAGGATGCTAAAGATGAACAGGGTTTTATTGCCGGCCGAATTGCTGAATTAGAACATTTGATCAACAAATCAGAAATTATTAACGAAAGTCGCGGCCGGGAAGTGGTCAGTATTGGTTGCAGTATCAAAATCAAATGTGGTCCTGATGAGCATCATTATACGATTGTTGGCTCCAATGAAGCTAATCCGGCCAAAGGATTGATATCTAACGAATCACCACTTGGCCGAGCATTTTTAGGCCGGAAGAAGGGTGAGAAAGTGGTTGTTCGAATCCCTAAAGGCGAGACGGAATGTGAAATTTTAGAGATAAAGTAACTATTTTTTACCTAACCAAAAACTCCGATTTTGTTCGGAGTTTTTGTTTTGACTAAATCCGGTTTTTTTAGTAAAATTAACCTATAATTTATAACTAAAATTATGGCTAATATCTTAAACGATGAATATCTGGCGCGTTACCAAAAGTTAGAAATTTTAAAGAAAGAGGGGATTAATCCTTACCTAGATAAGTTTGACAAGACCCAGTCAATTACTGAAATTTTAAAGTTAAAGTTGGGGACCAAGGTAAGAGTGGCCGGTCGGTTACTAACCATTCGGGAAATGGGAAAAATTTGTTTTTGCCATATCAGCGACGGTTTGGGCCGAATGCAGGTGGTTTTAAAGCAAGAAGATACCGATTTGAAAAAGTTTTTAAAAATTTTTGATCCGGCTGATTTCATCGGGGTAGAAGGTGAATTATTTAAAACCCAAAAAGGCGAAGTTTCGGTTTTGGTAAAAAAATACACCTTGCTGGCCAAGGCCTTGAGGCCCTTGCCGGAAAAATGGCACGGTTTAAAAGACCAGGAAGCACAATACCGCCAACGGTACTTGGATTTAATCGCCAATCCTGAAACTTATCAGCGATTTTTATTTCGCAGTGAATTTGTAAAAAGCCTGCGGGAATTTTATTGGCAGCAGGGATTTACCGAAATTGAAACGCCGATTTTGGGCAATACCGCCTCCGGTGCTATCGCCAAGCCGTTTAGAACCCACTACAATGCCTTAGACCTTGATGTCTATTTGCGGATTGCCCCAGAAACTTATTTGAAAGAGGCAATTGTTGGCGGGTTTGAAAAAGTTTTTGAAATCGGTCGCTGTTTTCGCAACGAAGGGATGGATCCTTCGCATTTGCAAGATTTTACCATGGCTGAACACTACGTGGCTTATTGGAATTTTGAGGATAATATGAAATTTACCGAAGAGATGTTTACCTATCTGTTTAAAAAACTTTTTGGTAAATTAAAAATTACTATCAAAGATCGAACCGGTCAGGAAGTGGAAGTTGATTTTAAAGCCCCCTGGCCAAAGGTTAGTTTTGCTGATTTGATAAAAAAGGATTGTGGCATTGATATTGATAAATTTGAAACGGCTGATAAACTGCGAAAAGAAATTAAAGCTAAAAAAATTGTTGTTGAAGATATTGATAAATTACAGCGAGGTAATTTAATTGACGCTTTGTATAAAGCCGTCTCACGGCAAAAAATTGTTCAGCCAACTTTTTTAATTAACCATCCTTTGGATTTATCACCTTTAGCCAGGCGCAATGATAAAAACCCAAATATTGTTGATCGGTTTCAACTGGTAGTAAATACTTGGGAAATTATTAATGCCTATTCAGAGTTAATTGACCCAATTGACCAAAAACAGCGTTTTGAAAGACAGGCTAAAGCTAAAGCCTCTGGTGACATTGAAGCCCACGGCAAAGATGATGAATATGTTTTGGCTTTGGAGCACGGCGCGCCGCCAATTTCCGGTTGGGGCATGGGCATTGACCGGATCGTAACTTTGCTAACTAAACAAGATAATTTAAGAGACGTGGTTTTGTTTCCCTTACTACGTCCGCAAAATTAAAAAAATATGATTTTAACAACGGTTCAAATCGTTTTTCGTTTGTTGCTTTCGGCAGTTTTAGCCGGCATTATTGGTTTGGAGCGAGAGTATCGGCATAAGCCGGCTGGTTTACGCACTAATATTTTGGTTGGTGTTGGTTCAACTTTAGTGATGCTAACTTCACTTTTTGTTTCCGGGCAAGACGGTGATCCGACTAAATTGGCGTATGGCGTAATTACTGGTATTGGTTTTTTAGGGGCGGGCGTAATTATTCGCGGTCATGGTGATAAAGAAGATGACGAAATGGTTCATGGTATAACTACAGCAGCGACGATTTGGTTGGTTTCCGCCGTTGGCTTGGCCGTTGGCTTAGGTTTTTATTTTGCGGCAATTTTTACCACCTTAATTGCTTTAGCTGTGCTTTATGGTTTAAACAGCGATCGGATTCGCAGTAAAATGGAAGTCAAACATAAAGATAAATCAGAAAATTAAAATTTATGGATAGACAGCAGGCCTACATTTTACTTACTGAACATATGAAAAATCCGGCTAATCTAAATCATAGCCGGGAGTCCGAGGTGATTATGAGGGCCTTAGCTAAGCGCTTGGGCGAAAATGAAGAGGTTTGGGGCAATTTAGGCTTATTGCACGATATTGATTGGGAATATGGCGAGAGTGTCCATTGCCGCCAATGCCGTGAAATTTTAAGTCGGGCTGGGTTTGACAATGATTTTATTGAGACAGTCGTTTCCCATGGTTACGGTTTTGCCGCTTTGGGTCCGGATTTGGCCAGTCAGCAGCGAACAACCAAACTGCAGCATTTGTTAGCCGCGGCCGAAACTATTACTGGCTTGATTTATGCTTGTGCCTTGGTCCGGCCGGATAAAAAACTGGAATCAGTTGAAGTCAGTTCAATAAAAAAGAAGATGAAAGATAAGTCGTTTGCCGCCAATGTTAACCGCGATATTATTCGTGAATGTGAACAAGCGGATATCATCTTAGATGATTTTATTGCTTTGAGTCTGCAGGCAATGAAAGAAATTGCGCCGGAGCTTGGGGTCTAAATATGAAAAAAGTCATGGTCTTTGGCACGTTTGATGGCTTGCACGCCGGTCATTTGAATTTATTCAAACAAGCCAAAAAATTTGGCGATCAAATCATTGTTGTAATTGCCAGAGATAAAAATGTTAAAAAAATCAAAGGCCGGTTGCCCAAATTCAATGAGCTTAAGCGTTTAGGCGGGATCAAAAAAATCAATATTGCCGACACTGTGGTTTTGGGCCAAATTCGTGACCCATACCAAGTTATTAAAAAATACCAGCCTGATATAATTTGTCTTGGTTATGATCAAGTAAATTTTACAGCTGATTTAAAAAAACTTTTTCCAAAAATAAAAATTATCAGACTAAAGTCGTATCAACCAAATATTTATAAATCTTCAAAGATTAATAAAAATATATGTTAGACATTAATAAGATTCGTCAGGAAAAAGAAACAGTCAAAACGGCCTTACTAAAAAGAATGGAACCAAAAGATTTAGATTTGGATTCAGTTTTGAGCTTAGACGATGAACGAAAAAAGTTGTTGCAACAAGTTGAAGTTTTAAAAGCGGAAAGAAACAAATATTCAAAAACCAAACCCAGCCCAGAAATTATTGCCAAAATGAAAACCATTGGCGAAGAGATTAAGGAGTTGGATGAAAAAGTCAGAGTGGCCGAAACTGAGTTAAATGACAAGTTGGCAGCCTTACCCAATATTCCCGCCGATGATGTTTTAGCCGGGGGTAAGGAAAATAATAAGGTGATAAAAACTTTTGGCAAAAAATCAGAATTCAAATTTAGTCCCAAAGACCATGTTCAGCTCGCTACTGATTTGGATATTATTGATTATGAAAGGGGAGTTAAGATGTCAGGCAATGGTTTTTGGGTTTATAAGGGTGCGGGCGCAGTTTTGGAATGGGCTTTGCTTAGTTACTTTTTGGAATTTCATCTCAAAAACAAATACACTTTTATGATCCCGCCGTTTTTACTAACGGAAAAATCGGCTTACACTTCCGGCCATCTGCCAAAGTTCCGCGATGATTTATATTGGACCCAAGACCAGCTTTGCTTAAATGCCACCTCGGAAATGATGCTTGGCAATTATCATCGCGACGAGATTTTGGATGAATCTCAGCTGCCTTTAAAATATTGTGCCTATTCTTCTTGTTTTCGGCGCGAAGCTGGGTCTTACCGCAAGGAAGAAAGAGGAATGATTCGCGGTCATCAGTTTAATAAAATTGAAATGTTTCATTATACTAAGCCCAAGCATTCCTGGGATTCGTTTAAAGAATTGACCGCCAACGCCGAAAAGTTAGTTGACGGTTTGGGTTTGCATTTTCAATCCGTTCAGTTAGCCGCCGGCGATGCCAGTGCCGCTATGGCCAAAACCATTGATGTTGAAGTTTGGATTCCCAGTATGGGAATTTATAAAGAAGTTAGCAGTATTTCTAATGCCTTGGATTACCAAGCCAGGCGAGGCAATGTCAGGTTTAAAAATAAAGAAACCGGTAAAAATGATTTTGTTCATACGCTAAACGCTTCAGGCTTGGCTACCAGCCGTTTGTTTCCGGCCATCCTTGAACAGTTTCAGCAAAAAGACGGTAGCATTAAAATTCCAAAAGTGTTACAAAAATTTACTGGCTTTAAAAAAATTGAAAAAAGTTAGCTAAAAGGGAAAGAGCCGGTAAACGCGTGCATCACTGTGCGTGTACCGGCCCTTGTTGTCGCAGATGGATTATAGCCGTTCTTTTTCGGCTTGGCGAGCTTGGTCAGCGACGACAACTCTGTCGTCACCAGGGTAGTAGTCTACCTCTCCGTTACTGTTGATAACCATGGTCATGGTCGTTTCTCCTGGGTTGAAGTTGCGGTTTCTGCCTTTTTATTACCATCTTTATTTTTTGGATGGTTAACAAATAATAATACCATATTATATAAAAATTGTCAATATTTAAGATAAAAAACCTCTAAAATTAGATAAAAAAATGTATAATTCCTGGGTAGAAATTTCAAAATCCGCTATTTTACATAATTTAGCTCAGTACCAAAAAGTTGTTGGCCAGTCAGTTGAAATTATGCCAATTGTTAAAAGTAACGCTTATGGTCACGGCATGGTGCAAATGGCAAAATTAGTTAGCTCAAAAACCAGTTGGTTAGGCGTTGTTAGTTTGGGTGAAGCTTTAAAGCTGCGCAAAAATAAAATTAAAAATCGAATCTTTGTTTTAAGTTATGCTCAAAGTAATTATCTTAAACAAGGTATTGAGCAAAATATTGAGTTGCCAGTTTATGATTTGCCAACGGCAAAATTAATTTCTCAAATCGCAGCCAAATCAGGAAAATACGCTAAGATCCATATCAAAGTTGATACCGGTGCTAGCCGGGTGGGAGTTTTAGCTCAAAATGCTTTTGAGTTTATTAAAAAAATTAGTCAATTACCAAACTTAGAAATTGTTGGAATTTATAGTCATTTCGCTGCTTCTGAAGAAAATCAAAAATACACTCAGCTGCAAGTTGATAAGTTTGGTCAGGTTTTAAATCAATCCGATCAGTTGCGCGTTATCCCGTACCGACATTTTGCTTGCTCGGCTGCTGCCTTAGTTAAGCCTCAGGCCCATTTGAATCTAATTAGGTTAGGTTTGGGTTTATACGGTCTTTGGCCCTCACCTTTGGCCAAAAAAATAGCTTTAAAGCATTATCCGTGGTTAAAGTTAAAACCCGCCTTGGTTTGGAAAACCAAAATTATTCAGATTAAAGAAATTTCTGCTGGTACCAAGATTGGTTACGGCTGTACTTACACAGCTAAAAAGAAAATGACCATTGCAGTTTTGGCCGTTGGTTATTGGGAGGGTTATGACAGGCACTTAAGCAGTAAAGGCCAAGTTTTAATTAAAAATAAAAAATGCCCGGTGGTCGGGCGAATTTGTATGAATTTAACTATGGTTGATATCAGTTCGGTTAAAAATGCCAAAGTCGGCGAGGAAGTGGTCTTGTTAGGAAAGGGGATTACAGTAGAATCATTAGCCGAAAAAATTGGTACGATTAACTATGAAGTGGTAACGCGGATTAATCCGGTATTGAAAAGAAAATATTTAAATTAAAATTTATATAGAAGTGAGGAACCCCGGAGTCTGTCACATTTTCATGCAACAAGACGTCCGGGGTTCGGGCAACAAGGGTACCAGTTGGGGTGGAACGGCATCTGCCAAGTCCTGAAAAACTGGCGATCCGTCGACCGCTTATAACCGGTCCCGACAACCATGATCCTCGTAAGGGCAACCTCTAAACGCGGTCACGCCACACTACCCGTGGTGAGTGCAGCGCTTAAAATCCGCAATCGTTAGACCCTCGGGATCAAATTTTGGATGCAGCCATCCGACAGAAGCATATTGGGGGCTCTGAGGCTCCGCGCGTCAGGTATGCCCTCGGGCACTATCGGCACTTTCGCTCTGCATCCGTAACAATGGATACTTTTTTGGATGGACGTCCGGGTCAGAAAAAATTTTTTTCCGGATCAAAGTATCCTCTATCCAGTGCGCCATCCGCGCACCCATAGTCCGCTCTCTGCTCAAGCAGTACTCCCGCGAATCTCTGTGCCGCGGGGCAATAAGCGGACAAAACGGACAACAAACAACGGTTGGGAGAAAGAATGATGCCTTTTTATTTCAGGCCCGTCATTTAAATGGCAGTAATAAGTATTTCCTCATCCGTGCGCTCCTTTCTTAAGTTATGCTTGTCTTACAAGTTTATTTTGTCCGTTGAGTTTTGTTTTTTTCTATAAGCAATTTTCTCCATGGTTGAAGTTTCGGTTAAAAAAGTCAAGGTACATTGTAGAAAGTATTGTAGCATTTTAGAAAAAAATTGTCAAGAGTATTTATTATATTTTGGCTTAAATTAGTTAAAATATATGTATAAATAAATCAGTAATATTTGATTTTACCTTGATAAATTGATATATTTATTTTATTGGTCAATTAAGATCTTGTGATAAATTTTTCTATGACTAAACCTAAAAAAATTAAAATTGGAGTAATCTTTGGTGGCCGGTCTGGCGAGCATGAAGTTTCAATAGTTTCGGCTCAGTCGGTTATGGCAGCGTTAGATAAAGATAAATACGATGTTATCCCAATTGGTATTACGAAAGAAGGCAAATGGATTGCCGGTTCCCAGGCTGTTCATTTTCTTAAAGAAGGGATTAAAAAATTGCCATTTAAATCGGTAATTGTGCCTGATCCAACCGAGAAAGGTTTGATTAGCGTCAAAGATAATAATTTATCAACCGTCGAACAAAATCATTCGTTTGATAAATTGGATGTAATTATTCCAGTGATGCACGGTACTTACGGTGAAGACGGTAAACTGCAGGGACTTTTGGAAATGGCCAATATTGCTTATGTTGGCCCTGGCGTTTTGGGTTCGGCCTTGGGTATGGATAAAATCGTTCAAAAACAGCTGTTTAAAGAGCAGAACCTGCCGATTGTTGAGTACGATTGGTTTTTAAGCAGTGAATGGCAAAAGGACCAAAATAGTCTTTTAAACCGGCTGGAAAAAAACCTTCACTATCCGATGTTTGTTAAACCGGCTAATACTGGTTCCAGTGTTGGTGTTGGCAAATGCCATAATCGCAAAGAGTTGGTTAGCGGTATTAAGGAAGCCATGCAGTATGATCGAAAAATAATCGTTGAGCAGGGGATTGAAAATATTTCTGAAATTGAAGTTGCCGTTTTAGGCAACGATAAGCCACAAGCTTCAGTGCCGGGTGAAATTGTCCCGGGTAATGAGTTTTATGATTATGACGCCAAGTACGTTGACGGTAATTCGCAAGCCATAATTCCAGCCAAGTTGCCAGCTAAGTTAGCCAAGGAGATTCAAAAGACAGCGGTTTTAGCTTTTAAGACGCTTGATTTAGCGGGTATGTCCCGGGTTGATTTTTTCGTTAATAAACGCAGCCAAAAAATTTATTTAAATGAAGTTAATACTATCCCTGGTTTTACTTCAATTTCAATGTATCCAAAGCTTTGGCAGGCCAGTGGTATTGCTTACAAAGATTTGCTAGATCGATTAATTAAATTAGCCATTCAGCGGTTTGAAGAAAAAAATAAATTAGCCACTTCTTATCAGCCAAAACAAGATTGGTACAAATAAACAAAGTAATTTTATGCACCGCCGGCGGGATTATCAAAGAAAAAGCTTCAAAAATCCTTATTACTTATCAAAGCCTAAGGCCAAAAAGAAAAGCCGTCATAAATTAGGTTGGCTTTTGCTAATTTTATTAGTTTTTGGCCTGGCTTATTTTTTTGTTGCTAAACCTTTTAGGCTAGACAAGATTGAAATTAGCGGTAACCAATACGTCGGTAATAACGAGATCCAGGCTGAAATTGGCCAGCAACTGAACAAAAGACGTTGGTTAATTTTTAGTCAAAGCAATATTTTATTTTTTGACTCAAACCAGGCTAAAATTAATTTGTTGGCAAAATTTTTCTTTGAGAATTTAGAAATAAAAAAGAAATACTTTCACACCATCTCTATCTTGGTTACTGAAAAAAAATCATATTTATCTTGGGTCAGTGCCGCTCAAAATTATTTTTTGGATTTAAACGGTGTAGTAATCAAAAAGGAAGAAGGAACCGATTTATTTATTCAACAACAGGGTGATAATCAAGTAGTTAGGCCTCAAGCAGGTACTAATAGTTATCCGATAATTTATGATCAAAGCAATAGTCCGCTTAAAATTGGTCAGGCCGTCATTTCCAAAGAGTTAATTAATTTTATTGTTGATTTAACTCAGCAGGTTGAGTTAAACGCCGATTTTGATATTTCCCATTTCAATATCTCTAGTCCGCAAGCAAAGGATATCAGTTTAATAACTAAAGACGGTTGGGAAGTCCGTTTTAGCTTGGAGGAATCAGTTAAAACCCAAATTGATTTACTAACATCTGTTTTACATCAGCAGATTAAGGATCATAAAAAGCTAAAATATATTGATTTGCGTTTTGGCGAAAAAGTTTTTTATCAGTAATTGTAATAATTATTATTCATAGTTCAAAAAATAATTAATATATTCAATGCGTCGTAAAATGTAAGACGCATTTTTTTAGCCGGCCAAGGATGGGGGATACGTAATTACTGTTTTTAGACCCCTGGGTTGGGTTATAAACATAGCTGCGCAGCAATATTGGCTAGACTGAACCTGAACCTAGTTTAACTTAACTTGTTAAGTATTAATTCTCTTCTTACTGAAATAAAAAATTTTGTTAAAAATTTATATTATTAATATTAAGCTAATCCTTGGTGTTAGAAGGTATATTTGTCGGCTTTAGTGGTTAAATTGACTATTAAAGCCTTTTTTATAGCTAATTGATTATTCTTTTTATTGGCTGGGTCCACTCCTCTAGTGTCGCTTAAGATATATTGTGCGACCCTAAGACATTTAAAAAATGCAGCATATTAATATTCCCCCGCAGCTTGGGTTGATAGATCTATTGCACTTGGTAACTATTTGTCATTAATTAATCGTGTAATACCTTGACACGTTTTTTTAGTTATTATAAAATACAAGGCGGCCCGCCGCACTTGTTCCTTAAAAAAAGTTTGCCCTTCGTTAATCCCCGACTATGGTTATACTCGGTGGTTACGGGAGGGCAAACAACAGTCAAGATTGGTCATCTTGGGTATGTTAGCCCAACCTCTTATTCATAAACATGCAAACGTATGTTTGAAACTATTCGAGGAGGGTTAGCTCTCGCCGTGACCATTGTGGTCTTGAAGCTGTTCCTCCCTGAGGTCGCGTCAAAGCTTGTATTGTTGATTACTAAAGTAATTGACATTTTACTGCTCGCAGTAAATCAAGCCCCGACCGGCTTCCCACACTAAAACAACGAGGACTTTGGATTATTCCAAAGTCTTCTTCCCTATAAAATTATATTGCCTATCAATTGTGTCGCAAAATGTTACTTCTTTTCTAATTTTTTATAAAGTAAAAATGAATAAATCATTGGCACTAAAACAATAATCAGCATGCCAATTATGAATAATTGCCAAAATACCATTGGCGGTAAAACTATCCCAACAATCAAAAGAATACCAATTAGAATAAAGATTTTTCCGCCTAAGCGGTTGGTTTTATTCCAAACTTCTTCGTTTGACAAGGTCCAAGGAGTTCTGATGCCCATAAACCAGTTTGATTTGATTTTTCCCATGTAGTTGCCCAAAATTATAAACAGTATGCCAACCGAGGCAGGGACAATACTGCCTACTGAAACATCATAACCCAGGCCGGCTAATCCGACCAAAAAGTATATTGCCGTCATGAAGATGACAAACAAATTTTTAAACACATGATAAACTTTGGCAAATTGTTCATAGCGATCTTTTTTGGGATCTAAGTAAGGAATACCTAAAAAAAGTAAATATAAAGCAATATTGAAAAAGGGAAAGAAAAAGGCAGCAAAAGCTTTACTTGACCAACCGTCAACGTCACCTTTGTAATTCCAATGAGTTGCAACGGTTGGCGGAAAATTGGCATAGAAATAAAAACTGGCAGCGATGCTTAGCAAAATTAGAATTATTGGGATAATTTCAGTTTTGAAGCTTGCTTTGATTGGGTTAGTCATAAATTTAAAATTATTTTTTATTGGTTTTATTAAAAAAATTATAAAGCTCTTCAGAAATTTCTTCAAAAACACTTAGATTTAAAGAATAAATCATTTGTTGGCCTTTTCTTTCGGCGCTGACCAAATCAGCGTTTTTTAAAGTATTTAAATGGTGGGAAAGAGATGGCAAAGTAATATCAAAACTCTCCCCTATTTCATTAACTGAAAGATCTTTTTTTTTCAGTAATTGCAAAATTTTTCTTCTGGTTGGATCGGATAAGGCTTGAAAAGTTTTATTCAAAGTCATTATAAAGATTTAGATATTTAGACAACTATCTAAATAATATCAATAGTTTAAAATAATGTCAAATTTTTATCCACAGCTTAAAGTTCACCCCAATAGATAAGTTTAAGGTAAGTTAAACTTAAAAAAGCAATTATTGACTGAACAAATGTGGCGATTGTTGTTTTTTCACCCATGATCACGGGCAAAGCTAAAATCAAAATTGGTATTAAATAAATTAAGGTATCATGTTTTAAGGCTTGGCCCCAATCTAGTATTATATTCCGGCTAAATTCCGGACCAAATTTGGTTTTTTTAATAATTTTTTGATCACGGGAAAAAATTAAAATACCACCGGCGAAAAAAACCAAAGCTGGTGACGCCGTAACAATAGCATCCCCGATTGATTGCATTTGGCCAAAGTAATTAAAATAAAAAAATGTAATTACCGCGACAATCAGCCAGATTCCTAAATTAGTGAAAAATTCACTTTGTTTCATAGGATTATTAAGGTAAGTAGTCTAAAGGGTTAACCGGAATACCATTAAGACGTACTTCAAAATGAAGATGCGGCCCAGTAGTCATTTTACCCGCCCCGGCAGTACCAGGGGTGGCACCGCTTGAGCCAATTATTTCTCCCTTGTTAACATATTCATCTTCTTTAATATTGACTTTAGAAACATGGCCATAAACCGTTGACAGACCATTGTTATGAATAAGCATAATATAACCATAGCTAGTATCCCCTTTGAATTGGATTTTAGCCACATAACCGGCTTCGGCGGCTTTAATCGGCGTGCCCTGACTGCAGCGAATATCAACTGCTGGATGTTCAAAAATATAGCGGAAAGGATAATCGGGATCATGAAAATAGGCGCTAATACCACGGCCTGAACTAACTGGCCATACCAGGGAAGCATTGCCGAGATTCTTAAATTTATCCTGGCTTTCCCTCTCGGCTAATTTCTGCCTAACAGTTTTTTCCATACTGACAATGTCGGCATTGACTTGCTGCTGCTCAACCTGCAGTTGATAAAGATAAGATTTGTATTGTTTTTCAGTAAGCCGGTTTTGGATTAAAAGAACTTGTTGGGCGCTACTTTTTTCGTCTAGTGAAGACTTTTGTTCTTGGAGTTGGTCTTTAAGTTTATTTTCCAAATCAGCTTTTTGTTGCCATTGCGATTTTTGAGTTTCCAAATCTTTTTTGCTATTTTGGAGTTTAGTCAAAGTCGCTTTTAAATTGCTGTGAATTTCTTCGGTATATTTGATTTGATCAAAAAAATCAGAGAAAGAATCATTGGTTAGCATTACCTCAAGATAGCTTATCTGGTCGTTGTGATAAATTAAACGTAAATATTCGGCGATTTTATCTTTATTGTTGGTAATCTTTTTTTCTGTATCCTGAATTTGGATGTTTAGACTTTGAATTTCCAAATTAGTCTGCTCAATTCGGTCTTGGGTTGCTTGAATATCTAAATTAATCCTGGCAATTTCATTAGCAATAATTGCAATCTGATTTTTTAAGCTTTTTGACTGGCTTTGTTTTTCTTTAATTTGGGCATTATAAGCATCTATTTCCTTTTGCAAAATATCTATATTCTTTTTTTTATCCTGAATTTTTTGATTCAAATCATTAAGATCGTCTTGGGCGTTGACTTTAAATGTATGGCCAACAAAAAAAATAGCTAAAAAAAAGCTAATTAGTAAACAAAAAACTAATATTTTGGGCTTGGTTATTTTTTTGTTTTTATTTTTTATCATTATTGATATTATAGCATAAATTAGGTGGTTTTACAAAAATATTGACAAAAAAGCTGCAGCAATATAATTTAATATCAAGCAATTAAACCGTTTGTGACTACTGCGGGAGGATCCGATATGCCAAGTAGCAACAGAAGAAGAGTCGTTTTTATGCCAAAGCCAACCAATCTGGGAGGAAAAAAGATTATAGTTTTGGTAAAAAATTATGCTAATCAAAGAAAGATTAGGAGTCGGGCTTGGCTGGCATTGGCCAGAAAGTGTAACAAGGCAGTTCATGTTTTGAAGAAGCAATATCAGTTTTCAAACCTTTAATTTAATGGCAAGGACTTGGTTGAAAATTGAAACCTTTAGTGAAAGGAAATACTGTGAAGGAAAATGAATATCAAAAAACAGGCTTAACCCCTCCTTTGGTTGGCCGTGATCAAAAGAACCAATTGGTTCAGGCTTCTATTGCTTGGGGTCAACGCCATTGCCTCAGCTTTGAGCAAGTCTGGCAGGCATTAAAACCTGCTACCCCAGTTCTTTATTAGTGATTGGTGTAGTCAAATGACTCGTTTGGCTACTTTTTTTATTCCAAAAGATTATTAATTGCTAATTCAATCCGATTCAAACTTTCTTTTTTTCCTAGAGCCCAAGTGATTTCAAATGGTCCGGGCGAATTTTTTAGGCCCGATAAAGCCACTCGCATTGGCCAAAGCATATCCCCTGTGCCAATCCCCTTTTTTGCAATCAGTTCCTTAATTTCTTTTTCCAAGTTTTTTATTTGCCATTTCCTGTCGGTAATTTCTGATAGTTTTTCTTTTAAACTTTTTAAATTATCAGCCACTTCATTTTTAGTCAGTTTTTTCCAAAGCAAAAGGTCCGCTTCATATTTGGGCTGGATAAAGAAAAATTGAGTATTAGGAACAATATCTTCCAACTTTTTAATCCGGTCTTTTTCGGTACTAACGATTTTTTCCAGAGCTTTTAAGTCAGTTTGAATTCCCGCGGCCGCAAAATAAGGTTGGCAAAGTTTGGCCAGCTCAGCGTCTGATTTTTCTCTAAGGTAATGACCATTTAGCCAATCTAATTTCTGGACATTAAATACGGCACCGGACTTATTTACTTTGTCTAAACTGAATGCTTTAATCATTTCTGAGAAACTAAAAATTTCTTGGTCGGTGCCAGGATTCCAACCCAAGAGTAAAACAAAATTTAATAAAGCCTGGGGCAAGTAGCCTTTTTGCAAATAATCTTCAACCGCGACATCGCCTTGGCGTTTGGATAATTTTGACCGGTCAGAATTAAGCAGTAATGGTAAATGAGCAAACTCTGGTATTGCCCAGCCGAAAGCCTGATAAAGCAAGATATGCTTGGGAGTTGAAGGCAGCCATTCCTCGCCACGAATAACATGGCTAATTGCCATTTCGTGATCATCCACTACGGAGGCTAAGTGATAGGTCGGAAAACCGTCTGATTTCAAAATGATTTGGTCATCTAAAGTGTTGTTAGCAAAACTGACTTTACCGCGAATTAAATCGGTAAATTCGGTAATTCCAGTTTTTGGCATTTTAAAACGAATAACATATGGCCTGCCGTCGGCAATTTGTTTTTCCGCTAGCTTGGCAGCCAAATTGCAACATTTGCCGTCATACATTGGGGGTAGTTTTCTGGCGGTTTGAACTTGGCGCAATTGCTCAAGCCTTTCGGGAGTGCAAAAACAATAATAAGCTTTGCCCGCCCCAACCAATTGTTCGGCATATTTTTTATAGACATCCAGCCTTTCTGACTGAATCATTGGTTTTTTGTTGTCCCAATTCAAACCAAACTTTTTAAGTACGATTTGTAGGCCTTCGGTTGCACCCTCAACCTTTCGACTTTGATCAGTATCTTCAATTCGTAAAAGGAATTGGCCGTTATTTTTTTTAGCAAAAAGATAACCATACAAAGCGGTGCGCAGGCCGCCGATATGTAAAAAGCCGGTCGGACTGGGTGAAAAACGAGTTATTATTTTTTTAGTCATATTTTTTAGCAAGTACCATTATTTTTATTATTAGTAACGGAAAAATAATTACCGCATCAACAATTCGGCGCCATCTTTTTGGTTCTCTGATCAAGCGGTACAACCATTCCAGGCCAATTTTTCTTAAGTATTGGGGAGCGCGCGGGACTGCTTCGGAAATATAATCAAAGGCTCCGCCAACGCCCATGGCTAATTTAACCGATGGCAGTTTATCTAACTGATGAAAAATCCATTCTTCTTGTTTAACCTGGCCCAAAGCAACAAAAATAATCTGTGGTGCAGTCTGATTAATTTCTTTAATTAAATTCTCATCAACTATTTTTGGATCAATTAGCTGTCCCCCGCTTTGGGCACCGGCAATTTTTAGATTAGGAAATTCTTCTTTTAAAATCTCAGCGGTTTTTTGGGCCACTGATTCAGCCGCGCCAAGGAAATAAACTGAACAACTTTTTTGTTCAGCCAGTTGACAGATATACCAGATTAAATCAACGCCGGTAATTCGTTGCAGCCGTTGTTTAAAAAATTTGGCAGCATAAGTCAGTCCAACGCCGTCAGCAACAGCGATATCAGCATAATTTAAAATGTCTCTGAATTTCTTATTATTTTGGGCCGCCACCAAAAATTCCGGATTTGGTGTAACAATATAGTGCTGATTGTTGGAATCCAAAAATTTGTTAATTTGTTCTAAAATTTCTTGCAGCGATAAATCGTCTATTTTTACGCCTAAAATTTCAACCTTGCTCATAGTTTTATTTAATTAGCTTTTTTTGCCGCGGCAGCGGTTGGCTGTATTGAAACCGTTGGAATTCTTGCGGTCCGTCGGCTCGGTAGCGACTCTTGGTCCGATAGCGGGTTACCTTTGATTTGTTATATTTTCTTGAAGAATGATCGCGCATGGGTGAAGAATTATGAATTAGGAATTTAGAAGGTTAAAGCTTTGTAAAATTTTGTACTCCGGACCACTTGGTTTTAGCTGGCTTTCCATCAGTTCAAGGCTTTTGACTAAAATTTCAAATTTTGGAACAATAACATTCTCAATTTTGAATTGTTCGGATTCTTTAATCCGGGCCAAAGTTAAATGTGGCTGCCAAGGCCGATGATCAACTGCCAAACCAATTTTTTTTAATTCCGTTCCTAGTCTAGCTTGGAGATTTTTTAAAATCCCCTGCCCTAATTCTTGACAGGCTAGAAAAACTATCCGGGGTTTGACCAAATTAGGAAAACCACCGATTTTATTGCTAATTAATTTTGTTGATTGACAATCAAAACAGTTAGCTTTTAGTATTTCTTTTACCTGCTCAATCTGCCGGTCAGTTATAGATCCTAAAAAATGTAAAGTCAGATGACCGGTTAAACTATCAACGTATTTTATTGCTCGGTTCGGATTGGTTTGCTTTAGATTGGTAATTAAAGTTGCCATTTCATTTTTTACCGAATTTGGTAAATTGATGGCAATAAAACAGCGTTTGGTCATGAAACAATTCTAGCAGATTTTTAAGTTTTTTTAAAGAAAAGAGCAGGTACCCTGTTGGATTCCTGCTCGCATAATTTAGTTAGGTCGACCGTCGTCGTTATACTCGGCGTGAGTAACTACGCCCAGGCGACGCAGCTTTTCGCCTTGTTCACCCTCAAAGGTTGTTTGCGCGAATTGGTCTGTCTCCATTATTGAAACAGATGTGTCTTCGCGGCCGGAGTAGAAAACGGCGATCTCTCGTGGCAGGAAAGCTAGATGATTAGCCGATTCAAACTTGCAATCCCACCAAGATAAATTAAGAACAAATACATGTCGGCGGCATGCACGTTATTCCAAGACGGGAATCAGCCAAAAGAATTCGCGGCCGAATTCTTTATCGGCCACAAGAAAGGCCTTGGCTCCTCCTGGTAATACGCACGGGAAACAGGGTTGACCATTTGGTCCACGCCACGATGGGTCAGGCACACCTATCCAGGCAGGGTAATTTTTTCTAAACTTTCCAACGTAAGGTTGTAGCCACTGACCGTGGTGATGTTCACGACCTACATGGTATTTTTCCTCAATCTCCCTCAAAACCGCATCAAGATTGGGTTGTTTACCGACGCATACCAGCCTAAACATTTGTGTACCCCGGCCGGTAATCGATTTGCCCTTATATTGAAAGTTTTGAGCCTGCTCTGCGCTAAGGGCAAATTCGTTAATCATTCCGTGTGGGGTGTTTTTAGGTTGACTGGCATCAAGCTTCAATCTAAAAGGTGCATCTGTCCACATTCCAATTTTCTCCCATTATTTCATCTTAAGATGAAGTTGTTGATTCGCTCGTCACTATTGAAAAACTTTTTTAAAAGAGCTTATTATAATAGCATAGTTTTTTAATTTTGTCAATATCGAGTAAATAATGCTATAATGTCGTTATCAAACTATGATTATCAAACTATGAGAGAAGCTTTATTTTATAAAAAATTGGCAGACAATAAAATTGGTTGCGAACTCTGCCATCAGAGTTGCCAAATTATGCCTGGTAAGCGCGGTTTGTGCGGTGTTAGGGAAAATTTAGACGGAACTTTGGCGACTTTAGTTTACGGCAAAGTAATTGCCGCTAACGTTGACCCGATCGAAAAAAAGCCGCTTTACCATTTTTTGCCTGGTTCGCAGGCTTTTTCAATTGCCACGGTTGGCTGTAATTTTTCTTGTGCCAATTGTCAAAATGCCGATATCTCGCAGGCCCCAAAAGAAAAATCCAAAATTTTGCCACCAATATCTGGTTCTGATGTCACTGCCGAACAAATAGTTTCCTTGGCGCTAAAGTCAAACTGCCAGAGTATTGCCTACACTTATACCGAACCAACGATTTTTTTTGAGTTTGCCTTAGACTGCATGAAGTTGGCGGTAAAAAATGGTTTGAAAAATATTTGGGTTTCAAATGGTTATACCAGCCAAGCGGCTTTAGAAATGGCCAAGCCTTATTTGGCGGCAGTTAATATTGATTTGAAATTTTTTTCCGAAAAGAATTACCAAAAAATTTGTGGGGCAAAATTGCAGCCGGTTTTGGACAATCTAATTTGGTACAAGAAAAATAATATTTGGTTGGAAGTTACCACCTTGTTAATTCCAACTTTGAATGAAGGTAGTGACGAGCTAACTAAAATTGCCAAATTTATTAAAGATAAATTGGGAGCCGATACGCCTTGGCATGTCTCAGCTTTTCATCCGGTTTACAAACTAACCAAAGTTCCTCCGACCTTAACGGCTGATCTCAAAAAAGCCTGGCAAATTGGTAAGGCGGTTGGCCTGCATTATGTCTATGGTGGCAATATTTTTGGCCAAGGCCTGGAAGATACAAATTGTAGCCAATGTGGCCAAACCGTAATTGCCCGGTCTGGTTATCAAGTTAAGCGGTTTGACCAAAACGGGCAGTGCCAAAAATGTGATGCTAAAATTAGTGGTAATCTTTAATCAAATTCTGAATTATAATATTAAAATCCTAAACAAATCATAAATTACAAGTTATAATTTTTCAAACGATTTGTAATTGGTAGTTTAAAAAATTGAGATTTGTTTAGGATTTAGAATTTAGTGCTTAGTAATTTTATGAAACGGATTGTAAAGATATTAATCATTAGTAGTTTATTGTTTGTCGCCAACGGTTTATCGGTTCGGGCGGCAGACTATGTTTTTAATCCCCATTTTATAATCAGCGACGAAGACGTTACTGACTATGACTGCATGTCAATTAATGATATCCAAAATTTTTTGGAGCTGAAAGGCAGTTTTTTGGCCAGCGGATATTATTTGGATTATCAGAATACAAGCAAAAAAGCCTCAGAAATTATTTGGCAGGCGGCCCAGGAAAGCCAGATCAGCCCTAAATTAATTTTAGCCACTTTGCAAAAAGAACAAAGTTTAATTACTGATCCAAGCCCGAGTCAAAACCAGCTGGACAAGGCCATGGGATATCGCTGTCCGGATAGCAGTGCTTGTAATCCGCGGGCCTTGGGGTTTGGCAAACAAGTTGACGGTGCGGCTTGGCAATTCCGGCAGTATTTTGACAGCCCCTTTAACTGGAATTTTCAAATCGGCCAAAGTTACAGCATTGATAATTATTTAATCGCGCCGGTCAATCAGGCCACGGCCAGCTTGTATAATTACACCCCACATTACTCGGGCAATTTGCATTTTTGGCAAATTTGGCAGGATTACTGGGGTAAAAATTATCCCGACGGTTCATTATTAAAAACTAATGACAATCCCGAAGTTTGGTTTTTGCAATATGGTATTAGACGGTTAATCACTTCTTATTCAGTTTTGCTCTCGCGGTTTGACCCTAGAAAAATTTTAATTGTGGCCAAAGCCGATTTGGAAAAATATGAAATTGGTCCGGCCATTAAACTCCATAATTATTCGCTACTTCATTTACCGGATGGCAAAACTTATTTGCTGGTTAATGATGAACTGCGTTATATTAGTTCGCTGGAAGTATTCAAAACCCTTGGCTTTAATTGGGAAGAAACAATTGAGGTAACGGCCGATGATTTAGCTGGCTATAGCTATGGCCAAGATTTAACAGCTAACAGTATTTATCCGACCGGCGCTTTATTGCAAAATAACAAAACTGGTGGAGTTTATTATGTGGAAAATGGAATTAAAGAGCCGATTTATTCTAAAGAAATTCTGGTTTCTAATTTTGGCAAAAGAACAACGACTAAAGTCAGCTTGGAAGAATTGGACAAATATGAAACCGGTTCGCCGCTGAAATTTAAGGACGGAGAACTAGTTAAGGCTGATAATGACTCTAAAGTTTATGTGATTTCTGACGGCTATCGGCGGTGGGTTAAAACTCAGGAAGCGTTTACCAAATTTGGTTATAAATGGTACAATATAATCGTAACGACTCAAAAAGCCGTGGAAATTCATCCTTTGGGTCAAGACATAGAATAATCAACAAGTTTTTAAATTTTTAATAGTTAATTTATGCCAATAGTTTTTGCCGCTAGTGTTCCCCACCCGCCGGTTTTGATTCCCGAAATTGGTAAAGACAATTTAAAAAAATTAAAAAAAACCCAAGAGGGATTTGAAAAATTGGAACAAGATTTTTATGCCTCTAAGCCGGAAAGTATTTTGATTATCTCTCCCCACGGTAAAATTCTGCCAGATGCTTTTAATATTAATTTAAGTGCTGATTACAAAGCCAATTTTAAAGAGTTTGGTGATTTTGGTTTAGAGCTGGAATTTAAAAGTGATTATTTGGCCATTCAAAAAATTCGGGCCGCGGATGAAACTAACCAAACTATCCCCATTGTTTTGACCAGTGAAACAGAAATTGATCATGGCTTTTCTATCCCCCTTTATTTTCTGACTCAGCATTTAAAAAATATTCCAATTATTCCAATTACTTATTCAACCCTTGATTATAAGCAGCATTTTGCTTTTGGCCAGTTTTTGCACCGGCAGCTGTCAAAAATTGATAAACGTTTTGCGGTTTTAGCTTCGGGCGATTTATCCCATAAGTTGACTAAAGATGCACCCGGTGGTTATTCACCCCAAGGCAAAGAGTTTGACCAGAAATTAATTGAATTATTGCAGAAAAAAGATTTTTCCGGTGTCTTAAACATTGATGCGGAATTAATTAAAGCCGCCGGTGAATGCGGCTTACGCTCAATTATTACTTTACTTGGTATTATTGAATCACTTAATATTACCCCGGAAGTTTTGTCTTACGAAGGTCCGTTTGGTGTTGGCTATTTGGTGTGTAATTTTAAGTTGATTTGAAATAAATTTTTTGAGAATAATTATAAAACCGTAGAGACGCATTGCAATGTATCCCTACGGTTTTATTTTTTGCTGACTATTTTAAAGAAATATTTCCACTGCTGCCCGGTTTGGCAAAGCTCTTTAGTGTCGTTTAGACATTTTTCAATGTAATCTTTAGAATTAGTTTTACAAACTCTAAAAACCGAGTTTCTTTTTTGCGGCGGAATATTTAATTCAGCAATAATTTTTAAAGCAAAATCCTGCCAGGGATAAGCCGGCGGTTTAATCGTCTTTTTTTGCTGCAGAATTTCTTTAAAATTTTGTGGGCCAGTGTTGATATTGGGAGTATTCATAACATTAGAATTATAACAATTTTTTATTGATAAAAAAAGAGATTCACTAAGGTTTGGTAAACCAAGTGAATCGGGCCAAAGATCTTTTACATTTCCATACGGTTTGGATAATCTGGCGGTGGTGGGTGAGGAAATTCTTCGGCTCTGATGTTGATAAAAACCAAACAGATTTTGTCAATTATCCAGCCGATTCCGACTGCATAGAGAGCCAGGAAGAATAGCGCTTTTAAGTGCAGTTTAATCGGCTTAAGCAGCCAATGGGGTCAAATCGCGGCATCCTTGAAGAAGGCTTTTAGTCCGGGTTCTCCTATCGGTTGGTCAAAACTATCGGTCATTGCCGTAATTCGGTGCCAGCGCCAAAGCCCTTTGAAGATTGAAGCTATTATCCCGACCAATAGATACCCTATGAGTATCAGCGGGCTTATTGCTATGCCAAAGACGATGGAACCAGCAGTACTTTCAAAAGACATGGTAGTTTCCTCCAGCAGTTGTTACTGAAATTTTGATCAAATTAACCTCACCGTGATTTTAGGCAATTTGCGGTCAAAAGTCAATTGAGCCAAGGCTTGGCAAAATTTTGGCTAATTATCAAAAAGTTAATTACCCAATCTGATATTAGGTTTTATTTTTTTGGTTATCCCCATAAATATCCTTGACATGATATTTAATTACGGTATAATAAATACTTAAAATTAAATTTCTCCCAAAAAGTGTTGGGAGATTTTACTTTTACTGCCTTAATAAATAAAAACAAAATGCCAATGAAACAAAACTCAGAATCAATCATTGAAGAATTAAAAAATTGTTTGACTTTACAGCTGCAAGCCTATTACCAGCAAGATGAAGTGCTGTATGCGAGCTTGGAAAAAAAGATTTTGCAGCTAGAAAAACATTTATAGTCTTAAGGAAATGTGCTATACTAAAGAGTAAGATTAATTTATGGCTAAACTTTTACCCATAAAAATTTACTCCTGTCCGATTTTGCGTCAAAAGGCGCAGGCGTTGGAAACTTTTCAGCTGCAAAATAAAGATATTAAGCAGCTTCTTTTAGATATGGAAAAAACCATGAAAGAAAGAGACGGCGTTGGCCTGGCCGCACCGCAAGTTGGCAAAAGTATTCGGGTAGTGGTAATTAACACCGCCGATGGTACAGTTTTTTTGATTAATCCAAAAATTTTAAAAAGATCTTGGAAAAAAGAATTGTTAGAAGAAGGTTGTTTAAGTTTGCCTGAAGTTTTTGGTTTAGTTAAAAGATCATCAAAAATAAAAATTGTGGCGCTAGATAAAAATGGGAAAAAAATAAGATTTGATGCCCAGGGAATGTTTGCTCGGGTGATTCAGCACGAAGTTGATCATTTGGATGGAGTTTTATTTATTGATAAAGCTAAAAAAATTACTCATGGTAAGGATAAATTAGAAAAGTTGGCTCAAGGCCGATAATTTTTATGCCGCCAATCAAACCAAAAATTATTTTCTGGGGCACGCCTGAATTTGCGGTGCCGGTTTTGCAAGCATTGATCAAAAATGATTTTTTGCCAGCTTTAGTCGTAACTCAACCGGACAAGCCAGTTGGCCGAAAACAACAGTTAACTCCCCCGCCGGTTAAAGAGTTTGCCTTGGCTAATAATATCGCCGTGCTTCAGCCGCAGAAGAAAAAAGATTTTGCCGCAGTATTTGCGGATAATGATTATGATTTATGTATCTTGGCGGCTTACGGTTTGATTATTCCGGATGAGTACTTAAACAAACCAAAATTTGGATTTTTAAATATCCATCCTTCCTTACTACCACAGTATCGCGGTTCAGCGCCAATTCAGCAAGCAATTTTGAATGGTGATAAAGTTACTGGCGTTTCAATAATTAAATTAGTCCAGGCAGTTGATGCCGGACCAATTTTTAGTCAAAAGGAAGTTCCTCTATTGCCTACTGATAATGCCCAAACCTTGAGTTTAAAATTAGCCCAGATTGGTGCTGAACTGTTGGTTGAAATTTTACCTGACTATTTAGCCGGTAAGATCAGTCCAGCGAGTCAATCAGAAAATTTAGCCACTTATACAGAGATGATTGATCGTAATGATGGTCGGATTGACTGGCAGCAAACCGCTGAACAAATAGGCCGGCAATTTAGGGCTTTTTACCCCTGGCCCGGTATCTTTGCTCAATTAGACGGCAAACGCCTTAAAATCGCAAATTTAAGCGTTTTAGGGGGTGATTTTGCCTCTAGTTTGATACCTGGTGAGGTATTTTTAGGTCCCAATGGTCAGTTGGCAGCAAAATGCAGCCAGGGTGCTATTGGGTTGCTTTCGCTTCAGTTGGCAGGCAAAAAAGAATTATCCGGCTCTGATTTTTTACGCGGCCAAAAAGATTTAGTCGGCCAGATTTTAAAATAGATTTAGTATAAAAAATACCATTAAGTTTAATGGATTTTTTTATAGTTTAAAATTTGTTTTAGTGTCTAAATTAAAATTTCGTAAAAAATACTGTCGCCTGGGGCCGGTATGTCATTAGGTAAGCGTTTAATTTTTTTAAAACCATTTTTACAATAAAATTTGTTTGCCTGGGTCATCGCGTCAGTCGTAGCTAAATAAATTTTTTTGTAATGATTATTTTTGGCAAAATTTAAGACCACTGATAATAATTTAGAACCCAAGCCTTTGCTTCGGTATTCTTTTCTGACATACATTCTTCTTAGGTAGCCTCGGCCATCACCGCAATCTTGCAAAGCAATTGTGCCAACTACATCTGAAGTATCAAGCGCTAGCCAAAAATTTCCTTTAGCGGTTTGGTAAGTTTTGGCTATTTGCCAAAGGTCGGGTCTTTTAATTTTTAAAAAATTAAATTCATTTTCAAGAATATTAATAATTAATTTTCTGGTTTTAATGGCATATTTATTTTCAAAAGGGATTACTTTTACGGTCATATTTTTGCAAGAAATGTTTGGTTAAAATGAATAGTAATTCCGGATGAAATTTTTCTCCGCTAGCAATCATTTTTTGGATTTCTGCTAGGGTAAAAAAATTGACTTTTTCAACGACTTCTAAATCAGGTTTAAACGGTCCGTTAAATTTTGTCGTAAAGGTTGCTAAAAATTTAGCCGGCCGGTTTGGCAGCTGATACAAATCTTTGCTTAAAAATTGCAACTGACTTTGTTGGCCCAGCTCTTCTTCGTATTCTCTCAGGCCGGCGGTTTCATAGGTTTCGCCAGTTTGGACATGGCCGCCAACGGCAGTTGACCAATGAAGCGGACAAAAATTCACTTTGGCACTTCGCAGCTGCAAGGCCATTTTGCCTTGGTCATTAAAGATTAAAATGTGAACAATGCGATGACAAAGTAGTTGCTGATAAATTTCTGGTTTTGGCGCTTGGCCAATAACTTGGTCATTAAGATTGACAATGTCTAAAATTTCCATAAAATTATTCTAAAATATATTTCCAGCCTGGTTGCCAAGCGTTCTTGTTTCGCCAACCAGTGGCAATAGCTTGTTCCCAGGTTTTTTTATTAAGCAAAACTTCTAAAGCTAGCTGGGGTGCTTGATGAGCAACGATGGCTACATTTTGGCCAAAGTATTTAGTGTTTAGAAATTTTAAGAAGTCAGCAATTCGATTTTGGACCGCCAAATAACTTTCGCCGTTGGCAAAAGGTTTATTAATATAATCTGTCAAATTATTTTTAAAATCATGGGGTTTTTGATTCCAGTCGCCATAATTTATTTCTCTTAATCTTTTGTCCACCATAACGGTATAATTCTGACCAAAAGCTAAATTGGCCGAATCAATTGCTCGCTGTAAATCAGAACAAAAAACCGCGGCAAATTTTTTAGCCGCCACTAGCTTACCAAGCTCTTTTGCCTGATTAATTCCGAGAGGAGAAAGTTTTGGGTCAGCCCAGCCGCTGGCTAAATCTTTTTCATTGTCAGTGGTGGTGCCGTGAACAAAATAGGTTATTTTAACGGTCATATTGATTAATAATTACCGAGGCTAACAATAAGTAAGTAATGCCTAAGGGATGATTTAAATAAGGTGAGAAAATGTTAGTCACGCCCAGGGCCAACAGTCCAGCTAATAATCCAGGAATTAGGAAGTAGGAATTTGGAATTTGGAATTCTTTATTATTCATAATTCTTAATTCATAATTCCTAATTCTTCTAAATTCTTGATAAAACATTTGAACTATTAGGGCCAGATAGACTAATAATCCTATCACCCCAACTTTTAAGGCAATATCCAAATAACCCCATTCAAAAGCATAGGTTGTGTAAATGCCGCCAGGGTGATTTTTTACAATCCGTGGGTCTTGACTAACGTAAGTTAATTGTTTGCCAAAACCATAGCCAAAAATTGCCTGCTGCTCAATATTGAAAAGCAATGGCGGCAGCTGGTTTAAACGGCTGATGCCGGCTGGTTCACTTTTTAAATTGCCAAACCGATTAGCAATAATGTTGCCGGTAAAATTGCCAGTCATAATTTGAATCAGCAATAATTGGGATAATACCATGATGACCAAAACCGCTACTAAAGTTATTGTTTTTTTAATTCTAAATCCAAATTGCCACCAGCTAAAGATTAAAATCAAAAATAAAGCCGCCACGGCGCCCACCCAGTAGCTTCGGGATTGGCTAATAATCAGAGCCAGGCTGGTTAGATAAAGATAGCCAATGGTAAAAACCAAAACTTTTTTATCAAATTTTTTGTAGCCCGCCAAGAGAATTACTAAGACAATCGCCAAGCCAATTAGGCAATAGATTTGTGATTGCAAAAAGACTCGAAAAATTGACCCGGAAACATAAGTAACTTCCCCTGCCCCGCTGTCTCGTAACCATTTGTAAAAAAAACCGCCGATGCCGGTAATGCCTTGGGCGAAAAGAATTAGAATGCCAATTGTTTTTAAGGCTAGGTAAGCAGTTGAACCAACCAAAATTTGCAAAATATCATCAACAATTTCTTTATTTTTAATCAGATCAAAAAAGATAAAGATTAAAATAAAGTAAACCCAGGCGTTGGCATCAAAAAAAACAGCAGTTAAGGCATTATGCCATAAACCATTAATTACGCCACCAATCAGAATTAAGAAAAATAAATAATAAAGAATCGGGATTTTTGGGATTGAAAGTTTAAAATTTAAAATTTGTCTAATTAACCAAACTGATAAAACTAGGGCAAATAAAGCCATCCGAATTGAAATAGAAAAATCATAAACACTAAAACTAAAAAGATGGCCAAACCCGCCAATAAAAAGTTCGGCTAAGATTAAGTACAGGCCATATTCCTGTTTTAATAAAACCAAAACCAAAGCCACACCTAAAATCGCAAAAAAAGCCACTTGATTCAGTGGCGGTAAGAGATAAGCAATTAGCGAAAAGAGTTCAGCTAAGATTAAAAATGAAATTGTGATTTTGCTTAATTTGCCAAAAATGTTCATATCTATATTTTAGCTTAGGTAAAGTAAAAAAACAAACAAAAAAAGAACCCCAGCAAAATAGAGATTCTGCTAGGGGTGTTTGTTTTTAACCAAAGACCGATTTGAAATACTCTTTGTTGTCAATGAGTATTAGATCAGTACCAAGGAAAGCATCAACCTCACATTGGCTGATTGGCCCCTTTAACGGCCCTTCGTTTTGGCAAAGAGGCATTCCTGGTTGGGTTGGGTGTAATACCTGGCCAAAAGGCAATTGCTCACATCGCTGGTAGAGAAATCGGCTTAAGACTTGGTAAATGTTATGAGCTTGGTCGGATGTTGACAGCTTAAGGATTTTTTTGTCCAGGCGGACTGCTTGGTTTAGAAAGATGATAATTACTTCATGACATTCCGGGCATTCATACACCGGAATCATCCCAGCCTTTGGCAAAGGTACCATAAGTTTTTCGCCACAGTGCGAGCAAGTCACTGTAATCATTCGACTTTTCTCGGCATGCCGCGCCCGAGTGAAAGCCAGTTCCTGGCATCGCTGGTAGAGAAACCGGGTTAAAACCCGGTAAATATCCCTGGCCTGGTCAATTGGTGTGCAGCTAAGGATTTTTTGGTCCAGGAGTACTATTTGGTTCAAAAAGATGGCAATTACTTTGCTACATCTGGGACATTTGCCTACCGGAATCATTCCAGCCTTTGGCAAAGGTACGTTACCTTTATCGCCACAGTGCGGACAAGTCACTGCAATCATTGGAATTCTAATCATATCCATTCCCTCCTTACGCCAATGATGGCGAAGATTGTTTTCAATTGATACTGCCTTTTGACAACATTATACTTTAGTACATAAAATATGAAAAGTCAATAGCAAAAAAAGCCATAAAATTCTAATTTTAAATTAAGTATAAAGAATCGGCTAGTTGGCCAAAAAAATTAGTAAAAAAACCCGCGGAAAAACTGGTTTCTAGAAACATCCGTGTTTCCTGTTAAACTAGCTTTTAAGCCCGCGGGGATAAAATTTTAATTGAAGCCACCGGCCTCAGGAGTGGATCTTTTGGACCCATTTACCAGAGCCTGGTGACATTAAAAAGATCGGGGCACTTACTGCGCCCTGACGCAGCAGGTCAGGTGGCAAGTGCAAACGCGATAGCCGGCGTCGCTGTATCGGAGATAATCGGCGTCTTCATCACCGATTTTGCCATCGCCGTACCCGTGCCGGTAATGTCCTGCGCGCCCGCTGACAGAGCCAGAAGATGATACGCCGGAGAGGTAACCGCGCCGGCGATTTCCGTCTTCATCACCATGGTACTTTCTTTCACGGTGGCGTCTATAGGTGCCTTCAAAAACGCCTGAGAAATCGCCGCATCTGCGATCGCCGTTTTGCTCACCATGGTACTTCCTGCGGTGGCGGTGGCGGCTGTCTGCTTCATGATCCCGGTTTCCTGTGCGGCGTTGATCCCGATCTCGGTTCCTTTAATAAGTTGGATCAACGCGGCGCTCGACTGAATGGCCCCGGACGACAAGGCTTTCTCGGTCGTCACGGCGGTCTGAATGGACGCCACGTTCTGGGGCGTCATGGCGGAAATCGCGTCCTGGCACGAAGGCGTCGTGGCCGGGAGCGCCTGAGCTTGAATCGTCATCATTATCGCGGCCGTTATTACCATCAAAAACGCGATGGCAGGTCCGCATCGTAGCAACATTTTACCCATAGGAGAATCCTCCATTTCACGGTTTCGTGGCAGTCATCACCTTCTTGGCGACAGCTTACCACACCCAATTGCAATTGGAACAACTTGTCTCGTCTCTTTTTGTGTTGTGTCTTAATTAAGACTTTTTGCCTTGACCAATAAGACTTTGCATTTTGATGGTGTCCTCCTTTCCGTTTCACCCCATCAGTTGGTTAGATGCAAATTCTCATTAAGCCACTGCTGAAGCTCATTAAGCCACTGCTGAAGCTTAGGTATTTCTGGCAAAACAAGGTCTTGCCAAGCACCCTAAGCTTCCAGCCACAATTTGATTGTTTTTATAATAAATCGTTTTGGTCAAAAAGTCAAGGTTTATTATTTTTTATCTAATTTAAGGTAAAAAAATAACCTTAGAATTTAAGGCTGTTGATAAAATTTGTTTATTTTAACGACTTTCTTGTAGAATTAAGCCATTATTTGAATCCATGCTTTTTAAAATAATAAAAGGCGCTGGCAAAGAAAACGTTTTGTTTTTTCCAAGTCAGCTCCTGAATGAAACTTTGGCCGCCATGATGAACAATTTGGGCTTCGGGATAATACCAAACTTGCCAGCCAGCATCTTTGGCGCGTTTACACATATCCACTTCTTCAAACCAGGTAAAAAAGTTTTCGTCAAATAAACCGATTTCATCAATGGTTTTTTTGCGGAGTAAAAAAAATGATCCGGCTACTTGTTCAGCGGGCTGGGCCAGCTTGTAATCAAAGTCTTTGGCTAAGTAGTCGTAAATTGGTGGCATGTCAGGAAATATTTTTGCCAGCTTGGTGATAATAAAAAATATGGCCCAAAAATTCGGTAAGCGCCGAACCGATGGTTGCAGGGTCCAGTCGGGATTTAAATGTTTGCAGCCTAAAATTCCGATTTGGGCATTCTTTTTCATAAACTCCAAACTTTTTTGTAAAGCATCGTTTAGAATTTCAGTATCAGGATTTAAGGCCAAAATAAAATCACTTCGGCTGGCCAAAATACCTTGATTATTGGCCGTGGCAAATCCTAAATTAGTTTCGTTGGTAATTAATTTAACTTGGGTGAAATTATTTTTTACCATTTCGGTTGTACCATCGGTTGAAGCATTATCAACCACGATTACTTCCAAATTTGAACCAAGCTGGTTGCGAAAAATCGAAGCCAAACATTTTTCTAGATAATTTTTGACGTTCCAGGAAACGATGATGATGCTTAAGTCAGGCATAATTAAAAAACAAATTTCTAAATCCTAATTTCTAATTTCTAAACAAATTACAAATCTCAAATTCCAAACAAGCATCAATGACGAAATTCAAAATTCCAAGTGCTAAAACGATAGGCCCAACGTTTGGACTTTGAAAATTGTGATTTGAAATTTGTTTGGATCTTGTAATTTGTCATTTGAGATTTATTTTCACATTACATCTTCTTTTTTAATTTTTTTTGTCTTGCCTTCGGCCAAATCACCCAGTTCCAGTTTGCCGATTTTAATCCGTTTTAATTTTATCACGGTATAACCAAGATTTCCAAGCATTCGGCGGATTTGGCGGTTTATTCCTTGTTGTAGAACTAAGCGGCAGGATTTGTTTTTAGCCATCAATACTTTGACTGGGGCTAATCTTTTACCCTCAAGCATCAGGCCAGATTCTAATTTTTTAATATCCGCTGGTTTCAAGTCTTGATCTAAAACGACAAAATATTCTTTATGACAACTGTAACGCGGATGAGTCAGTAAATTAGCAAATTCCCCGTCATTAGTTAAAATCAGTAGACCGCTTGATTCTTTGTCAAGCCGGCCAACGGGATAGATTCTTTTTTTTGTTTTAACCAAATCTAAAACCGACTTTCCTTGTTCAGTGCTAGCGCTGCTAATATAGCCAACCGGTTTATTTAGAGCAATATAAGTTTTGTCATCGGTCAATTTTAAGATTTTACCGTTATATTTTATCTCGTCATTGTCTTCATCAACGATGGTGCCGAGTTTATCAACTATTTTACCATTAACCTCAACTTTACCTTCAATAATCAGTTCTTCGGCTTGGCGGCGAGAAGCAATACCGGCAGTAGCGATAAATTTTTGTAAACGCATCATTTGGTTCGGGTGTTAGGAATTAGGAAGTTAGGCGCTAGGAAACTAGCGGTGTTTATTCCCGCTAAAATAATTTTTAAGTAATTTCTCTAAAGAGGGATGAAATAATTTTTTAATGTTATTTTTGTTTAATTTTTTCCAGCAATATTTTGTATGCTCTTTTGAAATTTTTATATCGCCATCTAGATATTTTGCTTTAAAAAGAATATAAAATCGGCAGCGGCCGGAACTGAATTTATATTTTGAAATTGCCAGCGGATGAAGCTGCAACTTATATCTTACTTTTAGGCCAATTTCTTCGGTTACTTCTCTTTTGATTATTTTAGCAAAATCGGTTTTAAGTTCATTTGAATCAATTGTTCCACCAGCTAAGTCGTAATAACCCTTAAACTCACTGGTCGCTTTTGGAGTTTTTAAAATTAGAAATTGGCCTTTGTTGTTTTGCAACAAAATTTTAAGCGAAACATAAAAAAATTGTTTAGCAATTGGTTTATTCATAAATGATGTTTGTCTTTAATAATTTTTTTCGCCAAATTGTATTCTTTAACTCGTTTAAGCCAGGGAAAGTTATAAAGAAATTTTGGCAACCATTGGCTCATGGAGCCGCCCGATTTGATTGTAAATAAAGTTTGGGCCAGATACTGTCCTTTGTGGCCTTGTTCTAACATTGTTAACCACAAATCCCAATCTTGGAAACGTTTTAAGCTTGGATCAAATCCGGGGAAATGTTCTTTTTTAATTAGTGAAGTGGTATGGATATAAGGAATTTGTTTAAGTTTATTTTCGTCAAACGGCCAGAGTTTAAAAGTCTTAAAGCCAAATTTAAAGTCAGAATAGCAATAAGACGCTTTGGCATATGATTGTAAGGTTTTAAGCATCAGCTCCAACATCGTTGGCATCATTATAATGTCGGCATCGCAAAAAATTAAATAATCACCATTAGCTACTTTAGCCCCGTTATTTCTAGCTATTGGCGCGCCTTGGTTGGTCTGGCTGATAATCTTAATTTTAGCTTGGTAATTTTCTAAAATTTTTAAGCTGGCGTCAGTTGAACCATCATTAATGGCAATTATTTCAAAATCATTTAAAGTCTGGCTAAAAATACTTTGCAGACATTTTTCCAAAGTTTTTTGGGCGTTATAAACCGGGATAATAATGCTAATTTGGGGCATATCAGTTCAAAAGAGATTTAATTTTTGCCGTTTGGCTAAACCAATTAAATTCGTTGCTTACCCGTTCCAGTCCCTGCAAGCCTAAACGTTCAGCATAGGCTGGGTCAGTTAATAATTTTATTGCCGCCAAAGCAATTTCATTAACGCTGTTAGGATCAACTAGTAAGCCGGTTTTGCCGTCAACAATTGCTTCGGGTACTCCCCCGCTTTTCCCGCCAATTGCCGGTTTGCCAAACAGATTGGCTTCCAAATAAACAATGCCAAAACCTTCAACATCGCCGTTAGCCAGCTGCCGCGAAGGCATAATGAAAGCATCACAAACCTGGTAGAGCGCGGCTAATTTTTTTTGATCAACTGCTCCAATAAATTGAACATGTTCGCTTAAGCCGCTTTGAACAGTCAAATCCTTAAGATATTTTTCCCTAGGTCCGCTGCCAACGATTAGGTAGACAACATTAGGTACCTGCTTGATGATTTTAGGTAGAGATTTTATTGTCAGATCATGACCTTTTCTTTCTACCAGCCGGCCAACGGTCAAAAGAATTTTTTTATTTTTTAAACCATAGTCATTAATAATTTTTGCTGTTTCTGTTTCAGAGACTTGTTGCAGTTCAAGGTTCGGGCAAGGGTAAACCACAATAATTTTTTTTGAGTCAGCCCCCAGCTTAACCAGTTCGTCTTTGGTAAAGTAACTGTTGGCAACCATTCCTTTGGCGTTAACAATTATTTTTTTAAGCAAAGTTTTTTTTCGCATGAACCGTTGCGGCAAAGTGATATCTAAACCGTGAGCATAAAAAATATAAGGGATTTTTTTGCGCCGCCAAAAGAGCCAAGCCAAAGTGCCAAGCGGTAAAATTTGGCCGGCCTGGATAATCTCAATTTTATGAGTTTTTGCCACCGAAGCTAAATGCCGGATAATTGAAAGCCATTTGATTCGAGAAATTATTTTAATAATTCCACCTAAACTTTTTGGCCAAACTTCTGGAAATTGACCAAGCATTTTTTTTCTAATGATAGTGAAGTTTTGGGCCTGATCAAAAGATTCTGCGCCTTCTTGCTTGGGAGCTAAAACCACGATTTTATCAGCCGGTAAATTTTTACAGACACTGTGATAATAAGTTGCCACCCCGCCCAAACGCGGCGGGAAATCCAGAGTTATTAAAAGACTTTTTTTTAGTTCGTTTGGCATAGTGTTTATTGGCCTAATCCCCTTTTGGCCAAATCAGTGATTTCGCTTAGAGTAAATCCTTTAAGCAAATAAAGACTGGCAAAATAGATTAAAACGCCTAGCGGGGCCAAAAGGAATAAATTAAAATAAGGCCGGGCAAAGATTATTATTAGAGCCATGACAATGCTAGCAGCCAAAGACTTTAATATAATGCTGCCTAAAATTTTGTAGGACAAAGGAATAATCTTTCTGACCCAGTGAAAATCTAAAAATAATAAAACCAGATTGGTAATTAAAAAAGTAATACCCGCTCCCAGAAAGCTGAATTTCGGGATTAAAATAATATTTAAGATCACAGCCAGGGCAGTAATAATTCCCCGATTGATTGTAGTGTTGTTTTGCCGGTCGCAGGCATTGAGCAAATAGCCAGTGGGAAAAGCTAAAAAAATGAAAGGAATTGCCAGGGTCATAATATAAAAACAAGGAATCACGCTGTAATATTTTGGCCAAATGACGGTAATTATTTGCGGAATCAAAACGATCAAGCCAACCGTTAAAGGAAAACTGATTATTGTTAGATAAGCAAATGCTCTCTCAAAAGTTTTTTCTAACTGTTCTTTGGAGGTGGCATAATAATAAGCAAAAGCCGGAAAAATTGCAGCGGAAAATGCTGCCGGAATTACTTGTTGAAAAGCATAAACCACTTTTGCCGGAACGGCAAAAAAGCCAACGGCTGTATCTGATCCCAAATAGCTCAATAGGACTGAATCGGAAGTGTTGTAGATTTTGACAAAAATTCCAGCCAAAGCAAAGGCCGGCATAATTTTTAAAAATTTACCAATAATCTCAGAATTATATTGGGGTCTTAGAGAAAATTTTAGCTTAAACTTCAAAAGACTAACCGAGAGTAAAGAGTTAAAAATACTGGCGGCCAATAAGGCTAAAACTAAATGTGAAACTTTACCCGTAGTTTTTAAGGCAATAATACCTAAGCTAAAAATAATAATTTGAATTAAAGTTGTGGCAATACTTTCATACTTTAAATTATGCCGGGAGCGAAAGATCATCCAAAAAGTCAAAGAGAACGAATCAAGTAACATTACAATACTGGCTAGGTAAACCAATAAGCGGACTTCGGGCGGTTTGTTGGTAATATTAATAAATAACCAAACCGCAATCATGGTTATTATTGCCAAAGGTATTTTTAAGCCTAAAACATTTTTTAAGTAGCTGTTCGCTTGGTTAGTGTCTTTAGCTGCTTCCCTGGTTAATACCGGTGATAGCCCTAAATCAATAAAAATGGAAAACAAGGTAGTAAATGAAAGGGCAAAGATATATTGGCCCAGTTCATTGGGGAATAAATGGTTGGAAACAAACCAAAAATAAATAAAAGAAAGGACTTTTTGAAAAGTCAGCGCCGCGGTAAAATAAGTCGTATTTTTAGCTAAATTTGGTTTGGCCATAGTCCTATTATACCCGAATTTAATCAATAAAAAAAGCCTTGGCTAGGGCCAGAGCTTTTTTTATTGATATTTATTGGCTGACAGTTATTGTTCCCTTCATTGAAGGATGGATTGAGCAATGATAATTATAAGTTCCAGTCTGGGTAAAAGTGTAGTAGAAAGATTCGCCGGTGTTCAAGGGATTGCTTTGCCAATCTGGTCCACCAATGACCGTGTGTGAAACTGAGTCCTGATTAGTCCATTTTACAGTTTCGCCGACTTTGATTTCTAATTTATTGGGTTCAAACGCCAGGTTGTTAATTGTTACATTTTTTAATTCACCTTGAATTTTGGCTGGTGGTTGATTCGTACCCAGGTTTACCTTGATTGAGTTATCTATTGGTACTGTCCCCTGTTGAGTAGGATTAGTTGGTGTGACATTGGCTTTACCACAGCCAGTGACAACCATTAAGGTTATCAGGCCTGTTGCTAATAAAATTGATTTTTTAAACATAATTTTTATTTAATAATTACTTTGTTCATTGATTTTTTATTTTTCTCACCTTATTTGTATTATACCAAAAATCGCCAAGGCTGGCGACTTTTGGTAGGTATCATTATTTTCCTTCCCAATAAGCTTCACCTGCTTTTTCCATTATTGCTAGGCGGGTGTAATAATCGCGAATTTCATTAAGGTGGGCCAAGGCAATTTTACCCGTTGGCAAGGGGTCATCATTAGTAACATTAGTATTTTGATCTATAGTGCCATGCTCAAGCTCAACATCCATACCCATTCGAAATTGCTCAACGTCAAATTTTGACCAATCAATGCCCAGCTGTTTGCCGATTTCTTGAGCTTGTTGGGCGGTAAAAGTTTTTTTGCTCGTCATAATTTTTTAGTTATTTTTTAATTTCGCTGCCAGTTGGCCGCAGGCGCCATCAATTTCCGAACCAAATCGATAACGCTGAATTACCGTTAAACCTTCTTTTTCCAAAATGGATTTAAATTCCTTGATGGTTTTTGGTAAAGACGGCTTAAATTGTTTTGTGTCATTATAGGAAATTAAATTCACAAAAAATAATCGATGCAATTGTTGTTTGAGAATTTTTGCCAATTCCCTGGCTTGGCTAGGTGAATCATTAATATCTTTCAGCATCAAATACTCAATCATTACTCGCCGGTTAGTCTTTTTAATATAGTCAGAAACGACGGGTAATAGTTTTTTAATCGGATATTGTTTGGCAACTGGCATAATTTTTTGACGCACAATGTCGTTTGGTGCATGAAGTGAGATGGCCAAATTTAGTTGAAGATTTTCTTCAGCCAGTTTTTTAATACCTTCAATAATGCCAGCGGTGGAAATTGATATGTGTCTGGCGCCGATGCCAAATTTATCATTATCGTTTAAAATTCTAACGGCTTTTAAAACCTCGTCATAGTTTAAAAACGGTTCGCCCATACCCATAAAAACAATATTATCAACTCGCTGGCCCTCTTTTTTTAGCCAGCGGCTGAATAATAGTACGGGCTCAATAATTTCTTGAGCGGTCATAATTCGTTTAAAACCCAATTTGCCGGTAGCGCAAAATTCGCAAGCCAATGGGCAGCCGACTTGGCTGGAAACACAAACTGTATTGCGGCTATCTGAATGACGCATTAACACCGCTTCAATAATTTGATTATCTTCTAAAGTTATTGCCGCTTTGATTGTTTTGTTGTCAGTTGATTTTTGGATTTCTGCCTTAATTTCCAAAGGAATTTCTTTTTTTAGTAAGGCCAGAATGTCTTTGGGTAAGTTGGTTACTTGATCCCAAGATTCAATTAAATTTTTAAAGACAGCAAAATTAACCTGCTTTAAACGAAAAGCAGGATAAGGTTTTAGGACTGTTTCAACCCTTGATAAATCCACGGTATTAGTTGCTTAAAAATTTGAGTCTTTTTGTTATACTTGGCCAAGCGGCTTCTTTTTTACTATTTTTGCTACCGTATCTTTTATGGCAGCCAAAAATGATTCTTTGGATAAAAAAGGGTTAATTCTTAAGGCCTTTTCAATAATCGCCTTTTTGTCTAACTCAGTTTTAGCCAAAGAATAATGATTGCGCAAAGCAGCAATTTTGTGTTTTTGCTTCTTTTTCATTGAGATAGCCGAGTGTCGTAGTGATCGTGAGATTTTTCCCATATTGCTTGATTAGTTATGAGTTAGTTACCAAAGAACTCTAATATGTTATAATGTTGTTGCCATTCATTTATGAATGGCAGTATGAGTAATAATCGTCGGCGCCTGCCCGCCATGCCGTCCTTATGTTTTTAGTAAATAAATTAGCTTAATTCATCCTAAATATTATTTTCAAGTAAATTACTAAGGCGCAGGCAGGCGGGGAGCCGACTCTATGCATTAAAACCCGCCCCAACACCCCGGTATCTTTAGGGTGGGGTCGGGTTAATTATATAGTAAAGAGAGATAAAAATCAAGCTAAATTGAAAGTTATGCTAACTAAAAATCGATTAAATCGAATTAAGAGTGTTGCTTCATTGCGACAAAGCGGTTTGGTTTTAGTCTTTGAAGATATTCACGATCCGCATAATGCCGCGGCCATTTTGCGGACCTGCGATGCCTTTGGCTTACAGCAGGTGTACTTTATTTTTGAACAGGAAAAATATTACAATCCAAAAAAAATTGGTAAATCGTCATCAAGCACAGCCAACAAATGGTTAGATTTTCAAACCTATAAATCGACTAAAACTTGTTTGCAGAAATTAAAGAAGGACGGTTTTACGTTGGTCGCTACTTTGCTTAATCAAGAAGCAAAGGATATATTTAAGGCGAAATTTAATCAGCCAAAAATTGCTATTTTAATCGGTAATGAGCATCGCGGGCTTTCCCCTCTTGCCGCTAAAATGGCTGATGAAAAAATTTATATTCCCATGCGCGGTATGGTTCAGAGTTTGAATGTTTCAGTCACCACGGCTATTATTCTTTTTGAAATTACTCGGCAAAGGCTAAAAAGCAAAAAAAATTATCAGCTCTCATTAAGTAAAAAAAGAAAATTAGTTAAAAATTTTTTACAGAGATAAGCTAAGGCTGCAAAATTGTTTCGCTCTCGCCATTAATTGAAATGACGACATTTTTTACCGTTGGAAATTGTTTTAAGGTTTCGGTAATTTCAGTGCGAATGGCAGCCGTCAGGCAGGAACCGCCAACTTGAGCTTGCAAAGTATCATCAAAATCGGCATAAGCCGTAGCGTTTTCAATTTTTAAGCTATTAATTTTAACCCCAGAATTAATACTTGTTCTGTAACCTTGATTGCCTTCATCTTTGGTTGGGCCGGCAAGCAGTAACTCCAAAGTTTTTTGGCCAACCGCTGGAGTTTTAGCAATAAACCTTTGAATGGGAAAAACTTTATTGCAGGAAATTTGTGGGTCCAATTTATCATTGGTAAAAAATAATTTTACCGCCGTAGTTTGAGGCAAGTTTAATTTTAAAGGTAGGCTGACTTTGTCAATTTCCGTGCCGTCTTTGGGTGAATACCAAAAAACTTCCAGTGTTACATCTTGATCGTTTGGTAATTGTTTGAGGTTATCAATTTCTTTTTCAAATTCGCCAAATTGGCCAATGTCAGGACTTTGAGCCGTAGCAAACGCTTCAAAAAGTACGGTGCCGTCATTAGTTTTCAAGCGAAGGTTGATGATATTTTCAAAGACCCTGGCCAAACCGCTGACGGTGAATGGTAGAGTAACTTCACTGTCTTTTTGTGGCAAGAAAACCGTTATATTTTTTCCGCTCTGACATTCGTTTCTAAAATAAGCCCATTCGTCGCAGGCGCTGCCATCGTTAAAAACGCAGATGCCAAATTGGCCGCCGGCGGCGTCAGTTTCAATTTCGGATTTTCCGTTGTGTTCATTACAATAAACTGATGCGGGATTGGCCAAGCCCACGTTTTGGTTGTCATTAATATTTTGGTTACTGTCGCCGCAGGGCTGATTAGGCCTTGGTGCGCTAGGTCTGCCGTGCATAATCCACTGGCCATCCTGACAAACCCAGTCAGCTTCATTGCCGCGAATCAGCATTAAACCAAAAGCCGTAATTAAAATAATAATGCCAATGACAATAAATAGGATATTTTTGAAATTTTTGTCACCCATAAAATTATTGATTAATTTTTAGATAAATTGTCTTATTTATTTAAGCCTGCTCTAGGCTAATTTTCTCTCTTTTAGTTATCTTTGTCAAAGTAAAAAAATAACCTTCAGACCAAAGAGGTAGAAGGTTAGGTTCAGTGTGCTTTGTGATTTGGGCCAAACCAGGCTTTTGCTTTTTCATCCCAGGTCCAGTCATTGCCCAGGTTGACTTGGCTTTCGTGATTCAATTCCCAGCCATTGATTCTTTGGCCAATTTCGCCGTAAGGTTTAATGCCATCAGTGGCGTTGAGACATTCAACACAACTGGCGCCGGTAGCGGCTGCTATTTTTGCCGTCCAATGCGGCCCTTGGCCCATAGACATAGTGCCTAGCCAGCCGGCAATTGTAGCATCGCCAGCGCCCGTGGTACCATTAACTTTGACTTTAAAACTGGGCACAAAAGTTTCTACGCCGACCCATTCTGTAAGGTCAATTACGTTTCCCCAGCCGGCCTCAGCCATGGTTTTTTGGTCGTTGGTGGTGCATAAGTATAAGCCCTCTTGCCCGCATTTAATCACGACAATCGGCGTGCCAAGAGATATCAGTTCCGAAGCCAGGCTGGACAAAATCGGTCCCAGTCCTTGCTGGATAATTTCCTGTCGCTTATCTTCGGTAAGATTTGGCTGCAAGGTCAGAAAAATTTCGTCAAAGCTTGGCAGAAAAATTCCGACATGGGGCAAAACCTTGCGGTAAATTTCGCGCCAGTTGGCTTTGGCCGCCGGTGAGGTTGGGTGAGGATAAGCCATATCCAGCGAGGTGATTATTCCATGCTGGCGGGCATAGTAAAATACTGCTTCCAGCCCGTGGCCGTTGTTTTGCCACATTTTTTCCATCAGCGGCGGATAGCCTAGATGAAATATCAGGGTGTCTTCTGCCAGGTCAGCAAAGGGAATTTTACTGACATCAAAAAGTTTGGCGGGTCCGGGGTTATGATGAAACCAGCGGTCAACTGCCGGGACACAGCCGACTGTGGAATACGAACTGCCGATTCCGGGCGTGGTGTTCACGCCAACATGCTTTAGCAGCTCCGTATTACTCCCGGCATGTCCTCTCAGGATTTCCATAGTGGCTTGCCCAAGCCAGTCATTGCCCACTTCGGCAATCAGCCGGGCCGAGAAGCCCAATTTATCCAGGGCAATACCAACGTTGGCTACCGCGCCGCCCGTGGCCGCAATCAGGGGTCCAAAAATATGCAGACTGCCGGGTTCTACCAGTGAACCCAAATTGTCAGCATTAATTCCTGGCGGCGGTTCGGGCATCATGTCAAGGCAGAGTGTTCCACCTACGGCAATCCGGCTTTTTCTTGGTCCAGTTAAATCTTTCATCATGGTCAGATCTCCTTTCCGTTTTTCTGTGATGCAACTAAATTGCTTTTTGGCGATACTTTGATTGTTCAAGGGCATTATTTTTTTACTCTTTTTTTAACATTTTGTCAATAAAAATAACCCCCAAACAATAAAAATGTGTGAGGGTTAGCTAAACAAATGTGCAGGTTAGATTCCTTCCCAATGAAAGTCGGAGATGACGATTTCATTCCCTAGTCCGTTTAGGGGCGCTTTGCCGTCAACCAGCCAAAAGTTGAATCGGATATTTTCCAGGCCCGGTACGGGGATGAAATCACCAGTGTAGGTCCATTGGTAAGCCAGACGCTTAGTCTCGCCAGAAGTGGTGTAGTAGGAAGAAAATTCAACCTTATCTTGGTGCCAGACTAAGACATGGGTCATGTCTGCTTGTTGATCGGTTTGTTCAACCCAAAAACGGCGGTAGCGATCAGGACATTCGGGGTTGGCAGCACAGGGCTGGATTACGTATTGAGCGTTGTTTGCATCATCAGGGTTGCCCCATTGAGAAAATTCAATGTCAATTTCTCGATGATAGTCAAATATTGCCCTGGCATCCCAAGTGAATATGCCCAAAACCATTTGCGGGTCCAGGAAGTCCAAGCGGCCATGAGTTTTAAAGGTGTATGTCCCCCAACCTAAACAGGCGTGCAAAACCACTTCTGTGCAAAACCACTTCTGGTCGCGATTACTGATTGTTAAATGCAGACCTTGCTGGTCTGTCCAAACATCATTTGGTTGGTCGGAAAAGTAGTTGCCACCCGGCGTCGTTAGAGTGTCGGAATGTCGCACTGTCCATTCCAGCCCGGCAAAATCAATAATCCTTTCGGTTTCACCTTCGGCATCTATTTGGCTAAAAACTGCCTGACAAAGCTCGCTTTGCTCGGCCAAAAAGATTATGGTTGGGTTGGCCAGTTCGGCACTAATTGGTCCATTCCAATGGTCAAATTGCCAGTTAGGTTCAGGCACTGCCAGCAGACTGAAGGCATTAGTTTGGTTTTTGAGCGGCTGAGTTTGAATTAAACCGCTACCCACAGGCCAAACAGTGGTATAAAGAATTGGTTGGGTTGGGGTTTGAGGGCAGCCTAGTAAACAGGCTGCTAATGTTAAAGAACAAAACATGTATCGCATCCTCGTATCTCCTATTAGTTTGAGGAAAGTATTTCATCAGTTAGTTTAAGCTGATTTCCAATCTTATTATAAATTTTACAAAAAGTCAATAATATCAATCAAAAAAACGGGGCATTTGCCCCGTTTTGAGTTTATCTAATTTGATTATCGTTTTGCCCCTCGATAAACTCGGGACAAATTATACAAAATTTATCGTTTTGCCCACTGTGGTCCGCGACGAGCGCGTTTTAAACCAGGTTTTTTTCTTTCTCGGCGTCTTGGATCGCGGCGTAAAAAACCATAAGGTTTGATAACTTTGCGCAAATCTTTATCAAAAAGCACCAAGGCTCGGGCAATACCATGGCGGCAGGCTTCGGCCTGACCATGCTTGCCGCCGCCGGCAACCTTAATTGAAATATCAAATTCTTTTAGCTTACCAATTGCTTCCAAGGGTTGAGTGATCAGTTGTTTAAGTTCTAGAGTTGGAAAATATTGGTCGTATTCTTTTTTATTAACAATAATTTTACCTTCGCCTTTTTTGACTAACCTAACTCGGGCAATGGATTTTTTTCTCCGGCCAACAGCATAAAGATAAGAATGACGGACTCGTTTCTTTTGCGATTCTAATTCAGTTTGGTCTTGTTCGGTTTTCTTTTTTCTTGGCATAAATTATTCCGAATTTATTTACTAATCTTTAAACGTTTAATCATTTTAGCTCTTAGTTTATTTTTTGGTAACATATTCCAAACTGCCATTTGTAAAACTTTTTCTGGTTTTTGTTCCATTACTCTTTTTAGCTGAGTGGTTTTTAAGCCGCCCGGGTAGCCGGAATAATGGTAATAATTCTTTTGTTCTAATTTTTTGGCAGTAAATTTTAATTTAGAAACATTAGCAACAATTACGTTGTCGCCTAAATCCTGATGAAAGGTAAAACTGGGTTTATTTTTGCCTCTTAATAAAAGGGCAATTTTTACAGCTAAGCGGCCTAAAATTTGATCAGTGGCGTCAATTTTGTGGGTTAATCTAACCAGGGTCGGTTTGGCCGCCTTTTTTGATTTAACAATTTTCTTTTTTGAACTAGATTTATCCATATTTAATAAAATTCAGTTTAAACAAATTCAATTTGAACCATTTGAGCCCCATCGCCTTGGCGCGGACCTAAATTGATGATTCTGGTGTAACCGCCCTTTTTATCTTTGTAGCGCGGACCTAAAACTTCCAAAGCTTTATTAACCGCTTTTTTATGATAAAGAGTTTCCAATAGTTTTCGTCTGGCCGTTAAATCATTCTTTTTTGCCGTAGTGACTAGCTTCTCTACCATTGGTTTAATTACCTTGGCTTTGGCTTGGGTCGTTTTAACTTTTTCGTAAATTATAACACTCGTTATTAAACCTCTTAACAACGCTTTTCTTTGATCTCTCTTCCGGTCTAAAATTTTTCCTTTTTTACGATGTCTCATAAGATATTACTTTTCTTCTTTCTTTGATTTTTTAACCTTTTCTTTTTTGGCTTTCTTCTCTTCTTTTGGCTCTTCAATGATTTCTTCCGCTTCAGTTTCTGCTGCCTCTTTCTTTTCTTTTTTTGGTTTAGTATCAGCACTGGTTTTGGCTTGATCTTCAATAAATTGAAAATGAGAAATTAAAATTTGGGTGGCTTGCTCAAGCGCTTCCTGAGGTGTAATTGAGCCATCAGTTTCAATAGTTAAAATCAGATTTTCATAGTTAGTCATTTGGCCAACGCGGACATTTTCAATCTTAATGCCGACATTTTTGATTGGGGTAAAAATTGAATCAATTAGAATCATGTCAACTTCAGTATTTTCTTTTTCTCTGACTTCTGTTGGGACGTAACCTCGGCCTTGGGAAACGATAATTTCCATTTCAAAATCGGCATCTTTATTGGTTAAAGTGGCAATCAGTAAATCAGGATTAACAATTTCAACATCACTGGTTGTTTTGATATCTTTGGCTGTTACCTTTTTTTCGCCCTTAACCTTCAATTCCAATCTGACTGGCTGATCGGAAAATACTCTGGCCCGAAGTTGTTTTAAATTAAGGGAAATTTCAACGGCATCTTCTTTAACGTGCGGAATGGAAGAAAATTCATGATTAACGCCTTTAATTTTAAAAGCCGTGACGGCGCCACCGGGTAAAGATGATAATAAAACTCGGCGTAAGGCATTACCTAATGTTGTGCCATAACCAGGATGGCAAGGCTGAATACTAATAATTGATTCATTTTTAAGCTTGCCTGATTGAATGTCGATTTTAGAAGGTAAAGGAATTTTTTCCATATATTTTTCCCTAGTTAGGGATTAAATTATTTTGAATAAAATTCAACGATTAGACGTGGGTTAAAGCTTAAGTCTAGTTCGGAGCCAGTAGGTTTATTTAAAATTTTTGTAGTTTTTGTTTTCATATCAAAGTGGAGCCAAGCCGGAATTTTTTCTTCATTGATTTGCTTTTCCAAATCAGCGAAATTTTTTGCTTTTGTCCGTTCTGGCTTGATTGTAATTTCGTCTTTGGTTTTAAGTTGATAAGACGGAATAGTAACTTTTTTGCCGTTAACCAAAAATAAACCATGAGTGATCATCTGTCTGGCTTGACCTCGTGATTTACCAAGACCAACTTGATAAATTACGTTATCTAACCTCGTTTGTAAAAGTTGTTGCATGATTTGGCCGGTATCGCCAGTTTGGCGAATAGCTTTATCATAATAATTTCTAAATTGTCTTTCAAAAATGCCATAAATCCTTTTGGCTTTTTGCTTTTCGCGCAATTGCTGGCCATACTCGGTTGACCGCTTCTTGCCTTTTGGTCCGTGAACCCCTGGTGGATAGTTGCGTTTAAGCAAAGTGCATTTTGGTCCAGCACATCTTTCACCTTTCAAAAAAAGCTTAACTCCTTCGCGACGACATTTTTTACATTTTGGATCTAGTGATTTTGGCATAAATTATTAAACCCGTCTTGGTTTTTTCGCTCGGCAACCATTATGAGGAATTGGGGTTATATCTTTAATACTTAAAACATTAATACCATTGGCATTTAAAGCTCTGATAGCAGCTTCTCTACCGCCACCAACACCGGTGACTAAAACATTAACTTCTTTTAAGCCATAAGGTTTAACTTTTTCCACGGCTTTTTGAACAATTACGCCGGCCGCGTATGGGGTTGATTTTTTTGGCCCCTTAAAACCCATTTGGCCAGCTGAACATTGGGCCAAAGCATTACCGGTTTGATCAGTAAAACTGATTAAGGTGTTATTGTAGGTAGCTAAAACATAAGCCCGGCCAGAACTGACCTGTCGTTTTATTTTTTTAGCTGATTTAACCTTAGCCGTTTTATCTGCCTTTGCGACATCGGCTGGGTTTTCCGTAGTTTCAACTTGTGGCTGAGTTTTTTCTTCAGTCATATAAAATATCTAGTTAGCTAAAATTAAGTCTTTTGAGCGGTTGGTTTACGGCCAGAACCCATAGTGCGTCTGACATTACCCCGGACGGTACGAGTATTAGTTTTGGTGCGTTGACCTCGGGCCGGCAAATGGCGAGCATGGCGTGAGCCGCGATAACTGCCAATTTCTTTTAAACGTTTGATATTCATTAAAACATCGCGTTTCAGTTCACCTTCAATGCGATAATTTTTTTCAATATTTTCCCTTAAACGACTAACCTCTTCCTCGGTCAAATCTTTGACTCGGGTGTCGGGATTAATCTTTACTTCTTTTAAAATTTTGTTTGCTAAATTTCGACCAATACCATAAATATAGGTTAGACCAATTTCTACCCGTTTATCTTTTGGTAAGGTGACGCTTGCAATTCTAGCCATAGTTTATCCTTGACGTTGTCGGTGCCTCGGATTTTTGCAAATAATATGGACCCGCTTTTTTCGACGGACCACTTTGCAGTCTTTACAAATTGTCTTTACCGAAGCTTTAACTTTCATAAATAAAATTAATAACGATAAGTAATGCGGCCTTTAGTTAAATCATAAGGCGTCATTTGGACTTTGACTCGATCACCCGGCAAAAGTCTGATTTTAAACATCCGCATCTTGCCGGACAGATGGGCTAAAATTTCATGACCATTTTCCAGTTTAACCTTAAAACTGGCGGCTGGTAGTAGTTCAACTACTTCCCCATTGATTTCAATGAAATCTTTGCTGGGGATGGTTTCTTGGTTTTTAACCATAATTTGGAAAAAAATAAAATTCTTGGCGCTTACTGAACTCTGAATTAGCCCAGAATTTTATCTAAAATAAAGCAAATTTTAACTAAATTCTCTGAAATTATTATAGCAGATTGCTTTAATTTGTCAATAATATGATTAATATTATACTAAAGCTTCAAAGATGTCAATACGTCTTGGCTAAAAGAAAAAGGCCGGCAGCTGGTTAGGAGCTGGGGCCTAGGGTTTAGTTGCTACTTGTCAGCCAATTGGTTGGCAAGTTTTTGCGCGAGAGCTGGTAGCTGCTCGTCTTGAGGCTGTTCTTGCTTCACTCTCTCCGCGATGATTCGGTAAAGAGCTTCAATTCCTTCCGGATTTTTGGCCAAGAGATATGGCTTTATGAAGCGAAAGTCCAGCCAACCGCCCTTACCTTGGTAGTTTCCAGGGTTTTTGAATATCCTTTCAACTTCCTTGCGGTCAACCTCATGCAGGTCAATATCTGCTTCAAAGAGCTTACGGACAGAATAGATCCGTCCCTTGTGCCACTGCTTTTTGGTCATTACCCGGCAGTAGTAGTTATAGCAGGTACCGTCAAGCACCCAAATGCCTAGCAGCTGCCACTTTGGGCCGTTGACTACAGTAGTGTTGTACGCCTGCTGGCCGCGTTGCCTTTGCCTGATCAGGCAAAGCCCAAACAGTATTACGGCAGTTACCAAAATGACAATTTTCATGCTGTTAAACCTTTTCTGGTTGCCGGAATTTGATTTGGCCCGGTATCCATAAGATACAGCCCGTAACGTCATGGGCTAATTGATCTAAGGTTTGAAAGAACAGATTGTTCATGTTCAGCGGCAGGTAGTACCCTTGCTTTACGGCATCGTTAACTGCCCGATTAGTAACTGGCATTGATTCGCTGCCGGGTTTTTCCACCCAAAAAATTGTCGTTCTGGTGGCTGAATGATCCTGGTAGTAAAACGCCGGTTCTTCCTGGCAAACTGCCAAAAGTTGAAACGGTAAATTATCTGCCAGCGCCATTTTTATTTGCGCCCTTAAACGCCGGTTGCGCCACCAAGCCAAATGGTTAAGAACTACTGACACCAATGTCTTCAATCCCATGAATCCCATAAGTTAACCCTTTTTCAGTTCTGCCTTTTTGGACCTTGCGTTAAGACGACTCTACTTTCTTTAGGTAATGGCTCATAACCCATTGGTTCAAAGTTTCTGCTGACGAGAAATAGAGAGCCCTTCGGGTGAGATCTTTCATCTTGCTTGCATCAGGTTCATCGTAAAAGTCTCGCCAGATACCGGTTTGGGTGCAAATTTGGTCCTTGTCGTTCAACCAAGCCACTGTAATCATGTCGTTATTGCTCCGGGTATCGCGAAAGAACCATTTTTTCTTTCTTTTGCTGACACCCAGCAAGTAGACAAAACGCCCTTCTTGCTTGGCACGACTGGCACGTTTCTCCAGGCTTTTGGGCTGGATATACAACAGATATCCCAGCAAGCCTGCGGCCGTAAAAATGATGGCAATCAAAAATACGGCAATCAAACAACCAACAACCAGATTCATATCCGTTTCTCCTCAAGTTTAGCCTTTTTGGGCTAGGTTTTACTGTTAAATCCGGTAAGTTCAAAAAACCAGTTCTACTCTTTATAGCAGATAATCTTATTTTTTGCAATACAAAAAAACCTACCCGATTTTAGTGGCAAGTCAGACCAATTTTTTATATATTTTTATTCCAAAATTGCTTTAATTCTTCGGATGCCGGAGCTTGAAGATTCTTCTTTTAGTATTTTGAAACGACCAAGTTCGCCGGTATTTTTAGCATGAGGGCCACCGCAGATTTCGCAGCTGAATTGAGCAATTGTATAGACTTTAACTTTATCTCCGTATTTATGTTCAAAAACTCCCATGGCATTTTGCGCTTTGGCCTTTTCTAAAGCCATTTCTTCACAAATAATTGGTAGGTTTTTTTTGATTTGTTCATTAACTAAATCCTCGGCTTGTTTGATTTGTTCAGGCGTCATTTTTTGTGAATAGGAGAAATCAAACCGAATTCTTTCGGGTGTGATATTGGAACCTTTTTGCAAAACTTGGTCGCCTAAAATTTGGCGCAAAGCAGCCAGTAACAAATGGGTAGCAGTATGCATTTTAGCGGTTAATTCCGAGTTGTCGGCCAAACCGCCTTTAAACCGGCCTTCGGTAGCTGTACGAGAAAGATCCTGATGCTTTAAAAATTCTTTATCAAAAGCTTTTTGGTCAACTTTAAGGCCTTTTTCCTGGGCTAACTCCTTGGTCATTTCCAGAGGGAATCCGTAGCTAGAAAATAAAATAAAAGCGTCATGACCCGAAATATCTTTGGCTGAAATTTTTTCAAATTCTTTCAAACCTTTTTCCAGAGTTTTATTAAATTTTACTTCTTCTTGAACTAATTGATTAAGAATGAATTCTTCATTTCTCTTTAACTCTGGGTAATCCTTGCAGTATTGTTCAATAATTATTTTAGCTATGTCGCCTGAGATAAAATGGTCCAATGATTTTTTGTCACTAAGATTAGCTTTATTTTCTTCAAAGCTTACTATACCTAATACTCTACCGTGGCGAATTGCGCGCCGAATCAGCCGCCTTAGAATATAGCCCCGATCTAGGTTTGACGGTTCAATCCCTTTTTTGTCACCCAAAATGAAAATAGCAGCGCGCAAATGATCAGCAATAATTCTGACTGATTTTTCATTTTCTGTTTTACCTAATTCTTTAATTTTTTGGATAATTGGAGAAAAAGTATCTATTGAAAAAACATTATCTTGGCCGTTTAAGACCGCTACGGTCCGTTCCAATCCCATGCCGGTATCAACATTTTTTTGCCGCAATTCTTCATAAGTGCCATCAGCCGTTTTATAGTATTGCATGAAAACATC
>JBAZMQ010000004.1:0-89430 GCA_041649675.1 Patescibacteria group bacterium | reverse complement strand
AAAAATGCCTTCAAAATTGCGGGAAAATACCATGCCGAGGCGCTTTGCGCCGAGGCAATTCCTTACGATTTCACAAAAAGTGAAAATTGGCGGAGAGGGGGGGATTCGAACCCCCGATACCTTGCGGTATACACGCTTTCCAAGCGTGCGCACTAGGCCACTATGCGACCTCTCCAAATTTTTTTATTATTTCTAATTTTTCTAAATAACCTTTAGGATGTTTTAGACACCACTCTCGTTTAAATGCTAAATCTTTTTCTAAGAATTCTTCACTGTATATTAATCTCCATGGTCTATATGGTTTAGTTGATTTTGTTTTGCCCTGATTATGCTGCCTTATTCTAGCTTCTAAATTTAAAGTACAGCCTATATAATGTCGATTATTTTTAAGACTTTTTATTATATATACATAATACATACACACTAGGCCAACCCGAAGGGTCCCCTTCGGGGCTATGCGACCTCTCCGTAATAACTATTAACTTTTAACAATTAACTTTGATTGGTCAACCAATGGATAATAAAATTACGGCAATAAAGGCAAAAATAATTCCCAGTAAGCCAACCAGACTTAGTTTTTCGCTAAAAATTATTGTGCCAATCAATACTGTGGTTAATAAACTTAAGACTGACCACATTACGCCAACAGTTGAAAGTTGGTTTCTTTGTAAAATCGCTGGCAGCCAGGCCAATGTTCCAAACGCATAGACTACTACAATACAGACGACATAAGTCAAGCTAGGATTTAAGGCAAATTTTTTAGACAAAAATTCACCAACGGCAAAAAATATTGCGGAAATTATTAGCCAAATAATGTAGTTAATTGATAATATTGAATTCATATATTTTTTGCTTGGACTGGACACTCGAGTTAAGTACCCATCTTACAAAAGCATTATAAGGGATTATAAGGCTTTTTGAGCGATTTGTCCAAGGGATGAATTGAGGTACGTGAGTCAGGGTCTGGTTTTTATCAAAATGCGACAGTACTTAGGACTTTTGCTTTTTAGCTGCAATCAAGTGCTCTCGCTTGATTGCAGCTTCAAGTTCGCTGGGAACATTTGTTCCTATACGATAAATTTTTCCGTTCCTCGTTACTATTTCAACTGCATCAAAACCGGAAACATTATATATCCACATCTTTGGCCAGAACCACAACCTTATTCCCCAGCCATAATACCAATGATTCTTTACTTGCTTTACTGATACTATTTCACTAAGAAGAAACTTTTTCCTAAAAATTCCATAGCCAAATTTAATCTGAAAATATTTTTCATCAATGGACGTTGTTAATACTGCAAATGATGCAAGAATAAACAGAACTAATGCCATCATGAAGGTGACAAAAAAATTTGTGCCAGAGTTGACAGACGGTGGCTCAGCTCTGGCCGTAATCTGAACCCATGTAAAAAACAATAACACAGCCAGTGTAACAACCAACATCAGATATCCAATTTGGGTGTGTTTGTATGAAATCATAAATTATTCATATTTAATTGTCTGAACGATCCTATCAACCGTTGCATCAATATCAAAAGCCTCTCTTTCGCTAGTACAAGCTTTGTTTTGTGCTTCGTCGTAGTTATTGCAATTAGGATAACGCAAAGTAAAAATGACATTAACGAGTTTGCCGTTCTTTGTAGTAGTATAAGCGTATGATGCATAAACACTGCCAGCCGCGCCTTCGGGCTTAACATTTACACAATAAGTTCTGCCATCAACCAATCTTTGTGAGGTTATGTCTGACATACTGCTCACCTCCTGCGGTGTGGTTTTGCAGGAATAAATTCCTGTTGCTATTTTTACAACTGGCGGCCACTCCACAACGCTGATATATTTTGCCAGTAATTCTTTGGGGTATTGGTAAGTTACACCGTCGTCATTAGTGGTTGTCGTCCAGAGATTATTGTTGGCATCATTGCTGTTTTCGGTGATAGTCCAAAGCGAATAATAACGGCTGTAATATCTGTGAGTAGCAACCGCACTCACTCCAGTTTGCAATCTAAAAAGATAACCTGATCCCATTTGTTCCGTAAAATCATAACCTCTTTCTTTCATAAAAGACTTGATTATCTCCGGGTTGTCGCTTTTAGTGATGTATTTATTTCCCCCGATGTCTAATTTTACAACATCCTTATTGTCAAAATTTAACTGGGCAATACCTTTAATTTGTGGCCAAGGATTGCCTTCTTGGAAAATTACGGGCGAGTAGAAAAACATAAAAATACCCAGCACTAAAATAGTGACAGATGCGACCAATAAAACATTTTTATTTTTTGATAAATGTTTAAAAATCATAGATTATTATTTTTTCTTTCTGCCTCTGATCACAATAACAACAGTGGCAATAATTAGAATGAGGCCGAGTCCTTGCGCTCCAGGACTATCGTCATATCCACCGAATACAATCAGGAACACCCCGAGAAATATAGTAAGAACAGAAAAGATTATCTTAATATATTTATTCATATTTTTTGTACCCGTCTATTAAATACAAAATTCCTGGAATGATAGGAACTGCCAAGTTGATACTGAGGTTTGCTTCTGTTAAAAGTCCAACAATAAAACCGATAGCAATCGCAATAATGATAAGCCAGCCTGCAATTTTCGGATATTTCCAACCAAAAGCCAAGCCAATAAAAACCAGCGGCATCATAGATAAGGCAACATTTTCCCATAGGGAATAATTTGGATTAGCGAACGGTAACGGATTGCCATAGCCAAAATAAAACGGCAAAGCGAACACTAGAATACACAGTGCAATTATTCGAGCTGACCATTTAATTGTTTTCATATAATTGAGATTAATTAAAATACTGTTTTATCTTTAATAAATGTATTTGTAATCTAATATGATTATACTAAAAAATCGCCTGTTTGGCGATTAGTCAATTGTTAAAAGTCCCGACGTTTCGCTTCGCGAAAGCCGGGATCCCGGTTTCGCCCAAATGGCAAACATCGGGATTAATTGTTAATTGTTATTTTGGTAGCCCCACGGGGAATCGTCCTGCCACCGCTCGCTTCCGACGGCTCTTTTTTCGGCGGAATTTGAGACCTCATTGGCACGCCACCCAAGATTCAAATTTCTATTTATCCTAACTTCTTCATGACCTCGGCAAATTCTTCGTCCGTTGCCATTTCTCCCTGAAGAATCGGGCAATCTTTGCCCTGCCAATACGGCAATCCGCTCATATTCTTTCTGGTAATTTTTTCTGCCATTTTTCGTTCACCGCCGGTTTGATTCAGAAAAAATTGCACCCCACCTTCAAAAATCTCTTCACATGATTTGACACTACCATCGGCGTTTACACAAAAATGACAAAAATTAGAATTTTCATCACCGCCGGCGAAATCTTCTTTTTTAGTTAACGGCATTCCACATGCCTGACAAAATTTTTGCATAGTTTTTTGATTATTTATATGTTTTACTTATTTAATTATACCACTTTCCCCGCTGATCAAACATACAGCAGACATTCACACGGCTTTTTCTGCAGAATAATTTTTTGTTCTTTTATGGTGTTTATAAATATTTTTTGACTTCCCGAACCGGTCGCTAGACTTTTATCAAGTGGGGTGTAGTGTCGGTATCCTCGGCGAGCCAATTCTTTTACAAGCGCCTCGTGTCGCAAATAGAGAGCTTTTTGTTTGCCAACCCAACGCAAGGTTTCCGGATGGCGCGAATAGCCGCCTTTGCCTTTATGCTTAGTTAAAATATTCCAAAGTCCGTGCAGTTCGCGATGTTCGGCGAGCAAATGTTTCCGACAAAGGTGTTTTGGATGGATGTCCCAGACGCGCATTTTATTTTTTATAAAATATTCTTCCGACAAAAAATATAAAGAAAGAGTTGCCTATTATGGTTAAAATTCCATATAAAAATGCCAAAGCAACAAAAGTTTCTTCTAAACCCATTCTTAAAGCCCACATATTAGACAATACAAAAACTACTGCCAGTAAAGTGTTGGCTATGATGTTTAACAACATTTTTATTTTCATACTTTGATTCATTCTTGAATTTTGATACTTCTTTAAAATTATATCTTAAATTTATTTTTTATATAATATTCTCCCCGTAAAAAATCCAAACAACACCAAACAGACAATCACGGTGGCAATGACACTTGGATATTGTCCGTCAAAACCGCCAGAAGAGAGATGTTTAAAAAGTATTCCTAGATAGGCCCAAACGAGCACCAAGCCATAGGCGATATTTTTATCTTTGCGCAGGCGCAAAATTCCAATTAAAGCACCGACCAAAAGAATGATGCTTGTCCAGATAAAGTCGGCAATGCCAAAACCGTTCCAGCCGAGGCTGACTAAAAATACCGTGATATTGGCAATGGTCGCCACGGTGATCCAGCCAAAGTAAATGCCGAAAGGCGCGGAGATAAACAATTTTTCTGGCGCGGTGAATTTTTCCGCGCGCAAAATATCGGCGATCTTAATAAGCAGGACTAGCAATGTTGCAATCAAAAGCACCGATAGGCCGATATAGTCATAATGCCAGGAAAAGATCCAGGCGATGTTAATAAGCGAGGTGGCAATGAACCAAGGATTGATTTTTTTAATCAGTTCTTCTTTGTTTTGGCCGCCCTTGGTAAATTGAAAAATTACATACCCGGCCAAGAGAAGATAGATCAAGCCCCAAATGGAAAAAGTCACTGCGGCGGGTGCAAAAAGATTGGGATAGGCATTAAACACCGCACCGGTAGTCCGGTTGTTAATCGGTAAAGCATTGGCCAAAGAATTTACCACTACCATGGCAACATAGGCCAACGCCGCCAATATTTTTAGATACATGTTTTTCATAAATTTTTTATTATTTTAATATAACACATAGATTACTATTTAACACTCAAGGCAATAGTAAAAATTACTACAGCGTTCAAAAACATAATAATTTGAAGTTTGATTAAGTTAATTCTTTTGTTTAAATCCCATTTTTTTACTGCATATTGTGCAAAACCATCGGCAAAAGAAAAACTTATGAATGAGATCAGGAAAAATAGAAATGAATCTTGAAATATCGCTTTTGCTAATAAGAATCTTGTACTCCAATGTAAAAATATTGTATAAAACCTTTCAAGGGGCGCAACAATGCCATCAATAAATTTTAATTTATCCGGCGGCGGATATTTTTTATCATAACCCAATGATTCCGCAATTATTAAGATTAATTCAAAAAAACCGGCACCCAAACCAAAGCTCCATAAATAATTAAAATCATTAAGAACGCTTTTATCTAAAAAAAAATAAATCAACACAATACCTAGCTCGCTTATTGCGCCAATTATTCCACCTGATATTCCTTCAAGGAGTTCCTTTTTAAATCTGATGGATGAATCCGCAAAATGCCATAAAAAACCCTTAATTATTATGCCAACCAACCATAATAACCCCCCAATGAAAAAAGCTTTGATTACGGGGGTGTAAAAAAAGAACGAGGAAATGCAAAACAATATTACTATCAAAAAGCCGGTGTATTTTATAAAATGTTTTGCCAATATCCGTTTCATAATTTATACTTTGGCGGCAAATTCTTTTCTTAACTTTTAAACTTCCGCAAAAAGGATCATATAATTATTACCAAACTTTTTCGCGCATTTGGGGCAATAGGCATAGTGGACATAATAATCTTTGGCTTTTTTCCCTGTTTTTGCCAGATACGCGTCCATAATTTTGACAAATTTTGGAATGGCATTGTAGCCGCCATCAAAAACTCTGCTTACAAAATTTCCTGAAATTACAACGTTGTTTTCTGCCGGAACATCCTTTTCCACTGATATGTATATTTCACCCTTAAAAGGCGTTGGGTCGCGAAATAATATCAAAGTATCTTCTTTGTTCGGCGAGTCCGCCCCGGCCTGTTCGACCGCCGTCCACATCCTGGTTATTTTTTTGCCGATCATGGGCGGAAAAGGAATATGAAAAAACTCTGGCATCGAATCTTTGATGAATTTTTTATTGTCCCAATTCCATGTTTTTTTATCCCATTTTTCCGGTTTGAATTCCGGGCAACATTCATTATTTTTGTTATTCATATTTTTTATTTTGTAAAATAATTATTTTTTCAATTTTAAGTTAAAACTGTTGGCAATATCGGAAAATGCTTCCTGATATTCACCCCAAGTGTTTTGAAGAGTGTTAAAAGATATTATCCAAACATCGTCGCCTGCGCCTTTAACTGCTACCATTAAAAGTTTAAAATTTACTCCCTGTTGAGTAAAACTCGCTTCAAAAGCCCGCGCCGGTTTGCCGTTTATGGTCGTATCGCGTTCTTGCGCGAAAACAACGCTGGAAATTGTTTGTTGCAACTGATTTTGAACGCCCCGCAAATATTCACTTAAGCTTTTCCCTTGCAGAGTATCATAACTTACAGCCAGATAACTTTTGAAATTAATCTTTTGAGCCGCGGGGCCGCTTGTTTTTTCGTCGACTTTAACAGCCATCACTGAAGCTCCCAAGGCGGGCGGGGTGTTCCGCCATCCCCCAGGAAGGCTGATTTCAAAATCATCAGTCACTAATTTATTTTGCGGTTGCTCGGAATTGATTTGGTTGTTGGTTCCAAATTGGTCTGACGGCATAGTATCTTCAACATAATTAGCGGGTGTATTATTCTTCTGGATAAAATAAAAACCGATTCCTGCCGCTATAACAATGACTGCGATAATTAACACAACAATTGCAATTTTGTTTTTCATAATTTTATGATTATTAATTTTATAACACAACTTTTAATTTTTATTGCCACAATTTAAGCAAAATCCTCTATGCACACAGATAGTCCCGTCGCATTTTTTACACGCCCATTTACTTTTTTCTTTTTTGACAAACATCCTGATGCCATTATTTTTTATAAACTCTAAATTTTCGAGCATGCTCATTTTATATTTAGTTCTATATCTTTTATCAAGATTCTTTAATCTTGCGCAAGGGAATTTTTCACACTTGTCCGAACAAAAAAACATTTTATTCTTTTTTAAAATTTGACAATTTTTTATTGAGCATTTTCTACAGCTATCTAGTTTATTTTTATTAATTCCTCTGCACCCAAGACATTTATTTTTTTCTCTAAGATAGCCCAAACAAATTCCGCAATTCATTCCGCAGGGAGCAATTAAATTTGATTTCATATTATTTAGCCATCGCTTTAACTTTTAAATCTTTGGGCATTTTTTCGATTGCATAGCGCAATGCCGTGCGGGGCATTTTGGTTTTGTTTTTCATCACATAATCAAACACCTGCTTTTGATGCGCTTCGCTGGCGGCCTTGAGCATCCAGCCATAGCCCTTTTGCACCAGATCGTCATTGTCCAAAAGCAACCTATCCGCAATGGCAAAAATATCTTTCAAAAACTTGCCACGCCTAGCTGGTATTATCAGCGTTACGGCGGCGGCTCTTTTTACCCAGCGATTTTCTGATTTAGCCCATTTTTTGAGATTTTCCAAAAACTCAGGGTACATTTCCACAAACGAGCCGATCGTATGATTACACAAAGTATCGCAAGACGCCCAGTTAGAAACATAATTATTTACCCATTTTTCAAAAACAACAAAATCTTTTTTCTCGAATTTTTCACGAATAAAATACGACCAATTGCAAGCAATGAAAAATTCTTCCATGTAACCGGATTGCCACAGCTCATCGCACATGGCAAAAATTTCTTTTTTGTCCCTGCCCTGGATTTCTTTCCAATATTTCTTTCCGAGTTGAATCCCTAAGGCAGTTTTCATCCCGTACATTTTGACTTTTTCTTTAAAAAATCTTTCCCCGCTCTTTTTCAATTTTTCATCCACATTTTGCCTAAGTTCTTTTCGGAGTTGATTGATTATTGATTTCATCTTATTTTTCTTTATCCAATTTATTGTATTGGCCTTTGGTAATAAAAATCCGACAATGATTTGGGTCGGGTAATTCCTGTTCAAGTTCTTGTCTCTGGCCATAATTCCAACCAATAACTTTTTTGGTTTTGAGATCGATATCAACATAGAATCTGATATCTGAATTTATCTTTTTAATCATAAATATTATAGTGCTCCATTTTAATAATAATTACCGATTACCTTTTGCCCGATTATGTGTTTTGCATAACATCTCGCAATTTTTAATATTACTTTTACCACCTTTGCTCCAGGCCGAAACATGGTCGGCGTCCATTTCGCTCATACCCCAAATTTTCACTTTTTTTGCCATAACTATTTTATTAAATCATCAACGCCAACTTCAAGCGCTTTTTATTGATCTTGGCTAGAGTTTCAATGGTAAGGTTTATATATTGATAATATCAAAAATCCCCCTATTACACAACAAAAAATCCGCCCGAAGCGGATAGCGTTTTGCTTTCAAAATAGCGAAAAAATACCATGCCGACCCTGCAAATGCGGGGAGGCTCTAATCAATTTCGCTGAATGTAAAACTTGGCAGAGAGGGTGGGATTTCCCAAAGTGACCCCTTCGGAGCGAACCCACGGTGACATTGCTGCCACAACAGTTTTTCCGTCTTCGCTTGTAGCTTCAACGGACCAGCCGGAATTTTATTAAGTTCTGATCGGAGGGGGTGGGATTCGGACCCACGAGACCCTTTCAGGTCTAACAGTTTTCAAGACTGTCCCATTCGACCACTCTGGCACCCCTCCGATCAGAACTCATTTTTAATGTAGGCTGGCAAGACTGTCCCGGGAGTTTATCCCGACGAGAGTCGGGAACCACTCTGGCACCTCTCCCAATATCTTACCAACTACTATATTAAATCAAAAAAAACGTAACAAGTCAATGTAGATTATGTAAAAAGAAAAACTCCCTATCCCCTTTAGATATCTAAAACCCCAAGTTGAATTGGGGTCTTAAAGTATGATTTTAACTACTTAATAAATTTTGCCTTCTTTGTTAATTTCACCAGTATAATTTGTGTGCATCACTTCTTTTATTTTTTCATACGGAAAATGCTTTAATGCCCACATTAATTTAGTAGTAATACATTCTAGGCTCATGTCATAGGCCTGTATTACTCCTAAATCCAAGGCTTTCTTACCAACATCATAAAGATGCATGGCAGTTGCACCTTCTAGACATTGGGTGGTAACAATAACAGGAATTTTTTTCTCTCCCGCTTTTTCAATAACTTCCAAATATTCATAGGCAATGTTGCCCGAGCCGTAACCGGAAAGAATAATTCCTTTCATGCCACTATCTAAAATAGTCATTAGAGTTTTTACCGAGACACCTGGCGTCATGCTAATAACAATTACATTCGGTTCAAAACCATTCCTTATGTTTAAAGGCCGGTTATGACGGGGCTTATGCTCATCACTTAGGCGAATATCAATTCTAATTTCACCAAGTAAATCCCAGTTGATTGTTTCAAATGCATCAAGTTTTGATTCGGAAACTTTAGAAGCACGCGCACCCAAAATAATCTCTTCATCAAAGACAAGCATTACCCCGGCAATATCCATAGTAGCAACGCTAACAGCGTTAACAAAATTCCGTCGACCGTCAGTTTCAATTTTGCTACCGGGAATTTGTGAACCGGTTAGAACCACTGGCTTACCGATTTCTTGCAGAGAAAAAGAAAGGGCACTAGCCGTATACGCCATTGTATCGGTGCCATGAGTAATAACAAAGCCATCATATTTATCATAATTTTCCGCGATTACAGCCGTCATTTTATCCCAGTGCTCGGGCTTCATATTAGTGCTATCAATGTTGTCAAGATAATGAACTTCAAGTTGGACAATTTCTTTTAATTTTGGCTCCAAGTTTATCAAGGACTTGATCGCTTTCTCTTTTTCATCAACCACCAGCGCTCCGTCCTTGGCTTCCTGCATGATAATCGTACCGCCACAAAATATAATTAAGACCTTTTTTTTCATAATTTTTATTTATTATTAGCCAAGTACTTAAGTTCGGAAATGTTAATACTAATTAAATTAAATTCCCCGCCAATGATTGAATCAAAATCCTGAGTTAAGTTATACATTCCGTACAAAACATAGGTGGCGACAATGACCGAAATCATACCGGTAATACCGGGAATAAATACGGCGGTTAAAGCCAGATAAAGCATAACCGACTGATGCAGCAAAGTGTCATAAGCTTTGGGTGTCAGACGAACCTTTTTACTTAAGCAGAAAGCGGCATCGCGACAAATATCGCCATGAAAGGCGGCTAAGTCAGCGGGCACATTTTCAATTTTAGCAATAACTTGATGCAATTCGTCATTAACTTTAAAAATTTTATAATTATCAGCTCGCGGATCTTCCAAAATTTCTAAAAATTCCTTGGCCCATTTCTGGCATGACCTGGTACCTAAACCAGGTTCAATTTTATTTAAAATTAAAGTTAATGATTGTAAAGTGCCATAAAGCCTGACGGCTGACTCTTCCACTTGAATAAACTTATCATAACTAACTCCGATTTTTTGGGAAAGAATAATGCCTAAGGCAAAACCGATAATCGCGAACAACTCGCCCAAATCCGCATTGGAAATCCAAAAGCCGTATGATTCTAAAATCCAAATTACACCCTTGAAGGCTATAAAGAAAACAATAACGCCGGTGATGGACTGCAAAATGGTATTTTTATAACGAAAAACTTTTTTAAAAAGACTACCATATTTGAGCATCTTAACGCCCCGAAATATTCTGACTAACCGCAAAATTCTAATGGCATTGGTCGGAATGAATTGGTGTAAAAACAATTCTAAATAATTTGGAAAAACTGCCAAAAAATCAATCAGGTTAAACGGCTTAAAGAAAAACTTTACCTTTTTTGGTGACGTGATAATTCTTAAAACATACTCAACGGTAAAAACCGCTAAAATAAAATAATCCGCAATATAAATCAAAGTTTTATACTTTTCAAAAGTCTGGACGTAAAAAAATTCAACAACAATCAAAACTATCGACAATATAATCAGGGCAAAAATAAAAAGCTGCACCAGCTTAGCTAAAAAGCTTTCCGGTTGTTCAAAAAAATTATAAATCTTTTCTTTAGTGATTTTTGCTTTTTCCATAATGGTTTTATAGCATAAATAAGGTATTTTTGCAAGCAAAAAGAAAAGCCGCACAAACTTATTTGGTCCTCTTCCAATCACTTGGATTTGGACACTTAAGTTTGTGCGGCACGAAAATTTACTTACGCAGATGCGGGAGGTGCAAGGAATGCCTGCAGGGCACCGAGCTGTTCATAGAGGCGAGAGCTTTCACCAATCCTTACAGCTTGCTGAAGGTTTACTTTCGCATACTCCAATATGTCCCGATGCGCCGTATCCAGATCAGTTCGCCATAAAATCCGGCGTTCCTCGCTCCAGTCGGCGGTGAAATCAAGCAGGGCAACTTCGACTTTTCGCCATAGAGACTCCTTGTCAACATCGCCGGTGTACCATTGCGGCCCAAATAGCAACTCCCAATTACTAACGGGGTAAGTGCTCAGGACCGATCTCGCCAGGCTCCCTTGAAAGACGAAGATTAGCATCCAGATAACCTTGGACGCGGACTTCGGGAAGTCAGACGGACGAAATATGTTGGTACACATATAGAGAAAGAATCTCGATAGGTGCCCTATCTGAAAGAAGCACCAGTACATCGCGATCATCGTCACGGCCGCCGCAGCAACCGAAAAAGACGAAATGTTATTGGCATCATGGCCCAAGCCAATAAGCCCCTTAATCATAAACCCGGGATATCCCCCAAAGATTAAGCTTGTGCCAAATGTCAGCACGAACTTACCAAAACCCTCACTGTTGGTACAGAGTCCCGCTGCCGGTAGCAACAGGGGCAATATGACCAGAACTTGGGAGAAAGTTTTGTACTGGTCAAAATTAATCGTGTTACCGATTTCCGCATCAACAATTACTAGAGACATCCCAAGGCAGGCAGTGATAATCTGGCCTTGAATTGCATTCGCTCCCCACGCGTCTTGCCACCAACTGCGCCAAGTCCTCAAGGCAAAAACTGACACTCCGGTCTTATCACGTTGGCTCTGCTTCTGGCGCCAAACGATAAAACAACTGCCCAGAATCTGCAACCAGAGGATCCAAAGACTTGCTGTCACAGTCAGAATTTCCTGCCAGCTATTGGTCAGTTTCAGGAAGATGGCACTCAGCTTCGCAAGAGTGATAATGCCCGTTGCTAAAGCATCAAGCACTACTAATGCAAAAAAAAGCGCAAGGATCAACAAGCGCCCTTGCCAAGCCTTGTTGCTTGAGACTTTCGCCCAGTACGTTTGCAGCGTTTTCATGACTCACCTCCCTTGTTATTCACGACAAATACCTTCAACATCTCCTCCTTAATCCCTGAATCATGAAGGAACTTCCATAAATTGCCTGCCCTTCTCGCACTGTGATCACCTAAACCGAAACGACAGCCCCGCCTGTAAGCATCAGTGCGAGAGCTAGCACCGGCTGCGGCATTAACAACCGTAAACGCATCCAATGTTCGGTTTTGAACCATTTGGGCTCGCCACCAGTTTGCCCATTCGGCATAACCTGGTACTTGGTTGACATCGTGTCCTGAGGTTCTAATGGTACTCATAACTTGACGTCTCCTTTCCTTGTTGTGTTTCATTTTTCAAAACTGAAATCCACACTAAATTTCAGCCATTTTCAAAGAGCTCAAAATTGCTTAGCTAACAACAGGTCAGCGGCGCAATTTGAACCCTAGATATTAACATATTTATTGATTTTTGTCAAATATTCAATGATTTTACCAATCCAAAACGACCGAGGCATTAAGCCTCGGCCATTTTTATTTGAGTAGCTAGATTTTTTACTTTAGCAAAGCATCAATCATGGTCTTGAAGGTATCGTACGGATAAGCACCTTTGACTAACTGATCATTAACAAATGTACCTGGAGTACCAGAGACGCCAGCGGCTTGAGATTCTTCGGACTGTTTGGCAATTTTGGCAGCCATTTTGCTTGAATCCAAACAATCATTAAATTTAGATGTATTTAAACCCAAAGCTTTAGCATAAGACTTTAAGTCATCATTAGTCAAAGCACTTTGGTTTTCAAATAGCTTATCATGCATCTCCCAAAATTTGTCCTGCTCACCGGCACATTCAGCCGCTTCCGCTGCTTTTTCAGCGTAAGGATGAATACTGGTTAATGGAAAATTGCGCCAAACAATTCTTACTTTATCACCATAATTTTTTAAGACTTGCTGCATAGTTGGCTCATGTCGCTGGCAGTAAGGGCACTGGAAATCAGAAATCACAATTAAAGTAACTTTGGCATTGGCATTGCCACGAATATGGTCAGCGCTGGTAACTGGTGAAAGTTTAGTAACATCACTAGCCGCTTCCGGCTCGGCCTGGGTTGGAGTCGGATTAACATTAGTGTTAACATTAGCGTTAACATTCACTACCTTGTCTGATTTATCGCTTTTTGCTCCAAAACTAACTTGGCCACCGACCAAAAGAAACAAAAAACCAATCAAACTAATGACAGCAACGCCAGAAATTAAGCCAAAAACCAAGCTTTGGGTTGGCGACATGTCAAAGAATTTTTTTTCTGCCATAATTTAACTTGTTAATAATAATTAATAATATTTAATATTTTATCATTAATGGACTCTTTAAGCAAGAGCACAAAAGCACCAAATAATAAATTCTAAATTCCAAACAAATTATAAATTACAATATTTAAAACCCAAAACGAGTTATAAAAATTTTGGATTTGATATTTGTGATTTATTTGAAATTTAACGACCTGGCTATTCTTCTATAATCGGCTGTCTTTTGTGCCAATCAGAAGCTTTTTGAAAATTGTGGCCAATTTGCAAAATTGTTCCTTCGGCAAACTGCTTACCAATTATTTGCAAACCAACCGGCATTTCAGTTTTACCGTCTTTGGGTTTCACAAAGCCACAAGGGATAGACAAGGCGGGTACACCAGCAATATTCATTGAAATAGTAAAAATGTCGGCTAAATACATGGTCAAAGGATCGTCAACTTTTTCACCCAATTTAAAAGCCACAGTTGGCGCTACCGGCGTCATTAAGCAATCAACTTGAGATAATACTTTTTCAAAATCCTGCTTAATTAAAGTCCGAACCTTAGCCGCTTTTAAGTAGTAAGCGTCATAGTAACCAGCTGACAAAGTATAAGTACCCATCATAATGCTGCGCTTGACTTCCGGGCCAAAACCTTGAGCGCGGCTTTGCAAATAATTATCCAACAAAGTTTCAGCCTTGGCTGAATAACCATAACGGACACCATCATAACGGGCTAAGTTAGCACTGGCTTCGGATTTAACTAGAATATAATAAGTGGCAATGGCATATTTGGTTAAAGGCAGGCTGACTTCAGAAACTTTAGCGCCCAAATCTTCAAACTTGGCAATCGCTTGCTTGATGGTTTTTTCAACTTGCGGATCCATACCAGCGACAAAATATTCTTTCGGCACGCCAATTTTCATACCTTTAATGTCTTTGGATAAATTGGCAGTATAATCCGGTACGGCAACTGGCGGTGTGGTTGAGTCTTTGGCATCAGCCCCGGCTAAAGCATTTAAAACCATGGCGGCATCCTCTACGGTTTTAGTTAACGGACCAATGGTATCAAAAGATGAAGCGTAAGACATTACACCGTAACGCGACACTCGGCCATAAGTAACTTTCAAACCGGTAATACCACAAAAGGAAGCTGGTTCACGAATTGAACCGCCAGTATCAGTGCCTAAAGCGAATAAGGTTTGATTGGCGCAAACCGCCGAAGCTGAACCGCCAGAACTCCCGCCCGGTACCCTGCTTAAATCCCAGGGATTATGGGTTGGGAAAAAACCAGAGTTTTCAGTTGACGAACCCATAGTAAATTCGTCCAAATTGACCTTGCCTAGCATAACTGATTTCTTAGCTTCCAGTTTTTCAATGGTCGTAGCTGAGTATGGCGGAATATAATTTTGCAAAATTTTTGAGCCACCGGTAGTTTTAACATCTTTGGTACAAAAACAATCTTTAACCGCCAAAGGAATACCGGTTAAGGGGTCAGAAAAATCACCAACCTTGTCTGAAGCCTTGGCCTGCTGCAAAGCCAAATCTGAAGTCACGGTAATAAAAGATTTTATCTTATCATCGGTTTTTTTGATTTGAGCCAAGCAAGCCTTGGTCAGTTCCAAGCTGGAAAAATCTTTTTTCTTCAAGCCTTCATTGGCTTCTTTAATTGTCAGTTCGTTTAAGTTCATAACAATTTAACAATTTAACAATTCAACCTAAAGGCTCAATTGCTAAATTGTTACATTGTTAAATTGCTTATTAAAAAACCGATTTAGTCTTGACCAAATTATCTTCATGCTCCGGTGCTAAATCAACCAATTTTTTCATTGTTTCAGCATCATAACTTTCAACAACATCATCTCTTAATACGTTTTCCAAACCAGTCACTTGGGCGGTTGGCTCAACCCCGTTTGTATTAACTTCCTTAAGCTGCTCAAAGTAATCTAAAATTGAAGAAAGTTGACTGGCAAATTTCTCCTTTTCAGCCTCAGTTAACCCAAGCCGGGCTAACAAAGCAATATGTTCAACGTCTTTTTTTGATAAAGCCATAGTTGTAGTTAAAGATAAATACAAAATTCAAAATTCCAATTTCCAAACAAATCTCAAATTCTAAATTTGATATTTTGGGCTTAGAATTTACTATTACAGTATATAAGGATTATTTTGGTTTGACAAGTCAAAGAAAAAGATTATACTGTAAGTTATCAGTAGCTAAAAAAATTTTCTCCTGCGAGAGAAAACACTGAAATTGTCTGTTAGGAGGATCCCCCCTGCCCCAAAGCGATTACCCCGTCGCAACCGACAGGCCCCTACCTTGCCTGAAATATCAGGCAGCAGAAATTTCAGCTGGTAAAGCTTACCATTGTTTCTTAGTTTTGTGACCACTTGTCCAAGAGGTTTGCAAACTGATATGGTAAACTTTTCCCAGCAACTCTCCCCGGGTTGCTAAAACCATGCTTTTCGGGCGAACTATCTGTACGGTTCGAATGATTTCCAACATTTCAATCTTTCTTTACTTCACCCTAAAAAGACTGAACCGAAAAGCATCGTTGCCGCCGGGCAACGACAAACTCTTTCCGTCAGTGTTGCCGGGTAGCTGCACAATTAATTTTGAAGCCCTGAAGGTTCAAACCCTTCCTCGGCAACCCAAACACCAATTTTTGCACCCCCTTTTAGCATGCTTGGCCCTGCCTCAAACACAGACAGACAATGACAGAAAAAAGTACTATCATAAGGGGGTGCTTTTCGTTAGACTAAAATTTTTTAGCTTAAAAGATTTAAAAATTCTTTTTCCTCAATAATTTCTACTCCCAACTGCTTAGCTTTATCATATTTTGAACCAGGATTTTGACCAACCACAACATAGTCAGTGTTTTTTGAAACAGCAGAAACCCAATCCCCGCCGGCCTGCCTGATCTTTTCCTTGGCTTCATCACGGCTCAATGACCCCAGGGTACCAGTGACAACAATTTTTTTACCAGCCAAGGGCCCTGATTTTTTAACAATTAATTTTTGACTTATTATTTCAACTCCAGACCGCTGCAAGTCTTTAATTAATTCCAGATTTTTTTTGTCAGAAAACCAATCAACAACGCTTTTGCCAACAACCGGACCAATGTCAGGTATTTGGTTTAAATCATTTTGAACCAACTGAATTAATTTTTCAATACTGCCAAAGTGATTAGCTAAATCAATGGCAGTTTCTTCGCCAACATGAGCAATACCTAAAGCGTAAATAAAACGGGCCAAAGTAATTTTTTTTGCCTGGTTAATGGCTAATAATAAATTGTCAGCTGATTTTTCCGCAAATCTCTCTAAGGGCAATAAATCTTCTTTTTGGAGTTTAAAAATATCAGCCGGGGTTTTTAATAAATCCTCAGCCATTAGTTGAATAACAATTTTTTCTCCCAGGCCGTCAATATTAAAAGCTTTTTTAGAAACAAAGTGAACCATTCGCCGCTGCTGCTGCGCATAACAACTAGCATTGGTGCAAAAAACGCCAACACTTTTACCTTGGCCTTTTTCCTCAATGACTTTTCGGGTAACGGCAAAACCGCAAACCGGACATTTTAGCGGCATCTTGAATTCTTTTTCTTTGCCACTTCTCATTTTAGGCAAAACTGAAACCACTTCGGGAATAATTTCACCAGCCTTGCGGATTACAACCGTATCACCAATTTTTACGCCTAAACGTTTTATTTGATCTTCATTGTGCAAAGTTGCCCTTTTAACCACGGTACCAGCCAATTTAACCGGCCGCAGATGAGCCACCGGTGTTAAAGTGCCAAGGCGACCGATTTGGACTTTAATATCTTCAATGATCGTAGTGACTTCTTGGGCCGGAAATTTAAAAGCAATTGCCCAGCGCGGAGCTTTGCCAACATAGCCTAAAATATTTTGATAATCACGACGATTAATTTTTACTACAACACCATCAATCCAATAAGGTTCTTTAACTCGCTTTTTTTGCCAATTTCGCCAAAATTCAACGACTTGGTCTAAACTGTTACAAAGCTGATAATTTTTATTGACTTTAAAACCCAGCTTTTCCAGTTCCTGCAATTCCGTAATTTGGGTTTGGGGCATTTTTTCCTGGCCACCGGACCAATCATAAACAAAACAATCTAATTTTCTAGAAGCAACAACTTTAGGATCAAGCTGGCGAATGGTCCCGGCGGCTGCGTTTCGAGGATTGGCAAACTGAGGCTGATTATCAATTTGGCGCTGCTGATTAATTTGGGCCAATTGTTTTTCCGATAACCAAACTTCACCTTCAACAATAATATTTAATGGTTTGGCCAGCCTTAACGGCACACTATTAATAGTTTTAATGTTTTGGGTAACATCTTCACCAATTACGCCATCACCGCGAGTCGCTGCTAATTTCAATAGACCATCTACGTAAGTGAAAACAATGTGCAAACCATCAATTTTTAATTCGCAAACATATTCCAATTTTGGCTTCTGCCCTAGTTCTTTTTCCAATATTTTTTCAATCCGCTGCTGCCAATCAGCAATCTCTGCTTCCGAAAAGGCATCATTAAACGACCATTGCCTGACTTCATGTTTAACCTTTACAAACTTAGCTAATGGTTTTGAGCCAATTCGCTGCAACGGTGAATCAAGCCGCTTTAGATCCGGAAATTGTTTTTCCAGCTCAACTAATTCGCGCTGCAAAGAATCATAAACCTCGTCGGTTACTCCGGGATCGTTTAAGACATGGTAGCGATAACGCAATTCATTAATTTGCGGCACCAACTTGTCAATTCTTTTTTCAGCCTCGGCTTGATTCATATATTTTTTAGCAAAATAAACGTTTACTTTAACTTATCTTACTTACTTAATTATTGGTTGTTCGGAAAATAAAACAAAATCATAAAGACCGGATAACGGCGGACGCATTGGCGTTCTAACCCGAATCTTTTGAAAAGAATTACCAAAGGTCGCTTGGGAATCAATAATTAAACGACTGGGAATATCAATTTGACTGCCAACTGAATCATAAACTTTTAAAGTAACCACCGTAGCGACATTGGAATCGTTGGCGCTAACAACCGGATAAGTTAAACGAAAACTATAAGCACAATCAGTAAAGATATCTCGGCCATCCAAAGTCGCAATGGAATTAGGGTAAGAATCAATTGCCTGTTTAAATACTGGCGGCTGGTTTAAACAATTAGAATTACTGATTTTTAAAATATTAGACAAATTAGTAAACTCTGCGTTTAAAGTAAGGTTGGGTATATTGCAATCAACACCAACTGACCGAATATTGGAACCACCTGATTGATAAGGATTAAATAGATCAATTTGAAAAGACTGTCCGGGACTGAAGGAAAATGATGTTTCGGTTTCGTTACTGGCTTTTATCTGCCAACCGCCGCGAATACTCCAATCAAAGCCACCGGCCTGGTTAACGCAAGGGATCGTTGAATTAGCAACACAATAACCGTTATCATCACAAACACCAGACAGTGTCACTTTTTCACAATCAGTTATTGCCTCTCGCCGTCGGACCTGGTACAAAGACCGTTCCGCTCCGCTTTCAGCTAAATAATAGGCTTGGATTGATTGGTCAATTAAACGGGACTGCTGGATATCACGGACAATTAAAGTACTAAAAATTGCGGCCGTACCCAAAACTGCAGTAATAATTAAAATTACCAGAATTAAGACCATGCCTGATTGTTTTTTAAAAATCCTTGTCATAATTAACGCTTATAAATCCGGCTGGAAATAGTAGTTTGTAAATAAATTGTTTTTTGCTGCTCAACTTTTGTCCCCACTGACTGAAAACCCAAAACCATTGTTACCAGCGGCTGACGGTCAAGCGGCACGCACAGATGTTCGCTTGGCTGACAATAATTTGTTTTACAATCGGCATTTTGGCTGCATTGGCAAAATCCAACTTTAAATTCCGGGGAATAACATTCATTACCAGCACAATCATTAACTGAAGAACAAGGTTTGCCTTTATTCGATCCGGCCTTGCAGATTTTACCTAACAAACTGCAGCCGCCGCCAAGGGAGATTAACGAATTTTTGCAATCGGCGTCTTCATTGCAGCGATCTTCGGTAAAAGGATCGGTTACTGGATTAATATAAAAAGATAAATTAACTACCTTAACTTGGCTCAGATCGGTAATTAAGGCCTGCTCGCCGCTTGATTCGTTTTCAAATTTAATACTGTCCCCCTCTTTAAAATAATTTAACTTGTTACCGGCTTGATCAATTAAAGCCAATTTGTCGTTTGGATTGGTAATAATATTGTTGTCATAACCTGAATAATTAATCTCTGAAGTTCGGATACGTTGGGCAATGGTTTCGGTCACATAGCGAAGATTTGATAAGGATTTTTGACGACTGGAAGTCTGCCGCTGAGACTGCAAAGCTAATAAAAAAACATTAATAATAACAACCACTAAAAGCGAAAATATCCCTAAAACCACTAAAATTTCAATTAAGGTAAATCCGGATTTTATTTTTTTGTAATTATTTCCATTCATAAATTAAATCATCTAAAACTACTTGCCGAAGTCGGCCGCGTTCTTGCCATTGAACTATTGCTTTAACTTTAATACCGACTTTCAATTCAGTTTGATCGCAAGTCCTTTTAATTACCTCAGCTAGATAATTGCCAGCCAAATCTTTTCCCTGACAAATACTTTCCAAGGTTAAATGACGAGAAAAAAGTGATTGCTCGCTGCCAATCGGATTATGGCTATAAATGCCCAGAGGCGAAACGTAAAGTAAATCTTTATTATTGATTTCCTGATCGGAAAAAAAACTCAGTTGCCAACTGCCAGTATCAGAAATATCGGCTCGGGCAGCAGTATAGCCAGAGGCAGTTACCGGGTCAACCAAACCCAAATCCCATTGCTGATTGCCTAGCCAATTTGAATCACGGATATTTCTAACCGCTTCAATTGCTTCCCGGCCCAAATTATTAGCAATAATTTGCGATTCACTTTCTTTTTGACCAATCACCGAGGAGGTAACCAAAGCCAGAATTGCTGCTAACACAATCAATAGAATGCCGATTGCAAAAATTGTTTCTAATAAGCTTTGGCCAAATTGTAATTTTTTCTTATTTTTCATCTTTTTAAATCACCAGAAATTAAGCCGGAAACTAAGGAAACATAGAAATAGCCGGTTTGACCAGTTTTTTCCTGGCTAACAACCCCGCCAATATATTTAAAGTCATCACTTAATTGATAGTTAGAATAATTAATGGCCATTTCATTGTAAGCTAAGAATTTAATTTCCATAAAATCGCCAGCTGTTTGCCAATTAATTCTTTGCCAACTGTCGGTACAAGGTAAACCCAAAGTTTCATTTAATTGTAACTCTTTATGGCCACAAACTTCTGTTAATTTAATGCCGTCAAATTCAACAATACCATTACTTAATCCGTTAACATTAGGAATATAGCTATTACCAGCTACAGCCGCTAAAAACAAAATATAACGGTTGGGATTATCAAAATCAAAATGGATGCCATAACCACCTTCGGGGAAAGAACTGTTGGTCAGTTGACCGCCTAAACTCATATTTCTAACCGTAGTAATCCCGTCAACAATTCTTTTAATAACAACATCTAAATCACCGCTAGTTTTAGCGGCCCGAAAGTTAGCTAAAACAAAAGTAAGCATTATTCCCAGTATCGCTACTGAAACCAAAAGATCAATTACGGTAAAACCGGCTGAGGGGAAACGTCGTGATGATTTTTTAACTAAAAATCTGTTCATCAATAAAGTAAATTAAAATACCAATTTAAAATTGATTGCCCGTAAATCAAAGCAATGAAGGTACCAAGAGTTAAAAACGGACCAAAAGGTACGGCCGAAGACATCTTTTTTTTGCCCACCAAAATTAAAGTGAGACCAAAGATGCTACCAATAATATAGGCCAAAAATAAAGCGACTAACAAAAATTTCCAACCCAGCATTAAACCCATTAAAGCCCCTAGGCGAATATCACCATCACCAACCCATTTACCTTTTGAAATAAAGTACTGAAGGGCAAAAAAGCCGCTGCCAATAATAGCGGCTAAAATTATATTCCCTAGACCGAGGCCCAAGTATAGACTGGAAAAAAAAGCAATGACCATTGCTGGGATTGTAATTTGATCCAGGATCAAATAGTTTTTAAGATCATAGACAAAAATGACTATTAAAAAACTACTAAAAATTGAGTAAATTAAAAACTGCGCCGTTAAACCAAAACGCAGAGAGAACCAAACAAAAATAAAAGCAGTGAGTAATTCAATTAAAGGATACTGCCAAGAAATATTTTTCTTACAATTACGACAATGACCGCGCAGAAGAATAAAACTGACTAGAGGAATATTGTCGTAAGCCGCAATTTTTTTGCCGCAACAAGGGCATTGGGACCGGCCGGTGAAAAACGACTTTTTAGTCCCTAGCCGCAGAATAACCACATTTAAAAAACTACCAACTATCAGTCCTAGGATAAAGATGAAAAAACTATACATAAAACATTAATAAAGTAACCAAAACTTACCTTAATTAATTAAGCGGTTATATCTTAATTTTACCTTACAAAAACAAATAAGACAAACCATAAAACTGGCAAAAAACAAGGCCTCACCGAAGAGCAAAGCCTTGTTTTGATCTATATTTAGAAATTATTTCATTCCGTCTTGATAAGCAGTATGGAGACCTGATTCTAAACCACCGGTCTTGCCTTCTAAACTAAATGTAATTTGATATTTAGGACAAATGCCAGTTTGGCAATAACCACCGGTTTCGCCTACCCCTTGATAAATATAGGCTGTTCCACCGGGTGTTGGATTAGAAGGAATTAAGCCCATATAAACTGGCGCTGAACAAGTGCTACCAGCGGTATTGAAACCGTCATTACCCAAACAATTATTACTAGCCGATCCACCCAAAGTCACATCAGCACCAACGTCGTTAGGATAACTATTATTGTCGTTGAAATAAAGCTCTAAAGCGGTCTGAATTTGTTTAATATCAGCCACCCGCTTGGCATCCCTGGCCTTCTGACGAGCGGAATTTAATGAAACTACTGCCAAAGTGGACAAAAGCCCAATAATGGCAATAACTACCAACAACTCAATAAGAGTAAAACCTTGTTTCTTTCTCATTTTCCACCCCCTTTCTTTGTTTTTTCTTTGTTTTTTTAGTATTTAAATTGAGATTAAATCCTCTACTCTAGATTATACCAGAATTTATGTTTTTAGTAAATACAACTGACAACCAATTTATTAATTTTTACCTTGTTTTAACCACTGGGAACGGTAAACCATAAATCGACGATATTCATGATTCTGCGGTGCGGTGTCTAAATTAAAAGCCTTGATTAAATAATATTGCGATTTATTCTTTTGCCCGGCCGTCAAATAAAAGGAAGCTAAATTATAATAATAATGGGCCGCTAGCCCGGCAGTTGGATAATCATCAAGTTCATCTACTTCGCTCAGGCCCCTAATTGCCGCTAAATATAATGTCGGTTTTACCTGAGCTGCTAATTTAATGTTTGAATAAAACCGATAGGCATAACCATTTGACAAAGCAAAAACTCCAGCGGTTAGATCATCATTGGTTGGAGCAAAATTAGAGTAAATCGGCCGACCCTTTATTTCTTGTAACAATTTAAAAATCTCTTTTCGGCGATTTTCAAAGTCTAATTTGTAATACTCCTTAGGTAAGGTGATCAAAACATCCTTGTAAAAAAGATTTTGCTCAGAAATTACGCTGACATCAGGCCGAAAATTTTGGACCATTTTAAAATAAGCTAGAGTAAAAAGCTCAGTATCACCTTGCAAACTGCCATCGTAGGCAAAATAATAAATGCTATTTGGTTCAAGGCTGGCCAAAAGATTTTTAGTGTAATCATAATTAAACCAGAAATGACTGAAATCGCAGAGTTTATAATTATTAATCAAGAAGCTTGGCGGTAAAGAAAACAAAAGTACAAAAAATATTGTTTGGCTCAACCGCAAAAATAATTTTGGTTTGCCAGCAAGCGCTTGAATCAAAAAATTATAAAGATAATTAATAATAAATGCAACCCAAACGATAACCATTAAAAAAGCTGGCAAATAATAAACTCGGTAAGTATAATCAATTCCTAATCCCCAACCAAATTTACGCAAAAAAATTATTCCCAGGCTATTGCCTAAAAAAACACCGACCGTTAAAAGCGTTAAGGCCTTACTCTTTTGCCAAAGATAGACCACGCCTAAAAATGCTAGCAGTAAAGCCGGCCAAAAAAATTGACGATAAATTTCAAAAATAAAAGAAACAAAAATGCCAACTTTGCCGTAAGAATTGAGCAAAGGTGAAAAATCATTATACTGTCGCCTACCAATATGAACCCAAACATCATGCCAGGTACTAATAATTCCCCAGTTAAAAACCGGCTTTTGCCAGGCCCGAATCGGGATATATAAATAAACAAGCAGGCCTAACAAAAAAAGGATAAACATTTTTAAAATCAAAGGCCAATTCAAAATAATTTTACGCTCGGTAAAAACTATATAGACGGCAAAAGCCGGCGCTAAGAGAATAATCATCGTGTGGTTAGTCAAGCTAACTCCATACAGCAAAGAAAACCAAAGCAAGTATTTGTTTTCTTTTTTTTGTGACCAAATTAAAAGAATTAAAATTAATAAACAAACAAAGAAGGTATTGAGGGTATAAAATTTGGCTACTACGCTTTGTGACCAAAATATCGGGCCAAAAGCGGCAACCAAGCCACAACAAAAGGCAATTGGCTTTTTAATATTTATTTTAACTAAAATCAAATAGAACAAAGCAATTGTTAAAGCGCCAAAAACGGCTGACAACAAATTAACCCGCCAAGCAATCGTTGCCCAAGGAATACAGGTAAAAAGGTGACCCAATAAAACATATAACGGATAACCGGAAGGGTGGGCAATGCCTAAAGTGTAAGCGGTGGTAATCAATTCAGCACTATCTTCCATGGTAACTGACGGGGCCAAAGTAAAAAGATAGACGGCAATGGCGACGGTAAAAATTACAGCCGCTAGAATAAAATTTCTATCTATTATTAATTTTTGGTACTGGCTAATCAATGCTTTGTATAATTTATCCAATTTATTTTTGATTTTCATAATTTAAGTCGGGTTGGCCTAATTCCAAAGCCATTAGAATTATTAGGCCACCAATAATACTATAATAGTAATTAGCAAAACCTTGTTTTATTAAAAATAAGGCAAAAAGAAAAACTAACGAGGAGTGAATAATGCCCGATAAATCTCTTTTAGTTTTAAAAAATAAAAATAAGAATAAGCCTAATAATAAAGGCAAATAAATTACTGCTGGGATATCTTGATAAAATAAGATTCTGCTTAGAGTATTCAAAGTCAATGAATGAAGCGGCGGCTGAAATAAAACGTGATGAACAATAGTGTCATTAATAAAATTACGGCAGTCCCAAGCTAAAAAAGGAAGAATAATTGCTAACATTGTCACGATGGACAACAAATACTTCTTTGGATTAATAAACTCAAAACGACATAAAAAAGCCAAAAATACCAAAGAGACCTGCTTGACTCCCAGAAAAGAACCAAAAATTAAATACGGCAGATAACGCCAATTAAGACTTACAGCCAAAACAAATAAAGCCAACAAAAAGATTGATAGCGGCTCGCTCCAGGCCTGCTCTAAAACAAAAAGCGATAGCGGCGCATAAAGAATTAGCAAAGATAATAACTCGGCAATTTCCGCTGGCTGGCCGAATTTTCTTCTAACTAAAAAATAAATGATTGCTGCGGTACCAAAAACCGCAAACAAATAAATAAAGCGAACGTCGCCAAAAAATAATTTAGAGATAGTAGTCAAAAAAATAGTTGTTGGTAAATAGGAGTAATTATCATTTTGAAAATTAGCATCACCATAAAGTTGTTTTCCTTGATCAGCAGTATAAGGATTAAAAAATACTTCCGAATAAGGATTATGACCGGCCACTAAAGCCTTAGCGCCACCGTCTAAAAACCAAAAAACATCAATTTGCGGTGCGGGTGAGTAAAAAATTATTAATAAACGAAGCAAAAAAGCAATAATTAATAAATAGATAAACTTATTCTTCCAAAGATGCAAAAGGACAAGACTAAAAAAATTCTTAGACAAAAATTTAAAATCAATAAAATAAAAAAGAAATAAAATCAAAGCCAGGGATTTTAACAAAAAAACATTTGAGAAAGCTTGCCTTGAGGAAAAATACATTGCTTCGTCAAAAAACAAAGATAAACAAAAGGTAAAACCAACTACTAACAAAAGAAGGTTTAGCAAATCAAGATTGAGCCTGAAAGTCAACAATTGTTTTTTGAAAAACGGCAAAACTAAAAATAACCAGGCTAAAATTAAAAACCAGACTTGTGTTTGGCTAAAAAATAAGCCGCGGTTGGCAGCGTAACCAATCAAAATTAAAATATAAGCAACAACAAAATAAAATAAATTGCTTAACTGTTTATTGCCCAAAGTAATGGCCATAAAATTATTATATAATATTAAATTACTGACTTTTTACGAAAGAAAGCATAAAGTCCAAAAACAAATATACTGGCCAAAGTAATTAATGTTAGCCACTTACCAATTAGATAAGCAATTGGTTCAAAAGCAAAAGTAATTTGGTAATTACCGGCTGGGACTAAAACTGCCGAGAAAACTTGGTTAGCTCTGATAATTTTAGTTGGTTGATTATCAATTTTGGCTTGCCAACCAGGCACAAAATTTTGACTAACAAATAAATAGCCAGGCTGAGAAAAATTAACTTGAAAAACTATTTGGTTGCCAAGCTGCTTTATTATTTTGACTTGCCCTTGCGGTTTTTCAACCGTTGATGGTAAATCAGCCTTAGCGGCAGCCAAAACTATTTCTTGAGCCGGATCAAAATTCGGATCAAAAAGATAATTCATCGCCTGATCATCGGCCAATATTGACTTCGTTTTAAACACACCAAAGGCGAAAGGTAAAAAATATTTGTTTTGATAAATTTTTAGCGGTGGCAAAAAATCATTTTTTATCTCCTTAGCTAAAATTAAATTCTGATTATCAAGCTCCTTGAATGATAAAAAATATTTAACATTTTCTAAGCCAAAAATTTTTAAGGCTTGATCGGAAACAATAATTTTATTACCATTATTATTTTTGCCCAACCAAGTCTCTAACATTAAACGGTTGCCTAACTGCTGGGCAGCTTTCGGTAACATGCCGCCTTCCAAAGAAGCTCTGTCCTGAGCCGAAGCTAAATTCCAAAATACATTCAAATTTGGCGGAATTAGTTCGCGGCCGGAATTAAAAAGTGAAAGATTATTTTGCCAACCGCCAGACACTTGATAAATAGAACTCCAAGTGTTTGGCCAGTCAAAACTATAAATTCTGAATTTATCTGGGTCTTGTTGCAAAAATTGCGCACTTTGCGAGGGAGAAAAATATTTCCCATAATCCAACGCTCCCAAATAATTGAAGCTTACTACAAATAAATCAACAGCTAAAATTAAAATTAGTGTCAGCGGTAATAAAGTATTAAACAAAATTTTTGATTTTATTATCCGTCCGGTTTTTAAAAACCATTGATTTATTTTTTCAAAAATAAAATCAAAACCAAATCCGGCCAAAACCGTTAGACAAAATAAAGCCAAAAGAAAAAAGCGTTGAGGAAAACGAAACATTTGCAAGCCCGGTAATAATTGCCAAAGAATAATAAATATTGGATTGGAATCGCCAAGGATAAATAAACCGGAAAACAAAAATAAAATTACTAAAAATCTAACTTCCTTCTTTTTGGCCACTAAAGAAAAAATGGCCACCAAAGCCAAAAGCAAGGCACTTAAACCAAAATAAATATTATTTTCCCAAAAGATACCAAAAATATGAGTATCAAATGGATAAGTCCCAAAAGCCGGATTGCCCAAAAAATAGGGCGCAACAAAATACAAAATATTGGCTGGTAAAAAAGGAAAACCGGTGATATCAGTATAAGACATGGCTAAGCTTCGGCCGGAAGAAGCTGAATAAAAAAGGGTTGGTAAGAGCTGAATCGCGGCCAAACCAAACAAGATCAAGCCAATAATTATCCAAGGCCAGATTAATTTAGTAATTAAATAATTAATTTTGAAATTGAAAACAAAAATTGCTTTCAAGTAAAAATAGAAAACCGCTGAAATTAAAGAAATATACAAAATTTGCGGATGACCGGCAAAAAATTGAATGGTAAAAACAAAACTTAAAGCAATTAAAATTAATGATTTTCTTTTGCTAACAAAATATTTTTCAATCAAATAGAATATTAATGGCAACCAAATTGCGGCATTAACCAAATTTAAATGCTTTAACCGAAAAACAAAAAAGCCACTGAAACTAAAAGCAACTGCGGCAAAAATTGAACCAAAGCGACTAATTTTTAAAAATCGGCAGTAAATGTATATAAATAAACCGGCCAGGAAGAAATTAATCACCAGGCTCAGATTAACGGCTAAACCAAAGGGCAGAAAAGGGAAAAGGATTAAATTAAAAGGATAAAAAACTCCCGCCTGGCCTTCAGCCACGATGGCAAAACCATTGGCTAGAAGATTAGTCCAAAGCGGCACCTGGCCAGATTGCCATGATTGGCTGGCTAAAAATCGTAAAGGTAGATTGAGTTCGGTTAAATCACTGCCGGTGAAATCTCCGACATAAGGAATTTTTCCTGATAATAGATAAGGTGAAAAAAATAAAACCACCAAAGCTAAAAAGCCGCCAATTACCAAAAAATTTTTCTTTAATGATTTCATGATTCTATTATACCATTTTTTGGTCTGAAATTAATAACAAACCCTCCAGGTAATGGAGGGTTTGTTTTGGAGCTCCAGATTATATGAAAATTACTTAATTCCGTCTTGGGAGGCAGTATAAAGCCCATTGGCTCCCTTGTTCAATCCACCAGTAGTTCCTTCAAGGGCAAAGATTATATTATAACTATCTCCGCCAGCGCTAACATAATAATAAACACCAGTTGAAGCAGCAGTCGGGGCTGGATTGGATGGGATCAACCCCATATAAGTAGTGCCGGTACAAGCCGTAGCGCCGGCTGTCCCGAAACCACCACCACCTAAACAGGCAAAATTAGTTGAACCTAGATCACCAGTGGCTGCCGGATAAGTTGTGTTATCGTTGAAATAAAGCTCTAAAGCGGTCTGAATTTGTTTAATATCAGCCACCCGCTTGGCATCCCTGGCCTTCTGACGAGCGGAATTTAAAGCCACAACTGCCAAAGTGGACAAAAGTCCAATAATAGCGATAACTACCAGCAACTCAATAAGAGTAAAACCTTGTTTCTTTCTCATTTTTTCACCCCCTTTCCTTGTTTTGGGTCGCATTTGTTGCGAACTTTTATTTTTTAGTTATTAACAATTATTTATATTATAACAAAAAATTAGCAAATCAACAAACGCTAAAAACTATAAACTAGAAGCCAAGCTATACATCGGTAAAATTATTGCTGAAACCAGGACACCAACTGCTACCGCCATCAAAACCATAATTAATGGCTCTAACAAACTAACTAAATTAGTAACAATATTATCAACTTCCCGGCCATAAAAATTAGCTAGACGATTTAAAATATCATCAATTCGACCAGTCTTTTCGCCCAAACTCAGCATTTGTGAGACCATAACCGGCACCTGCTTGCTGCGCATAAAAACTGTGGCAATTGAATTACCGTCTTCAACCTCCCGTTTGGTTTCCTGAATCAACTGTTTATATACCTGATTGCCAACTACATCAGAAACAATATCCAAACTTTTGGTCAGAGATACGCCACCAGTGGTCAAGGTAAAAAGACTACGAGTAAACCGAACTAAAATTATCTTTTGAAACAACTTGCCAAAAATCGGAAGCTTCAATTTCAAACTATCCCAATAATACCGGCCCGATTTAGTTTTGATAAAAAATCTTAAGCCAAGAATAACTGCTGAAATACCAATCAGTAAAATCCACCAATAATGGGTTAAAAAATTACTAGCCCCAATTAAAAGCTTAGTTGAAAGTGGCAGCTCGGCACCAGTCTCGGTTAAAACTGACGTTAACTGCGGAATGACAAAAATCATCATTACCGTACCAACGATTAAAAGACCAGAGACGATAAAAGCCGGATAAATCATTGCCCCGCGAATTTTAGAAACCAAATCATAATCTTTTTCCTGCTGATCAGCCAAATAATTTAAAACTTCATCCAGTTTACCAGAGGTTTCTCCGGACCTAATAATATTAATAAAAAAATCATTAAATATCTCGCGGTGGCGACTCAGGGCCGCCGAAAGTTTTGCCCCGCCTTCAACATCATCAGCCACCTCAGAAATTACGGTTTTTAAAACCGGACTTTCGGTTTGATTAATTAAAATCTTTAAACCTTGAACTAAAGGAATTGTTGCCGAGACAATGACTGATAATTGCCGAGAAAAAATAACTAGATCTTTAATCTTGACCCGATTTAAAGATTTTAATGACCGTTCAAAAAAGCTAACTTTTTCTTCACTTAAAAATAAAATAGTTAAATTTTGGTCAGCCAAAGTGTCTGCCGCTACGTCCTGAGAAGCAGCTTGAATCATTCCTTCAATTGTTTCCCCTTCTTCATCTTGGGCTTTGTAACGAAAATAAGGCATAAAATAAAATTTTCATTTTCTAGGAAATAAGAATTTTAACCTTTGGCCATCGCTCGAAAACTCCCCGGGTCATTGGCATATTCAATTGCTTGATCAATTAAAACTTCGCCTGATTTGACCAACTCAGCCAATGATTGATCCAAACTTAGCATTCCTTCGGCGCGTGAGCTTTGCAATATGGTATTAATTTGTTTAATTCTGCCTTCACGAATTAATGATTTAACCGCTTCAGTCGCAATCAGAACTTCGGCCGCTAGAACTAACCCACCACCGACTTTTGGCACCACCCGCTGAGCAATAATTGCCAGCAGACCTTCAGATAATAAAAGTGGTGCCCGTTGTTGCTCTTCTTTGGGAAAAGCAGCAAAAATTTCTTCAATGGTTTGAATTGCCGAAACTGTTTCCATCGTCATAATGGCCAACCTTCCTGAATTAGCAAATTCCAAAGCTAAAGGTATTGCTCCAGCCTCAGCGGTTACCGCTAAAGCCACCACGTCAACATCGGCCTGCTGACAAGATTGCAAAGCATCGGTAAAGGAATTAACATCTCGGCCAACCTCCCTTTGTTCAATTAAACTCTCTTTATTAGTAAACAAATATTCAATTGGTTGTTCAATGGTAATAATATTTTCTTTCCGGCTCTTGTTGATTTCCTCAACGATGGAAGCGACTGTAGTTGTTCGACCAGAACCATAAGGACCAGTAACAATAATCAAACCGGCTTTTTTATCACTCAGACTATAAACTGACTTAGGCAAACCTAAATTAATCAATGGTGGAATTTGGGCCGGGATTAACCTTAAAGAAGCGGATAAAAAATTCTTCTGAAAGAAAAAAGCGACTTTTACCCTAAATTGTTTAGCAATTTCTTTAACAAAAACAACTTCCCTTTTTTCATCTAATATTTTCTTTTGATCAGTTTCCAACCAACCATCAGCCAGCTTAATAACAAAATCATTGGTAATAATTTGTTCATCTTTAAGCTCAAACAACTCCTCGTCAATTCTTAAGGTTGGATAGGCGCCAACGGTCAGATGAACATTAGAAGCACGCTGTTTAGCCGCCGCCGTTAAAATTTTATTGATAATAATGTTAGAGGAAGCTTCCATAAAATTATAATTTAAATTTAATCACCCATCACTTGTTTTATCTTTTTGACTACTTCAGAAGGCATAAAATGGGCCTTAATCAAATAGTCAACCGCTCCCAGTTCTAAACCTTTCTTAACTTCATCTTTTTGGCTTAAATTGGTTAAAAGAATAATCGGAATGTCTTTTAGGGCTTTATCTTCTTTAACTGCCTTGAGAATCTCAAACCCGTCCATTTTCGGTAAAATTATATCCAGCAAAACCAAATCCGGTTTTTTCTCTCTGATTAATTTTAAGCCTTTATCACCGCTGACCGCTAAAGAAACTTCATACCCCTCCAAATTGAGCTTGGTCGCATAAAGTTCGGCCAAAAACTCATCATCTTCAACTAAAAGAATGGATTTTTTCTTAGACATAAATTTAAAATTTTAATTTAATCTATAAATAATAATTAGAGCTGAGATACCCTCATTACTTCTTCAACTGTAGTGATGCCCTGCAAGGCTTTAATCAAACAATCTTGGGTTAGAGTAATAAAGTCCTGTTTTTCTAAAACTTTTTTAATTGCCGTTACATTACCACCTTCGCTAATAAGCTCGCGAATTTCATTATTAATATTAATTACTTCCGCCACCGCCACCCGGCCCTGATAGCCTAAATTTCCGCAGTGAGAACAACCTTGACCTCTATAAAATACTAGCTTACTAGCGTCAACTCCAACTAAATATTTAGCCGGAATACCAGCAATTTGTTCCTTAATTCTTTTCATTATTGGTTCAGGAACTTCAGCTTCAATCCGACAATCCGGACAGACCTTTCTGGCTAAACGTTGGCCAATAATTAAATTAATAATTGAAGAAAGTAAAAATGGTTCAGCTCCCAAATCAACTAACCGAGGAATAGCGCCAATGGCACTACTGGTATGCAAAGTGGAAAGAATCATGTGACCAGTCAAACTAGCATGAACGACTAATTCAGTGGTTTCTTTGTCACGAATTTCACCAAGCATGACAATATTTGGATCCTGACGCAAAATTGCCCTTAACCCAGAAGCAAAAGTAAAACCGACGTCCGGATTAATTTGAGATTGATTAACGCCTAAAATATAATATTCAATCGGATCTTCAAGGGTAACAATATTCATACCGTCACGATTTAACATTGTCAGAATAGTATACAAAGTCGTGGTTTTACCCGAACCGACCGGACCAGTCAACAAAGTCAAGCCGTGAGGTTTTTTAATTGCTTCATTGATTAAATCAATATGAATTTTATTAAAACCTAGCTGGTCTAAGGCCGGCACCTGGGCTTGGGTGTCTAAAATTCTTAAAACTACTTTTTCTCCTTCAAATAACGGTAAAGTAGAAACACGGAAATCAATATCGCGGCCTTCAATCGTCAATCTAATCCGACCATCCTGTGGTTTGCGGGTTTCATCTAACTTTAAATTGGCTAAAACTTTTATCCGGGCAACAATGGCCGAATGAACATACCTTGGCAAAACTAAAGAAGTCCTTAAAATACCATCAATCCGATAACGAACTTTAACATCTTTCATTGTTGGTTCAATATGAATATCTGAGGCTCGGCCATCAATTGCATGACGGATTATTACCAAAACCATTTTTGAAATCGGCGCGCTCTTTATTACTTCTTCCATCTCCTTTGCATCTTGAGGCATAACTTCTTGACCGACTGATGGTTGATTAGTAATATCAGCCAATGCTTCCTTAACTTCTTCGCCTAGAATTTGGTACTGACGAAAAGCCGCTCTAAAACTAATATTAGAAATTATAAAATAACGAACTTTTAAATTAGCCTTCTGGGCTAAAAACTCAACTGCTTCAATCGCTTTAAAATTCTGCGGGTTAATCAGGCCGACATGGAGCTCATTTTCAACCTGCTCAAAAGGAATCATCTTGTAATTTTCAGCTACTTCTTGCGGTATTAAATTCAAAACCTTTTTAGGAATTTGTCTGCCTTGCAAATCAGTAATTGGAATATTTAATAATTTTGATTTGGTTTCAATTAATTTATCTTCCGAGACTAAATTTTCGGCCACAATCAAATCTTCAACGGCTTTTTGAGCTGCAATCGCTTTATTTTGCAAATCAGTTGCCGTCTCTTTCGTTAATAAGTTGGCGGCAACTAAAGCTTGGACTAATTGGTTTTGATCTTGATACATTAATTATTGATTGGGTTAAAAGATTTTTAGGCACCAATATTATTGGAATGGATTTGCCCGACCAAGATTATCAATCATTATTGGCTGTGAATGGGATTGGAGATTGGTATAGGGCGACTTAAGTAAAAAATCATCGGAAAAATTAGGCTGAATAGTGGTAATATTGATTACCTGAATTCGCTTGCCGCTAATATTGGTACTGATTATTTTTGGATTAGCAATAAAATTGTCATAGACTAAATAACCAATGACTGCCAAAAGCCCAATACTAACCAAAACTAGTATTGCTTTTTTTATTCTCGTCATTTTTTTAGGGACAAGCATATGCTAATCTAGCCTTTCTTGTAATAATAAGTAAAGATGTTGATAGTATAGCTTGGGGAATCAGGGCTAAAATAAACAGAGTTAACATCAAACAAGCGCAAATTATATTCCAAAGCCGCTAGAAATTGTTTGATCTCACTATAGCTATCACCCTTACCACCAATTAGGTTCAAACTAATACTTAATTTTTTAATTTGGCTGTTGGCATTTTTGGCTTGGGCCGTGTCTGGCACTTCATTGATGCTAATACTTGATAATAAAAGATTTTGTTCTTGGGCTAAATTCTGCAATTGGATAAAAAGATCCGGAATATCCTCTTTCGGTGGCAAAATTTCACTAAGCTTGGCTACCTGTTCCTGACTAATTTTTTGATAATTAGCTATCAATTTCTGTAAATTGCTTAAATAATTCTGCCTTTTGTTCAAATCTTGATTCAGAGTGTCCAAATTATATTTGCCACCAATACCAACGGCCTGATATTTTGGTTCTAAAATAAAATAGTAGCTTAAAGTACCAATGACAATAAGCAAAAGAACTGTAACCAATTTATAGTACCGCAAAACCGCTAATTTCAGCTGCAGATCTTTTTTATTTTTTTCATCTTTAACTTCGGCCATGATATTTATTATTAATGCTATTCAATCGGCTTTAAAAATACATTAGGCTGAAACTCTAAATCAATATTAAAATTAACACCGGTATAATTGCCAGTTTCAGGATCAATTTCGGCTGAAGCCGCGTCAATTTTTACGTTTTTAACAAAATCAGTGGCTTTTTGAAAAGCAATCAATTGTTTAGCGACTGAATGATAATCTTTGCCAAAGGCCGAAATAACTAATTTATTCTGGCCGGCCATAGAAAAATTGACATATTTCACTTCACCAATAGTATTTTTTTCCAACAAATTGAAAAAATTAGTCCAATAGACATGCTGATTCAAAAGTTGCCGGACTGATTCTAGACTTTGCTGCATGTCTAAAGCAACCTGTTTATCTTTTTCATATTGAACAATTTCTTGATCTAATGTCTCAATTCTAGATTCAACGCCGCTAATGTCTTGAGTAACTTTAACCTGGTACCAAGTGATTCCCAAATACCCTGCAGCAATTAACAAAATAAACCCAAGAATAACAGCACCGGAAGCAAATAGTCTTTTGCCTAATTCCAACTCGGGCCGTTTGCCTAATTCGGCTGGAATTAAATTTACGTCCAAAATATCCGTCTTTTCCCTTTTAAAACCCCTACTTTTATTTTTTACTTTCCCAGCCTTCTTCTCTCTGGCGACAAAATTACCGACTGGTTTTGATCTGTCATCTTCAGACTTAATCTTTTTACCAAAAAATAAACCACTAAAACTGAATGATTTCTTCTTTGGTGGCAATTTATTCAACTCAATCTTTACCTGATCTTCTTTTTTCTCGTTGACTTTATCTTTGCCGGATTCATCATTAAATAATTTGTAATCAGTCTCAAACGTTTCTTTCTGAGCAGTGGCATCTTCATTACCCGATAAATCAATTCTCACTTTTGATTTCTCAATTGGTAAACTTGGGATATGAAAATTTTTCTCCGCCACTTTAGGCATTTTTTCAATCGGTTTTTGGCGTTCTTGATTAGGGAAAGATGATAATGATTTTGGTGTCTCAATTTTTTTAGCAAAAAGACGGCTTAGAATAGACTGCCTGGGTGCGGCATAAGCCGGTTCTTTCAGCTTTTCAATTTTTGGATTAGTTAATTCAATATTAACCGGCCTCGACTTTTTTCTAGCCGTTTCCAATTCTTTTTGTTCCTTTTCTCTCAAATCACTTGGTAAAAGATTTATCTCTGCCATAATAATTATTATTCAATATCTCTCATCGCCAGTCCGATTGTGACTGAATAACGCGGACCAATTTCATCCAAGACTGGCTTTAACTCCTCGGGGTACATTACTCTAGCCCAAGGATCACCTAAAAATACTCTTAAGCCTAATAAATTAGATAAATAAACCGGTAAATTAAGCAATAAGGAAGATCCGCCGGTTAAAATTATTTTTTCAATACTCTTTTGGCCCTGATTCCGATAAAGATTTAAACTATAACGTATTTCATCCACAATCGGTGTTAAGGTATTTTCAATAGTTTTAGGTACGCTGCCCTGGCCCACCCGATCCGGGCTCATGCCAATATCATACTTAAACTGTTCCGCTCTGGCTAAATTAACATTCAGGCTGTTGGCAATCGCCTTAGTGATAGTTAGACCACCAACGTCAATGCTGCGATTCAAAATCGGAATACTGTTGACCACAACCGAAATATTAGTTACCACCGAACCAACATCAACAATCATTAAAGCTGATTTATCGTTACCAACCAACGAACGGATTAAAGCAAATGATTCCGTGTCTAGGCTTAACAAATTTAACCCAGCCGCTTTAAAAATATCAATATAACGTTTAACTAAATCTTTAGGGGCGGCAGTCAGCAAAACCTTCAAATATTTACTTTTAGTTTGGCCAGATATTTTTAAAAATCCGCCTTTTTTTAATTCTGCATCGCCATTTTCTTGACCATTTTCTTGGCCTTTACTGGTGTCAGCGATTTGGTTAACTGGCAAATCTTCCAATAATTTCCAATCTAAAATCATTTCTTCCAATGGCAAAGGGATAACTTTTTTTGCTTCCCATTTAACCGCGGTGGCCAAATCTTTCTTTGACATTATCGGCAAATTCAAAATTGAACTAAAAACTGAAAAAGCAGGCAAGGCAGTAATTACTTTAGTAGTCGTGGTTTTGGCTTGGTGACAGATTTCTTTAATTAATTTAGCGGTTTCGGCCGAAACATCTTTACCGTTTTCGCTAATGGTTTTATCTATCTCTTTATCAAGATAACCATAGGTCACCAATCGTGGGCGCCCGCCTTCATTTTTTAATTCAACTATTTTAATGCTATTAGAGTCAAAATCAACACCTAAATAGCTTTGGGGCGAAGAGAATAAAGGCATAATCTTTAATTAATTGGACTTTTAGTCCAAAGACTGACCTTAAAAGTCTTGTCCTTCTTTCTTAAGTATAACATACAAATGACTCACCTTGATTTTTTCAATTACTGACTAAGCGTACCAGTCCGCCAAATTGGCAAAGCTTGAACGAAATTACCTAAACCGGGCGGAGTATTGGCCAATAAACGACCATCATAATTAATAACTTCTGAACCTTGGGCCGGAATTTCCTGGGGCGGCGAAACATAGGTACGGCTGAAATAAAATTTCTTGGCCATCATTAGCCCAGAAACTGTTAAGCGCTTGCTGCAATCCGCTCCGTTATAGCAGCTGTAAATTTGGCCGCAATAATTAACTTTAACATTCTGGTCAGCATTGCAATCTTTACCATCACCAATAATAACGAAGTTACCGGCCAATTTATCAACGTTTGGACCAACCAATAAATCTCCTTTAACAATCCAAGCGATTGAAGCTAAGTTCCTAAACTTATTAGAAGTACAAACTGGATCATTGGTATTGCCCGCTTCATCACAGAAATAAACAATGTTATTATTAATTGTTAAATTGCCATTGACAATAATTGTTCCCGAACCGTTAACAAAATTAGTGCCATTCTTGAATGCTAAAAGTTGTGAAATATCAACTGAACCGTCATAGTAATAAATTTTTCCGGCCAAAATCTCTGGTGGCAACTGTGACAACGGATTTAATTTGACGACTGTATTGCCGTACTGATTAATGCAAGAAGTATTACCGCTGGGAATACTGCAAAGCAAACTGCCAACGTCCAATTTACCCAAGACATTTGAATAACGGGTAGCAGCAGTAGGAAAATTGATAAAACCGGAGTAAGGATCAACCAATAAACGAGCTGATCGGAAATTAACAATGTCGCCACCGGCTAAAATTTGATAAGTCGCATTATAATCAGGCGCCTCTTGAATGGCTTGTAAACCACCTCGAGAATAAACATCGCCGTATTTAGTCTGAAGCCAGGGCGAAGCGGCTAAAATTTCTGGATTAAACTCAATCCAACCCAAACCGTTTCCTTGCGAATTATCATTCCAAGCCCAGCCCTTGAGAGTTAAACGCTGCTCAACGCTTGACCCGCTTTTAAAATCTTTTAAGATTAAATTCGTTTGATAATTATAAGTACAAGTTGAGCAACTTAAAGAAATTATACCATCATCACCCAAGCTAATAATTTTGGCCCAGCCCAAGACTGGCGGATTATCAGTCAAAGCATTTTGAATATAGGCCTGCCAAGCCCCGCCCGGTGGCGTTTGAATACCGTAATCATTGGCATTACAAGGCAAACCCTGGCTAGAAGCAAATTGGCAAATATTATCTGTCTGATTGGTGTCAGAATTACAAGTTGCACCAAAACAAATCCAACCTAAATTATTAGACCAAGCAAAACCTTTTACCTGGTTAGAAGCATCAATTTGAACATAGTAAGTAATATCAGACTGACCACAAATGCCAGCTGGGACAATCGGATCTAAGAAATCACAGGACTTATTGTTTAATGACAACCAGCCAAAATTATATGACCAAGCCCAACCCAACATTTTTTGGCCGCAACTGGCTGTACATTTAGAACTATCACCCTGGTCATCACATTTTTCATACAAACCATCGCTGTTTGGTGATTGAATTTTACCATCGCCGCAAAATGTTTTAGGCGGATTAGCCGCTTGAGCCTGATACCAAACCAGGGTACTTAAACCAAGAACCAACAGAAAAAAAGTAATTAAACTAACCCTTTTGGTCATATTGGAAATAACCTAATTATCTAACTGCTTCCAGCGAAAAGTATTAGCAGCGGTTTGGACACAGCCGTAAAAATGGCCAATAGTCCCGGCAGTATTAAGTGAATATAACATCGTTCCGGCGCCATAGTCAGCACAATTAGTATTGGCGCTGATTGTAGCGTTGGCCTTATTTAAAGTAATTCCACCAAATAAATTTTTATTACCATTAGAATAAACTCCCCAGCCATTTGACCATTCATTGGTTACCCTAACTGCAGCAGTTTCGGCCGTATATGAATTTGGTTGGAAGGCATAGTTAACTGGCCCGCCTTCTCCGTCATAATTATAATAGGCTTTAACCGTAGCATTTAAAGCATCGGCATAACCCGTACCCTCGGCGGAAATTGCTGTAGCATTATTACAACTATCTTCTGAGCCAGCAGTGTCACAATTGCTTAATCCTTTGACACCAACACCGCCATAATAAGATTGGCCAACTACACCATAAATCGGTCCCTGACCATATAAACCAGCCGCTGTGCCGGAAGCCCAAACACCATAATTATAACTTGAACTATAGGGCGAAGTAGCCAGATAGACCTCGGCTGGATAAGAAGTGTTGGTGATTTTAAAATGACCCGCCCGATTCCAATTATTAGGGTCCAAAACAAAAGTGCTGCTATAGCTACCGGCACTGACCGAGGCTTCAATTGCACTATTACGCCCAACAACATTCATAGCATTTCTATAATCAAAGCTAGTAGTATTTAAGCCTAACGATCCGTAAGCTATACTATTAATTATATCATTACCAACAGTCAACACAGGAAGAAATGAGAGACCAGAAAAATTTGATCCAAGCTGAAAGGTAACCTTATTATTACCATCTTCTACTGTTCTAAAACCCCACATATCATTGCTGTTATTTTTTGGTGAAAACATCAAATCACCATTTTTAGAAGCATTAGCAGTAGTACCAGCAACTTTATCCGAGTTATTATTCCGAATAATCAAAGCAATAGTGCCGCCATTTTGATCACTACCCCTTAACCAAATAGGAACATTGCCTACATCCATTGTGCCACCAAACCAACTATGGCCACCGGTTGAAGTTAAGGAAGTCACACCGCCAGATCCATCAATTTGAACTTTTCCTTTGACTTCAAGATTAACGCTTGGATTTCTTACGCCAATACCAACATTACCACCATTTTTTACCACTAAATAAGGATTGGATTCGGCCCAACCAGCCGAGTCTCTAGAGATAACTAAATCACCCACTCCGGCCATCAAATTATAAGGCTGTTCATTCATCAAAAGATATAAATTCCTTTGGGCCGCAATCGCTAAATCCAAATTATTAACATTATAACCCGAAGGATCATTGAGTGTTTCAATTAAATTTTGGCCGTCATAACCAGTGGCAGCATATCTGGGAAAAGTAATTCTTTTATTAACATAAACTCCCTGGCCACCGTCAAAATAGCCGGACCAACCAGTACCAGAAACAGTACCAATAACTGCCTTACCATTGTCAGTAAAACCTTCAACACCAATACCGTCCGCGCCCAAAGACTGACCTCTTATTCCTCTCTTGCCTTCGGCTAAATAGCCTTGCGTGCCCTGGCTGTTTTGGACATAGGCTCCCTGAGTAGTACCAGACATTACTATAAATTTATAAAGACCGGTTAATTGAGTGGTGCCAATGGCAACTTTACCATTGTTCATTCCTTGAATAAATAAAGTCGGATTAGCATCATCACCAATAAATAAATTACCGTTATTAGACCAAAGATACGGATTTTTGGTAGTCACGCCAACACCAATATTCATGAATCCAGTGCTATTACCAATCTGAACTGCTTGATTACCAGTTGTACTCCCGGCAAAAATAGCAATTGTCGGGTCAGCGCTAGTTACTTGGAATTTGGCTTGGGGTAGATTAGAATTAATTCCAACATTACCACCGTTAGTATTATAAATATTAGCACCACTTGAGCCCCAAAATGCTCCGCCAATATCATTCCAACTTTTTTTACAGTCAGTGGTATTGCCCGGCGGAAAACAAAGCCAGGTTGAAATTAATTTATTTACTGTTGCCTGACCACTAATATTAATATCAGCCGTTTGGACACTATCTTTACTGTTATAAATAAAACCTGGTTTATTGCCTAACGGTGGCGGTTGATTAGGCTCCTGCCAATTACTATCAGCGGCCTGGACTAAAACTACCAACCCATTAACAAAAAAAGTGACAGAAATAACCGTCACCAGACAAAGGGTAAAACTAATAATTTTTGCTAATTTTCCCAAGTTTTTCATATTTTTAACTTTTTCCCCAAGATGCATTCGGGGGTTAATTTGAAAATATTTAAACTAAGCTTTTGTTTTTTGACTAAACCTCACCTTTATTATATAATTTATATTATCCAAAACAATTTCCTAACTATATTTTAACATAAAAATTAATTCTAGGCAATAATTTCTTGCCTGGTTGTAAATTACAAGGAGAAAAACCATTATGAAGAATCTTTGGTTAACAATTGTAGCCGTAATAGCCATTATTGTGGTATGGCTAATTTATGTCTTTAATAGCCTAATTAGGCTAAAAAATCGGACGCAAGAAGCTTTTGCCGACATTGATGTCCAACTCAAGCGCCGGCATGATTTAATCCCAAATTTAATTGAAACTGTCAAAGGTTATGCCCAACACGAAAAAGAAGTTTTTGAAAAAGTCACTGCTGCCAGAACTGCCGCCATCAATGCTCAAGGAATTGAAGAAAAGGGCCAAACCGAAAACATGTTGTCCCAAGCTTTAAAATCAGTTTTTGCTGTAGCGGAAAATTATCCTGATTTAAAAGCCTCCCAAAATTTCTTGCAGCTCCAACAAGAATTATCCGATACGGAAAATAAAATTCAAGCTGCTCGCCGGTTCTACAATGGTAATGTCAGAGACTTTAATATCCAAATTGAAGTTTTTCCAAACAACTTATTGGTTGGCATGTTAGGTTTCAAAAAATTTGACTTCTTCCAGGCTGACGAAACTGAACGAGAAAACGTTTCGGTCAAATTCTAAATTGTAGAATTTTAGGTTGCCAGGCCTTTAAAGATAAGTTTTACTTTAAACTTATCTCACTTACCTACCCGCCGATAGGCAAGTGCTACTAGCAACTTATCTCGCTAAAAAATGTATAAACAAATTGACAGCAATAAAAGAAAAACAATTTTAATAATGATAATTTTTGTTATTATTGTACTTTTGGTTGGCTGGGCATTCTCCCAATTAAGCAATTTTGGCTACAATGGACTAATTATTGCCCTAATTATTTCCCTGGTAATGACTGGGGGCAGTTATTTCCACGGCGATAAAGTCGCTTTATGGCAAGCCGGCGCTAAAGGTCCGATTGATAAAAATACTAGTCCTTACGTTTATCGGTTGGTTGAAAATCTAGCCATTACCGCCGGTTTACCAATGCCGAAAGTTTATTTGATTAAAGACCAGGCAATCAATGCCTTTGCTACCGGTCGTAATCCCCAAAACGCCTCAATTGCAATAACCACTGGCGCAATTGATAAATTAGCCAACAATGAACTTGAAGGCGTGATTGCTCATGAACTATCCCACGTTAAAAATTATGACATTTTATTAATGACCGTTGTCATTGTTTTAGTTGGCTTAATGGCTTTATTGTCTGATTGGTTTATCCGAATTCGGTTTTGGGGTGGCAGCCGAAATGACAACAATGATGGCGATAATAAATTGAAAGCAATTTTCATGATTGCTGGCATAATTTTATTGATTCTCTCTCCGATTATCGGCCAATTAATCCAACTGGCAATTTCGCGCAAACGGGAATTTTTAGCCGATGCCTCCGGCGCCTTACTGACACGTTATCCGCAAGGCCTAGCCAATGCCTTAGAAAAAATTGCGGCCGAAAACATGCCAATGAAACAGGCAAATAATGCTACAGCTCATCTTTATATTGCCAATCCCTTTGGCCGAGGCAAACATTTCATGGCTAGTCTTTTTGCCACTCATCCGCCAATTGCTGAACGCATCGTTGCCTTAAAAAAAATGATATAATTTAAATCTTTTTAAATTAAAATTGGTATGGTACAAAAAATAAATTTAAACCAAGCTAAAAAACAAAACTTGGCCCAACCAAAATTTCTAATGGTATCAATTGTAATTTCAATTATTTGTTTAGTCACCATTAGCTTAATGAGCATCTTACTTTTTTCTTTTAAATATTCGGCAAAAACGACTAATCAGTTCGCTGAAATTAACAAAGACAGTGACAATGATGGTTTATCTGATTATGCAGAAAGACTTTATGGTACCGATCAAAATGATCCCGATACTGACAACAACGGCATTAAAGATAGTGCCCAATTAAGAAATCAATTAGAACAAACTGCCAGTACTACTCCCAGCTTAGACCCGACTGGCAACACAGCTGATGGTATCCCTGATTACGCCAAAGCCACTTATGGGCCTAACATTAAAAATATCATTAAAGAAATAAGACAAAATAATACTCAATCAAAGCTATAAACAATGATTTCAATATTTCAAAAATTTACAACTCATTCCAGAAATGCTCTAAAAAATGCATTCAGTTTGGCTTTAAGCTCAGGCCAACATTTGATTACTCCCCAGCACATTCTTTACGGTTTGAGCTTAGAGAAAGGCAGCATCGCGGCCCAAATTTTAATCAAGGCTAAAGTCAATAGCTTTGAATTAAAAAATATTTTAACTGAAAAAAAGTCCGGCCAAAAAACCATCACTCATTTAGAACTAACTTCAACCAGTAAAAAAATTCTGGAAAAATCATTTCTAATCTCCAGCCAAAACCAGCACAAATACATTGGCACCGAACATTTATTGGCTTCAATTTTGAGCCTTGGGGATCAAGAAATTATTGATTTTTTCCAAAAAGAAAAAATCAATCTGACAGGAATTAAAAATCAAATTGACACTATTTTGAATAGCACCTCAAAATTTCCTGATTTAACCAGTGGCATTGATTATTTCAAATCTGAAGACAAAAATAATGAATACGGCTACGGCTCAAGCCAAACTGACACTAAGCAACAATCAATTCTTGAAGTGTTTGCCACCAATTTAACCGACCTGTCAATTCAGAAAAAAATTGACCCCGTTATTGGTCGGCAAGAAGAAATTGACCGCTTAATCCAAATTCTTTGCCGCCGAAATAAAAATAATCCCCTACTTTTAGGCGATCCGGGCGTTGGTAAAACCGCGATTGTTGAAGGTTTGGCAAAAAAAATTGTCCAAAGTAACGTACCAGAAGTTCTGCGCGGCAAAAAAATCTACGCCCTTGATTTAAGCTTAGTCGTTGCCGGTACCAGCTTCCGCGGTGAATTTGAAAACCGATTGAAACAAATTTTGGTTGAAGTTAAAAAAAATCCTAACATTATTTTATTTATTGACGAGATTCATAATCTCATCGGCGTTGGTTCGGCCAGCGGCTCAATGGATGCAGCAAATATTCTAAAACCGGCATTGGCCCGGGGGGAAATTCGCTGCATTGGCGCCACTACCATGCAAGATTATAAAAAATTTATTGAAAGCGACGTGGCTTTGGATCGCCGGTTTCAGCCAATTATTGTCAGTCAACCAAGTGTCCAAAAAACAATTGAAATTTTACAGGGTATTAAAGAAAATTACGAAAATTTTCATCAAGTTAAAATAAACGAACAAGCCATAATTGCCGCGGCTCAACTTTCTGAACGTTATATTGCTGATCGATTTTTGCCAGACAAAGCAATTGATTTGATTGATGAAGCTGCTTCGGGAGTAAAAATAAAATACTTAGTCAGCTCGGCTGTAAAAGAAATTAATCAATTAGAAAACGAGCTGCAGAATCTTACCGAAAAAAAGAAAGGTTTAGTGACTGAAGAAAAATTTAGTCTAGCTTTAAAATATCGGCAGAAAGAGCGTGAAATTTTAGTCCGGCTGCAAAATTTAAAAAATCAGCAATTGCCAAAGAATGAAACCAAACTGGCCGAAATTACCCAAAAAGAAATCGCCCAAATTGTTTCCAAAATAACTGGGATTCCTTTGGCCGATTTATTAATGGCCGAAAAAAAACAACTTTTACAGTTAGAAAAAACTTTGGTAAAAAATATAGTTGGCCAAAACCAAGCCTTAAAATCAATTGCGGAATTTATTCGTCGATCAAGAACCGGGATTTCCGATACTAACCGGCCAATTGGTTCATTCATTTTCTTAGGCCCTTCCGGAGTTGGAAAAACTGAACTAGCTAAAGTTTTAGCCCAAACAATTTTTGGCAGCAATCAAGCGTTAATCAAGATTGACATGTCTGAATTTGCCGAAAGTTTTAATATTTCAAAACTAATTGGGGCGCCGGCTGGTTATATTGGCTACAAAGATGGAACTAAACTAACCGATGCGGTCAAACATCGGCCCTACTCGGTAGTTTTGTTTGACGAAATCGAAAAGGCCCATCACCAAATTTTTAGTCTCTTGCTGCAAGTTCTAGAGGATGGCTGTTTAACTGATGGTACTGGCAAGACAATCAATTTTAGAAACACTATTATCATTATGACCTCTAATCTTGGTTCCAATAATTTTAATAAGCAGGCAGCCTTAGGCTTTCAAACCAAAAAAGGTAAAAGCAAGGCAGAATTAGAAAAAGGTTTTGAAGAAATTCAAAGAGAAGTGATTAAAAAATTAAAGGATAAATTTCCGCCAGAATTTTTGTCTCGGGTGGACAAAACTATTGTTTTTCAACCACTTGAGCCAAGCAGCGTTATTAAAATTGCCAAAATCCAATTGGCCGAACTCAAAAACAGACTAGCTAAACAAGGTTTAAAAATAAATTTTGACCCAACGGTGGCTAAATTAATTGCTAAAATCAGTTACAGTCCGGAAAATGGCGCGCGGGCAATTAGAAAAAATATTCAGGAGCTGATTGAAAGCAAACTGGCCAATAAAATTTTAACCAAAAAAGATTATAAAGGACAAAAAATTGTTGTTAAAGTTAAAGATAACAAAATTATTATTTGATTAAAATAATGGCCGAACCTGCCAAAAAACTCCCCCCTAATTCTCAGGGTAATCAAATTAGAATTATCAGACAAAGACCTAACCGTGGTCAAGCTGACAATATTATTAATTTTGAACAGGCAAAATTAAGAAGAGAAAAACAGCAAAAAAGAGAACTAATCAATGCCCAGCGCACCCAGCAACCAGCTGAGACTGAACCAAGTGAGCAACAAAGAATTCCTACCTGGGTACAGCGACAAAACACTGAACAACCGTCAAATGATGAAAAAATAAACGATGATAATCCTACTTTAACTAAAGAAATTAACCAGCCATCAGAAGAAGATATTGCTCAAGGGCACAAAGCCGGAGCCGAGCAAGAGGGCGGACAAGAAGGTACAACTATTGCTGGTGGTAGCAACAAAAACGACAGTCCAAATCAAGAGCCAGAAAAAAAATCAAATCAAAATCAAGCTAAGCCCGAAGCAGCACCAAACGAAAATACCGGAAATGAAGGAGAAAAAAACTCTGACAAAAAAGAAAATGATCAGGAAAATGACAAAATTTCTGACAAACAAACTTCACCAAAAAACGAACAAAAAAATCAGGCAGAAAAACAAACCCCAAATCAAGAAAAAAAATCAGAGAGTGAACAGGAAAATAAGCGAGCATTAACAAAAAGTCAAAAACCAGAAAGAGAAAAAGCTAAAAGAGAAAAGGACAAAAAAACAAACGACAAAGGAAATCCGGCCGAGAAACTAAATAAAATTATAGAAGGTGCTTCCCAAAAAGGCACTGGCTCAATATTAAAAGCTGCCTGGAAATATTTGATTGGAACAATAATTTATTTTGGCGGCACATATTGGTATCTACCCATTCATTTTATTAACCGTTATTTTACTCCCTGGGGAAACTTCTTTTGCAAATTTGGTGAGGAATTCTTACCTAAGGCCAAAGGGCCGGCCAATGCCCAAATGAAAAAAGCAGAAGAGACCGCGAAAAAAGCCGCCGAAATAGTTGAAATATTAGCTTGTCTTGGAATCGGAATAATTCTTTTCTTATTATTTTTTGCCTTATTTGCTATAATCGGTTTCATTGCAATTGTTTTAGCCAATCCGGTTTCCAGTTTAGGAAAAATATTTTGGAATATGCCAGCCGCCTCATGGCAAGCCATCAAATTTGTTGGCGGAAAAGCCATTGGCGTATAAAATAACGTTCAATTAGCATTTATATATAAATAAAATAATAGTACTCTTATGTCTATAAATTGGAAAAGAATCTTACTTCTAATTGGTTTTATTGCTTCCATTTTCCTAATTGGCTATCTGCTGTATTATTTTTTCTTAAAGCCAACAATCCCCTCGCAAACCGGGGTAACTAACGGCAATACTAACGGCGGATTACTACCGGGGGCTGGTACCAATGTTAATATTCCAACCAAAACCAATACCAATGGCGCGCTGCCTGGGCAAGCCGGGACAACCAACGTCAACCAGATGGCAGTACCCCCAGAAGAAATTGCTCAAAAGGCTACGGCTTCGGAAGTAGCCAATGGCGGGATGACTAAAATTTCAGCCCTGACCGATTCTGCAGCTTACGAACCAATACTAGCAGCCAGAAGCGATGATATTATTTATTACAATAAAACTACCGGTTTATTCTACCGGATAACGGCTGATGGAAAATCCACACCTTTGAGCAACCAAATTTTTTATGATGTTGAAAAAATTACTTGGTCACCGGACAAGCAAAAAGCAATTTTAGAATATCCTGATGGCAACAAAATTGTTTATGATTTTGCCACCAATAAACAAATAGTTACCCTGCCTCAGCATTGGAAAGATTTTAGTTTTTCTCCTACCAGTGATCGGCTCATTTTCAAAAGCATGGGTAATGATGAGGAAAACCGCTGGATTGCCATTGCTAATATTGACGGATCACAAGCAACCAAAGTTGAACATCTAGGCAATGAAGATAAAACCGTTGACACCCTTTGGTCACCAAATGGTCAAATCGTAGCAATGTATCGTGAAGACAAAAGCTATGATCAGCAAAATCTTTTCTTTCTGGGCCAAAACAATGAAAACTTTAAATCAACCGTTTTGGACGGTCGGGGTTTTATCGGCCAGTGGTCACCAAGCGGTTCACAAATACTTTACAGTGTTTATTCTAGCAAGAATGACTACAAACCTAGTCTTTGGATTGTGACGGCTCAAGGCGAAGATATTGGCAATAACCGACAAAGTTTACAGCTACAAACTTGGGCTGATAAATGCAGTTTTGCCAATGATACTTCAATTTATTGCGCTGTCCCGCGACAATTGAATGAAGGCGCAGGAATTTTTAGAACTGAATTGGATAATTCACCTTGTGATATTTACAAAATTGATTTACGCACTGGGTCTAAATCAAAAATTGCCATCCCGGAAACCAGCCAAAATATCAGTAGTGTCGTTGTTTCGCAAGACGAACGCTATCTGTACTTTACAAACAAAGATAATGGACTTTTATACAAAATTAATCTTAAATAAAAGGTAATGGCTAAAGGAATTTCAGAAATCTATATTTGTTCCAATTGTGATGCTCAGTTGCCAAAATGGCAGGGTCGGTGCCCTGAATGCGGCAAATGGGGAACATTAGAAAAATCACAGGTTTCTAATAGCACCAACAAAAACGTAAAATCGCCGCTAACAATGCCAGGTGCAAAGATAATTTCTTTTGATAATATAAAAATTACCAACTTTAAACGGCTCCAAACCGGCATTTCCGAATTTGACCGAGTTTTGGGTGGTGGCATGGTCAGTGGTTCTTTAATTTTGCTTGGCGGCGAACCGGGAATTGGAAAATCAACTTTGGTTTTACAAATTTTGCAAAACATTAACAGTCAAATTTTGTATGTTTCCGGCGAAGAATCAGCTGAACAAATCAAGACTAGAATTGACCGGCTTAAAGTTAAAACCAACCATTTAGGCTTTTTAGGCGAAACTAATGTTGAAACAATTGTGGCCACAATCTTAGAGCAAAAACCAACGCTGGCTATCATTGATTCAATCCAAACAATCTACTCAAACGAATCACCGGGCAGTGGTGGCAGCATCAATCAGGTCAGAATCTGCACCACTAAACTCCTTGAGGTTGCTAAAAAAAATAATATCACGATTATAATAATTGGCCACGTAACAAAATTTGGCGAAGTGGCCGGACCAAAAACCTTGGAGCATTTAGTTGATGTGGTTTTATATTTAGAGGGTGACCAATATCATTCTTTTAGAATTTTACGAAGCGTTAAAAACCGTTTCGGGTCAACTTTTGAAGTTGGTATTTTTGAAATGCAAGGAGTTGGTTTGATTGAAGTGACTGACCCCGCGGCAATTTTTTTAACCGATAAAAATCCGGCGGCTGGTACTATAATTACTGCTGCTCTTGAAGGTTCGCGCGTCTTTTTATTGGAGGTTCAAGCCTTGGTTAATATTACTAGTTTTGGCTATCCCCAAAGGAAAAGCCAAGGTTTTGACTTAAACCGGCTGCAACTTTTAGCAGCAACTTTATCTCGCCGACTAGGCCTAAAACTGGCTAATCAGGATATTTATTTAAATTTAGTTGGCGGCTTAAAAGTCAGCGAACCAGCGATTGACTTGGCCGTTTGTTTGGCAATAATTTCAGCGGCCAAAAATAAATTAATCTCACCTGACACCATTGCTTTTGGCGAAGTGGGTTTAGGTGGCGAAGTTAGAATGGTAAATCAAATGGCCAAAAGAATTGCTGAAGCCGAAAAGCTGGGATTTAAAACTTTGATTATCCCCTACACTAAAGAAAAGATAACGACCAAAGCAAAAATTTATCAGGTTAAAACTTTGGCCGAAGCGATAAAGTATCTAGAATAATGAATTAAGAATTAAGAATCATGAATTTGGATTATTTGCCTTAATTCTTAATTCTTGATTCCTAATTCCCGGAAATGAGATTACCTCAAAATTTCTACAACCAGTCTACCCGCCAAGTGGCTCAGCAATTGCTGGGTAAGTTTATAGTTAGCACAATCAACGGAAAAAAAATTATAGGTATAATCACCGAGACCGAAGCTTACGTTGGCCTAAATGATAAAGCTTCTCATGCCAGCCGCGGCAAAACACCGAGAAACGAGATTATGTTTGGTGAGGCAGGCTATTGGTATGTTTATTTAATCTATGGCATGTACTATTGCCTTAATATTGTGACTGAACACAAAAATTATCCAGCTGCAGTTTTGATCCGGGCACTTACCTTGTTGCCAGAACGCCAAGGTGTAAAAACTGACGGGCCGGGCAAATTATGCCGCGCACTAAAAATTAATAAAACTTTAAACGGCCAAGCTGCTTTTGGAAATAAGGTCAGAGTCTGGATTGAAGACCGCGGCCTAAAAATTAAACCATCCCAAATAAAAAAATCACCGCGAATTGGCGTTGATTATGCCGGCGAGTATAAAGATAAACTTTGGCGATTCAGTATAACGTTATAGCTAAATAAGTTATAGACTACTCCAAATGGACAGCTTTATTAGTCTGCTCCATTTTTTGTTTTAACAATGGATACTTATCCAAACCTAAGGCCAATACTTTTTCAGCGGCTAATTTGGCTTTAATAATAATATCATAATCAATCAGCTGAGCAATTTTAAATTCGGGAAATCCCGATTGTATCGTGCCATAAATCTCACCTGGTCCACGAAACTGCAAATCAAGTTCAGCCAGTTCAAATCCGTCCTTGGCCGTAACCAAGGCATTTAGCCGCGCTTTGGTTTTTTCCGTTTGACTTTCGGTAAATAAAAAACAGTATGATTGATAAATTGATCGTCCAACCCGACCGCGGAATTGGTGTAGCTGAGCTAAGCCAAACCTTTCAGCGCCTTCAATTACCATGACTGAAGCGTTAGGTATATCAACCCCCACTTCAACCACCGAAGTAGCAACCAAAATATCGCTTTTTTTAGCCAAAAAATTAGCCATAATCCGTTCCTTATCAGCTGGCTTTAATTTTCCATGCAGCATTTCTATTCTTAAGTCAGGAAAGATTTCTTTCTTTAATTTTTCAAATTCATCAGTCACGGCCTTAACCCCTAGTTTATCGGACAAATCAATTAGCGGACAAATAACAAAAACTTGCCGGCCGGTTTTAACCTGATTGCGAACAAATTCATAGGCTTGCTTACGATTTTTTGGATCAACAACTTTAGTAATTATTTTTTTTCGGGATTTGGGCATCTCTCTAATTATAGATAAATCCAAATCACCATACAAAGTTAAAGCCAACGAGCGCGGGATTGGCGTGGCGGTCATTGAAAGCAAGTGAGGAGTTATTTTTTTATCGCCCGAATTTTGCCTTAAAATTTTTCTCTGATTAACACCAAAACGATGCTGCTCATCAACTATGGCTAAAACTAGATTAGAAAACTCAACATCTTGCTGAATTAAAGCATGGGTGCCAATAACTAATTGAATATCACCCGAGCTTAAATCAGACAATATTTTCTTTTTGGTCTCAACTCGTCCGTTTACTTGCCTTTGGCTTCTGGTAAATAAAGCAATGTTTAGATTGCTATCCTTAAACAGGTTTAACAAATTTTGATAGTGCTGACTGGCTAAAATTTCGGTTGGGGCCATTAAAACCGCTTGTTTTTTGTTCAAAGCGACATTAAACATAGCAATTGCCGCCACCACAGTTTTGCCCGAACCAACATCTCCTTGCAAAAGCCGATTCATTGGCTGATTTTTTTGTAAATCAGAAACTATTTGCCAAGCAACTTTTCTTTGATCATTGGTCAAAGTGAAAGGCAAAGAAGCTACGAAATTTTTAGTTTGAGACTCAAAAAAATCAATTGCTTCCGACTGGCTTAAGGCTATATCTAATTTACTGGCCAAAACAGACAACTGAAATAAAAATAACTCATCAAATTTTAAACGATTTATCGCTAAATCTAAAATCTTTTTATCTTTGGGAAAATGAATTTGGTTTAGAGCTAAGTTCAAATTAACTAAGTTATTCTCCTGGCTAATCTCGGGCGGCAACCAATCAGCGATTAAAGTCGCAAGCGGCAAAACCGATTTAACTAAAAACCGAATTTGCTTTTGGGTTAAATTATTGGTTACCGAATAAACGGGTACCAGCCTAGCCGTATGGGTAGTATCGGCTGAAACTTTTTCATAGACCGGATTGACTAATTGTAAATTATAACGATCAAAATCAACTTTGCCCGACAGGTAAACCTCGTCTCCAGGCTGCAAAATCTTGGTCAAAAACGGCTGATTAAACCAAATAACTTTTATACTCCCCGTTTGGTCAGCAACCAAAGCCTCGGTTAACATTTTTCTTTTAGCCGGGCTGCGACGATTACTAATTATCTGAATTTTTACTTTAACCGTTGCCGCATCAATTGGTTGCAGCTCGGAAATATCGGAAATTTGACTAAAATCCTGCCAGCGAAAAGGGTAATAAAAAATGAGATCCGAAACGGTCTCAATCCCTAATCTCTTTAAACGGCTAGCCGTAGTTTTACCAACCCGACTAACCGCTGCTACTGGTGTTGTTAAATCAATCATCATCTTGGCTAAAAATAATTTTACAATGGCGTCCCCAGTAGGAATCGAACCTACGGCCTCAAGCTCCGCAAGCTTGCGCTCCCCGCCCACCTGACTCGCGTCCCCAGTAGGAATCGAACCTACGGCCTCAAGCTCCGCAAGCTTGCGCTCTATCCAGCTGAGCTATAGGGACACGAGTCAAGCGAGTCGGGTATCCAGCTACTTGCCCGCCGAAGCCGCAGGCGTAGGCGGGAGCTACTGGGACATTATAACTTAAATGTCCGCGACATCGCATCGGACATCGGTTCTTCTTCCCGCTCTAAATCTTCATCCAAATACTGTTTTAAAACCTCGCGAATTTTGACTGGGTTTTGGCTATCTAAATATATCGGAATTCTTGGAATAAAAAGGTTATTTGGCTCAAAATATAAAGTTTTTACTTCCGGCGGTTCGTAAATAATATAGAAATTTTTAATGGCTTTGTACTTATAAAATTTACTGTTTACCAATATCCCGTCTTCGGTAATTTTAAATTCAACTTCATTTTTACTTTGCTGAAAAAGGAGAATAATTAGGGTTGATAAAATAATAATTAACCCAAACAAGACATCGGCGGTAAAAATAGAAAAAATCAGAAGTAGTATTGCAACAATTCCACCGGTAATATACCAACCACGACCGCGTTGGTGAGGATGAAATTCCGGAAATTTCCAGGCGAAAAATATTTGGCCGTAATCTGGCGCTTCGGAATCATTTTTTTCAAAATTTTCTTTAGCCATATATATTTTGTTTTAAAACTATAGCTATAACCTGGTCTGCCAGACGAAGCTCCGAGCGAAGCGAGGAGCGTAGTCTGGCGGAGAGGGCGGGATTCGAACCCGCGGTCCCGGTTAAGGGACAACTCGTTAGCAGTGAGTCCCATTCGACCACTCTGGCACCTCTCCTAAAACCCTGATATTGTAACACTAAAACTTTTTTCTGTAAAGAGTATCAACCTCTAATTATCACCAAACCCCAAATTTCTTTAACCCCAGCTGCCTTCAGCGCTTTAGCACTTTCATTTAAAGTTGCCCCGGTAGTTAAAACATCATCAATTATTAAAATTTTCTTATTTTCCAATGATTCATTATTGTCCGCCCGAAATATTCCTTTAACATTTTCCTGCCGCTGCAAAGCATTTAATCCAACCTGAGGCCGGTTATGATAGTGCCGATAAATTAAAGAAAAATTATTGGGCCAAACAAACTGCTGGCTGATTTTTTGCGCAATGACTTCAGACTGATTAAACCCGCGCCACAACTTTCTTTTTTTAGATAGCGGTACAGCCACAATATAATCAAAATGCAAATTTTTATCCTGTAAAATTAGCCTGGTTAAAAATTTTATCGCTAAACTGCCCAAAATTTCACCCAAATCAAGGACTAGATTGTACTTAAAATTATGCAATATTGTATTAACTAACGTCTGATCTTTGACCGTTACTACCCAAATTCCTGAAAATAATTGATTTTTTTGGGCTGGATTTAACTGGGCTGGATTTATTTCTATGCGGTCAAAACATTCTTGGCACAGCCACTCGCCTTCTTTCTTGCAACCCAAACATTGAATCGGAAAAATTAAATCAAAAATTAATTTTTTAATAGTATTCATAGCGCTAATCTAAATTATTAATTATTGCGCTATGTTGACTATGTTTATAATTTACACCAAACTATGGCTGCTGCCATTCGGCGGCATCAACTTTCCAACCGGCTGCCGTTTTTAATAATTGTAATTTTAAATTTTGGTAATAAACTTTAGGATTAGTAGTATTGTTTTTCGTTTCTTGCCGTTGAGTAACAACTATAGCTTCAGCCGTACCAACTGCCTGGTCAAAATTTGAAATTTGAACCGACAAAGCTTGAGTGGTGATACCATAATAAACGATTGAATCATTGGTACTAGGTTTTTGTTGTGAAGCCTGATAGCTTTGAGCCCAAGCTTTCATCCTGTCAGTCATTAAATCTTTTAGCGCTTCAAGGTTAGAGTAATTGCCTTCATTGGAGTAACTACCAAAACGTTCAGCAAAGGTTGAAGCAATCGCCTTCAAGCTGGCCTCTAATTTTTTTTCCTTGACTGGTGACTCTTGGGATTTATTTAACCCAGCCGTTGAGGCCGGTTGATTGGCTGGCAGCTGTCCGGCTTGATTAGTATTAATGTTTACCAACCGGGCTGATCTTCTTTGATTTAGAAACAAGGCAATAATTATTATCAATAATATTACTACAACAACAGCGATGATGGCAATAATTATTTTATTTCGCTTACTCATATACGGACAAATTAATATTTAACCTACTGGGATATTTGTTCCTCAACTTCTTCAACCTCCTGGTTCTGTGAAGCCAAATCAAATTCTTTTTTAGCTTCTTCAATTTGCAAAATTTGCCTGGGATCAGAGGTGATTAGCTGATCTTCAGTGTAAGAGGCAACGACTTTAATGGCCGCATGTTTATCGCCGGCAAAAAATATTCCTTCACCAACACCGCATTCCAAAAGCAAATATTTTTCGCCTTCGGTTAGCATAAAGGTTTTTTGGACCAAATCAATTCCCGACGGTGATTGGCGCATTAATAATTGCAAAGCGGAATTGTTGACAATTGCTTGACCATAAGGCGAAAGCAAAAAGTCATTGACATCTTGAGTAATATTAGTCACCCCTAAATAGTATTTTCGGCAGCGTTTGACCAAGGCAAAAATAAATTTAGCTGAATCTTCGTTTTGCATCAGCCACCAGGCTTCATCAATAATTAAAATTCTTTTCTTAAGTTGCGAACGGACAACATTCCAAATATAGTTAACAATCGTATAAATTGCCATTGGCCGCAGCTCATCTTCCAAGTCCCGAACGGAAAAAACAATCAACTGATTTTTCATATCAACGTTGGTCGGATGATTAAACAAACCGGCAAATGTCCCTTGGGTATATTTTTTTAAACGTAAAGATAAATCCGAACCACCTTCCATCCCTTCCAAAATATCCTGAAAATCCTGCATGATTGGCGCTTCAATTTTACTTAGATCAGAACTGGCGGTAATATCTTTTTTAGCGTAAGTTTCTAATAAGGCCCGATCAATGATTGAATCTTCTTGGTGAGTCAGCTTGCCAAGCATTAAACGAACTAAACCTTTTAACGTAATAACCGCACCCCGGATAACATCGGCCGAACGCTGATCACCAACTGCCCGCGGCAAATCAAAAGGATTAATTTTTGCTTCCGAGCTCAAGGAAATATTAACATAAGTCCCGCCAACGGCATCGCACAGATGTTTATATTCTCTTTCCGGATCAATAACAATAACGTCCGTACCAAACATCATGGTACGCAAAACTTCCAATTTGATAGTATAACTTTTACCGGCACCCGAAGTAGCAAAGACAACTGTATTAGCATTTTGTAAAGAAAAACGATCAAATAATATCAAACTATTGTTATGGCGATTAATACCATACAAAACGCCCTCATCAGAACTCAATTCAGACGAAATAAAAGGGAAAGAGGAAGCCGCTGGCGAAGAATTCATGTTAAAACCAATCATTAATTCGTCATTACCCAAGGGCAAGGTTGAATTAAAACCCTGTTCGGCTTGATACAAAACTTTTTTAGAAAAAACCAGCCGAGAGCCAAACAAAGCCTCAACGTCAGAAGTTAAATTATCCAATTTCTCTTTAGTCTCGCTATAAATTGTAACGTAAAGGCCAAATTGAAAAAAATGTTCAATCCCCTGAGTCAAATCATCTCTTAATTTTTCAATATCGCGCAAAGCGGTTTCCCGAATCGGGTCACGAGGTGCTCCCTTCTCGCGATCGGATAAAATTTGGGCTTCCAAAGCACCAACCTTATTTCTTAATTGCTTTAAAATAATGTTGGATTTAACCGGATAAAAATACATGGCAATGTCCAAGGGCACGCTTAAATTAATTATCGGCGCAAACCAGCCAACAGCGATATAACGAGGATAGCTAAAAGCAAACAAGGTTCTGGCAAACTGATCACCAATTTTAATATAGGTCGGAGTTACTTCCAAAGCCGCCGGCGCGATCAAATCTTTAATCGAAACCAAGCCTTCGCGATAAACCCGTTCTTCTTCCAAAAGAATTTTTTGCTCTTCTAAATCCTGTTTTTCTTTTTGCCGCTGCTGTTCATCTGCCTGCTGTTGGTTTGCCAAAGCCGCCAGTTTCTCCTCTTTAATTATTTCTTGGGGTTTTATTGCCATATTATTCTTCAACTCGTAGTTTATTTACTTCAACCATTTTTTCTTTATTATAAACATCCGGATTATAAGTATTATAGTAAAGCTCAACTAAACTTTGGGTATCCAATAAAACTGTTTTTAAACTCATACTACCCAAACCACTGACAATATTGTCAACTCGCTGCATTAAATCCCGCCGCCTTTTAATAAACGCTTCCTGACTAAGCTTTACTTCGGAAGCAGCGGAAAAAAGACTAAAAAATCTTGAAGCCCACGATTTTTGTTTATCCGACAAAGGATTATACGGTACAATGATATAAAAACGCTTAGTCATTATATCTCCCAATTCAACCAGCTCGGTAATGTATTGCCGGTATTCAGCAGTTTGCATCCGCAGTAATTCATTGGTCTGCTCTTTTTCAATTTTTTTAAGCCGATTAAGGTAGCCATCAATATCTAATTTGCGTGACTGAATGACAATTTGTAAGGGAAATTCCAAATAATTTAAAAAACTAACGTAAGCAGAAATTATGGCGTTCTGTTCGTCTTCGGATTTTAGAGAAAAATTAATGCTGGAAACTAATAATACCGCGCGCAGGGTGCCATCCTTTAAAATAACACAATCCTCTCGGATTTCAGCAATATCCAAGTATTTTTGGGTGGCAGCGCTAGGTTTACTTCCGGCTAATTTTTTTGATTTCATATTAAATTATTTAAACTGGTTGGTGGCTCTTTTTCACCCTGATAAATCCCGCCAGTATCAACTACTAAGGCAAGTTCGGCTAATCTTGAAGCTCTAACCTTATTTTTAGTCCTAATCTGTGGTGGTAAAGTCGGGGTTTTGGTTTTAGCATAACCTTTTAACTCGCTATTAGAAAATAATTTTTGCCAAACTTGTTTTCTGGGTCTTTTTAAAGTTTGAATAATATTAAGCAAAAAATAATGAATTGGGCGCCCATTAATTTTAATAAAGGCAACAACAAAGGTAACTAAACCGATGATGACAAATTCCAGTAAAAACAAGGTGAAATCAGCCAATTTATAGGAAACAAAGATTAAACCGCCGCCAACCAAAAGGATAATAAACTGACGAACAGTTATCGGTCCGATGACTTTGTCTTCAACGTCAATAAATTGGGGAACAACAAATTGCTGCATATGCTAGCTTATAGCTTATAGAGATACTACTTCCCAAAAGCTAATTTAATATCTTAATTTTTGATTTAATTCAATTATTGCTTCTACTTCTTGAGAGGTCAAGGTGGGCTGATTTGCTTTTTGTTTTTCTTCAATTATTTCAGCAATCGGCTTTCTTTCTTCCATGCTTTGATCGCCCAAGGCTAAATAAAGACGGTAAACTTCATTTTCTTTCCAGGCCTTTATTGCCTGGGTTTTTTTAGTAAATGATTCCTCTTCCAATAAATCAATTTTTTCAATAATCTTTTCAATTGCCTGCTGAGGCGTGGAACCTAAGCGACGAAAATCAATCAAAGTCATGGAATGGATTTCTTCAATTGGCCCGGTTAATTTTGGCTCAAACCTAACATCTTCAATTTTTGGCTTGGTAAAAGTATTGGCAGCTGGCATTTGAGGTAACGCAGGTGGCTTGGGAGCGGCTACTGGCTGCGGTTTTTCAACCGCTACTGGTTTAATTGGTGTAACTTTTGCCGGTTCAACTGGCTTAGCTGGGGCGGAGAAAACAATTTTTGGCGGTGATGAAACCAGTGGCTGTTGGGCTAAAAGCTTTTGGACCTCCTGTTGTAAATCAGAAAATGGTTCCTGGCTTACTCCTTGTCTTAGCTTATTACTCAATTGATCCAGAACTTGATTAATCGCAAGCATTATCCGATCGGCCTGGACCGAAGTAAATCCCATTCCACCCGCCGTGGGCGAACTCAAAAGTGCTTCTTTGGTTTGGACTTGATCGCGAATGTGCTTAAGCCTGGAAGTAATGATGCTGGTGAAACGTTTAGCTAACTGCTGATCAGTAAAATGAATGCCTGATTTTTTAATCACCATCTCTATTTCTTCGTCTAAGTTCAGCGGCTGACCTAATGGCTCACTGGGTGTAACCGGCGCTGGGGCTGGGATGGGTTCCACAACAGGAATTGGTGGCAAAACTGGCTGACTGAGTGGTGGCGACGGTACGACTTCTGGCTTTGGCAAAACTGGTAGTGGCTCAGGCTGAAGCGGGGCAGCAGTTTGATCTTTTTGCTCGCCATTTTGGGTATAATCCAAAACCTGCCCGCCCTTCAAAATCTTCAAAACACCATTTTCATCGCGAAAAAGTATTTCTTCAGTGGCAAATGGATTTTCAATTTGCTGCTCTTGAGCGAGGGCACTAAAAAAATCATCGGTTTTTTTATTATCATTAACTGCCATTACTTAATTTATTATTTATTGATTATAAACCTAAAGCTTTCTTTAATTCATCAGCCTTATCGGTTTTTTCCCAGGTAAAATCAGCGTCATTTCTGCCAAAATGGCCATAACAAGTGGTTTTTCGGTAGATTGGCCGCAAAAGCTTTAAATGCTCAATTATTCCGGCTGGCTTTAATGGAAAGACTTCTCTAACAACCTGCTCAATTTTTCCTTCATCAACTTTAGCTGTACCTTCAGTATTGACTAAAATTGAAATCGGGTCAGCCACGCCGATAGCATATGCCAACTGAACTTCGCATTGTGACGCCACTCCGGAAGCAACAATATTTTTAGCAATGTAACGAGCCATATAAGCAGCTGACCGGTCAACTTTTGACGGATCTTTGCCAGAAAAAGCACCACCACCATGGCTGCCATGACCGCCATAAGTATCAACAATAATTTTTCGGCCAGTTACGCCGGTATCACCATGAGGCCCACCAATAATAAATTTTCCAGTTGGATTGATATAATATTTTGTATCCTTATCCAGCCATTGGCCGCAAACCGGTTTAACCACTTTTTCAATAATTTCTTTTTCAATTTCATCATGTTCAACCTCGGCGGTATGTTGAGTGGAAACAACTACTGTTGCCACCCGCTGCGGCTGGCCATCGGCATAATCAACGCTAACCTGGGATTTGCCATCCGGTCTTAACCAGGCTAATTGACCACTTTTTCTGACTGCGGCCAAAGTTTGGGTGAGTTTATGAGCCAAAACTATCGGTAAGGGCAGATATTCAGGAGTTTCGTTGGTAGCATAACCAAACATCATACCCTGATCACCAGCGCCTTGCTCTTTAAAAAGGCCTTGCCCAGCCGAAACGCCTTGCGAGATGTCCGGACTTTGTGCATCAATTGAAGTTACGACCGCACAATTTTCCCAATCAAAACCAATAGTCGGATCGGTATAACCAATATCCTTAATAATTCCCCTGACCACTTTTGGCACATCAATATAAGTACTGGTAGTCATTTCTCCGGCCACAACAACTAACCCGGTAGTGACTAGGGTTTCAATTGCCACCCTAGATTTGGGATCATCAGTTAAAGCTGCATCCAAAATACCATCCGAAATTTGATCGCAGACTTTATCGGGATGACCTTCAGTTACCGACTCTGAAGTAAAAGTGTACTTTTTATTACTCTTTGCCATTTTAATATTTCCTTTCTTGTCCCCAAGATAGCTGCCAGCTGTTAGCTTTTAGCTGTTAGTTATTTCTAATAATAATTACTATAGTGAATTGGATTACAAATATATAGCTCAACTCCTTCTATAAGCTACTAGCTAAAAGCTAACAGCTACTTACTATTCCAACCATTCAAACTGTTTCTTTTTAATGTCAAAATATGCCATTTTATTATAACCTTTTTTTCCTAAATTAACCAGGATATTACCAATTTGTAAACCAACTCTGGCCGCGTCATTTTGGGCCAGGCCCAGCCTGTCTTGCAAAACATACCTTAAAAATAACCGAACAAACTTCAATTCGCCGGGATTTTGATTAAATTCTTTGACAAAATCAGCGCCATACTGCTTGACCCAAACTGAGGTTAAAAACTTATTTAGTTTGACGTCCTCTTGCAAAAAATTACTAATATCGTCTTTCTGGGCTAAAAGCCTAAAAGCCGCAATCGTCATATTGACATCCTTTTTTTGAACTGCGGCAAAAAATTCTGCCCTCAACCTACCCTTATCCTCTTTAACCAATTTGACTAATTTTTCTTCAGCTTTAGCAATTGCGCTTTGCGCTTTTGGATCACCTTGATAAGCCTTTATAATATCCTGTTGGGCGCTAGATTCAACTTTTTCTAAGGCTAAAGACTCTGTTGGCAAGAATGGCGTGGCTGACGAAATTCCGATTTGCTGGCTGGGTAACTGATGGCCGGTTAACGGAACCTCGGGGGCAGTGACAGTAAAACGTAAAAAATCATAAACTTCCAATATCTGTTTTAAAATATCTTTTTGTGAATTATCCAACTGCCGAACATTTTTACTTGTATTAATATATTCCAAAAAACTCAATCTGCCTTTGCGCTTTTCCGTTTCCGTAGATTGATCGTAATCTTTTAACCAATTTTTAATTAACGGCTTAAAATCACCCGTCACGCCTTCAATCTTTAAATTGCGATTGCCAAACTGCTCTTCATTATCTTTTAATGAGGCCAAAACCAGTTTTCTTTTCTTCTCTTGGCCGGTTTCTTCGCCATAGGGATATTCAGTAAATCCTTTCACACCATTAATCAAATCAATCTCTAAACTTAACCCCAAAAGGAGCTGGGATTTAAACAATTCTTCCGCCTCTCCCTGGGGTAAAACGGAAATACAGGTCCAAGCTAGTTTCAATAAAATACTTTTGTACTTATCAGCCAATTCTACAGGCATATCTGATAATATCTTGCCTTTTAATAACTGGCTTAAAACCAACCAGAGCTCCAAGGATTCACCAACGTAAAAACCATTAATATATTCATTGGCCGCTGAATTAATTTGGGTGAAAACATCAAGATTAGCTAAATCTTCAGCTTTAATGGTATGAATTTTTTCTAGTCTTGGATCAAACATGATTAGTTTTAATATTTATTTTCTATTTAACTTCGGCGGCATCGGCGGAATTTTTCCTTCACCTGTTCCCGATGGTTTTTCTTTTTTTGATTGTTCATTAATAGATTTCAAATTAGTATTTATACTGGCCAGTAAGCCGCTGACTGAACCAGGATCTAAAACACCACCGGCACCAGACTGATGATCCCTAACTTGACCAAGCAATCTATTTAAATCAGCTTTGACCCCGCTTTCAACCGGTGATTTTGGCATTTTATCCAAAGTTGAAGCAACGTTAGCCAATATACCTTCAATCCCAGCTAAAGCTTGAACTATGGCGGTGTCGTCAAATCCAGCAACCGCTTTTTTGAGCTCTTCACCTTCCTTTTCTACATCTTTTTGAGCTACTGGTGCTAACTTTGAAATATCTTCTTGGGCTTGTGGTCTAGTTTTGACGTTTAAGCCGGTTAGAACTTCTTTAGTCTTATCACTTGGAGCATAAATTCCTTTGCCAACCCCGGCCATTTCCGCGATTGCTTCCTGCTTCATTTGTTTACTAGCAATATTATTACCATATTTTGATTTAATATCAGTTTCAATCTGCTGCTGCTGGTCTGTGCTGAGTGACTGCCAGAATTGATTTAACTGTTCATCAGCCAAACCCATAGTTTGAGCGTGAGCTTTTTCATGAAGAGCCTGGTCTAGCCGGCTAGTTAAACTGGCATTATTGTGAAGCCGCAAAGTTTTAGCATTTCTTAAACCTTGCTTGAATTTCTCAACTTGTTCATTTATCTTTTCAACCGCCATTCCTTGGGCTTCCAAATCATGAGAGTACTGAGCGGCAAGCATTTCAATAACCTTATCTTTATTTTCTCCTTCAAAATATGCCGCATCCATGGCTGAATTAACGCCATAAGCTTTTTGTAACTCAGGGTCGCTGAAATTGATACCAGCTCCGGCTTGCAGCGCACCGGCTTTAGTGGTAGATGCAGTTTTGGTTCCCCTCACCCGATCCAATTCTTTTTGATTTAAAGCGTCGCGGTGCCTGGCATACTCAACCGCTGATTCATATTTATTCTGATCATTTTTGTATTCATCAGATTTATAAAAGTCATTGGCATTGTCATACCTATGAACTGCTTGATTAGTCCGGACAAATTTTTCTCTATCAAAGTCCTGGGCCATTCTTGAATAAGGCACAGGAGACGGACCGGCCGTAGGTGACGGTTGCGGCCCAAGAGCACCAGGCGTTGGGCCAGGAGTAGGTGACGGTTGCGGCCCAGGAGCACCAGCGGCTTGAGCTGCCCGAGGTGAATATGTAGCGTATTGTTTAAACATATCCTGCTCCATCTGCTCTTTTTTAGTTTGATCCGTTTCCTTATGAATTTTTTCTAATAAACCACTGTCCCTAGCTATACGTAAACTTAGCAATGGCATAACCCAATCACCAGTGCGATATTTTATACTCTCTGGCTTGGCAGTCTCGCTGCCGCCAACTTTTTTAATCATACCTACAGCCAACCAAGGTTCAATAGCATCCAATAGGGCTATATTCCTTAATAGATGAGGTGCATACTCCCCACCAGCCAAAACTTGAGTAAGGCCATTGTCTTCAAATTCACAAGTGCTGTCACCAATTTTTCCACCGGCTAAAGCTATGGCAGTTCTACTATTAAAATGTTCGCCAAGAAAAATTTCTCTCTGACCTTTAAATTGTAAATTTAACATATCCATTGTTAATTCACTAAAGGGCGCCGCAATTCTCATTTTTTCACCCTTAGCATCCTTGCGATCTTGGACTCCAGTTATACCCTGATAATGAAAAGAACTTCTATTTCGCCCAACTTCTTTAATTGCTTCAGCTAGTTCTACCCTACCCCCTTCTTTGGCTCTTTTGATTTCTTTATTGGCGTCTTTTTTTAAATAACTTCGGCCATCCGGCCCGATTTCTTCCCATTCAAATCTGCCAGTTTTTTCATCATAATCATTCCAAGCAATATCACCTGTTACGTTGTTAGCTTGAGTTAATCCAGCCACACCAAAATGTTTAGTGGCATGAGCTATTTCGTCACCGGTTGCGGCCGTATATGCACCGGCCTCATGATCACCTAAAATGTTATGCCACACTTTCTCATAATGTTCCTTTTCTAAGTGGAGAGGCATATTGGTTCTGGGATCAATTGGCGCCATATTACGAAAAATCTCTTGATCCATTACATCATCTTCAAACCCGTTTCTAAAGGCAGTTTGAGCCACCCCTCTTAGCTTAGCTCGCATTTCCGGCGTCTTATGGGTTTGATATTGCTTGTATAAATTAGCGGCATAGTTGGCCAATTTTTCTTTTGGTAAAAATAAATATTCCGAAGCGTATTTTTGTGAATCGGCTATTTTCATCTGTAACCGCCGAGGCTGAGCCACGCCGGTAAATGCTTTTTCAAACATTTCTTGGCCACCTAGAGCGGCACCTTCTTTAGCCTTGGTATACAAAGCCTCGCGTCGAGCCACCCAACCCCGATACATTGCTGCCGGATTGACCCAGGCTGGTAACCTATCGTCATAAACTGCTTCATTAACTTTTCTACCGATATATTGAAAAGGCGCTTTGCCTAAGGTCTTGGCTCCTGTGCCAATAAGTCCGCCTACACTTCTAAGCGATGAGGTGCCTAAGCTTTTCATTTTTGACATTGCCGCTCCGCCCATTTGGCCGCCAGCCACGCCCAGCTGCTGAGTAATCATTAAACCGGCCATTAGCATGCCAATCCCGATAATCAAGGACAGCATATTTTCCACTTGGCCAATCCCGGTAAAAATTCCGTTATTATCTTCCTCGGTTATTGGCTGATTGGTTTGGCCGCTTGTATCCTTATCAGTTGTTTCTAAAGAAGTTTTTAGTGAATCTAAACCGGTTGCACCCAAGCCAATTTGTTCACCGCCAATTGAACCCTCTCGGTCAGTGGAAGCAACCGCAAAAGTCAGCCAAAGGAAAAACGCCAAAATTGGACCAACAATGACATATTTGCTAAATTCCTGCCACCATTGCTGAGCATACCGCTCAGCTTTAGGAATGGCTGAAAGAATATAAGGTAACGGTGAAAGCACCACCAGCATCCAAAGCATAATCATTCTCATGATAATCACAGTCATCATGGTAAAAATTACAATACAAGCAACCAGTAACAAGAAAACTGCCAAAATTCCGCTGACCACTATGGCCGTAGGACTAATTCCCTGCTCAGTATTAGCCTTAGTCTGGACATCATAAGTACTATATAGAATGTCATTGATATGCAAAACAGCGTACAAATTACCACCGGTTCCAATTTTAACAAAGGCCGCAACAAAACTCATCATTATCACCTGGGCAAAATCAATGATAAAGCCACAAATTAAACGGCTGAAATTAATTAAAACCGCCATCAGCAAAATTTTTGGCAATAACCGCTTGAAATTGTAAGCTTCAATCCTTAAAATTGTGGCCAGGGCAATAACCAATAAAACCAAAACAAAAAATAAATTAGAAACATCCCTTACTAAAGTCCAACCGATTACCACGGCCTTGGCTTTAACAAAACCATTATATTTTAAGAAAAAAATCAAGATTTTAGTTTCAGTAGTGATTACAAAACCTTCCAAAGTAACTGCCTTTTCAACCACCCAGCCAACAGCGGTGACAAAAAAACTATCGGTATCGTTATCCTTGGACTCGGTTTGCTCACCAGCGGCGCTGACCGGGGTTACCTGTAAAACTGCCAAGGTCTTTTCAAGTGGGTCGGCGGTTTGAAAATTCAAAGCTAAGCCCGGCAAAACACTAAAAGCAACAGAAGACAGTAAAACTGCTGCGAATACCAAAACCACGGTTTTTTTGAATTTAAATTGTCGCGGAATCGTTTTCATTACAATTTTTAAAATTTACTGTAATAAGGATAAACAGTAATTACGCCATTATAATACTGCCAGGCGTTACTATTAGTATCACAAGTATTACCTTTATACCCCCATTGATTATCAACCGGCAAACATTGGCTACTGCCGCAAGTATTATCATCATTGCAAGGAGTGCCTTCTAAAACACCGCCACATCTTAAGTTACCATTACACCAATTCCAATTATCCCGGATTTGAATCTTGGGCACGACGTGACATTCTTGCTCATTGCAACAATCAGTTCCGCCAGCCGTAATCGGATGGCCCACGCACTTTAAAACCCCGTCCCGAGCGGCTTGCTGTAAATCCCAGAAAGAATACAAATGGCTAACGTCAAACGGATTAGTTTTGTCCGGATGGCTACGCAAAGCTTGGCCGGAAACAGCATCTTTTTTACCATCACCCCAATCAACGATGTAACCGTTTAATGGTAATTGCTGTGAATCAATATCAGTAGTAAATACCATTTTAACGTAATCGCCACCATAGATTTTAACATCACCCAAATTTTGGTTATTAATCTTAATTGAAGAAACTTCTGGTGCCACTGCACAGTAAGAATCATTTTGTTGAATACAAGAGCCGTCTGGACAATTTTCCGGTCCAGCACAAATTTCACCATTGCTGGCGCCACCAACACACTTAAAGATATTCAAGCGTTTATTGTCAGTACCGGGAGTTGCCGGATTAAGACAGATTGAACTCGGTTCAGCCCAATGGTAAGCATCAACCGACCGATAGGTTTCATTATTAGACCGCACTTTACAAACAGAACCAGTCGGACACTCATCACCGCGGTCACCACCTTCTTGAGCCGGTTTACAAGATAAATCCTTGTTTGGACCATCAGAACATCGACCAATAATACTAGTACTTTCACCACAGGTTGGCGCATAAAACGGGCAACAACTCCGGCCCTCATCCGGGCCAGTTTGGCAGGCATTGTCCGAACCGGAACAATAGGTATCATTCAAATTAAGCTTAAAAAGGGTAAATAAACCCAAGACACCACCGATGCCAATTTGTTCGGTTAGACCTTCTAGCAAATCCTCAATTTGGGCGCCGGAGGAGCCGGAAAATATATTTAACGATGAAAGCAAAGATGAAATAACGTTTGAGTTAGACCCATCGGAGGATCCTTCAACGCTACCGGACATATTCTCTAATGTTGAATCAGGTATTACACTGAGAACATCGTCTAACCAGTTCCATTCATCATTAGACATGATTGTTGTTTTATAGAGAAAGTAATGCAAATAGGTAATACAATTGCCGGCACCGCCACAATTTGCACCTTGACCGCTGCAGCCCTGGGGCCGGCAACTGGTAATTTTTTGAATAGCAAAGTTCAAAACAGCAGTTAAGATAGCAATTGGCAGCGTGACTGCACCGACAAACATTTCCATCACCGATGCGCCAGTAGAAAAGAAAAGGTCAAATAAATCAATGTCACAACCGAAAAATCCAATTTCACATGATTGCCCGGTTGGATCTTCTCTGCCCATAGCGGATAAAACTTCATCTGAATTAGCCGGCAAGATACATTTTTCATTGTTACCGCACTGATTGTCTGCCGGTTGGGCATAACAATAATCACTTCCGCCAGCGTTACTACACTTAGGCAATGGGTCACATTTAGCACCGTCAAGACATTTACCATCGCTTGGACAAGTAGCACCATCAATCAAACATTTTTCAACCGCACAAGAGCCACCTTCTTCGAGCGGACAAACATATTCAACTGAGCAATTCTTTTGAGTATTGTAACTGTCGTCGGCTTTTTGGCAAAGGCCAAGGGTATAATCACATTTGCCAGCTACGCCATTTTTCGGCTGACAGTCACTGTCGCTATAACACCAGCCGCAGTTGGCCGGGGCCGACTCACAATTATCGCAAACACCCGGAAAACCTCTGTCTAAAGCATCTTCGTCAACATAACCGCAAATTTTAAAATTATTGGTTTCGGCATTGCAGGAACTTTCCGGACAAGCACAGCTGATTTCCCGACCGTCCTGAGTTACAATTTCATTGGTTACCACATCTTTGCAAACTCCGTCACCTTGATACTGCCAACTGCCATAATTACGGACAAAAAGCCGCTTTAAATTATCCATACCTTTAACCTCGGCGGTCACTAGCTGGTCGGATTTATTGTTAATTTTATTGGCAATACCAGTGCTCTGAGGCGGATAAGCACAATTGAAGCTGCCATATTTGGCAGAAGTTTGATCGCAAGAATAAGGAATTCCCGCCCTGGCTTGAAACGGAGTATTAAAATTAATCCGGTCAGGCGAAGCCACCCACAGTGGTCCAACCCCGGCATAAGAACTTGAATTCCAGGCGGCTGGATTTTCTACCGGCAAAGACGGTACCACCGCACCGTATGGCGCGATATCAAAATTATAAAGATAGTTTAGGCCTGGGACAGTATAAGTCGAACCGCTGTTATTGGAAATCCGGCTCCACCAAGGTCGGCTTTGACCAAAAGGCGTAACGGTTTGAACCAGAATCTGACACCATTCCTTCCTGGCTTCAATTGTAATATCAGCATCTGGACAAATACAATTTGATCCGCCGATATTGAAATCAATACTTTCTAACCTATTATTAGTACCAAATTTAAGATGGGCTTGCCAACCCTTAGAACCATTAATAAAAAGCGTAGAGTCTTTACCTTTAGGATCAGGTAAAAAGTTTACCTGAGTAAAGGCGCCGCCGCAAGCTTCGGTTTGACAACCAGCAGTCGAGGTAATCATTCTTAATTTAACAATTTGCCATCTTTCCAGCTGCCAAGCAGTTGGTACTGCCCAATTAAAAATTCTTGGCGATGGGGCGCCCGTAGCACCGGCACCGACCGAAGCGCAACGGGTGCTATCTGTTCTAAATAAACAAGCTTGCAAACCGTAAAAATTTTCTTTAGCCTTTAAACAATAGTAAAGCGGCGTTTGGGTAATGAATGGCTGCTCATCAACAAAGCCGCCATTAATTAATTCTATTGGCCACCAATTCAAACATTGTTGCGGATTAGCCGGATCAGTTTCAATGCAATAACCAAGCCAGCCACGTAAACGCAAATTGTCCGAAGTGACATAATCACAACTCAAAGAGTCAGCCGCTGGATAAACCCGGCAACTTGGCGGAACATAAGCGTTATTGCCAACCTGCAAATTCGGCTTTATTTTAATGTCGTCAAAATAAGAACTACCGACAACATCATGAATAACGTCGGCCGTATCACCAGTCCAAGGATTATGACCACTTCGGCTAGTTGGTCCCCAATTACTTAAAATAATTTTTATTCTTGTTGTCGCCGAGTTAGTCCTAAAGCTGTTTTCTCTAAAAACCCAATCGCTTGAACGCCCTAAGTTTAATACATGGTTAATTCCTAATGATGCTCCTTCATCATTAAATTGTTCAACGGCCACTATGGCACTACCTTTAAGCAAATTTTTGGTATTCATAAAGGCTGACATAATGTATTCGGAACTACCAAACACATCAATTTCTTCCGAATTAACAACGTATGGACCGCTAAGTTTAAGAAACTTTGAGCCTTCAGGAGCGGAAGAATCCAATCCTTCTTTTTGAGCGGCAATTGGACTGTCAATTAATTTAGAGTAAGTCAAGAGCCAAACGGCAGTTGAAAAACTTTGAGCCGGCGGTTCAGTTAATAACGGGTATCTCAAATTCCAACCAAACGGCTTAAGCGAATTTGATAACTCATTTTCAAAATTAGTGCCAGGCGAGAATACAATACCGCCTTTTTGAACCATTTCCGAATAAGGATAATCACCTTGGATAATTTTTGGCAAATCAGTTTGAATTTTGGCATTAGCCAATTGTTGAGTGAAATCTAATCCAGCCTTAACGTAGCCGCTCAAATCCCTGATCTCTTCAAGGGAACGGTAATAGTCCTGGCGAGCACCTTCTTTCTTGGGCGCAATAAAGTCGCTGCAATTACCGTTGTCATCCAAAGAATCGCACAAACCAATGCTGGTACAATCATTGCGCTCACCCTGGCTGCCGCTGCCGGGAAAAGTGGCATAGCTGCTACAATAAAGCCAAGAATTACAAATCCGGTCAGGTGTAACTTTCAAAACAACATTAGAATTGCAAACGCCGGCACATTGATTAACGGCAATACCGTTGTTAATGGTTGGGCCACTGACATTGGCATCAAAATTTAAATAACTTGTATCATCTTCACCAATCTTATAATTAACACTGCTGCGATCATTGAACAAAACACAACCATTCTCATGATTAACAATCGCATTACAACTTAATTTATCAACAGAGTCACTAAGAACATAGCTAACATCGGTGGGGACTAACCTGATTTCTTTAACATATTTATTGATGTAATTAGAAGCTCCAGTTTGATCAATCCGGAATGATAAATTGGTATGAACAACTAATCTACAAATTTCATCCCTTTCCGGCACAAAGAAACGACCGGAGTACTGCCTGCTATTAGGTAAATTCGGCGTATTGTCAGCACTACGACTATCTTTAGCCCAAGGCAATACTAAAACATTGCCATTACAAATTTGACCACCAGGACAATCACTGTTGGCTGTACAGACTGTAGGCAAATTACCAGCATTTAAAACCAACGAACCACCGGCATCGGTACAAACTCTGACCATTGAATGATCAAAAGAGGTAATGGCCGGACAATTACTGATTTCAATAAAAGGCTGGCCGGTATTATACCAAAGCCGATCACTATCATTGGCAGCATCAGTACCAATAACAGTTAAAGTATAAAGTTTATCATGTCTCAGCGATACACTTTGATAGTTAGCGCAAAAAGCATTCGGATTGGCCGCCGACTGACAAATATTCCAATCATCGGGCAATTTATTATCATCTATATCGCGCTGCAAATCACCGTTTGAGACAATACTTTTACCATATTCGGTAGTCGGATCAATAAATTGGGTACAAGTACTATACTCATCCGAACAAGTACCGGCAAAAGTCTGTCCTGGATGGGGTACTCCTAATGGCGGGGAAACCAACGGACAATCAGGTGTGCTGGCTGTTGAATTGGTTTTAAACCAACCATAAGTATTTTGATTCGGGATTGGCTTATATTCGCAAGTCTTTGACCCCGGATTTTTAAAGTAGGCAAAACCATTGCCGGTTTGAAATTCGTCACAACCGACTTGCTCGCTAGTACAAAGGATTGAACTATAGTTATCCGGATTATTAACTCGATAGACCGTCTGGTAGCTAGAAATTTCATCTTCATTGTTAATAGCCGGTTGGCCTAAAGACTGACAACCTTTATATTGGGCATCACACTGATAGGTTGGCCGGTTAACCATGTAAATAATCTGATCAGATGGGATTCTAACCTGAGCGATTGGGTCAGCGACATTGAAACTTTGGCCAAAAGGCGATGAATAATTATAAGTATCAATTAAAGCTTCGCAGCCAGCGGCCTGCTCCCGGCATAAATGATTAAATGATTTCAAATTATGAACCCGTTTATAAAAATCAGTGTATTGTTTACAACCAAGCATAAATTGCGGCGCGGCCACAGCCGGACTAACAAACGGATTAGTATCGCAACTCGCCGGGGTCGTCCAGGAACCTTTGATTACGTAGCTGTAACTATTTATTTCCTGAATTCTAATATTATCAACATAAAATTGGGTACTAATTCCATTTGGAGTGGTGATAATTAATTGGGCAGTCAATTGAGCCGGATAGTCGCCACCAGTATAAACAAATGGGCCAAAACTATAGTAATTCCATTCCGGTTTAATATTGGTAGTGCCAATCACAGTAGTTTTAACCGTCGTACCGGTGGTGGTTGCCATCTGAACCTGGGCGTTGCTGATTATGGTTGCCGAATCACTCTTGGCCCAAAACGAAATCAGATAAGTTTTACCCTCGGTCATTTGGCTGCTTATCAAACTGCAATCTTCAGCCAGCGGCTCAACTTTGCAAGTGTCTGTAGTTTGGGAATCTTTAGCAATACATTTACCGCTTGACGAATCATAACAATTATAGTCATTTGGATTTGCCGCATCGCACGCCTGATATTTAATAATATTGTCGGTACAAGGACCATTATTTAAATGGCCGCTGGTTGTTTCTACAATAGTTCTGTTATCGCTAGCAATTAAATGACTCTTTAAAGAATGGCCACCGACCACTAACGCTTCGGTGTCAATTGAACCATAACGCCAACCGCTGGAAGTACCAGTTTCAAGATCATTAAAGTAGGCCGTATAAACATTACCGCCAGCATTACCGCGGTACTGACGACAACCAGCCGCTTGAGCCGAACAAGCAATCCCTTCCTGGGGAATTGCCTGATAGACACAGGCCGTGCTGGCCGGATCCCAAGTACCATGAGTGCCAGAACAATTATCCATTGCCGCTGCTTCTGATTCACCTAAACGAGATTTTCTGTAAGCCAAACAGCTATCAGAGCAAGTAATAGTGTTGGGATAAAGCCGATAATAAATTTTACCATCCGCCGAATACAGCTGCTTGCAGAAAGGATTGCTAGCTATATCTTCTTGGCCATCGCAACAAACTGGTCGATTGTTCTGGCCCATTGTTTTGTCATCACACCAATAATCAGGCCAATTAGTATCAGCCGGACCATTATAAGGAATAACCTCTTGCGGTCCCTCGGCGGCCGCGGAAAGATTGTAAACTTTTAACTGATAACCAGTTTCACCTGAACCTTGCCAAGTGTAATAATTTTGACAAATTGCCCCCGGCTCGGTCGGTTTTTTGCATAAACGCAAGTACTGATAATACTCTTTAGCCTCGCCACCCTGAGAAACCTTGTCCAGATTGGTAAATTCATCACAACCTTCTTCACTGGCTGAACATTGAGCAGCGGTTTTAGGAATAAAATATTCTATTGATTCTTGGCTTTCAAAAAATGTTGTTGATTGTTTATAAGCATTGTAACCAACGCACTCGGCTGGACAATAATCATCCAAAGCCGCCACGCCGGGGACGGCCGGGCCACTTTTATCAAGCGGTGTATAACTTTCGCACCCCACTTCATCGGCTCGGCAATACAAAGCATAGTTATTACATAAGCCTGGATCATTTTGATAATCACCACTGCAGCCAAAGGAAGCCGGCGGTTTTTTCAGGTAAGTTAAATTAACAAGGCCATAATCCTTATAAGCCGAATAATCACCTTGGTAACCAATTGCCTCCATTTGGACACCGTCTAAATATATGGTTTCTGATGTTGAGTTATCAAAGGCAAGGGCAAAACTAGTGCCGGCAGCAGAAGTGGTGGTGGCGTCAGAAACAAATCGACGCCAATTAGTATTGAGATTAACATCCGGATCTTGATAAAAAGTAAGGTCAGCTTCTTTATTGGCAGTACCTTGCTTCCATTTTAATTTAACAAAATTGCTGACCGATACACCATCAGTCGCATTAGGCGCTTTGGCCCAAAAAGATACATAGTAATTAGTGGCCGGAGCAACTGCTACCAAACTATCAGTTTGGACACTGCCAAGAGGACTAATAACCAAACTGGAATTTCCCACTATTGCATTGGTAGTATTATTAGCGTCGTTGCTCAGTTGGCTAATTGAATCTCCCTGCCAACCTCTTTGGGCAATGTCACTAGACCAGGTTTCAAAACTAGCATTAGGAACAATGTTGCTGCCTAAATTATTTTTGGTTCGGATAAATTCAGAACAACCAGCGGCTTGGGCCGGACAACTTTGAGCATTACGATCTAAATGTAATTTGCTTTCATCTTGATCTATAGTCCCAATTAAATTTAAAGTAATTGGATTAGTAACGCAGCTATTAGTAACGGAAAAAGCATCAAACCAAGCTGTACCGCTGATTAAATCGCCGCTAGCCACTATCTGAATTTTTATTTTTCCATTGGCTGGAGCAATAAAATCAAAACTTATTTGTTCCCAGTCGTATTTCACCGAACTTTGTTTTTGGCTAACAGTTACACTGTTTGAATCAATAATTTTTAAAGTGATTGTACCGGCATTCAAACGGTTATGAATCTGGCTAGAAAAAGTGTAACTACCATTAGCAGTCAAAGTGAATTCATCGGAACTAACCGTAATCGGACCGGAAGCATTATAAGTAAAGAAGCGTAAACTGTTTTGGCCTAGAAAAACTTTTTCACTGGCACCCGAGACTTTTTCAAAATAAACTGCGCCAGCTGCATCAGTGGACCACTTTTCAGCCAAATAAACCGGACCAGTAGGTGAAGGGGCAACACCGGTTTCAAAACTTGGATTAGGTAAAAAATTAGTTAAAGATTCGCAACCAGTAGTGCTGCAAGCCACTCCTCGCTGAGGAATAACGCAACCGGCAGTAACAACACATTTATTATCAGTCTGACTCCACCATTTAGAACCACTACTGCAAGTTTCGCTAACATTTAAATCAATTCCGGCATTTAGATCCGAACAAACCGTCTGACCGCTGGCCATACTGCAACTGGCTTGTAATTTACAGCCGGCAATACACTTGCCGCCATTGGCACCGCAGTCGCTGTCTTGGTTACAGCTAGCCAAACTAACACTGCAAGTTTTCTGAGTTTGGGTGCAAGGTTTAAGAATTCTTTTACCTTCATTGGTGCAAGTCCAAATATTATTAATCGGATTATACTGCTGACAATACCAACGACAACCAGCATTATCAATACCGCAACCATTATAAACTAAAGAATTTTTAAGATAGCTAACCGCTTGACCGCTGCTATTTTGGTAAGATTGGCAAGTATTATAATAATCAGGGCAGGAATTACCGGCTAAATTCCAGGTTCTCCTTTCTTCAGTACAATAACCATAATATTTGCATGAGCCATCGTCATTTTCTTTAATACAGGACTGAAAATCCGCACAGTATTCCGCCCGGCCGACCAATCGCCTTGGTGGTACATCACCTGAATCACTGTAACTGCCATTATTATTGGCATCAATACCAGGGTTAATATCATCAAAAACAATATTGGGACCAAAGCCTTGGGCTTTACAGAAAGCATCAGGTGATTTTAAAACCCAGTTAGGATCAACTAAACGATAATATAAACTATCAGGATTGTCGTATTCAGACATTAAAGTCCGTAAGCTATAAGTTTTACCTTTATCATATTTACTAATTGCTTGAGCCGCTAATTCCCAACCAACTGGCACAATCCGATGAGCCCGCAAAATAACAATGCTCCGATAAGGAATACCGCGGTAAATAGAGCTAGCATCATAGTCCATAAAACCAAAAGGAGCATCGCCATTAATTAAGCCCTGATCAATTGCCTGTTTGATGGTTAACTTTTTATCAAGAGCAACTCTAAAATCTGGTTTGATTACACATTCATCCGGGCCGGGGTTAGCCGGGTCAGGACAAAAAGTGAGTTTAGATAAAAGATCGTATGGTCCTTGTTTAAAAACTCCGGTTTGCAACAAATCCAAAAAGCGCATCTGAGCCGCCTGTTGGCCAACAAAAAGCTGAGTGCCGCTATCACCGGTGTACAAAGCCTGGTCGGTGGTATCAGAGCCTGAAAAATTAGGCAAAGTAAGAGAAGATAAAGAAGATAAAAAATTATTATTACCACTGCTACCGGATCCGCCTTTCATTGCCGCCAAACCTTCTTTTAATAACCGATCAAAAAGTTTTCCAACCAAGGTATTGGCAAAAGTCGCCACTGCATCCAAAGCAATATCGCCGTATTGAACCTTTTCCCACTCTGGATCCTTTAATTCCGATAAACTCCTAGCCTCACCTTCAATCATTACTGTTGGCGTTAAAATTTTTCCAGTAATCTTAGAAACTTTGCCGATTAAACCCTTGTCTTCCTCGCGCTGTTTTATTGCCGCAAGCAATGAATTGGTCTTTTTGGTTTTATACAAACCAAAGGCACTAAAGGCAATACTGATATCATTGCCTTCCGGACTAAAAACCGGCGAAAAACGATCAATAAAATTCGGATCTTTGATAAAGTCACCCCAATTTTGAACTAATTCAGTGACCGTACACTTTGGTTTAGTTGGCCTTTCTCGGTGAGCTAAGCCTAAACCAATACCAATTTTTAATCTTGGGTTTGGATTACAAAGGTTTAAACCATCAATCCAGTTTTCACCTAAAGTTTCAATAAACCGGCCGGCGGCCTCATCAGCTACCGTAACTAAATAATCACCCCAGCCCTGAGTAATGAACATCGGCTGTTGGCCTTCACCGCCGGAAGCAAACCAGGTAGCCAAGTCGTAAGCCATAGTATTCATCATCTGGCTCAAGCCTTGTTTCAAAGCAAGAAAAACGGCATTCTTTAATTTATTCAATAAAGAAGCAAGTTTATCGCGAAGCGATTGACGTTTTTCTTCCTGCTTATCATTGGTGGCAACTTGCTTGGTTGTTCCTTTAATTGCTTCCTGAGTCCCCTTGTCATTAGTTTCAACCACCATGGCAGCTGCGGCTTCGGCCGCCGCTTGTTCTTCTTTATAAGGTGCTCCTATCATGTTTTCATAATCAACCTGACTTTCATCTGTAGCCTTGGCTGGCAGAGCACCCAACAACGAAAAAACCAATTCTTCGGTTTCAATTTTATTAAAAGCTAATTTGAAATTTACTTTTTGATAATTAATCTCTAGCGGATAAACCAAAGCCGGGGTCAACAGACTAAAAATTAGGCTAGCAATTACTAAGGTACAAACTGTTTTTTTCAAACCAAAAAACCAATATCTAATAAACCACATCTTAAACCTCTCAAATAAACTTATTGGGTTTTGACTGGGTAAAGACATTGTTATTGATTATTGGTTGATGATTGAGAAGACGATAATGTATCTTTAACTAAGCTCATTAAGTCTTGATCGGAAATTTGGTTTAAAATACCTTCCGACATTCCCGTTTTAATCAATAGAGCGCGAATTTCTGTTGGTGTCATATTTTCAACGCTGCTAGCTGTCAAACCACTTTGACTCAATCCACTTGATCCGGCACCAGTTAATTGCGGATTTTCAGCCGCCACCTGATTATAGGTATCAAGAATTTGCTGGTCGGTTAGTTGATCTAAATCGCTTGCCGTCATGCCGGACTGGAGTAAGGCTTGTCGGATTTGTTTGGCTTGGGCCTGGCTAGTAGCTGTTGTCAAACTGCCTGATTGGGTATTGGCCGTAGCACTACTGCCAGAGTCGGCCGTACCGGCACATAGTTTGCCTTGAGGGCAATTAGGGTTAGTGCCGGAAGTAATTTCTTTATTATCATCAATTCCGTCCGAATCAGTATCTTTTAAATAAGGGCTGGTGCTATAAATATAAAGTTCGTTATAATCCGACAAGCCATCACTGTCAGTATCCTTTTTCTGTAACCCCAATAAATCGTCATTAGCATTAATGTCGGCTTTAACGACAGATTGGTTTGTAATTGGCAAAAAATACTTACCCAACTGTGATCTAATCTGAAAAAAACCAACGCCGATTGCCACTAAACCAACAAGAATAATGGCCCTTGAAAGCAATATTTCTACCCGTTTTGGGTCGGAAAAATAATCTTTAAATAATTTGCTAAAAACCGCCGGCTTGGTATTGGTGGTATAAATTTCTTCCAAAATAGTGACGTTTTCTTTTTTTCTTCGGCCAAAAGGCGTCATCTTTTTTTGTTTAAAATCTAAATTTTAATTAAATACCCGAGTTTTAAAAGCAAAAATAGGCAAAAATTCTTGCTTTACTTCTTGCCAAATTTCTTAATCATAACTTAGCTATATTATATCAGAAAAAAACAATAAGTTGCAAGGGATGATGAACCTTAATTAAGATAGGAATCAAGTTTTTTTGCAAGTTTTATCCAATCAACAACAGCCAAATCTTGGGCTCTAACTTTTGGATCAAAATTGGCTTGTTTAAGCGCTTTTTTAATTTCATCTGACGGAACATGCAATCCAGCTGCTAAATTATTCTGTAGTTGTTTTCTCTTGGCCGAGAAACCAATCCTTACTATCTGCCAAAAAATCTTTTCCGAAACACCGGATAAATAGTTATCCACTTCATCTAATGTTTTAATTTTAGAAATTTTCAAAATCGCTGAATCAATTTTCGGTTTTGGCCAAAAATTATTATTACTAACCAAACCAATAATTTGAGGCTGGCCATAAAGCTGAACGGAAATTGCCAATAAACTCATTTGACCGGGCTGGGCACAAATTCTTTGGGCCACTTCTTTTTGCAACAAGAGTGTCATGACCAAAGGTTTATTGCTACCGCTTAAAAACTTTTTCAAAAAATGAGAAGTGATATTATATGGCAAATTAGCCACAATTTTATAGGAATTTGGTTTTAAATCATGGGTTAAAGGATCAATTTTAAGAATATCACCCTCAACTAATTCTAAATTGCTAACTCCGGCGAACTTACCTTTAAGCAGGCTAAATAATTTTTTATCCAACTCTACGCTCACGACTCGCTTAGCTTTTTGGACTAACGCCTCAGTCAAAATACCTAATCCCGGACCAACTTCTAAAACCAAATCATTATTTGACAAATCAGAGGCCGCGACAGTTTGCTCAATTACTTTTTCGTTAACTAAAAAATTTTGGCCTTTTTGCCGACTGGGAAAAATATTATAGGCTTGGCAAAGTAATTTAATTTTTTGTAAATTATCCATTTATTTTGCTTAATTAAGAACTATGATATATAATAAAGTTATGATTTATTTAGAAGGTCTTATGCATAAAAAAATTAACATTTGGCTGGCCATAATTATAATCGGCCTAATCACCATTGGTATTGCCTGGGTAATTTCGGCTCAAGCGGCTAATCCCTATGCCAGTATGATAATTATGTCAGCACCCCAAAAATGTTCTTATGATAACCCGCCCCTGGTGACTTGTCTGAGAACCTGTCCAATCTGCGGCAATTTGACTGGTCAATGCTCAGGTTTATATGAGGTCAAAGCACTATTTCTAAAAGGTTATAATCAATTTTACCAACAACAGGCACTCTGTATCGCTCAACCGATACCACCAAACGGCGGACAATTTTTACCGGGCAAAAAATGTATCGGCAATTATATCGGCTTTGGGCCGCACATTCTGAAAAATTTTGCCTGCTACCGTTAGCTTAGTTTTACCGATCCATTTCTTATAATTTCAATTTTTTTAGGAAAAACCTTAACTATAGTTGAGGTTTTTCTTTTTGCCAACAAACCAGCGGCCAAAATTAAATCAGGTTGATTCTTTTTATTAATAAATTCCTTAATTGCAGACTGGCTATGATAAAAAGCTGATTTACCAGAAATATTAGCTGAAGTTGCAATTAGAGGCTGGCCAACTTTTTTGGCTAAATTTTGAGAGATAGAATTTTTTGGCACCCGAACCGCGAAGCGAGGTGAAACAACAATTGAAAAAGGGCCGGGCCAATACTTTTTGGCCAAATTTTGCTGATTTTTATTAAAGCTAAAATTTTTTTTCACCTGCTCGGGATTGGCAGCAATGACGGTAAATTTAGAATCTTTACGATTCTTAATTTTTAAAATTCTGCCAACGACTTTTTTGGAATTAAAAATTCCGCCCAAAGCGTAGGCGGTATCAGTTGGATAAATAATAACGCCGCCCTTCTTTAAAACGGCGACTGCTTGATTAATTCCAGCTTTGGTTGGTTTAACAACTTGCATAATTGGCAAAGTAGAACGGTAGATCGGTACACAAGTAGAATAAAGCCTACCAATCTACCGTTCTACCAATCTGCCACTCTATTTTTATTTATCCTCTTATCTGTTTGACAAATTTATAAATTGAAAAAACTATTGGATTGAGAATTAAATCAAAACTGCCAACATATTCCCGAGGTAAAAGTTCGGGTGCAAATGATGTTTTAAAACGGGTAATCCCTTTCCATTTTGGATTATTAAATGTCTTACCGTTAATCCCACCAAAATCATAAAATTTATAACCCAACTTTTTGGCTTCCAAAATCGCCTGCCATTGCAATAAATACGTTGCCATTACTTCGCGGTACATATCCGAAGACGAGCCGTGTAGATAAGTACAGACCTGGCTGAAGAAAGAGACCATATTAACACCAATAACCTTATTTTCGTATTCAGCTATAAATAGTTTTACCGATCCTTCTTGACTTAAGATTTCAAACATTTTTTTATAATGTTCTTTGGGATGAGGCGAAAAACCATCACGGGTTGAAGTTTGTTTTGTTAATTGCCAAAAAGATTCAACATCAGAAAGTTCACTACTGATCCTAACTTTTACCCCGTGCCGCTGAGCTAAACCAATATTGTAACGAGTTTTTTGTTTCATTTGAGCCAAAATTTCTTCCTCGCTTTTACTAATATCAATTACCAAGCTGCATTTGGGCTGAATTTCATATTCACCCTTGCGAAAACCCGCATCCGTTAAAAGTTTTTCATTACCCATCAGCCAGGGCGGATCAACCCGAAGCAAAAAACTTTTTTCCACTTTGGCAATTTTTTTTATTTCAGTAAACAAGGCACTTAAATCTTGCCGGCGCAAAGAATTAATTACCGGCCCGCGCGGGCAATAAAGATAATTATATTCAAAAGGCAGTTCATGTTTTATTAATAACGCCGCAGCTTGCAGCTGACCTTCTTCATTGATTACACCTAAACGAAAAATTCGGTTGTCCAAAGATTTCTGAAAATCTCCCCACTGCCAAGACTGCAATAAACCACCATCAGCCGCATTACTTTTTACAAAGCTATCCCAATGTTGTTTAAATTCATCGCCAACTTGAATAATTGCCATAGTTAGATTTTAGGTAGTTAGGCACTAGGCGCTAGGTTGCTAGACTTTTTTCCTAAAGCCTAGCGCCTAATAGCTAAACAACGAAATTAATTAATCTCCCGGGTACAAATATAATATTTTTAATTGTTTTGTCGGCCAAATATTTATTAACTTTTTCGCTCTCCCGAGCTAAGGTTTCAGCCCGCTGCTCAGTAATATCAGCCGGGACTCTGATTCTATCACGAAATTTGCCATTAACCTGGACAACCAGATCTACTTCTTCTTCTTTAATTAAAGCCGGATTAAATTGCGGCCACTCTTCCTGGCTAATTGATTTCTTTTGGCCTAACTGTTGCCAGAGTTCCTCGGTAACATGAGGAGCAAATGGTGATAAAATCTTTAAAAATACTTCAGCAATGTCTTTGTCCATACTGCCAATCTCAATGATTTTATTAGCTAAAATCATTAGAGCCGAAATCGCCGTATTGTAATCTTGAGTTTCAATATCATGACCAATTTTCCGAATCGTTTTATTGGCTAGAAAAATCAAATCCTTTTGGGCTTCAGGAACAATTTTAACCTCGCCATTATAAATTGACCAAACTTTTTCAATAAAACGGCGGACACCAATTACCCCTTTAGTATCCCAAGGAATAGCTTGATCAAATGGCCCCATAAACATTTCATAAACGCGCAAAGTGTCAGCACCTAAATCGTTAACAACTTGATCAGGATTAATTACATTACCTTTTGACTTGGACATCTTTATTCCGCCTTGCCCTAAAATCATGCCATGAGCCGTGCGCTTTTGGTAAGGTTCAGGCCCGCAACTTTTTGGCACCGCGCCAATATCCCACAAAAATTTATAAACAAAGCGTGAGTAAAGCAAATGCAAAGTAGTGTGTTCCATGCCGCCGTTATACCAATCAACCGGTGCCCAGTGTTCTAATTTTTTATGATCAGCTAAATGCTTATCGTTTTTTGGATCAATATAACGCAAAAAATACCAATTTGAACCGGCCCAGTTTGGCATAGTATCAGTTTCTCTTTTGGCCGGTGAACCACAGACCGGACACTTTGTATTTACCCAATCTTTAATTTCGGCCAAAGGAGATTCACCATTGTCAGTTGGCTCGTACTTTTTAACTTCCGGCAGCTTGATCGGCAAATCGTGATCGGATACCGGCACCCAACCATTAGCCGAGGCTCCGGTTTCTTTACAATTTTTACAAAAAACCATGGGAATTGGTTCACCCCAATAGCGCTGACGGGAAAACACCCAGTCGCGAAGTTTATAATTCACTTCGGATTTACCAATATGATGTTTCTCTAACCATTTTGTTATTTTAGCGATTGCTTCTATGACCGATAAACCAGTAAATTCGCCGGAATTAACCAAAACACCATCGTCAATTTCAGTATAAGCTTCTTTCTTGATATTACCACCAGCAATTACTTCAACAATTGGCAAATTATACTTTTTGGCAAACTCCCAATCCCGTTGATCATGACCAGGAACTGCCATAACCGCACCGGTACCGTAATTGGCTAAAACATAATCAGCCACAAAAACCGGAATTTCTTCCTGATTTACCGGGTTAATCGCTTTAATTCCTTCAATTTCAACACCGGTTTTTTCTTTATTTAATTCAGTTCTTTCCAGATCAGATTTACTTTTTGATTTCTGAATGTATTTTTCTACATCTTTCTGATTTCTAATCTCTAATTTCTGATTTTTCAAAAGCTCATGTTCCGGCGCAATCACCATGAAAGTTACCCCAAATAAAGTATCGGGTCGAGTCGTAAAGACCTTTAAACCTGCTACCTCTCTCTTATCGCTTACTACTATCTTAAAATCAATTTCTGCGCCTTCACTTCGGCCGATCCAATTAATTTGCGAGGTTTTAATTTTTTCCAAGTAATCAACCGTGTCCAAGTCTTTAATCAGCCGATCGGCATACTTGGTAATTCTTAGCATCCATTGTTCTTTTTCTCTTTTCTCCACCTTACCGCCGCAGCGCTCGCAAACACCGCCTACCACTTCCTCGTTAGCCAAACCGATTTTGCAAGACAAACACCAATTAATCGCAATCTTAGCTTTATAGGCTAAGCCGTGTTTATACATTTGCAAAAATATCCATTGTGTCCATTTATAATATTTCGGATCAGTCGTTTCAATCACCCGGCTCCAATCAAAAGACAGGCCAAGTGCCTTGATTTGTTTGGTAAAAATATCAATATTTTTTTTAGTGACAATGGCCGGATGAATACCGGTTTTAATGGCATAATTTTCTGAAGGCAAGCCAAAAGCGTCAAAACCGATGGGGTACAAAACATTATAGCCTTGCATCCGACGTTTGCGCGCCAAAATATCCAACGCTGTATAAGGCCGCGGATGGCCTACGTGCAAACCGTCGCCGGACGGATAAGGAAATTCAACTAGGCAATAATACTTGGGTTTGTCTGATTTGTCTGATGCCAAAAAAAGTTTTTTGGTTTCCCAATATTGCTGCCACTTGATCTCGCCTTTATTGTCTAAAAAATCTTGGTATGTTGGCATAATTAATAATTCAATTTATCTCGGCTTGCCTCGCGGTGAGCTTGGCAGAGAAATAAAAAGCAGAGACAGGCCATTTAGGTTCAATTGCTTTATGGCCTTAAACACTGGACATAATATTTTTTATATTAACACAAAAACCTATTTTTTTCAAGCTAAAATAATATTACCTTACTTCCTGCCTCGTTCTTCCTTTGCTATAATGAAACTATAGAAATAACCAAAAAATATGCCCAACCGTAAAACAATCATTTTCTTAACTGCCTTAATCAGTTTATTCTTCGCATTGCCAATTTTAACTTTGGCGCAAAACCAAAATCAGGAAGAAATTCTTAGTTTTGACAGTCAAATTACGGTCAATACCGACTCCTCGCTTTTAGTCAAAGAAACAATTCAAGTTAATTGCTTAAACCAAGAAATTAAACATGGAATTTATCGTGATTTTCCAACTATCTATACTAATAATAATTTACGAACTAAATCCAAAGTCGGTTTCAAAATACTTTCAATTAAACGTGATGGCCAAATAGAAAATTATCATACTGAATCTTTAAACAATGGCGTCAGGATTTATATTGGCAATAGCGATACAGTTTTGGCTCCAGGAATTTATACTTATGAAATTAATTATTGGACCAATCGCCAACTTGGCTATTTTACCGACCATGATGAATTATATTGGAATGTTACCGGTAATGGTTGGGCTTTCCCGATTGATAAAGCCACCGCTACGGTAATTTTGCCAACGGGAATTTCAGCTGATCAAATTAAGCTTAGTGGTTATACTGGACCGCAAGGATCCCAAGACATAAATTTCACGGCGGAAATGAAAAATAATCAACCGGTGTTTACCACCACTCAAGCCTTAGGCACTTACGAAGGTTTAACAATTGTAGTTGGCTTTCCCAAGGGCTTTGTCAGTGAGCCAACTCAACTGCAAAAAATTATTTATATTTTGAAAGATAACGCTTATTTAATAGTTGGTCTAATTGGTTTAATTGTTTTGATAATTTACTATCTAAAAATTTGGTCAAAAATCGGCCGTGATCCTAAAAAAGGTACGATTATTCCGGAATATGAACCACCAACGGGAATGTCACCAGCCGAAATGAGATTTTTACAAAAAATGAAATTTGATAATAAGGCTTTTGTGGCAACCATAATTCAAATGGCAATTAAGGGTTTGGTTTTGATCAAACAAGAAAAAGCAATTTTTGGCAGTAAATATCTGCTGGTTAAATCTCAAAAAAATGCCAAGACTACAACACCTGAAGAACAAGAAATACTTGGGGCTTTGTTTTCCTCATCAGCTGAAGAAATTGAATTAAAGAACAAAAATTATGAAGAATTTCAGGCAGCCAAAAAAGCTTTAACCCTAAGTTTAAAAAATAAAATTGAAAACAAACTTTTTAAGCTTAACACTAAACATTTTTTTATTGGTATTGGCATTTCGGCAATAACCATCCTCCTAATTTTCTCCCTCAATGGCAGCCCAGAATTCCCGGTCCTGGCTATTCCAATTATTATTTTGTTAGTAATAATTAATTCTTTATTTCTTTGGTTACTTAAAGCGCCGACCAAAGAAGGCCGAAAAATTTTAGACCAAATTGAAGGCTTTAAATGGTTTTTGTCCGTAACGGAAAAAGATCGGATGAACTTTCATAATCCGCCAAACAAAACCCCCGAACTTTTTGAAAAGTATCTGCCTTATGCCTTGGCTTTGGGAGTAGAAAATAAATGGGCCGAACAATTTAATAATGTTTTTGAAAAATTACAGCAAGCCGGCACGCCCTATGTTCCCGCTTGGTACATTGGTACTCATTTCAATGCCTTAAATATTACCGGTTTTACCCATTCACTTGGCAGTTCATTTGGCAGCGCTATTAGTTCAGCGGCAACTGCTCCGGGCTCCAGTTCCGGCTTTGGTGGCGGTTCGGGCGGCGGAGGTGGCGGTGGCGGCGGAGGTGGCTGGTAAACTTACAAAAATCCAAAAAAGACCCAGAAACGATTTAGTTTCTGGGTCTTTTTAATTCTAAATTCTAATTTCTTATTTTTCAATTACTTCCTTTAAATATTTTCCCGTGTATGAATTTTTAATTTTAATGATATCTTTTGGTGTGCCTTGACCAATAATATAACCGCCCTTCTCGCCGCCTTCCGGGCCCAAATCAATTATCCAGTCAGCCGATTTAATCACATCCAAATTATGTTCAATAATTAAAACCGTATTACCTTTATCCACCAGCTTATTTAAAACTATAAGCAGCTGTTTGATATCTTCAAAATGCAAACCAGTAGTTGGCTCATCTAATATATACAAAGTTTTGCCGGTTGAACGTCGCGACAGTTCGGTGGCTAATTTTACCCGCTGAGCCTCGCCGCCAGACAAGGTAGTCGCTGGTTGGCCTAGTTTAAGATAACCCAAACCGACATCATATAAAGTTTTTAATTTATTGTAGATAATCGGCTGTTGCCGAAAAAATTTCATTGACTGCTCAACTGACATGTCTAAAATACTGGCGATATTTTCACCCTGGTAATGAACTTCCAAAACTTCAGCTTTGTAGCGCTTGCCGTGGCATTCCTCACAGGGTACATAAACGTCGGGCAAAAATTGCATTTCAATCCGGACCAAACCTTCACCGCCGCAAGTCTCGCACCGGCCGGCCTTGGCATTGAAACTGAATTTGCCGGCTTTATAACCCCGAATTTTGGCTTCCTTAGTTTCGGTAAATAAATCGCGAATATAAGTAAAGACGCCGGTGTAAGTCGCTGGGTTAGAACGCGGAGTGCGGCCAATTGGCGATTGGTCAATGGCAATTACCTTATCAATATATTCAAGCCCTTTTAAGGCTTTATGTTTTCCCGGCAAATCTTTGGCCCGATAAAATTTTTGCGCCAAGGCTTTGACTAAAATTTCTAACATCAAAGTTGACTTGCCCGAACCCGAAACGCCGGTTAGGCAAATAAATTTGGCCAATGGAATTTTAACATCAACATTTTTTAAATTAAATTCCGCTGCGCCTAAAATTTCCAAATATTTGCCATTGCCTTTGCGGTAAGTCTTGGGCGGCTTAATTTGCAAATCACCGGATAAATACCGGCCGGTCAAAGAATTTTTATTCTTTTTGATTTCTTGGGGTGTGCCTTGAGCCACAACTTTGCCGCCTGATTCACCCGCGCCCGGGCCAATATCAATTATAATGTCAGCAGCTTCCATAGTCATTTCGTCGTGTTCAACGACAATGACCGTATTACCCAAATCACGAAGATTTTTTAAAGTGTCAATTAATTTTTGATTGTCGCGTTGATGCAAACCAATTGATGGTTCGTCCAAAATATAAACAATGCCGGTCAATGAAAGGCCTAATTGAGTGGCTAATCTAATACGCTGAGCTTCACCGCCGGCTAAAGTTGATGATGGCCGGTCCAAAGTCAAATAGCTTAAGCCGACATTGTCCAAATATTCCAAATGAGAAAGAATTTCTTTAATCACCTGATCAACAATTTTATGATCCCGAACGCTTAGATTTCCTTTTTCATTTTTATTTTTTTGCAAATCTTTAAAAAAGATAATATTTTTTTCAATCGTCTTTTGGGTAATTTCGGAAATATTAAGTCCGCCGACAGTGACAGCCAAAAAAATCGGCTTTAATCTTTTGCCCAAACAATAGGGGCAAAGCGAAACCCGCATGTATTGTTCAATTTCCGAACGTAAATAATCCGAAGTGGTTTGTAAATATTTTTCTTCCAAAGTTGATAAAACTCCGGCAAAAGTTGTTTTACCGGCCGGCAAATCATATTCTTTATTGCCACTGCCATATAAAATTAGGTCAATTGATTTTTTTGGCAAATCATTAACAGCAACGTCCAAGGCAATATTATTAGCTTTGGCAACGGACTGTAAAAGCTGCCAATAAACATTTTGATTGGAAAAATTTCTGGCCCAGGGTTTAATTGCACCTTGGGCTAAAGTCAATTTCTTGTTGGGAATAACTAAGTCCGGATCAACTTCTAGCCGAGTGCCTAAACCAAAACATTTTGAACAGGCACCAGCGGGGCTATTAAAAGAAAAATTACGCGGTTCCAAATTATCTAAAGTAACATTGCACTCCAGGCAAGTATAATGCTGGGAAAAAAAATGTTGATTACCGTCAATGATTATGATGGCTTGGCCATTACCTAAATCCAAAGCCAATTCAACCGACCGGCCTAGTTCTTCTTTAAGAATTTCTTTCTTATCAGCTTGATACTTAATTTCAGCTATAACTATTTGAGCTTGCTCCTTATCTTTTCCTTCCAAGCTATCCAAACTATTACTTTGTAAATCAATAATTCGGCCGTTAACCCAAATCTTACCAAAACCGGACTTTTTAACTTCCTGCAAAGTTCTGGCTTGTTGGCCTTTTTGATCAATAACAATTGGCGCTAAAACCAAAATCTCTTTTTTGTCTTTAGCTAGGGCTTGGACTTGACTGACAATTTGGGCCGAAGTTTGACGGGTAAGCTCTTTACCACAAACCGGGCAATGGACAATGCCAACGCGCGAAAATAATAAACGTAAATAATCGTAAATTTCTGTTACCGTCCCAACGGTTGAACGCGGATTAACCGAGGAAGAGCGCTGATCAATGGAAATTGCCGGCGACAAACCTTCAATTGAGTCAACGTCGGGTTTATCCATTAAACCCAAAAATTGCCGGGCATAAGTGGAAAGAGATTCAACATAACGTCTTTGACCTTCGGCATAAATGGTATCAAAAGCCAAAGATGATTTGCCCGAACCTGAAATGCCGGTTAAAACCACCAATTTACCCCGGGCAATATCAACATCAATATTTTTCAAATTGTGAACTCGAGCGCCACGAATTTTTATATATTGGTTTAACATATTATTATTTACTTTGTCATTCTGAGCCCTAAGCATTGTTGAAGCGCGAAGAATCCCCTCAACCAAAAGACTTAAGAGATCCTTTCCTTGATGTAGTATTGTGGTCAGGATGACAAAAGAGAGATTCTTCGATCGCTTCCCGAATTCACTGAAGGCGACCTCAGAATGACATTTGGTGTAGGGCTTGAAAGGATAAAAATAAAAAACAGGCGTAATCTTTAAAACTAAAGATATATTTTACACCTGTTTTGTGATTATGTCAAATCTATTCTAGGACATTAATTAAATTTATTTATTCGGCCGCCATTGCCAACCACTATCGGGAAATTCGGTATGAAAATGAGGACCACTGCCGCCAGTAACCGAGATGTTTTCATCTACCCAATAAGAGCCATCCGGCATCTTATAGGCAGTGCCCCAAGTTGGTGCCTCGGGATTTGGGCTACCATTAGGTAACTTAGCAGGAATCTCTTGGCCATTGGTAGTAATATAATTTTTGCAATCATCGGTCATTGAAAAATCCACTGCCCGGCCGGATTGGTGGCGGCTGCCAACACCATCATTACGCCAGCCAGAACTTTTAGTGCAGCCATTGGCCTTATACTTATCAATACCATCGATTGCCGACTTGGCAAGACCGGTCATATCAGTAGAGCCGGCAAGAGTTCTTCCCGGACTGTAAGTGCCAGGATTTTTACTGACATTGGCTTCGCTTTGAAAACCGGCACCGAAACTATCTAGTGCTGTTGGAGCTATATACTCTACGTCTTGGATCCGAAGCGGTTCAAGGTTAGTCAGTCTGGGATTAACCGAATTTAAAATTAGAAAAGAAAATAAAGCTAAAAATAAACCGGTTAAAGCGGCGGTAATAAATTCTTTAGCCTTGCCCACTTTGTCCGGACTACCGGCTGACATTAACCAGATAAAACCGCCAACCATTATCATAACCATTGCCAAAATTCCGGCTGCGCCAATAACATAGCGATAGATAGCAGCAATATATTGGCTAATCCAAGGAACAGTACAATAAGTGCCGTCACAAACAACTGGATCAAACCCAACTAGAGTACTGCCAAACTTAATATTGATTTTTGGCATGACACTATTAGGGTCAATAGTCTCTTCGGCCGAGGCCTGCTCTTGGTTTACTTCTTCGGCATACTGCCCAGAGCCTCCCGAGTTGCCAGCAGGGTTACTGGCTAAAACCGGACAAGCGAAAAGAGATAACAAAAAAATTAAGAAACAAAAAACTAACAAGCTTTTGATTTTGACTTTCAAACAATTATTTTTGTTAATTTTAGTTATCATAACTTTGGTTTTTAAAATTATTCTACCAAATATTAATTCCACCATTGACCGGTGAAATAATGATAAATCACATTAGGCACACCCGGAGCGGAATTAGAAATATCTTGCAATGAACCGCTGAAACTATTTTGGACAACAACAGAACCATCTGACTGAGGTATAAACCAAACGCCAGTACCATCGTCATAAGTATAAGAGTAAAAAGGAGTTGAGACTCGACTGTTATAAAACATCTGGCCGCTATTCCGTTGCTGTTCCAAATATGCCCTTAATTGAGTGGCGTTAGTAGGGTTAGTCACTGCAACACTCCAGGAATTATCAGTCTGCTGATTGTAATCATATGCTGTAATATCCTCACCAGCCAAGACACTGGCGGTCTCAAGAACTTGAGTTATTCTATGGCCAAGCATTGCTTCTGACATTGCCCCAAAAACAGCATGGGCATTTGGTTTAAGCTGCATTCCTTCAGCCGTAACTGTTAATTCGCTACCTAAATCAATCCCAAGATCCTTGCTCAACTTGGCTAAATTTTCATTTGCCTGTTGCTCAGTTACCACTTGTTGACCTTTTGTACCAAGAGGGGTTGGAAAAATAGATTGAACACTATTAACTTGCAAGGGTTGCAGTTGGGTTAATCTGGGATTAACCGTGTTTAAAATTAGAAAAGAAAATAAAGCTAAGACCAAACCGGTTAAAGCAGCCGTAATAAATTCTTTAGCCTTGCCAACTTTGTCCGGACTACCGGCTGACATTAA
>JBAZMQ010000003.1:0-117377 GCA_041649675.1 Patescibacteria group bacterium | reverse complement strand
TTTCTTCCCAAGTCCCATTGTTGTCAGCATCCAAATCAACTTGTAAGTACAAACTGTCTGAATTCCAATTGAGGCTAGACAAACTGTCAGCTTGGCCTAAGGAACCTAAGGCCACGGAAAAGACTCCATTGACCGTAGTCACTGGCGTAGTGGTGCTATTCCATCGTTCGGTCCAAAGTAAAGTACCACTGCTTGAAGCATCATAGATTCTGAATCTGAAAGACCAGGAAGCATTACTGACTTGATTGCCGCTAGCATCATGGAGCTTACCTTGGTAAGTGATTTGTTTGTTAATGGAGTCAGCGGCTTGAACTTGAACTAAACCAAAAGCGACGGAAGCTGAAAACAATAGTAAAGCTCCAAGAATTATTTTCTGGCCAAACAGTTTGAATTGAATTTTATTATTTAATCCAATCATGATTAGAATTAATCTCATTTAAGGCTGACTCGATTCTTTTTCATAAACAAAATCAGATCTTGTTCAAAGACCCGATAAGTTTTGTAGCCAACTTGGCTGGCTCCTAATTTTCCGGCGCTAATCCACCGGTAAACTGTTTTCAAGCTTACCTTCATTATAGAAGCAACTTCTTCCGGAGTTAGAATCCGGTAACTAGTCATTGTTTGACTATTAAATTTTTAGGATAACCTAGTCTAATTTTAACAATAAATGTCCTTGTTAGTCAAGATTTGCTAATTAAAGTTTCTAATTATGATTAATTGTCCTCAATTGACAAAATAATATGGACAAATTTATTTAAATTTAGCCAATAATCATAAAATTCTAAATTTTAGGTAAACAATGACTTATCCACATACCTTTTTAAACAAAACTGACAATTTCAAAGCAACAATAAAAAAACAACACCATCACAGTGCTATTTTTTAATAAGTATTCTAATAAAACTATTTGAGACTACTGGCAATTTCTCGTGGAACAAATATCCCCTGCTCGGTAATTATTCCTTTAATCAATTTGGCTGGTGTAACATCAAAAACCGGATTGAAAGCTTTAACGCCTTTAGGTGCCACCGGCTTTTTATAATACAAAATATCTTTAATCACTTCGTCGGGATTTCTTTCTTCAATCGGAATAAGTTTGCCCGAAGCTAAAGTTAAATCAACAGTTGAATTCATGGCCGCAACATAAAACGGAATTTTATGTTCATAAGCCATTAAAGCCAAAGGATAAGTACCAATCTTATTGGCCACATCACCGTTTTTAGCAATGCGGTCAGCACCAACAATTACCAAATCAACTAGCTTATGCGACATTAAATAGCCCGAGGCACTATCAATATTTAATTGGCAATCAATGCCGGCGCGATTCATCTCCCAGGCAGTTAAGCGCGCCCCTTGCAGCATGGGCCGGGTTTCATCCATTAAAACTTTAATTTTTTTGCCAGCCAAAAAAGCCGAAAAAATTGGAGCCGTGGCTGTACCGTACCAAATGCCGGAAAGGGAACCAGCGTTGCAATGAGTTAATATCCGGCTGCCATTTTTAATTAATTTTTGGCCGTGAGTACCAATTTTAATATTGCTTTGCATTTCCGAAGCAAAAAGTTTCTGGGCGGCAGTATAAATATTTTTTTGAATTTCCAAAACCGAATTGCCCCTGGCTTGGCTCATTATTTTTTTTACGGCCCAAGCCAAAGTTACAGCTGTTGGCCGAGTTTGGCTGATTTCCTTGGCCGCTTTATTTAAAAATTTTAAAAACGCCAAGACATCTTTTGATTTAAAACTATTAGCCGCTAAAACTATACCGCCCGCACCAGCGGCGCCAATGGCTTGCGCCCCGCGAACTTGCATCGTATAAATTGCTTTGATTATCTGCGGATAAGTTTTAAGTTTTATAAATTTTAACTGGCCGGGCAAAAGCAGCTGGTCAATCATTACAACCTGATCTTTTTTTAGTTCAATAGTTTTAGGCAGCTTTTTTTGCAAGTTTTTTAAATCGGGCATAATATTTTTTAATTAAGCCTAAAGCGGTTTTAACGTCTTTGCCTAAAGCAATGACACCGTGCTGGGCTTCAATAATATAATCAAACTTTTTGGCTTTGCCGGCTACAGCTTTGGCTAAAGCTAAGGTGCCATAAGGAAAATGAGGAATGTAACCAACGTCCTTACATTTTTGCTGACAATTGACCGCGGTGAAATCATGGGCATGCAAAACACAATTTATATCGGGCCGGACTTGATAAATGGCGTGATGGAAACGAACTTCCGAGCTGGGTTCAAAATCGCCTTTGACAAAAACTTTATGGCCAGTTACCTTGGTGGCCAAAACAAAGTCTGAAACTTTAAGCTGGTAAGGATAAGAGCCGGTGCGCTTAATAATTAAACCGTTTTTAACCCGAACGCTGATATTGCCGCCGTTTTGATCAACTAAACCCAGCTGACCATAAATTTTTCCAGCCGCAATTAATTGTTTAATCAATTTTTTTTCTAAAACGGTTGGGACAAACTTACCCAAAAAAACGGTTTTAAATTTTACGCCAACGTATTTTTCACCCATGGTATTTTTGGTGATAATTGTAAATTGTTTCCAAAGCCAATTTAACCGCTCGTTTTTCATATTCAACCAGCTGGCCTTGGTTATTTTTAGCCTGCATTGAATAATTAGCAATTTTTTCGGCCACATTTTTTTCACCTTCAGCATCAACGACTAACAAGACAACACCAGCCTTAACTTTTCTAATTCGAGCCAAAGTTAAAACCGTGGCGGCTTCCATGTCTTGGGCTAAAGCGCCAAACTGCTGCCAAAATAATTTAACCTCTTTAGTCTTGGGTGAATATAAAGCATCAACGCTGACAGTTGGACCGGAGTAATAATTGAAATTCAATTTTGATTTTAAATTTTTGGCCGTTTGGATTAACAAACTAAAAATTTCAGGATCGGCAATGGCCGGATATTGCAAGGGTACATAATCCAAACAAGTATGATCTTGGCGAATAACGCTATCAGAAATTATCAAGTCACCAATCTTAATTTTTTTATCATTAGCCCCGCAAGAACCAACCCGAATAAAAACCTGACCACCAATTTTGATTAACTCTTCCAAGCCAATGGCTGTAGCCGGTCCGCCCATGCCAGTAGAACAAATTGTTACCGGTATTTCCCGATACAAACCAGTTACCACCCGATATTCGCGATTAAAAACTACTTCTTGGTAGCTGTCTAACATGGCTGCCATTCTCAAAACTCGGCCAGGGTCACCAGGCAATAAAACATAAGGAGCGATGTCACCCCGCTGGCAAAGAATATGGGGCTGAAGCGTTTTTGGCATATAATTATTCAATTAACGATTCAAAGATAATTTACTGTCAGTATTTAATAAGCGAGTAATAATTTGGTTGCGTTGAACGGAACTGGCAGCGTGCAACACCACAATAATTTTATCATCTTTTTTGATTACCGAATTGCGCTGGGCCTCAACTAAAAATCCGGTCTTTGAAGCATCGGGCTTGAAAGCCAATAAACTATAATTGCGATTTTTGACATTTACCTCTCTTAAATTACCATCAACACCCATCACGGTAAAAGTATAATCAGTGACGTTAGTGGCCAAAGCGATCTTTGGTTTGGCAAAAGCAAAACTGGCCATAATCGCCATTTCTTGAGCCGTGCTGATATTATCCGGATTCAAACCAGTCATTTCGTGAAATTTAGTTTTTACCAAACCAAAACTTTTTGCTTTTTCATTCATCTGCTCAACAAATTCTTGACGGGAAAGACCACAATTATCGGCTAAAATTACGGCCGCTTGGTTGGACGAAGCCGCTAGCATTGCAATCCATAAATCATTAATTTTTACCTGATCCCCGGCTTGCAAACTGACTTCACTGGTAGCATCATCACCAACTACAATTTTAGGGTAATCAATTTCAGCTTGAGTAACAGTGACATATTTATCCCAAGCCAAATCTTGATCCATTAAAACCAAGGCGGTCATTACTTTGCTCAAAGAAGCTAAGGGCAAAATTGTATTATTGTAAAAACCATCACTAAAATCTGTACCGTCATATTTCACATAAGCAACCGAAGGAAAAGCCGCGTCAAAAGTCAGCTGCTCTTTGTTCATCGCCACCTGCCTTAAAGCCTGATCCTTGACTTTAAGCCCAATAATTTTTATTGCATCAGAAAAACTTTTAAAATCTTTAACTGGATACCTAATACCATCGGCCGGATTTAAATACCAAATGTTTTTAGGATTTGAAGCGCCAAAAATTAATTGACCCTTGTACTTGGTCAACAGGGCAGCCGTAGTCTTTTTGTTTTTCTTGTTGGCAGCAATTTTGGCTAAATCCTTTTCACTGACTTTTAGAGAAAATTTATCAATTAACCATTGTAAATCGGCGTCATTGCTAATATAATACCGCACTTTAGTTTTGCGGCTGGCATACCAAAGACGATTATAACTTTCAGTTTGGATTAAAAATTGATTTAATAAATCATTGGCCGTCAGGGTCTTAACCGATTTTTTTGCAGTCTTGCTGGTGGTTGCCGCTTTGGCCTCAAAAACCAACCCGAGGTTGGAAAAAATTAAAACACCGATTAGAATTGTTAGGCTAATCTTTTTCATAACCTTATTATAGCAGACTTTTACCGTCCTATAAATGGTTCAAATATTGTCAGATTAAAATAAATAGACTACAATAAAATTATCAGGATTTTTCAAGAAGTATGAGAGCTTCTATTTTTAATTCAAAGACTTATGTTTTTTTTCAGTACAATTTTTGGCCTGCAGATTAAAGATATTGAAAATAAAACCTGCGGCAAGGTAGGTGATGTTTTTATTACCATCAATTCAGATGAAGAAATGCCAACGATTACCGGAATTGTTTGCAAAAAAAACCTAAAAAAAATCGGTTTTATTTCAATTGATGATATTACTGAGCTGGGCCCAAAAAAAATCAGATTAAACAAAAAATTTAATGAGGCACTAAAAGAGATAACAAAGACTGATAATGTTATCTCTCTTTATAATTCAATCTTGGACCGGCAAATTATTGATTTGATGGGTCTAAAAATCGTGCGGGTCAATGATTTACAGTTTGGCCAGTTCAAGCAAAAGCTTTGTTTGATTGCCATTGATATCAGTAACCGCGGCTTGTTGCGCCGGTTGGGAATAAAAGGTCAAATTATTGATAATTTTTTCAAACCCCATTTTGTTGAATGGAAAAGCGTTCATACCATGGCCGATAAGTTACAACTCTCCACCGGTGCCAAAGAAATAGTCAAACTTCATCCGGCTGATTTGGCCAACATTATGGAAAAAATGAGCATTAACCAAGCTACCGCTTGGCTGCAATCGCTAGACCAATCAACGGCCGCTAGAGTTTTGGAAGAAATTCAGCCGGATATTAAAAAAATCTTGGTAAAAAGTTTGGGTCCGGAACGAGCCGCGGCGATGATTGCTAAAATGTCAGTTGATGAGTTGGTTGATATAATTCAGCTCTTGCCTGGCAACGACTCAAAAGAAATTATTAACAAACTCCCCCAAGACAGTACCACCCAAGCGGTCAAAAAAATATTACAGTATGATGAAGATACGGCTGGCGGTTTAATGACCACTGAATTTATTTCGGCCGGTCCAAACTCAACTGTCCAAGAAGTTATTGACAAAATTAAAAAAGTCTCGCCAAAATATCATTCAATCCACTATATTTATATTACTAATGAAGACACAAAATTTTTGGGCGTGGTTTCATTGCGGACTTTGATAATTTCGGACCATAATAAAAAAATGCAACAACTGGTTAGAAAACTTGGCGTACCAACCGCTTTGGCCGATCAAGGTTTAAAATCTTTAGCTAATTTAATGACAAAATATAATCTTTGGTCAGTAGCCGTATTAGACAAAGATCAAAAATTAATCGGCGTAATAACGGTTGATGATGTGATGCGACGACTGGTGCCAGACGCTTAACCCGGCAAAATAAGCTAAATTTTATCTTGCTAAAAACTTATCTCGCTTATCTTGCTTAATTAATATGAAATTTCTAAAAAACAAAAAAATACTTTGGTGGCCAAAAATTTTGTTTTTTCTAAGTGTCATTGGGCCAGGAATAATTGCGGCTAATGCCGATAATGATGCTGGTGGAATCAGTACTTATTCTATTGCCGGCGCTCATTTTGGTACCCAAATGCTTTGGGTATTATTTTTAATTACTTTTTCTTTAGCTATTACCCAAGAAATGGGCGTTCGTATCGGCATTGTTACCCGTCAGGGTTTGGGCGGAGTTATTCGGGAAAACTTTGGTTTACAATGGACAGTTTTTGCAATGTTAACAATGTTAATTGCCAACTTGGGAACGGTGACAGCCGAATTTGCCGGCGTGGCCTCGTCATTTGAAATTTTTGGCATTAACAAATATATGGTTGTGCCGATTGCCGCTTTCATTGTTTGGTTGATTTTATACAAAGGTTCTTTTAAAACCACCCAAAAAATATTTTTAATTTTCTCCGCTTTCTATATTGTCTATATTATCAATGGCTTTATTATCAAGCCTGATTTCAGCCAAGCCATGGCCAGTTTGGTTACCCCAACGATTCAATGGACTACTCCTTTTTTGATTACCATGATCGCTTTAATTGGTACCACCATTACTCCCTGGGGCCAATTTTTTATTCAATCTTATGTAGTGGATAAGGGTTTAGACATTAAACATTACCGGATTGAAAAAGGCGAGGTTTATGCCGGCGCCTTTATTACTAATATTGTCAGCTTCTTTATCATTATTTGTACCGCCGCTACTTTATATACCCATGGTATTGATATTACCAGCGCCAAAGATGCTGCGATTGCGCTAGAACCATTGGCTGGAAATTTTGCCCAAGCACTTTTTGCTTTTGGCTTATTTTCGGCTTCAATGCTGGGCGCTTTTATTTTGCCAACCGCTACCGCTTATGCGATTTGTGAAGCTTTTGGTTGGGAATATGGTTTTAACACCACTTGGGAAACCGGCAAAGCCTTTTATAGCATCATTTTAATTTCTATTGTTATACCAGTTACTGTTGTTTTAATTCCTAATATTCCTTTAATTCCAATCATGATTGCCTCCCAAGATATCAATGGCATATTGTTGCCAATTATTTTGATTTTTGTGATGAAAATTATTAACAACAAAGATATCATGGGCGAACATACCAACAAACCAATTGGCAATATCATTGGTTGGATTACCATTCTTGGTATCATTGCCGCGACTATCATTTTAGTCGGGACTTCATTTTTGGGCCTTAATGGTTAGATAATAATATGCAGCAGTTAACGATGCAATTTGTCGGCTTACTGCTTTGGCAAGTTTTAATTCAATGCCTGGCCATATTCGGCATTTTTTTTATTTTAGGTTTTGTTTTATCACAACTGGCCAGATGGACACAAATTAATTACTTAAAAAGTGTGGGCTGGAAAGGAATTTTATGGACTGCCTGGTTAGGTACGCCAATTCATGAATTAAGCCATTTGTTTTTTGCTTTAATATTTTTACACCGAATTGAACACGTCAAAATGTTTAAACCAAACAGCGAAACTGGCCAGCTGGGTCAAGTTGATCATTCATACAGTAAAGACAGTTTTTACCAAAACTTGGGTAATTTTTTTATTGGTGCGGGCCCGATGATTACCGGCTCAATTTTATTAGTCGTTTTATTATACTATCTGGTTCCCAATGGCCCACAAATTTTTGAATCATTAACCACTACCCAAGTAACGCTGACAAATATTTTTAAATCTGGAATTTTAATCATTATTCAGCTTTTTACCAAAGAAAATTTTGATGCCATAAACTTCTGGCTGTTTTTGTATGTTTCTTTTTGCATTGCTTCCCACATGGCCCCCAGTTGGTTGGATTTAAAAATAATGTTAAAAGGCTTATTTCTGATTGTGGTTTTGTTAATCACCATTAATTATTTTGCCTTAGCCTTAAATTTAAATTTTACCGATTATATCTTAAATATTTCCAGCAACCTTAATATCTTGGTGGCTATCTTCACATACGCCACAGTTATTTCTTTGGCTCATTTCATTTTGTCATCAATAATTTTAATTCCAATTGCAAAATTGAAATACCGACACTAATTTATTTTCACACATTTTGTTAGGCAGCTTAAAGGCGGTTTTTTTGTTCAACTTTGATTTATAAATATTGGATTTGATTTTCTTTCTAGCAGCGGATAAAAAATGAATTACTATTTAACGGGTTGTCCATGGCTTTTATCCAAATATTCTTCAATTTTTTTCAACAATCCAATGATATCTTTAATAGATTCATGAATAACTGTAATTCTAAACCAGACATTTCCATTTTCTATTTTTAAGCCAAAGATATTACCAGGATAAACGGCAATTTTTAATTTTGATAATATTTCAAGGTAAAATTCTACATCATTATTTTTATAATAATGGCATTACCAATCAGGTCATTACTATAGTCTTCAAAATACTTGCTCTTATTCACATAATTTCTGCATTCTCTTAAATTTTTTATAATCTTTCTTTCCATTAATAATAGATTTTTTTTGTAAATTTTGAACAATTTGCGAAATTTGATAAGCGAATAAATACGATCATAGTTAATGGATCGGCTCCAGCCTCCTAAGGTTGGTCCCAGCATCAAAAGGTCATCTTTGGTTGGAAATTTTAAATTTTTTAGAAGCGTTATCCTAAATATTAAATCTAAAGCTAATAAATTTTTGGTAACATTGGTATTGCATACCCAATTTGTCAAACAATGATCTAAAAAATCTTCCGCTATTCTTGAGTCGCCAATATAATAACCCGCTCTATGACCGGAAAAAAATGGTCGATCTTTGCTCAAGCCGTATACCTTGAATATATAGTCCGTTTTTTTAGTTAAGGAAAAAATTTCAATATGCTTTTGGTTTGAAAAAATCATATCTTGATAAATGTTATCAACTATCAAAAAAATTTTATTTTTCTGACAATAGGATACTAACTTTCTCAGTTGTTTGCTATTTTTAAATGTTGTAAAAGATGGATTGTTGGGATAAACCAAAATTATCGCAATAGTTTTCTTAGTAACTTTATTTATTATTTCATTAAAATTCGGCAAAAAATTATTGGAACGCTGGGTATACAGATAAACTGGTTTACATTGGCAAATCTTGATTAAATCATCGTAGACGGGATAGGTTGGAATTGGCAGAATGATTTCGCCTTTTTTTAACTTAGCTATGGAATGCAAAATTCCACTTACGACAGCGGTTGTACCAGGTGCGACCCCTATGCCCGCTTCTTTAAACAAAATTTCTAATTTTTCAGCTGGAATATTTGAATTTTTTGCGGTTCTTAAAACCTCAAATTTTTTTATTACTCGCCCAAGTTCGGCAGTACCATCAGGAGAACTATAACCATGCTCCGGCTGAAAAATTTTTTCAGCAATAGTTAAGTCTAGCAAAGGTTTAAATTCTTTTTTAGAATAATTCATCAGGTCCAAAAATTTACCCCCAACAATTTGCGCTGAGGCAAAGCACTCTATCATTCTTTGATAAAAGCTTAACTTAGAATAGCTATCTTTGGTTTGATAAATCAACGGTTTATCTGTTTTCATAGTGATTATTTTTAAAAATTTTTAGGTAATAAGTTCTTGTACAATTATTTTAATTAGCTCTTATACCAGTTCAAATAATGCATACGGGGATGGTTATTAAATGCCCCAATACCTTTAATAGGGCAGTATAGCATACATTTTGAATCTTGTCAATATCTACCGACAATATTTATATCATTATATCATTTATTTAAAGGTTTATTAATAATAAATAAAAAATTTGTGGAATCATATTGACACAAATTTTAATAAGGTGTATAATGTAAATATAGACCCCTTAATATCAAATTTATAAGCAAAAATATGGTTAACCAAAAACAACTAATCGAACTCGGGTTTAGCCCCAAAGAAGCCAGTGTTTATTTATCTTTATTAGAGCTAGGGCCTTCCACAACTACGGAAATTGCCCGAAAAGCCAAGATTAACCGGACCACTGGTTATGATATTTTGGAATCACTGACCAGCGAGGGGCTGGTTTATTTAGTTGGCGAAACCAAAATTCAAAAATACGCGGCGGAAAATCCGCAAAAGGTAATTAAATTTTTGGAAAATCGAATTAAAAAAACTGAGGAACAGCTAAATGCTGCCCACAATCTCCTCCCCCAGCTATTTTCGATCTATAATACTAAAGAAAAGCCTAGGGTAAAATTTTTTGAAGGTTTAGAAGAGATGAAGGAAGCTTTTGAAGATACGTTAACTGCCAAAGGAGAACTTTTAGCCTATGCCGTCGGTAATGATATGTATACGGCATTTAATGAAAAATATTTCAGCGATTACTTTAAAAAAAGAACTGCCAAAAATATTTCTGTCAGAGTAATCGCCCCTGACGACGAAGGATCAAAAAAAGTTATTGCCAATGATGCCGCTGAATTAAGGACTAGTCGGTTGGTTCCCAAAGATAAATTTTATTTTTCCGTTGAGACAAATATTTATAATAATAAAATCCTGATCGTTTCTTGGAAAGAAAAATTCGCCGTTATCATCGAAAGTGAAGAAATCTCTGATGCCCAAAGAAAGATATTTGAGTTGGCCTGGCTGGGAGCAAAAAATATTAATTTAAGATAAATAAAAAATCTCGAAGTAACAAAAAGTTTAAGCGAGATTTTTTATTTATTCAATTGGTTCACTATGGACAACGACTCGGGCCACTTGCGGCAAACTATCTTTAGCTAAATATTCAATCCGAGTGGAAATATCATGGGCTTTTTGTAAAGAAAGGTTTGGGTCTAAACTACAATGGATGGTAATAAATAATTGGTTCTCAATTTGTTTAATTTGAATCTCATGAACATCCCTTAGCTCTGGGGTCTTTTTTTTAATGGCTGCAAAAACTTTTCTAATCTCTTGTTCTTTTTTAGCGTCAACGGTTTGGCCAGAAACCGTATCAATATCGGCCGGCTCAAGATGAGTGTTAATGGTCACGTCTTCGCTTAATTCTTTTTTGATTTCTTCTTCTAAAACCGAAGATAAATCATGAGCTTGTCTTAGCGAAAGACTATGGTCGGCTTCTAGGTCAAAACTAATATCCATTTTACCGTTTAAGGAATGGACCAAAATGTCATGGGCCGAAACGCCGTGCTTAGTGGCAACCAATTGAACTTTTTGAACAATGGTTTCGTTATCCAAAGCTTTAGGCTGAGTACTAATTACCAAATCCGCTTGGGAAAAATTCTTTAAAATAGTGGCCTCAACATTTTTAACAATTTGTGAAACCATTTCCATTGGCAAATTACGATTGACATTAATTAACATGTCAATAAATAATGAAGCGCCCGCCGGCCGAACTCGTAGCCGTTCAATATTTAAAACGCCATCAACTTCTTCCACCAATTCCTGAATTCTTTCCGTTGTTCCTTTGGGCGAAGCATCAATTAAAACATCAATGGTTCTTTTGCCTAATTTCCAACCAGCCACCATAACAAATACAGCAACAACCAGGGCCGCAATCGCATCGGCACCATTAAGGCCTAGGCTGACAAAAAACAAACCCAGCAAAACCACGGCCGAACTCCAAATATCAGAACTAAAATGTAAGGCGTCAGCTTCCAGGGCCTGACTTTTAGTTTCTTTGGCCACTTTTTTTAAAGCCCGGGAACGGGAAAAATCAACAATAATAGAAATCAAAATAATAGCAAAAGCATACCAAGTAACCTCAACGACCACATCTTTTAAAAGTAAGCGTTTAACTGCCTCATAAATAATCCAAAAGCTGGTTAAAAACAACAAGCCGGTCTCAATAAAAGCCGAAACGCTTTCGGTTTTACCGTGGCCAAAAGGATGCTCCAAGTCAGCTGGCTTGTCTGAAACTCTAACCGTAAAATATGTCAGTAAGGCCGCACCCAAATCAAGAGCCGAATGTGCGGCTTCCGAAATTATACCAATACTGCCGGTTAACAAACCAACCACCAATTTACCCAAAGTCAAAAATAGGCTGGCAAAAACCGAGCTTAAGGCGACTGATTGTTTTTTATGATTTAACATATTTATTCTTAATATTATAACATAAAACTGGAATAAAAAAATCCCCGGCCAATTACTATATTTGAACGGGGATAATTAGGGCAAAGGTTCAAAGGCAGCCGAGCGAGTGGCGGTGTTTCTGGAAACAATCTCTTTAAGCAACTCTTCTCTGGTTGCTGGCGGATAGAGCAATGAAGGCGAAGAAAAAATCAGACTCTCCCAGGGCGCTTTTGGCAATTTCTCTCGCCAAACCGGGAAGGCCGGGGTTCCGGGAATTGGTATGTTAAACCAAGTATTCATCGCTGCCACTTTTTTGAGCTCATCGCTCCATTGCAAAGTAGCCGTAATGCTTTCTTGATTTTCAAGTTGAATCTCGCCATTTTTCACCAAATGAAATGCGACCTGCAAAAAAACTTCCAAATGAAGCTTGCCCTTATCTCGCAACGGCGCCAGTTGCTCAATCAGTCGGTCGCAATCTTTTCGGCGATGCGGTTTTTGCATCGCTTTTAAGATGTGGTCCGAAGCGCTTTCAAACGGCAAAAGTAACCGAATGGCCATACCCGCCTCTAAGGCTTGGGTAAGCCAGGCTTGAAATCTTGAATTTAGCATTCCTTTCACGGTTAATCCGTTAGGGCTCTCGAATGAACAAAAGTTCATCTTGATTAATAAATCGAGATAAGGAATTGCCTGGGTCACTTGCTGGTCAGAAAACCCCAACACATTGTCACTTTCGTCCTGGATTCCCACTACACCATAATCTTGTTGCAACTCGCTTAACTCTTGCCTGATTGAATCAAGTGTTTTCCGACGCAGAGGAGTGTTAGTGGCACAAAATCGGCAATGGCCACCGCAGCCAGTCGCGGTATGAATTTGCGCCGATGGCTTAACCAGCGACGGTCCGGAATGCGACCGATCCCAATCAATGTATTGCTGCCAATACTCGCTAAAAATTGACCGCTGGGGCAAACAATTAATATCAACTGTCGGGGTACTGATATCAAGCTTAAGCGGCGAGCCAATACCTCTGACCCAACACACTTCTTCTTGAGAAATTTCCAAAGGCAAATACTTTGATTCAATAGTCGCTACGCCAGATCCGCCCAAGATGATTCGACCTTTGAATTTTGCCCGCAGCTGTTTAATCAGTCTGCAGGCGATGCCAACATCAGCCGATACACCAACATGGATTCCAATAATGTCAGGGTTATGACTTAACAACTTATCGACCAACTCGGCTAAAGGAATGCCCCAGACTCCCCATTCGGGGCCGGCCAAATCATTAAGCCATTGGGCATTATTCCCTAACCGGCCATCAACAAATACGGTTTCGACTTTCTGATTCAAATATATGGCTAGATAAGCGGCCCAAAGTGGCGGCTGAATGCGCGCGGCCAAAACCTTTGGGGACACTGAGGGTAAATCAACCAAAACCATTTTCATTTTGTTTTCCTTCCTTTTCTCTTCTCGTAAATGTTTTCTTTGATTCTTACCGCTTTGAAAACCAAAAGTTTTCAAAGAGCAAACTCTTTCTCTCTAACTCCCAAAAACTGTCTGGGAATCAGGGAAAAGAGGGCGAAGGCTATTGTGCTTCGCCTTTATAACACACCACAAAATACGAATGATGAGCATGCCTTTTGCGTCTGATGTAGCCTGGGCCATGTGCCGGATCGGTTGAATGTTCCGAGCTGAAATAAAGCAAATTGAAATCAACCAGCATCTTGGCTATATTGTCAGGCTCGTCATACCTGAGATAAACTCCGTCTTGAACAAATTCCCTGGCCGACAATTTGCTCCCTTGGCCATAGGTTGAATCAAGGCAAGAGGTGAACTCAAGTAAGGCATAGCCGCCAATTCTTAGCAAGGCATAAAATCGTTTAAGCACTTCGTCCACATTTCTCAGGTGGACTAAAACATGATCGCAAATGATCAAATCCAGCTTGCCTGATGTTAAAGGAATATCAGCTAATGGACAACAAATAAGTTTTAAATTACTTACATTAGGATAATTCCTTTTGCAACACTCTATGGCGGTAGTGGAATAATCAACTCCGATGACCTCAAAACCAGCTTGAATAAACGGCGCTAAATTACGTCCGTCTCCGCAGCCGGCATCTAGTACGTTTTTTACATCAAGGAATTTTAACCAGCTAATGCTCTTGGAAAAAAACGGGGTTGACTCTTCATTCCAAACCGATTCTCTAGGCGCAGTGCCTTGGTGAAACGCAGCATAAACCCTATCCCAATAAACGGAATCGTCGCTATTCTTTTTTGTCATGATAATTTACCTCCCGATATTATCTGGCCAAGCTCGGGCAAATTTCTGACCAACGGGTAAGGAGAATCATTTTTGCCGTCGCGCCGAAACAGGATGACTCGCATGCGAAGCTCGTCGGCCGGATACAAATTAGCTGCCAGGTTGTCAACATAGATACAATTTTCAGGCTGAGCATTCATTAACCAACAGGTTTTTTCCAATGCTATTCTTGACGGCTTTCTGATACCAAGCAAGCTGCTTGTCGCATAGTGGTCAACCATCGACTCAAGCCCCAATTCTCTGTTCCGATAATTTGACCATTCTTGGCTGTCATTACTAAGTATGGTCAAAATATTGGTTCTTCTGATTGTCTGAGCAAACTCGGCAAATTCCGGATCCAACGTGACAGCCAATAAAAAGTTCAAATCAGGTTTATCAATATTTAAAGATTGAAAAAACCGGTCTGAACTAATCTCTCCCTTTGTTAGACGAAGGTAAGCTGACTCAATCAAATGCTTTTTACCGCTTTGGCCAAAATCAGTTGCATATTCTTCAAGATAAGGCATGAATACTTTTAAATCATCTTCTTGAAAAAACACAACTCCCATGGCATCTAAAATAACAAAGCTAGTTTGCATTTTGCCTGCTCCTTTTTGGTTTAGTCTTCCTTTCAAAGATCAAGCGCTGTTCGGTCTGAGCAGCGCTTAAGCTTAAAAATGAATTTTTGGATTTTAACTATTTGGCTACCGGCCAAAGAAATTCAAACATTGATTTAGCCATTTGGGCAATTGGCTTACTGTCAATAATTAAACCCATCAGCTCTTTTTCTGAACTAATTATACTAATGGTATCGCCATAGATAAACATGGAAGCGTCAAAATTTATTCTGCCGGGTAAAAAACGAATTTCACGCAGTTGCTCCTGATCTTTTTTTTGCAAGTTTTTCATGGTATCACTTTCCAAAGTGATAATCCGAATTGACTTACTGGTTCTAACCCGGGTTGGAATATAAACGGTGTTGTCCCATTCAGGAGTAACAACTTCATGAAGATTGTCTAAATTTCCGATAAATAAAATTTCGTTACCTGATCGCTGTAAAGAATCCTCGCAGATTGAAATATATCCAGTTCGGCCCTCATAAAATCTAATCCGCGGCTTGGTCTGGGAAAGATTAAACAGCGAATTAAATTCCGGCAGAGTTTGTTTGAGAATTTCTTGCCGCTCCTGGGTTAGCCTTAGCAAGTGGTCGGGTGCTTCGGCCAAATACTGGGTTTTACCCTTAGCCACGGTTTTGCTAACCAAACCTTTTTGAGTTAGGTTTTCCAAAATCACATAGCAAGAAGTTCTTTTAACCTGCGATTTATTGGCAATGGCGGCCACATTAGCGCTACCTAGCTCAAGCAAAGCCAGGTAAACTTGAGATTCATTTTCACTAAAACCGAGATTTTGAATAATTTGGCTTAAATTAGGCATATTGCTTGATATATTTTGTCTATTTTTTAGACAACAATTATTAATACCTTTATATTAAGCCAAATTAATTTAATTGTCAATAAACAATTATTCTCTAATTTAAAATAAATATTTCATTGATTTTATATCGTAATCCTTGTTTGATATTTTGTCAATATCTTAGACAAACTAATTTTATTCAAATAATAAATAGAGGCAAACGACTCGCCTCTATTTATTTAATAACGCTTTGATTATTTAAATCTCATCCATATCAACCAGCCTGGGAATTAATTTAATTGCCGGCGTGCTAATGATACTGACAATTAATTTAATTAAAATGTTGGCAACAACAATTTGCAAAACCGTTAAAATTGGTAAAACGCCAAAGAATGCCAAGAAGCTAAACAAAAAACTATCAACTAATAAACTGATAAAATTGGAAATAAAAACCGCGGTTAAATCATCTAACCGGCGATAAACCAAACTAAAGATTTCCGTATCAACCAATTCGGAAACCACTTGAGAAATAACGCTAGCAACAATAATGCGGCCAACTGGCAAAAGAATAGCATCATAGGCTTGCTGCCAATGCCAGCTGGGGTCAGGTGTCATTTTACCTACCAGCCAAAATAAACCAAACATTACAAAATTAAGCAGGGCAGCAATAATGACTACTTGCCGCGCATTTTTTTTGCCCCAGGTTTTATGAACAAAATCTCGCAAAGTAAAAGTTAAGGGATAAATTACCGTGCCACCGTCAATTGATAAATTAATCAAGGGCAGCAGAGCAATTTTGGTCGAAAGAATATTAGCAAACAACTGGAAAGAAACATACAGCGAGCTGCTGAGCAAGGCGACGTTGAGAGTAAAATATTTTTTCATAATTTAAAAATTATTTAAGCAAGTCTAAAATTACTGCCAATTGTTCTTTTAGCGGTAAGCTCATATCCAATTTTGAATAGCTGACTTGAAGTTCATCGGCCAATTTAATATGCAAGTCGGGAAACGGCCGTTTGAATTTTTCTTCAATATCTTGTCGATGCATAATGCGTTTTTGGTCAGTTTGGGCCCGATGCATAATTCGGTCAATGCAAATTTCTGGCGCTAACAAACAAAAAATAATATTTATTTGATACCGATCATTAAGTTTTGCCAAATTGGCAAAATTCAATTCTGCATGATTAGTTCCTAATTCTAAAATTGTATCACCGGTTTTGCTTGCTAAATCAGAATACATCTGCTGATAAGCTAAAAAAGATTTGGCTTTATCGACATGGCCGCTTTCATCTTTAATCTTTTTGATATAATCAAAAATATCAACAAAAATAAAATCTGGCCGAAGCGTTAAAAAACTTTGGATTAAAGTTGTCTTGCCACAAGCCGGATGACCACAAAGCACGATTAGCTTATCCATATTTAAATTTTAGCAATCTATTTCTTTTTTTTACCAATTTTTTTAACCATTCTGGCGCCAGCCAATAAAGTAACAGCACCGGCTACACCCATGACAATTTCCTTCCTGGTTTTAACGTCAAGCTGGTCATATTTTTTCTTGGCCGTTTTTAAACCATCAAGCAACTGTTCGCCCAATTTACCTAGCTCTTCTTCCCAATTTGAGCAGCAGGCAGATTTTTTAGCGCTAGAGGTTTTTGTTTTTTTAGTTTTGGTTGGCATAGGTTTTTGGATATTATATTTTGAGAATAAAATATATGAATTAACCCCTCCTATCCTCCCCTTTAAAAGGGGAGAAATCCTTGGAATGGCTTTTTGCAAAATCAGTTTAGGGTTTCCCCTCCTTTTCAAGGAGGGGCTAGGGGTGGTTGTCTTCAATCTGATTTAAAATTTTAGTCACTACTCCATAAATGTTCTTATATACATCCGCGTTTGTAAAACGCAAGAATTTTAGTTCAAAGGATTCAATATACTCTTGGCGCTTTTTATCATATTGTAATGCCCTAGCATCAAAATGCGAATCACCGTCAATTTCAATAGCTAATTTGAACTTTGGACAATAAAAATCAACAATATACTTACCAACACTATACTGACGCCTGAATTTATAACCGCCTAACTGCTTACCTTGCAGATGACGCCATAAAACCTGTTCAGCCGGAGTGGAATTGTTTCTTAAATATTTTCTTTTCGCTTTTTGCTTTAAGCAATTAAAAATTTTTTCTTTTGACATAACTTTACAAGTTATGCGCTATATTGCCGATTTTTTTACTACCAGCCAATTAAATCTCGTAAATTTTATCATACTCGGGCACAATTGCCTCAAGCCCGGATTGTTGCAAAACTTTTCGCAAAATTAAGTTGCGCTCTTCCTCGCCGTGAACCACAAATATCTTTTGCGGTTTAGGTTTGACAATTTGGCTGACCCAGTTCATTAGCTTTGGTTCGTCAGCGTGCGAAGAATAGCCGCCAATGGCGCTAACTTGAGCCCGAACGCCGATTGTTTCGCCTTCAATAATCACTCGCTTGGCGCCATCCAAAAGTTCGCGGCCCAAAGACCCGGGTACCTGGTAAGCAATTATCAAAAGATGAGTTTTGGGATTACTTAAATTAAACTTTAAGTGGTGTGGCATTCGGCCGCCGGTACACATGCCCGAACCGGCTAAAATCACTTTGGGCGGCGGGGTAATATTAATCGTTTTTGATTCGGCTACGGACGAAGTATATTTTAAGCCGGGAAAATTAAACAAATCATCCCCCCTCATTATCCACGCCCTGGATTCCTCATCATACATATCAATATACTTTTTGTAAACCGCGGTGGCTTTAATCGCTAGCGGACTATCAACAAAAACCGAGACCGGAGGAATTTGATTATTTTCTTGCAGCCGATGAATTTCATAAAGTACTTCCTGGGTTCGTTCCAAGGCAAAAGATGGGATTAATAAAACACCGCCTTGGCCAACAGAATTTTTGATGGCTGAACGCAACAACTCAACTCTTTGCTCGCTTGATTCGTGGGTAATACCAGCATAAGTTGATTCCATAAAAACTAAATCCGCCCCAGTAACAAACTCCGTATCTTTAACAATAGGGGCCGGTGGATTACCTAAGTCACCGGAAAAAACTAATTTCTGTTCCTGACCATCTTCAGTAATCCAAACTTCAAAGATAGCGGAACCTAAAATATGGCCGGCATCGCGCAGCTGAATTTTAATTTCGGGCGTAATTTGCTGGATTCGGTCATAAGCTATTGGCGAGAAAAGTTTCATTACTGCCTTGACATCGGATTCTAAATACAAGGGTTTTAACGAATCGCGCTGAGATTCATGCAAAATCACATTGGCCGAATCCAAAAGCATAATTTCAGCAAAGTCCGCCGTGGCATCGGTACTATAAACCGTGCCAGCAAAACCTTCTTCCACTAACTTCGGCAACCGACCGCAATGATCTAAGTGCGCGTGAGTCAACAAAACAAAATCAATTGATTTGGCGTCAAAAGAAAATAAATCCAAATTTCTTGGCGAATAAAAATGTTTGCCCTGAAAAATTCCGCAGTCAACTAAAAACTTACTTTTCTTAGTTTCCACCAAAATGCAAGAACCCGTTACTTCCCGACAAGCACCATGAAAAGATACCTTCATATTTTTTTACTAAATTCTCTTAAGTTCCTTAGCACAAAAATTCTAAATTGAACAAGTTAGGTTCGTTCTCCTCTCCCAAATGGCGAGAGGAGACAGGGGTGAGGTAATAAAGTCTATAACCTCACCCCTAGCCCCTCTCCGTCTTCGGAGAGGGGGACCAAAATTAACCAATAAATATTTTTTTATTTGTTTTTTCAATTATTTCTCTCGCTTTTAATAAAAAAGTTAAATCTCTAGTATTAATAATTCGGCCTTCGTAAATTTCGGGTTGGTCGGATTTGATTAATTCAATCGCCTGATCAATCCCAATCCAAATTAATTTAAAATCATCAAACAATTCTTCTTCGGTAAATTCCGGATTGCCTTTTTGCCCAACCACCTTGGCTAAATAACAAAAAGATTCCTGTTTTAATTGCCATTGATCTTTATATTCTAAAATTGAACCAACTTCACCAATAACTTCTATCTGGCAGCCGGCTTCTTCGCGGCATTCGCGGGCTAAAGCCTGCATTTCTATTTCATCTTTTTCTATTCCGCCACCGGGCAATTTATGGTAATGATGTTTGGCTACGCTCATTAAAGCAATTTTATTTTCACTGTCTAAAATTATTGCCCTAACGGCTTGGCGAAAATAAAAATCTTTGGCCTCAGCCTCCGAAATATTATTTAGATTAACAATTGCTAGCTGATTCATAAAAATTATTCAACCGGAATTTTTAATTTTTCCGTTTCTCTAATTACTGTTTGATCCGCCACTACCGAAACGCATTGATTATCTAAACAAGCACAGCGATATTTTCCTGTTTGATCCCAAGCCTCACAATTGCAATCCGATTCTTTTTGGCAAGCTACTTTATAACTTATTTTGGCATTAATGTCATCTGAATGTTGCCACATCGGACAAACCACAACGCATTTGCCCGCTTCACAAAAAGAAGCAAAGGGACAATTTGATAAAATGGCATAATCCATTGCCAAAGGACAGTCGCTGGAAACATGGCAACTTTTTTGTACCACTTCTTTGGCGGTTTGGGCGGCTGGTTGGGAATTTTGCAAAACCGGTTGATTAGTAGCTTTATCATTTTGGTTAATCACCAAAGAGTTATTTGGCTGGCAGCCGCCAACTAATATCGCTAAAAATACAAAGTTACAAAATAAAAAAACTTTTTTCATACCTATTTATTATAACAAAAAATCGTCCTTCGATAAACTCAGGGCGATTTCTTGTTTAACTATTTTACAATTCTAGGTTTTGGCAAATTGTTTGCCGCGCTGGACAAAATTAATTTCCAGCTCTTGCAATTCAAACGTGTCTTTGAAATACTTTATCGCCACTTCTTTATTAAAAGTTTTACAGGAATAAACATCAAAGCTGACAAAACCTTTATTCGGAAAAGTATGAATACAAATATGCGATTCAGCAATAATGACGCTGCCCGTCACGCCCCAATCTTCCGGCTTTTGGCCGCCATCATAAATAAAGACATAAGGTGCTGAAATCTTATGCATGTCAATTAATCCTGGCAATTCGTTTAAAACTTTAAAAACCAGCCGCATATCACCCAATTTTTCTTGATTGCCCTTATAGCCATCAACCATCAAATGGGGACCAAAATAATTAATTGATTCATTGTTTTCCATTTTGTTTAAATTTAAAAATTAAATTGGCAACTAAATTATACAACTTTTAAAAAATAAGTAAAAGAAAATCCCCAAGACTATATTAATAGTAGTAATGGGGATGAAATGTCTGGCGCGCCTAGCGGGAATCGAACCCGCGGCCTGGGGCTTAGAAGGCCTCTGCTCTATCCAACTGAGCTATAGGCGCGTTCAAAGAACGGAAAAAGTGCTCCCAGGGAGACTTGAACCCCCAACCTCCTGATCCGAAGTCAGACGCTCTATCCAAATTGAGCTATGGGAGCAATGAGAGGGAAAACCGAGGAAAACCTCGGAGAAAAATGCTGGCATACCCGGCAGGACTCGAACCTGCGACCTAGTGGTTAACATCCACCCGCTCTACCAACTGAGCTACGAGTATAGTGAAACAAAAACCGAGAAACTCGGGAAAGTGCTGGTATGCCCGATGGGGATCGAACCCACGACCTCTAGATTCGCAATCTAGCGCTCTATCCAGTCTGAGCTACGGGCACAGTGAATAATCTAATTGAGACCAAAGGGGAGACCTATAATATGATGACAAAGGACATAAGAGTATATCATTTTATCTCTAAATATCTTTTTTTGTCAACAAAGAAAAATACTTTAGCTAAAATAAGCCAAAAAACAACAAAAATTTTGAAAGATTACAAATAAAAATAGTTGACATTTGCCCAACTTTTTTGCTAAACTAAAATGCTAATCCAGAAAAGATTAGTGAAAATATAAGCGTTGTTTGACAACAAAAAACCCATACCCACCGCCAGGCGGTAGGAACTATAAGGAGATTTTTCGTGGATACTCTTGGAATATTGAAAGAATTGGTTGCCTTTGACTCCCAAAGTGGAGTTAGCAATAAACCAATTGCTGACTACATCTGCTCTCTGCTGTTAGCCGCCGGCTTTCAGCAGAATGATATCCTGGTGACCTCAAACGGACCACCGGGCAGAGAAAAGGAAAACATCATTGCCCGCAAAGGAGTAGGCCCTAATGCCTTGATGCTCGCCGGACACACTGACACGGTGTCACCCGAACCAAAAAAGGAATGGAAAACTGACCCATTGGTTCTGACCCAAAAGAACAGCCAGTTATACGGACTTGGCTCTACTGACATGAAGGCGTTCTTGGCCGCTGCGATTGTAACTGCCGAAATGTTTTCGGTTGAACAACTATTGCAGCCACTCGTGCTGGTTTTTACCTGTGACGAAGAGATAGGGCTGCTAGGAGCCAAGGATCTAAAGCACCGGAAATTACTGACAGGTATTCGCTATGGAATTGTCGGCGAACCAACCCAATTGGTACCAGTCAGACTCCATAAAGGCTACATCAGTGCTAAGGTCTTGATCCGGGGAATATCGGCTCATAGCAGCGATCCCAAAAAAGGGATTAATGCAATTGAGCGGGCCGTTGACTTCATCTCGGACCTAAGAGTTTATCGACAAGAGCTGAATGAATACGTCAATCGTTTACTGTCCCCGCCGTATCCAACACTCAGCATCGGAGCCATCAACGGCGGACTGGAAACCAATCGGGTGCCAAGCGAATGCCGGCTCAAGTTTGATATTCGGCCAATCCCCGGTCAGCGTCCTGATGAAATCATGGCTGATCTGCAAAGACTTGCTGGCCAAAAAGGAATGATTGAAAATAAGCCCGCAGTGGAAATTAAATTTAATTCCAGCCCGACACCGCCAATGGAAACCGCAGCCAGCTCGCTGATTGTCCGCGTTGCCCAGCAGGTGACAAACAAAGAAGCAACTAGCGTTCCATTCTCAACCGAGGCGAGTATTTTCAATGCCTCGGGTATAGAAACTGTTATTTTGGGTCCAGGTAGTATTGACCAGGCCCACAAACCCAACGAGTACATTGAAGCTCGGTATTTGGAGCAAACTGTTGAAACCTTGCGGCAAATCGTGACTGAAATCTGCTGCAAACCGGAATGGAGGTGAGCTGCCATGGAAGATCCATTAGCCATGCGCAACATGTTGCGCTACATTCCGCTGATTCACGACCGAATTCTGGTCGTGAAGATGGGTGGACAGATTATCCGGGATAAGAAATTTATCAACATCCTGCTGGATCTTTTACTGCTGCATACCCTGGGAGTACAGCTGGTTATCGTCCATGACATTGACGATCAGACCAAAGCATTGCTCCCGGGCGCAAATGGAATTGGCAGCAAGCCCAGTGACGTCATCACTCCAGAGGTGATTGACCGGATCAAGCCGGCATGCGCGACGACATTAGTTGATCTGTTGTCTAAGTTGTCGCAAATCAACCAGACAGTCGCGCCGATAAACGCTTTTAGCGGCGCCCTGGTGAAAGCTAGACATAAGGGAGTGGTAGCTGGCGTTGATCAGCAGCAACTTGGCGAGGTTGACACCGTTGACACAGAGGCCATCATGACTCTGCTTAAACAAAGATTAATTCCGGTAATTTCGCCGCTAGGCACAACCAAACAAGGCAAGCTGCTTTACCTACCGGCTGACGAAGTGGCAGCGGAAGTCGCGATCCAGATGCCGGCGCTAAAGCTGCTTTACCTCACCAAATACGACGGGATCTTTGCCCGCGGACAAAAGGTGGATCAACTTTGTCTCAGCGAAGCAGTCAGCCTAGCCAGCAGTAATCTGGTATCTGGCGACATGCTCTTTAAGCTGCAGCAGGGCATTAAAGCCTGCCAGTTTGGTGTGCCGCGAGTGCACTTCATTAATTGCTCACATGACGGCGCGGTTTTGACCGAGCTTTTTACCCGCGACGGCATCGGTACCATGCTGTACAACGACAACTACCTTAATATCCGGCCGGCCGGACTTGATGACGTTTCCCGGATCATGGCAATGACGGAAAATCCGGTTCGGGAAGACAGGCTGCTCAGGCGGTCTGTCGAAGAAGTCAGTGCCAATATTGGTGAGTACCTGGTTTACGAAAAGGACAACCTGGTGATCGGCTGCTGCCGGCTGCATTACTGGCAAACCGAAAAGGCCGCCGAACTGTCCCACCTGGTCGTGGATCCGGAGTACCACCGCAAAGGAACTGCGGCCCAGCTTCTGGAATATTGCGAAAACGAGGCCAAGAGAAAAGAAATGGAACGAATATTCGCTTTGACAACTAGAACTGAAAGCTGGTTTGTCAACAGGGGATTTCGCATAATGGATGTTAACGCGCTGCCGACAGAGAAGCGCACAACCTACAACCCAAATCGCGGCTCCAAAATCATGGGTAAACCGCTCCTTGAAGAACAGGCCTGATTGGTAAATCCACTCAGGCTTTTTTTTATCAACTCATTAAAGATCAAAAAAAATCATTACTAAAAATAAAGATATTATCAAGCTATCGGCCCATTATCACCCCCTTGACAAAATCACTAATATAATATATAATTCTAATCAACCGATTGTATAAACTCTGCACGAAATGAATTGTCCATTACATTTAGAAAGGAAAATGTAGAACCATGAAAGTTTATGTTAGAAGTGAAACCGGTTTATTGCAAGCTGTGGTGTTGGGTTATCCCGACAATTTCCACGGAGACCAAGCGCCGATTGAGGTGGTCAATAATACCCAAGCACATTACTACGGAAGAGATGATCAGCCCACGGCCCAGCGGCTCCAGCCGGAATTTAATGCTTTACGGCAGTTGCTGGAAAGCTATGGGGTCACCGTTTTCTACCCCAAGCCTTGCGCGGTTCCAGACCAACTGACGCCCCGCGACATTGGCTTTGTCATTGACGACATATTCTTTGTCGCTCATATGGCGAAAGTCAGCCGAGCAGACGAATACCAGGGCATTAAGTTTTTACTGGACCAAATGCCCAACGTCACCTTTGTGCCCGATAACGTAGTGATTGAGGGCGGCGACATCGTCGTTGACGACAATACGGTTTTTGTCGGCATCAGCCAGCGAACGACCATGAAAGGTTATCAATGGCTGGCCGAACAATTGCCGGAATTCAACGTTATTCCGGTGTCGCTTAAACCGCTTAATGCCGGTGAAGACTGCCTGCACCTTGACTGCGTCTTTGTGCCGGTCGGCTCCAAGCATGCGCTGGTATACCCCGACGGCATTGCCGACAAAGTCCCGGCCCTGGGTCTGTACGAGTGGCTCAGAGTCACCAAAGAAGAACAAGGTGAATTGGCCACCAACGTTTTGTCGCTTTCCAAAAATTGCGTCATTTCGCGTGACAGCGCCAAACGGGTCAACGACCTGCTAAGGTCAATCGGCCTAGAGGTAATCCCGCTCAAATTTGACGAGGCGCCAAAGACTGGCGGCAGTTTCCGCTGCTGCACCCTACCGTTAATCCGCCGTTAATCCGGCAAGCTGGGGCGCATCTGTATCTGTATACGGTGCCCCCTTATTTTTTTTCAATCAAAACAAGTCATTAAAATTCAAATGAAAAAATTCAATTTACAATGCATCAAGTGTCACGCCATTAATGAGACAAAAACTCACTGCAGCTGCAACCAAAGCCGCTATTACAATTTTAATACTGCAATTTATGATTACGACAAAATCAGCCGAGAAAAATTGATACCATTTGAACATATTCCCCGGCAAGGACTTGATAAATATCTGCCGCTTTTGCCCAATGAGAAATTTACCGTCAGCTTGGGCGAAGGCTCAACGCCTTTACTGCCACTTAAACACCTGGGAAAACTTCTTGGTCTTAATAACCTGTACGTTAAAAACGAGATGGTTAATCCAATGGGGTGTTTTAAGGACCGAGGAACCAGCGTGGTAATTAACATGGCGCTGGAAACAAACCAGCGACAATTAGTGATTTGCTCTTCGGGTAATGCCGCCATTTCTGCGGCCGCTTACAGCAACTTGGCCCGCATTCCCTGCACCTGTTTTGCCGCCCAGTCAACTTCCGTTGGCAAAAAACGGCTACTGCAAAGTTTTGACTGCCAATTTGAATACCTTGACGATTACTATGCCGCTATTTACCGGCACGTCGTTGACAAGTACCAAGGTAACGATGAGGTTTTAAACATCACTGCCGGCGTTAATATTTTTAAAGAAGAAGGAAACAAAACCATTGCCTTTGAAATTTTTGAAGATATCGGCGTGCCAGATAAAATTGTCGTTCCCATTGGCAACGGCTCGCTTTATTTTGGAATATACAAAGGCTTTTGGGAACTTAAGCAACTGGGGATTACCGAGTGGCTGCCGCAGATATTAGGCGTGCAAATCCGCGGCCACTCGCCGATTGCCGAAGCTCTTAAGCAAGACAAAGATTTTGTTGATCTCAAGCAGCTACCCAAGTCAATTGCTGAAGGCGGCATCGCAGCTCAAAGCAGTTTTTGCGCGCCAAAAGTAATTGAGGCAATCAAGCAAACCAACGGCGGGCTAATTGAAATTTCGGACAACGACCTGGTAAAAGCGCTCAAGCGGCTGGTCAAGCTTGAATCATTTTTAACCGAACCAACTTCGCTGGCACCCTTTGCGGCCCTAGACCAAATTGGCGCCAAGAGTAACGAAAAGATAGTATGTGTCGCCAGCGGCAATGCTTTTAAAAATCTTGAGGAAATATTTGAAATTATCCAGAGTAAAGAGGTACAATAATAGTAATGACTTTAACTAACATAACTTAATTTAATTTTATGAAAATTACTGATTTAAAGGGTAAAACAATTGCGGCAGCAGTTTCTGGTGGTCTTGATTCTTGCACCATTACTCGCTGGCTGACCGACCATGGCGTTAATGTTGTTTGTTTCACCGGCGACTTAGGCCAAACTGATGAATCAGATTTAACTAAAGTCCAAGAACGATTAATCGCTTCAGGCGCCAAAGAAGCCTATATCATTGAAGGTAAAGAACAAATGGCCAAGGGCGGCTGTTTAGCAATCCAAGCTCAAGCGACTTACGAACGTGATTATTGGAATGTTACTGGTATTGGCCGGCATATGTTGGTTTCAATTTTAGTGCCAGAGCTAAAAAAACACGGCATTGATATTTTTGTCCATGGTGCAACCGGCCGCGGCAATGATCAGGTCCGGTTTCAATTGGTAAACAACATGCTTGATCCAAATATTAAAGTATACGCTCCTTGGCGCGATGAAGAATTCATAAAAACTTTTGGCGGCCGCAAAGAAATGATTGATTTTTGCCAAACCCGCCAACTGCCAATTAAACAAAGCCATGCTAAACCGTACAGCACCGATGCCAACCTTTTGGGGTTAACTCATGAGGCGGGTAAACTGGAACAACTTGACGTGGCCGCCCATTTCATTGAGCCGGAAATGGGAGTATTGCCCGAAAAGGCCGCGGATAAAATTGAAACTTTTGAAGTTCATTTTGAGCAGGGCTGGCCAGTTAAAATTAACGGCAAGGCAGTGACACCTCACCAAGCCTTTGTTATAGCCAATGAGGTCGGCGGACGAAATGGCGTCGGCATTGCCGTTCACCTGGTGGAAAACCGGTTTGTCGGCATCAAGTCGCGAGGGGTTTACGAACAACCCGGTATTGAATTGCTGGGTACATGCTATCGCTATTTATTGCAATTAATTCTTGATCGCCGCGCCCGCGACGTGTTTGAATACCTTTCAACTTTTTTGGGTAAACAAATTTATCAGGGTTATTGGTTTGATACTGCCAGCCAGGCGGCGATGGCAGCGATTAAACGTTATTCCAATTTAGCCACCGGAACAATTATCGTTAATATTCACCGCGGCGTTGTTTCGTTTAAAGAAGCCAAGGATGTGACGCATAATCTTTATTCCGAGGCCAATGCCTCAATGGAGAGTATCGGCGAATTCAACCACGCTGATTCGGAAGGATTTCTCAATATTTTAGGAATCAGCGCCCGCTCTTTAGCCGCTCACCAGCAAATTGACGTTTCTGAATTTTTATTAAACAACAAAAAGATTAATTAACATCTTATGACTAAAAAGCTTTGGGAATCAACCGCGGGTCAACTCCATCCAACAATTGAGAGTTATACTGTCGGCGATGACTATCAACTTGACCAACAGCTGATTTCTTATGATGTTGCCGCTTCAATTGCCCACGTTCAGATGCTGAAAAAAATAAAGTTGCTAACTGCAGCTGAGACTAGACAGCTTACTACCGGCTTGAAAAAAATTGCCAACTTAAATCAACGAAAAAAATTTGTAATTAAGTTAAGTGATGAAGACGGCCATACGGCAATTGAAAATTACTTGATTAAAACTCTTGGCTTAGTTGGCAAAAAAGTCCATACCGGCCGATCACGCAACGATCAAATTCTAGTCGCCCTCAGGCTGTATATGAAAGATCATATTAATCAAATTGATAATCAAGTTTTATCATTAGCAAAAAAAATTAATCAAACGGCAAAAAAATATCAGCAGACGGCAATGCCTGGCTATACCCATACCCAAAAAGCAATGGAAACGACCGTTGGCACTTGGCTTGATAGTTTTGCTTCAGCCTTGGCCGACGATCAGCTGCTGATTGCCGCGGCCAAAAAAATAATTGACCAAAATCCGCTGGGTTCGGTCAGTGGCTTTGGGGAAAAATCACTTAAGCTTGATCGCAAAACAACAACTAAACTCCTTGGGTTTGCCAAAACTCAAAACAATCCTATGTATTGCGCCTACTCCCGGGGTAAATTTGAACTTATCGTCCTTGACACTTTGAGCCAAGTGATGCTTGACTTAGGCAAATTAGCCAATGATCTAGTTTGGTTTACGGCCAAAGAATTTTCCTATTTTGATTTACCAACAAAATTCAAAACCGGTTCAAGCGCCATGCCCCAAAAACAAAACTTTGATGTTTTAGAATTAGTCCGAGCCAATGTTTCAGTATTTTTGGGCTACCGAGCGCAAACCGAAGGGATTATTCAAAAATTACTATCTGGCTATAATCGTGATTTTCAATTAACAAAAAAACCGCTGCTGGAAAGTGTTACTCTAATCGAAAAAACCATTGCCGTAATGGAATTAGTTATTAGCAATCTAATTATTAATAAAAAATATTTGGCCGCGGCCGGCACTGATGAATTAAAAGCAACTGAAGAAGCTTATCGCCTGGTTAAAAAGGGTTTGCCTTTTCGTGACGCCTATACCCAAATTGCCAAAAAATACAGATAAAATTAGTAATAAAATACCAATTGCAAAAATGTCTATTACCTTAATAGGCATTTTTAATTAATAAAAAAAGGAAAAACAATCCGTTGTTTTTCCTTGCTACTACAAATGAACTACCGATCGGGAAAGACGAAATTTACTATCCCGTTTTCGCGAAACCAGCCGTTGGCCATCAGATTTTTGGTCTCGTGACCCAGCATACGCAATATCTGACGCGTGTGCTTCTGCTGGTCTTGATACCGGCGCGGTGAATCTCCGGGCAAAATCGTGACGGAAAAAGGCCAATGTCTAAACCGATAGCGATAAAAAGCTGCGTCCAAGGCGACACAACTGAATTTTCCGTCGGGCTTTTTCAGGTGGATCTTTGGCGAAGCCGTCATGACAATACCATCGCTATGCCCAATCAATTTAGCCTCCGTCAATTTCTCAATGACTTGCTCGGCCCCGGTGACTAGGCTCGACTCCATAATGATTTCAACCGGGTCAAAGCCCAAGCCGCGAGCACGAGACAGATAGTTCTTCTGGCATAACTTGGTTTCGGTCGAACTGTAATCATCGATGAGCATGAGTTGAACCGGGTTAATCCTCGCTCGAGTTAACCGTTCAGACAGTTCAGCCGCCAATTTCAGTGATTCTATATGCTCCTTGCCCGGATGTTCATCCGCATAGATGTGACCGGCTTCGATCACAACCTCGCGAAGCGGTTTTCCGTCTGGTCCTTTACGACCGCACAGTTGACGGATAAACCGTGCGATACTAATTTCTCTGGGGCCTTTTGTTTCCATCGCTACTACTCCTTAATTGGTTCTGCCTTTTGTTTACCCCATTTCACATTGTTCACATCTTCTCCAACGCATCAATACCCAACAGCGTCAAACCATTTTTCAAGGCCGCCACTGTCGCGGCCACCAAATGCAATCTGGCGTTTCGCAAGTCAACTTGGCTTTCGCCCAGAATATTACTTGAAGCATACCACTGGGAAAAAGCTCTCGCAATTTCATAGACTTGGCTGGCTACTAACGACGGGTTGTAACCAGCGGCTGCGGATTCAACTTTTTCCGGATAAGTGGCCAAGGCTTTGGCCAATTCCAGTTCTTCCGAGCTGCTATACAACGGCAAAGGTTGTTCACTGAGTTCACCCGCCCTATTCAAAATGCTCATAGCGCGAGCATAGGTATAAAGCAAGTAAGGCCCAGTGTTGCCCTCAAACCGAAGCGATTCTTCCGGGTCAAAGATGACATCATTGTCCGGGTTGGTCTTGGCCAACTAGTACGTCAAAGCGGCTAACCCAATCAGTTCAGCCCGATGTTCCAACTCAGGACCCGATGCTTCCGAATCGCGCTCTAAAATCGCTTGCCGGGCTAATTCGTGAAGATGGTCCATCAGATCATCGGCCAGAAAGACACCGCCCTTCTTAATTTTGCGCGAGCTTACTTTTCCGCCGGCCATCTTGACCATACCATAGGATAGGTGGTAGCACTTCTGGGCCCACTCAAAGCCGAAACGTTTGAGCGTTTCAAACAGCGCCCGGAAGTGATATTGCTGTTCGCAAGCCACAACATAAATGAGTTGGTCAAGCGGGGCATATTCCGTAAACCGCTGTTCGGCTGTGGCAATGTCTTGGGTCAGGTAAACCGTGGTGCCGTCTGACCGAAGAAGCGTTGGCTCTTTGAGGTCCACGTCATTTAAATCAATAAAGATATTTCCCTGAGTGCCATAGGCAACTACGCCCTTTTCCAGTTGTGCCAGAATAGTTTCTTTGCCACACTTGTAGGTTTCGCTTTCCAGCCAAACCCTTTGGAAATGAACGCCTTGGCGCTGATAGGTCGGCTGAAAAGCCGAAATCACCCACTCATTCATTGTCGCCCAAAGTTGGCGAGTTTCAGAATCACCGGCTTCCCACTGGCGCAGCAGGTCATAGGCCTGTTGGACCAATTTTGATTGAGCCTCAAATTTCTTTTTGAGCTCCTTGCCTTGCTGATCATCGCTGTCGAGTAAGGCATTGTATTGCTCCAACTCTATCCCTTGACCTTGCAACCAGACTTCCAGTTCCGCGGTGACAGCGGCCCGATACTGGGCATAGTACTTCCCGACGAAATGGTCGCCCTTGATACCGGTACTTTGTGGCGTTTTCCCTTCGCCCCAAAGCATATAGCCTACCATTGACTGGCAAATCATGATGCCTCGGTCATTAATGATCCCAACCGGAATCACCTGATAGCCAACAGCATTAAGAATGTTGATCAAGGCAATACCAATTTGATGGTTGCGCAGGTGACCAATATGCAAAGCTTTGTTCGTGTTGGGTCCGCCGTACTCAATCATCACCCGTTTGCCTTGGCCAGTACTGCACTGACCGTAGGTTTTGCCTTGCTGCCGAATCTGACTAACAACGGTTTGGACCACCGGTCCAGGCGCCAAAACAAAATTCAGATAAGCACCAACCGCTTTGACTTCTTGAAAGATTCCTTCGGCGGAAATTGCCGTTGCCAGTTGCGATGCAATCTGGGCCGGATTCTTTTTCAAGACTTTGGCCAGCGAGTGACAGGTGATGGCAACATCGCCCATTTCTTTTTTGGGCGGGGTTCCTAATTTCAATTCGCTGGCTTGAATTACTTTTCCAAATGTTTCTAAAACTGCCTGACAAACGGCAGCGGTCACAACCTCGGCCACTCCCATGATTCCAAACATTGTCTGTTTCATAGCACGTCTATCCTTCCATGTTTTCAATCCCTTCAGGGATTGGTTGTATTGTCAAGGTTTCAATCAGTTACTGTTTTTTATATCTAAACTTTGGCCAAACTAAGTAAAAAAGGCTGATTTTATTAAAAAAATATCATTATAGATACTGTCAAATAAACTTATCATATTTTACAAAATACCGTCAAGGTAAATTTTTACCAAAAAATCAACCTAAAAATTGTTAAGAATACATCAAAAATTCAAATTACTTCTGCTAATTTTGCTTGACACCACTAAGTTGAAAAGATATGCTGTAGCTATGAAAATTTTGAAAAAACAAATAAAATCCAGCCAGGCAATTAGTAATTACAATAATTCAACGCCCGATTGGCAATTAATTAATGACGCTTTGAAAAATGACCAAACCGCCCTAGAATTATTGGTAAAAAAATATTTACCGCTAGTTTATAGTATTACTAATTATTATGCTAAAAATTCTGATGATGCCCAGGATATCACCCAAGAAGTATTTGTTAAAGTTTGGAAAAATCTAAAAAAATTCAACCCCGAAAAAAACTTTTATAACTGGATTTTTGAAATTGCCAAAAATACTTCCTTGGATTGGCTAAAAAAGAAAAAAGCAATTCCCTTTTCAAATTTTGAAGACAAAACCGGCCAAAATTATTTAGCCGACACAATTGCTGACCAAACTCCTGATCCTTACGAGCTGGCCCAAGAATCAAACTCAAAAGAAACGCTTCACTTAGCAATTGACCAACTGTCTTTTCCTTACCAAGAAGTAGTAAAAATGCATAATGAAAAAGAAATGACCTTTCAGGAAATTGCGAATCTAACCAACCAGCCTTTAAACACTGTTAAAAGCCGCCACCGTCGAGCATTGAATCTTTTGAGAAAAATATTAACCAGTAACCATTAAATAAAAAGATGCACCAAAATGCCTCTTTTTTTCGTATATATAATAAGCTAAAATTTTATGACTCAAAATCACTACCAATTACCAAATCAAGCCATTAACCAGCAAATTCCAGCTGGACTTTTTGACAAAGTAATATTGAGGCTTGAACAGGAAAAGAAATTAGCCCGGGCGAAAAAAAGGCTGATTATTTTCAGTATTGTTTTACTGGTTTCAGTGGCAGTCAGCTTCCCAATTGGAAAACTCCTGCAAAATGAAATTATTCAATCAGGCTTTGGCCAGTATATTTCACTTTTATTTTATGATTTTAAAACCATGCTAACCTATTGGCCAGATTTTAGTCTGACTTTACTGGAAACATTGCCCGCCATTGGTTTAGCTGGAATTTTAACCGTCATGTTAGCTATAATTATTTCTTTAAAATCAGTAATTACCGATGGCAAAACATTTTTAAAATTATCTCATACTCATTTTTAATTAAAAAATATGGAAACTAACAATTTTTTACAATCAAAACATTTTAAATGGATGCTAGGAACAATTAGCGCAATAATTATACTGCTGATTGTTTTTCGTTTAGGTGTTTTGGTCGGAATGTACAAAGCTAATTTTTCCTATCGCTGGGGTGAAAATTATCACCGCATGTTTGGTGGGCCAAAAGAAGGATTCTTAAAAGATTTACCCGGCAGAGATTTTGTTGATGGCCACGGAACCGCTGGCAGTGTTATAAAAATTGAGGGCAATTCAATTATTGTTAAAGGTCAAGACAATATTGAAAAAAATATTTTAATAACTGACCAAACAACGATTCGTCGCGGCCAAACTGCAATCAAAATTACTGATATTGCAGTAGACAACCAAATAGTCATAATCGGTTCACCAAAGGATGACGGTACGATTGAAGCGAAATTTATCCGGGTTTTTGATCCAAAGAATGATCCCATGCCGCTGCCGCCTGGTCCAATGCCTGGTCCTCAATTTTAATTTAACCAAACTCTATGAATATGAATTCGATTAAAAAAATTATTAAGAAAAAACCAGTCTTAATTATACTTGCCATCTTAATAATCGGCAGCAGCTATTATGGCTATAAAACTTTCACGGCTAAATCAACTTCAACCAAATACATATTGTCTTCAGTTGAAAAAGGCACATTGATTGTCTCTGTTTCTGGATCGGGACAAATAACCAACTTGAACCAAATTGATTTGAAACCAAAAGTTTCTGGCAACATTATAAAGCTAGGCGTAACCGAAGGCCAAGACATAAAAGCCGGTGCTTCAATTGCCCAAATTGATGCTACCGAAGCCCTAAAGTCTGTTCGGGATGCCCAAGTCAACTTAGAAAGTGCCCAATTGTCGCTAAAAAAATTACAGCAACCAACTGATTCCCTTTCTCTAACCCAAGCTCAAAATTCCTTGGATTCGGCTAAAGAATCTAAAATAAATGCTCAAGCCGATTTAGAAAAGGCTTATGACGATGGCTATAATGCAATCGCCGATACCTTCCTGGATTTGCCAAGCATTATGTCAGGCTTACAAGACATCCTGTATTCAAACACACTTAATTCAATGCAATCAAACCTTAATTATTTTGCCGACTCCGTGAAAACTTACGATGAATCAGTCTTGCAATATCGTGACGATGCCAACAATAGCTATGGCCAAGCCCAAAAGTCATATGATCAAAACTTTTTAGATTATAAAGTGACCAATCGAGGCATTGACCAAGAAGCATTGGAAGCGCTAATCACCGAAACTTACAATACCACCAATGATGTTGCTGACGCGGTAAAAAATTCTAACAATTTAATTGATTTTTATAAGAAAAAATTATTGGAATGGCGCAATATAAAACCGGCCACAACCGTTGACACTTACTTAACTAGCCTACAAAGCTACACTAGCAAGGTAAATTCTCATTTGTCCGAATTAATTTCAATTCAAAATACAATAAAAAATTCTAAAAATGCACTTGTGTCAGCCGACCGAACGATTAAGGAAAAAACTGAATCATTGGCTGATCTTGAAGCTGGCACTGACCCGCTTGATATCCAATCGGCCCAGCTAACCATTCAGCAACGTTTAAATTCTTTATACGATGCCAGACAAAAGTTGGCCGATTATTCAGTGGTTGCTCCTTTTGACGGAACAATTGCTAAAGTTGATGTAGAAAAATCTGATTCTGTGACCAGTGCTACTACGATTGCCACGCTTATAACTAAACAGCAAGTGGCCGAGCTTTCCTTAAACGAAGTTGATGCCGCCAAAGTAAAAATTGACCAAAAAGCAAACCTCACTTTTGATGCTATTACCGATTTAGAAATGACTGGTAAAGTTGTTGATATTGATACTATTGGAACTGTCAGCTCGGGTGTAGTTACTTACACCGTAAAAATTGGCCTAGACACCCAAGATGAAAGAATAAAATCAGGTATGACTGTTAGCGCTGCGATCATTACTGATATTAGACAAGATGTTTTATTGGTACCAAACAGTGCCGTTAAAACTCAAGGAACTTCACATTATGTTGAAATGCTAAGCCAAACTGTGTCCGACCAGCAGGCCAGCCAAGGCGTGCAATCAGCTACAGCCCCAACCCGACAAACAGTTGAAATTGGACTATCTGATGATACCTCAACCGAAATTTCTGCCGGCCTCAAAGAAGGAGATCAAATAATAATTAAAACTGTTACTGAAGCCACAACCGCTAAAGCTCAAACTAGTGCTTTAAGTCTGTTTGGCTTTGGTGGCCAAAATAAAAACGCCACTAATAAAAGTTCAACTACCACCAATACCAATAAAAGTTCGGGCACAACTAAAAACTCAAGCCCAACTCAAACAGCACCAGACGGTCCCCCACCAGGCGGTTTCTAAAAAAAATACAATTATGCTTGAAATAAAAGATCTAAAAAAAAGTTATACTGTTGGTGATAATGAAACTCCGGTTCTAAAAGGTATTACTTTCAAAATTGAAGATGGAGAATTTGTCGCCATCATGGGACCGTCTGGCTCTGGCAAATCCACTTTGATGCATATTTTAGGAGCACTAGACAACCCCAGTTCTGGTACTTATTTCTTTGATAATAATGATGTTTCTAAACTGACTGAGGATGAATTGGCTGAAATTAGACGAAATAAAATTGGTTTTGTTTTTCAATCCTTTAACTTATTGCCCAGGGCAAGCGTCATTAGGAATGTCATGCTACCTTTAGTTTACGTTGGCACTCCCCAAGAAGAAAGGCGGCCAAAAGCGGAAAAGGCTTTAACAGCCGTTGGTTTGCCTCAAGATCGCCGGGATCATTTGTCCAATCAATTATCCGGCGGGCAAATGCAGCGAGTAGCAATTGCCCGAGCTTTAATCAATGATCCAAAACTAATTTTGGCCGATGAACCAACCGGTAATTTGGATACCCAAACCGGTGAGATAGTTTTGGCAACTTTTCAGGAATTAAACCGAAAAGAAGGCCATACAATTATTATTATTACTCACGAAAAAGAGGTAGCCGAGCATGCCGATCGCATAATTTACATCCGCGATGGTTTAATTGTCAAAGATGAAAAAATAAAAATGAAAAAAGTATGAAGTTATCTGATTTAGTCCAAGAAACTTATTCGGCCATCACCATTAATAAAGCCAGATCCAGCCTGACAATTTTGGGTATTGTTATTGGTATTGGTTCAGTCATTGCTCTAACCTCAATTGGTCAAGGAGCCCAAAGCTCAATTGAGAGCAGTATTCAATCAATTGGTTCAAATTTAATTTTAGTCCAACCGGGGGCTCAGCGTGGCTTGGGCATGCAAGTCAGCCAAGGTCGTGGTTCAGCCCAATCCCTAAAACTTTCTGATTCCGAGGCAATCCAAAACCAAATCGCTTTGGCCGCCGCCGTGGCGCCAGAAGTTACTAAGCGTTATCAAGTTACGGCTCCAGGTACAAACACTAATACTCAAATAACCGGCACGGTGCCAGCGTACACCGAAGTTAGAAATGTTGAAATATCTGATGGTTCTTTTATCACCGAACAAAATATTTCCAACACCTCCAAGGTTGCGGTTTTGGGTCCAACTGTTCGTGATGACCTTTTTGGTGAGAATTCAAATCCAATTGGTCAGGATATTAGAATCAATGGTATTATTTTTAAAGTTATTGGCATTACTAAAACTAAAGGCGGAACTGGGTTTGGCAGCCAAGATGATATAATTTTTGTACCAATTTCAACGGCACAAAAATTTCTGGCTGGCAATGAATACGTAACAACAATTAGCGTTCAGGCAGTTAATCAAGATTCTATGACTGATTTACAACAACAGATTACAGATCTACTTTTGACTAAACATAATATTTCTGATTCTACCCAGGCTGATTTTAATACCATGAATCAGGCAGATATTACTTCCGCTGCTTCTTCGGTCACTTCAACTTTAACTTTACTGCTCGGAGCAATTGCCGGAATTTCACTTTTGGTCGGTGGAATCGGAATTATGAACATGATGCTGACTTCGGTCACGGAACGAACCAGGGAAATTGGTCTGCGTAAAGCCATTGGGGCCAAAAGACTTGATATTAGTTTACAATTTTTAGCCGAAGCAATTACTCTCACTTTTCTGGGTGGTTTAATTGGTATTGCCTCTGGTTGGCTAATTTCAATAATAGCAACAAGTTTTTTTAATATTGCAACTAAAGTTTCTTTGTCATCAGTTCTTTTAGCATTTGGAGTCTCGGCTGCAATTGGAATTATTTTTGGGTTCTATCCGGCCCAACGAGCAGCTAAATTAAATCCGATTGAAGCCTTAAGGTATGAATAACATTTAAAAATAATAATTAATAAAAAATTATGAAAAACATGAATAAAACAATAGTCAGTTTCATAATTGCGCTTGTGGTTGTAGCAGCGGCATCATTTTATGGCGGCATGATTTTTGGCAAACACCAAGCCTCAAGCCAAAGGTTTGGCCAATTCCAAAATTTTGGCGGCAGCCAAGATAGGCAAGGTACTCAAACCGGCGGTATGCAAAAAAGAAATAATAGCGCTGGATTTTCCAGCGGGGAAATCATTAACAAAGATGACCGAAGCATTACTGTAAAATTACAAAATGGCGGCTCAAAAATTATCTTTTTCTCGGCGGAAACCAGCGTCGGCAAAGCAGTTGATGGTACGATTAATGATTTGGCAGTTGGCCAAAATATAATGGCCAACGGCACTGCCAATAATGACGGCAGTATTACTGCCCAAGTTATTCAGATTAGACCGCAAACACCAACTCCAGAACCAAACCAAAATCCTAATCAAGGCCAAGCACCAGCCCCAGCTAATCAATAAATTAATCTAAAATAAAAAATCTCCGCGAAAGCGGAGATTTTTTATGATTTGAACTAAAAGTCTTAGACTTTTTTGACTTGAGTAGCGGCTGGACCTTTTGGACTGTCTTTGACATCAAAAGTAACAGTATCACCTTCTCTTAAGTCAGAAAAACTACAACCAACTAATTCATTGGCGTGAAAAAATAAGTCTTTCTGTTCACCTTCTTGGCTGATAAAACCAAAGTTTTTGTCAGTCAATTTTTTGATTGTTCCTTGCATAATTGTGATAGAAATAAAGTGAATTAATTTGTGATAGTTAGTAGAAATTCGACTCTATTTCTATAATAACTATACTTGGTACCGCCACGGGGAATCGAACCCCGGTTACCAGGATGAAAACCTGGTGTCCTAACCACTAGACGATAGCGGCATATAATAACTTTTAACCTTTAACAATTAACTACTACAGTAAGCTAAAACCGCCGGTAATGGCGGAAATAGCTTTGGCTACAACAAAATTATAATAATGTATTTTAGCTTCTTAGTCAATATTACTCTAGGGCTAAACCAGCCTGATAAGAATCAAAATGAGTTTTATTTAGTTCAACCACTTCGGCCCAATGAAAATTATGGGTATTGAATACGGCCTCAGAAGGAATCAGTCTTTTGGTTTTTCCTTCGATTAAATATACCGCCGCATTACCTTGAACTTTTATTAATTGGACATTTGGATAAGATTGAATATCTAAATTATCAACCCGGGCAACGTTGCCCCAATAATTATTGTCATAACTGACAAAGATAGTTGGTGAAGCTAAATCAATTTTTAGCCACTTATGATTTGGCCGTTGAAATAAATAATAAACAGTTGGGTTATCAAGGGCTCTGACTAAATTATTAATTGGATACTTCTCTAAAGTTGCCCGAGATACAATCTTAACTGAATTCCAATCACATTGGTATCTAGCAAAAGCCAAAGGACTGGTAATATAATGTCTTTTACCATTTTCCAAAATCGCCCAAATATCTGGACTGTCTGTGGTTTTATATAAAGCCTTAAAACGGGTATAGCCTAAATCAGGGTTACAAACGTAAGGACTAGCTGATTCATCTTGGTCCATAGTAGAAACACCTAAAACGGCTGGCTTTAAAACTGAATTTTTACCATTATTATAGTCAATTACATCTTGGATTTCTTGGCCCTGAGGCAAAGGATGAAATTTTAATCTGGCATCAGGAATAAAAGCAAAGACAGCACTTGGTCGGCTTCTTTCAGCATAATAAATTTCTAATTTATGATAACCAGCAGTTAAATAAACTTTTTCTTCATCAACTTTGGCTGGATGAACACCACCTAGATTGGTTACTAATTTATCATCAACGTAAATCCAGCAGTCATCATCGGAAGTGACTTTATAAGAATAAAAATCATCCTTTGGCGCTTCCATAATGGCCCGCCAATTAACGGCAAAAGCATAAGGATCGCCGGGTAAAGTTTTTTCAGTTATCGGCAAAAAGCGAGGACCAAAATTTAAGCTTTGGTCAACTCGATCAAAAACAAAATATTGAGAATCATACCAATCATTTTCTCTAGCGACCTTCTGGTTTGGCACTTCATTGCCTTTCCAAAGCTCCATATCAGGCCGATTAGAACTCAAATTATAATATAAACCATAAAAACCAAAGTCCTTTTGTAAGTTAACCGAAAAAGTGGAAACTCCTAAAACTTGGCCAAAGCTACCCTGGTAAGTTGAAGAACCAGAGCTATTTTGATCAGTAGTTGAATTTGAACTGCCAGAATTTAAATCTTTGGTTTTAAAAGAAAAACCAGTTGATTTGACTTGCTTACCAAAAATATCTTTAGCCAAGACTTCAAAATAATAAACCGTACCCGGAGTTAAATTGGTTAAAGTAACCGTTTGGGAAAAATCTCTTGGCGGATTGCTGTTAATACTTTTGCCATAAGATGAAACTGTACCATAGTGAACAGTACCTTGGGCCAATTTATTAGTTCGCCAAGAAATCACAGCAGTATTAGTGGTAATATTTGTATCATTTTCCGAAGCTGGTTTAACGTCATAAATAATTAAATCATCTTTATCAACTTGGGTACTAGCCATAGTTTGAAAAGTCAAATCATACCACCGAGAAATATTGCTGTCTTTATCTTTAGATTTTATTAAAACATGATAAGGGGCATTGCCAACCAACCCAGTAATGGTTAAATCATGGACTTTTACTAAATTACCGTCACTCCGAGAAGAACCATACTTGGTAGTTAGACCATACTCTACTTCGCTAGTCGCTGGCTCATCAGTTAACCATTGGAAGGTGGCAGTACTACCAGTAACATAAACAATATGAACATTGGAAATTTCTGGCGGCTGGTTGCTATTTGATTTATCGGTCTTAAAATGTTGTTCAAAAGAAACTGCTTCAGTGCTATTATCATTGGCAGTAATCCGAAAATAATAATCAGTATCGGGTAATAAATTAGAAAGGGTCATGGCCTGTGTAGTGTCCGATTTACCGGAATTTAAAGCCCAATCATAATTATTGGAATATAAACCAAAATTAATTCGCCCAGTCGCAGAACGGTTAGTATGCCAAACAACACTGGCTGTTTTGTCAGTTTTGCTAATTGAAATATCAGAAATAGCCAAAGGCTCAATTGCCCTAGTTGAAGTTAAAGGCACCAAAAAGCCAATTAAAAGTAAGGCAACGAGTTGGCCATAAACAAAATTTTTGGCTAAATTTAGATAATTTTTTTGAAATAAGGTATTCATAAAATTAGTTTTTATTAAGGTTTTAACTTAATAATTGATTATAGCATACTATTTTTATTTTGTCAATAATAGCTTGCCTAAAACACGAAAATCAACTATAATAATAACGTTTAAACCCAAATCTGCCAATATTTTTAAATTTGTTTAAAGCTTAAAAGCAATAAACGTAAAATGAACAATCACAAGAAACAAAAGCTGGAAATTTTACTAAATCAGGCAAATAGTAACCACCTTTCCCCAGCTAATTGGTTAGAGAATGACAATGAAGGCCAATTACTATTGGATGTTTTTCAAGATGAAGATAATCTTTATGTTAAATCAACAATTGCCGGGGTTAAACCAGAAAATTTAGCAATATCTCTTAATAATGACATGCTCACTATCCGAGGTAGCCGCAGCCAAGACGAAGAAGTATGCCGACAGGATTATTTTTATCGCGAATGCTATTGGGGAAGTTTTTCTCGATCAATAATTCTGCCCGCCGAGATTCAAGCTGAAAAAGTCGCTGCTGCTTTAAAGAATGGCGTTTTAACCATTACCTTGCCAAAAGTTAAAAGACAAAGAAATATCCCGGTAACATTTGAAAATTAATATGCTTGACCAGACATTAGAAAACCAAAACGATCTAAACTTCATTGAAGGTACAATTGACCACTTTGAAGAAAAAATGGCAGTGATTTTAGCCAAGGATGGGCAAAAAATTCTCTGGCCAATCAAAAATTTACCAGACGATTGTTTGGCCGGTACCGCTGTAAGATTAATTTTGACTACTAGCGAAAGCAGTATTATTGAGAGGGAAAAACTGGCTAAAAAAATCTTAAACGAAATTTTAAAAAATCCAGATGAATCCAATAATTAAAGAGGAAAAAATTGAAAACAAAATCGGCAAAAACAAAAAAAGGCGCTGGCTGATTATTTTAGCCATTTTTTTATTTGTAATTATTATCTTGGGCAGCGGAATTTTTTACATCAGCAGCGCAATCGGCGCTGACAAATTTTATCCTGGAGTAAAGATTGGTTCTTTAGCCGTTGGCAATAAAACTAAAAGTGCAATTTGGCAAGAATTAAATACGCTGGAGCAAAATTTGCAAAAAAATAATTTAATTTTTACCGCTGAAGGAAAACAATTTAAAGTTGAGTTAATTACTGCTACTGACAGCAGCCCAGATTTAGCTCGGCTGGTTTTAACTTTTGACTGGCAAAAAACAATTGATTTAGCCTATCAAATTGGCCGACAAGGCAGCTGGAACCAAAAAATTACCAGCCAGTTAGAGACGCTACTATTTGGAAAATCTATTCCTGTCTCTTACACTTTGGATGAACAAATTCTAACTGCGGTTTTAAAAAATAAACTGTCCCAGCTGGAAAAACCACCGGTTAATGCTTTATTACAGTTTACTAACAATCAAGCGGAAGTAATCACTGAAAAATCAGGCTATATTTTTGATTATCAAAAAGCTATTTCGGAACTAAAAACCAATATTAATTCTTTGGATTTTAAAGCTATTGACTTAAATTTAGTTTTTACCGAACCGGAGATTAAAAAATCTGAGGCAATCAAACTTTTACCAAATTTAAGCAGTATTCTAGCCACCAGCTCAATAAAATTAATCGCTGAAGGTCAAAGCTGGAAATTAGAAGAAAAAACTCTTCAAAATTGGCTGGAATTCCAAATCCAAGACGGGCAAATCGTTATCGGTTTGAATAAAGAAAAAGTTTTTAAATTCTTTGAGCCAATCAGCCAAACAATAAACGTTGAAGCTAAAGATGCCAAATTACAAATCAAGGATGGAAAAATTACCGAGTTTCAAGCGACTCAAGATGGTAAGCAGCTTAATTTAGAGCAAAACTACAAAATATTAAACGACCAAATTATCGCTGGGATTTTAAAAGACACCGAACTGATAGTTGAAGTAACTAAAGCCAAGACTTTGGATGAAAATGTAAATAACCTAGGGATTAAAGAATTGATTGGCCAAGGAAAATCAAATTTTGCCGGCAGTCCAAAAAATCGCCGGATTAACATTGCGGTTGGGGCTAAAACTCTGAATGGCATATTAATTGCGCCGGGGGAAGAATTTTCCGTAATTAAGGCTTTGGGCGCCATTGATGGCGAGCACGGTTATAAACAAGAATTAGTAATCAAAGGCGATCGAACAATTCCAGAATATGGTGGCGGCCTTTGCCAAATCGGCACCACGGCTTTTCGCGTGGCTTTAAATTCCGGTTTGCCAATTACTGAACGCCGCAGTCATTCTTACCGGGTAGTTTATTATGAACCAGCTGGTCTGGATGCCACAATTTATGACCCAGCGCCTGATCTAAAATTTATTAATGACACCGGCAATTATATTTTGTTTGCCACTAAAATTTCTGGCGATAATTTAATTTTTGATTTTTATGGCACCAAAGATGGCCGGCAAGTAAAATTTGAACCCGATGTGCCAAGAATTTATAACGTCACAAGCCCGGGTCCAAAAAAAGAAATTGTCAGTACCGATTTAAAACCAGGGGAAAAGAAAAAAGTTGAATCAGCCCATAAAGGCGCAGATACTTTTTTTAAATACATAGTGACCTATCCAGACGGTACGGTTAAAGAGAAGGATTTCCCCAGTCATTATGTTCCTTGGCCGGAAGTTTGGTTAATTGGAGCTACAGCCACAACAACCAGCGAAACTAGTGGTGGAACTGATACCACTTTGCCAACCGATATCTTACCCAATACCCAGCCAGCTCCAACCGTGGCCACTCCGACCCCACCGACGACAAATTAAAAACCACCCAGTCTATTGACTGGATGGCCCAATTTGTTATATTGAAAACGAAATCTGTCTAAAAGTCTGCAGACAAGAAGTTTCTTTTTAGGAAAAATCGAGCCTGAGCCGGATTTTCCAAAAAACAAACTTCGTGCTTGTCGTGCCTGCAGAATGTCGGATAGCAAGTAAAGGAGGTTTTGGTTGAAAGGTACAAATTGTTTCCTTGCTATCCAAAATTCTACAGGCACTAATAGCCCCCTCCTGACATAGCACAATAAGCACATGGGAGGTGATGACCCGTTTTGGGTAGTCTGCAGACTCCTAGACAGATAAAAATTACTTAATTTAAATTTCAAATAACCTTATACACTAGCACAATTTAAAATTATTGTCAATAGTATAGACAATAATAACGTAAAAAACCGCCTAACCAAGCGATTTTTTTATTTATCCGCTACATCTAAAAGTAGCTTGTTTTTATTTTTGACTTTAAGTAAGGTAGATAAACCCCTCACCTATTTTACTAAACAATCTTATCACAGTCAATAGATTTTTTTGGTAGTATAACTGCCTATTTACAGTTAAAATTTTTATGTAAAATAGGTGAGGAGTAAATTCTAACCAATTTATCTTTAGCTGTCAAACCCTTGATAATTTCCACTTGTGACTTGCTGACTTTAAATTTTTTTGCCAAAATTTCCACCAATTCCTTATTGGCCTTGCCTTCTTTCGCCGGCGACTTGAGTTTAATTTTCAGGCGGCCAGTAGTTTCTTCAATAATTTCAGTTTGGCGGGAATTAGGTATAACACGAATAAATAAATCCATAAGTTTGTTTTTGTCATTTCGAGGCCAAAAGAAAAGTCACGAGGCCGAGAAATTTCACACGTTTGTTAATAATCAAATCATGATGAGATTTCTCCCTTTCGTTAACTAAAGCTGGGCCTGGGCGAAATGACAAAGTAAAGTAGGAACGAATAATAAAAATTCAAATATTCTTCAAAAATTTAAGTAATTGCTGATGGATTCGACCATTTGAGGCAACCAGGTCTTTGGATTTTAAATTCCAGTCTTTGCCAGAAAAATCAGTTACCTTGCCTCCAGCTTCTCTGACCAATAAAACACCGGAACCAACATCATAACTGTTGGCGCCAGGAATCATAATACATTCGGTTCGGCCGGCGGCCACAAAACCAAGCTCTAAAGCAGCAGAACCAAGTTGGCGCGAATCCAAACTATGAAGTTTAATTCTGTTATAAATTTTCATTGCCCGCTTAATGTCAGATTTGGTGCTACCGTGGCAATAGGTTAAAAAGGAATCAGCTAAAAGATTATTTTTGGAAACTTTAATTTTTTTATTATTTAAATAAGCACCTTGATTAATTTCAGAAACATATAATTCATTCATTGCCGGTGCATAAGCAATGCCTAAAATTGGATTGCCTTCAAAAAATAAAGAGATGGAAACTGCGAACAAAGGGCTGCCAATAAAATAATTAGTAGTACCATCAAGCGGATCAACGGCCCAAAGATATTTTGATTTCAAATTTGTTTGGCCCGATTCCTCACTTAAGATATCAAAAGCAGGAAATTTCTTTTTTAAAGCCGCAACAATGATTTTATCTGAAATTAAATCGGCCTTAGTCACAATTTGTGATTTGGATTTAACCTTGATTATTAAATCATGATTAAAATGCCGATAAATTTCGGCACCCGCTTGCTTGGCTAATTTTATGACAAAATTTTTCATTTTAATTTTATTGATTTAAGTAAGCCTCAAAAACAGGGGAAAGATTCTCTATAATATTATAATCCTTGTAATCTTTTGGATCAACCCATAAATAGTCATCATGATCTTGGCTTAAAGTAATTTGTTGAGATTTGGCTTCACAATTAAAAAATATTCCAACGATTTGCCACGGTTTATTATCAACTACTGGTCGCCATTCATTAACAAAAAATGGTTTGCCAATAACAACATCTAGGCCGGTTTCTTCTTTAATCTCTCGAAGCAGGCTGTCTTTAAAATTCTGGCCAGGTTTAATCCGGCCGCCGACGACGTCATACTTACCTTGATTTGAACCATCATGATATTTTTTTGACTCTCGCAAAATCAAAATTTTGCCTTGATAACTTATGAAAGCCTTAGTGGCAACAAATAATTTTGGTTCCATATTAAATCTTTTCTAATAAAATTAATTGCGCTTTGGCAGTCTTGGTATCGTAAACAGCAAAAGTCGCTTTGTTAAACATGCCAGCCAGAGTACCGGGATTTAACAAGCGCGTTTGACCAATTTGTTTTTCCCAAGGCGTATGGTTATGACCGTAAAAAACCAAATCATATTTACCGGTTTTGGCTAGCTCTTCGGCCTGTTTGGGATAATGACAAAAAACAATTTTTTTTCCATCAATTTTCAATTTACCCAAATCGCCGTGACAAATTGCATGTTTTGATTCTTTGGCAAATTGTTCGCTTAACTCACGGTCTGCTACGTTACCATGGATAAAATGAATTGGGCCATTGAAATTAGGATCTAATACTTCAGTAATAATCGTGGGTGCTGCCAAATCGCCGCAATGAATAATCAGTTCAATTTTATTTTTATTAACCCAAGCCAAAAATTTTTCAATGTTTGGAATGTTGTCGTGGGAATCTGAAACAATGGCAATAAGCATAAATTTCAAATTTGCTTATGATTTCATTTAATACTATTATGAATATAGCCGCAGCTAAATACAGAACAGGAGATGTGATTATGAAAATTTTCCAAAGAAAACCAACTGACTTCAGGCAAACGCCCCGTGTACAGAGCTTAGCTAAACTCTTGAAATCAGCGCGAGTTGCGTTTCGTATCCGGGTACTAATAAGAACAACTCTTGGCTGGCAACGTCTAAACCAACGGTTGGGCTAAACTCAAAAACTAAAACTGGCAAAATGTCGGATTTGAAATGAGTTAAAAATGACTTTTTCCCTTTTTGCCAATCAACCAGACCTTTGCCTCGCAGATCCATTGCCACCAATTTTGAGCGTGGATCTTTTTTTATTTTACCATTACTGACTGGAGATGCTCAATAACTTTTCTAGCCGCAATGATATTGCCCAAATATTCACGATAAGCCACTTGTTTTAACATTTCTTCAATCTCAGCCGATTTACCATAAGTTTGCCGGATTTTTTCTAATTCTTCATCAATCTCTTTTTCGGAAGCCGAAATTTTTTCTTTGGCTTTAATTTCTTTAATTAGCAAAGCGCTTTTAACGCGCTTAATTGCCTGCGGGGCAAAATCTAAAAGCAGCTGATCTTTAGTTTTATTCAAATGCTGAAGATAATCAGCAAAACTCAAACCTTGATGACTGACATTATGTTCCAATTCTTCCAACATTTTTTTAGCTTCCGAACTGACTAATAAATCCGGAATATCTTCAAACTGACTGGCAGAAATTATTTTATCCAAAATTTCTTCTTCCTGTCTCATTGCTTCATTATTTTTTTCTTCCAATTTTAAGTTGTCACCAATTTTTTCTTCAAGTTCTTTCATGTCCTTAAAGCCGCCTAAATCGTTGGCAAAGGCGTCGTTAAGTTCAGGCAATTCCAAATTGTAAACTGAATTCATTTTGACTTTGAAATCAACCAATTTACCGGCTAAATTTTTTTGATGATACTTTTCGGGAAAAGTTAATTGGAAATTTTTAGTTTCATCTTTGCTTAAACCGATAAGCTGATCTTCAAATCCGGGAATAAAAGTATTTTCACCAATGACCAAGGCGAAATTTTGGCTTTTGCCATTATCAACCGGGATTTTATCCAAAAAAGTTTCAAAATCAATTTCAACTTTATCACCTTTTTTGACTGCTCGGTTTACTAAAGATTCTTTGGCGCGCATTTTTTGCAAATCAGCCAAAGTCTTTTTTACTTTTTCCGGATTAACTTCAATTGGTTTTTTACTGATTTTAATTTTTGAGTAATCACCGATTTTAACTTGGGGAAATAAACTGACCGTTGCTTTGTAAACTACGTCATTTCCCGGCGCTAATTTAATTACCTCAATTTGAGGTGAACCAACACTGACTAATTTATTTTCATCAATGGCTTTCAAAAAAGTTTTTTTCACTGCCCCTTCCAAAGCCTCTTGCCAAATTTCAGCTTCACCGACTTTTTTCTTAATAACATCAAAGCCAGCTTTGCCCGGCCGAAAACCAGGAATCTTTATCGCTTCCGAGATTGCTTTAACAGCCTGATTCAAAAAAGGTTGATATTCGGCAACTGTTATTTCAATTGTTAATTCAGCTTGGCCTCGAGGTAATTTTTTTACTTCAACTTTCATAAAAAATAAAATTATAAATAATTAAAACGTTTATATAGTTTAACAAAACAAAATGATTTAGTCAATAATTGTAACCAAAAAGCCGATTGCTTCAGGCAACCGGCTTTATAATAAAATATTATAGATTGTTTTACATCAATAGCAAGAGCGGTGCAATAACAATTGAAGCAGTGGCAACAACTTTAATTAAAATATTAACGCTGGGGCCGGAAGTGTCTTTAAACGGATCGCCGACCGTATCACCAATAACCGCCGCTTTGTGAGCGGCTGAACCTTTGCCACCCAAGTTACCGGCTTCAATATATTTCTTGGCATTGTCCCAAGCGCCACCAGCATTAGCCATAAATATAGCCATTAAAAAGCCAACCACCAAAGAAGAAGCTAAAAAGCCTGCCAAAGCCGATGCGCCCAAACCAAAACCAACGGCAATGGGTAAAACAATTGCCAAAGCGCCGGGTAAAATCATTTCTTTAATTGCGGCTTGGGTGGAAATTGCCACGCAGCGTTTGTGGTCAGGTTTGGCTGTACCTTCCAGTAAGCCAGGAATTTCTTTAAACTGGCGGCGAACTTCCTGCACCATTTGCATTGCGGCTTTGCCAACTGACTTCATGGTTAAAGCGGCAAAAACAAACGGCAACAAACCACCAATAAACATACCGACAATTACTTTGGCATCCAATAAATTAACATTATCCAAACCAACAATTCGGGAAAAACTAATTAATAAAACTAAAGCGATTAAAGCCGCGGCTGAAACGGAAAAACCTTTACCAATGGCAGCAGTGGAATTGCCAATCGCATCCAAAGCCTCAGCGCGCTCACGAGTCTCTTGGCCCATACCGGCCATTTCAGCAATACCGGCAGCATTATCCGAAATCGGACCATAAGTATCAGTGGCTAAAGTAATTCCCAAGGAAGCCAACATGCCAACTGCGGCCATACCAATACCGAATAGACCACCAAAATAATAAGCAATCAAAGTTGCGGCTGAAACTGCCAAAACTGGCACAGTGGTGCTAATCATACCAACGGCCAAACCGTTGATAATAGCAGTTGCCGGACCAGTTTCAGTTGACTTAGCAATACCTTGCACGGGTTTATAGCGATAAGAGGTAAAGTAATCAGTGGCAAAAGAAATAATTACTCCGGCCAAAAGCCCGGCTAACATTGCCCAAAAAACACCAAAGCTGCCAGGCAGCAAAAAGTAAATTATCGGGATAGCTAAAAGAGTGGTAGCAATATTGGCAACGGCAATAGCCGCATTCATAATCACATGTGGTTTGGGATGATTAAAAAATTTGATAACTAAATTACCAACTAAAGTACCAATAATGCCAACGGCCGCTAAAAGCAACGGAACATACAAGGCGTTACTGCCAAAAGTAGTAATACTGACCGCGCCCAAAGCCATAGCTGAAATTATGGCATCAACATAAGTTTCATATAAATCCGCACCCATGCCAGCAGTATCACCAACATTATCACCAACATTATCGGCAATGACGGCCGGATTTCTCGGATCATCTTCAGGAATACCGGCTTCAACTTTACCGACTAAGTCCGCACCAACGTCAGCCGCTTTGGTATAAATACCACCGCCGACTCTGGCAAATAAAGCCACCGAGGAAGCGCCAAAAGCAAAACCAAACAGGACGTCAACATCATGAAATAATAAATAAGAAAAAGTCACACCTAATAAACCCAGGCTGACAACAGCCAAACCGCTAACACTACCGGCAAAAAATGCCATCCGCAAACCTTTGGTGACACCATCATTAACCGCTTCAGCGGTTCTAGCATTGGCTCGGGTGGCAATTTGCATACCGATGTTACCCGAGGCGATAGAAATAACCGAACCAAAAACAAACATCAAAGCGGTTTTCCAACTTAAGCCGGGAACAAACGCAATTAATAAAGCAACCACGATAATAAAAATTGCCAAGACTTGATATTGTTTAGTCAAATAAGCCATGGCTCCCTCATGAATATATTGAGAAATTTCCTTGGCTTTTTCGTTAAGCACGGGTTTTTTGGTCACTTGGTAAGCAAGCCAAACCGCTACGGCTAAACCGAGAACGGCGCTGGCAATTACCCAAAGTACGAGCTGATTCATAGATGTTTGATTAGGTTATTAGTAAGTTAGGTTGTTAGGAAATTAGGAAATTAGGGGCTGAAACAAAAGCTTAGTTTTAGGACTCCCTCTCCGAAAACGGAGAGGGTGGGGTGAGGTTACGGACTTTATTATCTCACCTACGGCTTACATAAATAAAATTACTAAATTTTTATTCTCTTGCTGACCAAAAAATCTTTAAATTTATATTTGGACCAGAACTTTTGGCCAATATCATTTTTGACGTGAGCTAAAAGCTCAATATTTTTTATTCTATTCTTTTTAAACCATTTAAACAATTCTTGCAGAAAAAGACCGGCAATTCCTTGATTTCTATACTCGTTGACAATAAATATATCGGTAATAAAGCCATAGTCTTTAATTGCAAAGACCGGCGGTTTTCTTCTAACTAAAGCCATGACAAAACCAATTATTTCACTGTCAATTTCAGCAACTAATAAAATCTTTCTTCGAGAAAAGATTGCTGATCTAAAGAGTTTATGATAGGCACCCTTAGCATTCTTTGCCGGTCTATAATAAGTATCAAACTGGCTGTGGTATTTAAGCAAATTAACCGCCATGGCAGAAACCAAATCCAAATCTTTGACTTTTGCTTTTCGAATAGAAACCATATCTTTTTCAAAAGCTTAATTTTAGTGTCCTCCCCCTTAAGCTAAGGGGGAGTTAGAGGGGGTTATGGCTTTTTGCATAACTTCATAACTCCCCTAACCCCTCTTATCTTAAGAGGGGAATCCTAAAACTATTCCGACTTTTTCTCTTTTTTAACTTTAGTTTTCTTTTCAGTCTTTTTTTCTTTTTTCTCAACTTTTTCTTTCTTCACTGATTTTTTCTTTGGCTTTTCTTCGGTAGCAGTTTCTGATACCGGTTTGGCTTCAGTCACTTCTTCGATTTCATCTTTTAATAATTCAGCGGCACTTTCTTCATCAACCTTTTTGCCACTTTCCGAAACTATATCAATTTTCCAGCCGGTTAAACGAGCAGCTAGTCTGACATTCTGACCGGCGCGGCCAATGGCTAAAGATAACTGATCTTCGGCCACGTAAGCAGTGGCAGTTTTTTGTTCATCATTAATATCAATGTTTAAAATTTTGGCTGGCGACAAAGCATTGGCAATAAATTCTTTGGGATCATCGCTGTATTTGATGATGTCAACCTTTTCACCCTTAAGCTCGGTAATGATAGTTTGAATGCGCGCCCCCCGTTGGCCAATACAAGAACCAATCGGATCAATATTTTCTTGATCAGTAAAAACCGCGATTTTAGAACGCGAACCGGCTTCTCGAGCAATGGATTTAATTTGAACCACACCGTTGGCAATTTCCGGAATTTCCAAAGAAAAAAGTTTTTTGACAATTTCGGGATGAGAACGAGAAACAATAATTTCTGGACCCTTGGTGGTAATGTTAACTGACATAATATAAACCTTGAGGTGGCCGCCGGGAGTATAGTTCTCGCTGCGAATTTGTTCTTCGGGCGGCAATAAAGCCGTAGTTTTTCCTAAATCAATTAAAACTAAATTGCCTTCGCGGCGCTGAATGGTACCAACGATAATTTCACCTTCCTTGCCTTTAAATTCTTGGTAAACAGTTTCGCGTTCGGTTTCGCGCAGCTTTTGGATAATCACTTGTTTGGCAGTTTGGGCCGCCATGCGGCCGAATTCACCCGGCACTTCTAAAGGGGTCTTTATCTCATCACCGACTTCGTAATCTTTTTTGATTTTTTTGGCATCACTTAATTGAATTTCAGTTTTTGGATTAAAGCGCCGAACTTCCTCGGTTACTTCCCCTTCAGCCGCCGCAACTGGTTTTGGTTCTAGCGGCATAATTTCTGTACCTTCAGCCAACAATTCTTCGGGCATATCTTCAACGACTGTTTTTACGTCAAAAACTTTTGACTTACCGGTGTTTAAGTCAAACTCAACTTTAATATTTTGATTCTTTTCGCCAAAGTCTTTGCGAAAAGCAGCCGCCAAAGCGGCTTCAACAGTTTGCACTACCGATTCAACCGGCAAACCTTTTTCCTGACAAATTTGTTTAATTGCGTCTGAGATTGATGACTGATCCATATGTTTTAGATATTCATAATTAAATATTAATTAGTATCGGCTAAAAAAAAGTGGCAGCCATAGGCTACCATTACCAACTTAATCCGAAGTACTTTAATTATAGAACTAAAAACAATAGCTGTCAATACTAATATTTTCAAAATGCTTAATTTCCAAAATTTGGTTTTGACCGCCTAAAAACAGGCTGATTACATCAATTTGCCATTGACTGGCTTGGTTTTGGCCTAAAAAATAATTCTGCCCGGCTAAAATTAACCGCTCAATTTTTCTTTTACCTACTGCTGCTTCCGGATAACCAAAGTTTTGGTTAGTCCGCGTTTTTACTTCCACAAAAACCGTTACTCCCGATTTGGCACAAATCAAATCAATTTCACCTTCCCGAACCGAAAAATTCCTGGCCATAACTTTATAACCTTTCTGCTGCAAATATTTAGCAGCAATCTCTTCGCCAATTTTACCAAGTTGTTTTCGCTGATTTGGATTTAACATAACTATTTATTTTTTTGTCATTTCGACCCCGAGCTTATTAATTGAATTATTAGGGGGAGAAATCTCATCATACCCAATCTTTTGCTAAATCTTTAAAATTAGGAAGTAGTGTTCCATTTATTCATCATAATATAGATATAAAATATTTTTGGTTTCATATTGTTAACTATGATGGGATTTCTCGGTCGCCTCTCAATCTCACTTAAGGCGACCTCGAAATGACTCTGTAAAACAAAAAGCGCCAAACAGGCGCTAAGTTGATTGGCTCAATTTTTTTAATTAACTAAGGAAGATATTTGGCAAACTTTCTTTTTTCTTCAATTTCTGAACGTAACTTTGGTACTTCCTTGAATAAATATTTAACAATAAACAATAACCAAATAACTAAAACTATTGCCCAAATCAATAGCCAAAACCGCGAGGCTAAAATGGCTACTCCCTGCCAGGCAAAAAATAAATAAATAAATCCAGAAATGCCCATTGATAAAAACAGATGAAACAGCCGACGCAAACCCTTTAGTTTCAAACCATCCTTAGTTTTATTGATATACAACCAAGCGGCCAAGCTTAAAATTATTAAAAGACCAAAAACGACCGCTAAAGTAATAACCGCTGAATTGGTCATGGCTTGCGGCCTTAGATTAAATAGATGGCTTAAGTTGAAAAAACTTTTAAGATAATTCATTATTTTATTAAAATTAAACCGAAGTGATATTTACCAGCGGCAAACTCTTGATCGAATTTATAATTTAAGCGGCTAGCGATTTCTTTTACTTCTTCATCTTTGACCCTTTGCTCTAGCGGCGGACCAAAGGTCGTAGGTACTTTATTCCAATCAACGATTAACAATTTACCACCTTTTTTTAATAAACGCAAGGCCTCTTTCAAAATATTTTCTCTTTTTTTTGATAAAGACAAGACATTAACCAATACCGCCGCATCCAAACTGTCAGGTGTAATATTGGTCGCACCAACATTTTCTAGATCTGACCAAATCGGCCGGATATTATTTATCCCTTCCAGCCGGGCTTTGCTGGTAATTGCTCTTAAAACCGTTTTCATAATATCAACGGCATAAATTTTAGTTTGGTCACCAACTAAACGGGCCAAAGGAGCAATAAAATGACCAGCCCCGCCGCAACCTAAATCCGCAATCTGATCGCCGGTTTTAATATTAATTTTGGCCAAAATTTGATCAGGATCTAAAAGCTCCCGACCGCCAGAAATATAAACCATAAGCTAATTATTAAAAACTAAAACTAATACCAGTATACACCAATTTGCTAACTAATTAAATACTTAATTGGCTGATAGGTTCGGCGGTGGATTTGGCAAACGCCATATTTCATCAACATTTGATGATGCTGATTGGTACCATAACCTTTGTGCTGTTTAAAGCCGTACTGCGGATACATTTCGTCTAAGTCATCCATAATCTGATCACGGGTAACTTTAGCCACGATTGAAGCGGCAGCAACTGAAGTAATTTTATAATCACCCTTGATTATTGCTTTCAAAGGCAGATTTTTATAATCAAAAGATATCGCATCAACCAATAAATGATCTGGTTGCGGCGTAATTTTTTCCAAAGCCTGTTGCATTGCCAAAACATTGGCCTGGTTGATTCCAATCTGATCAATAATTTCATGACTGACTATACCAACTGACCAAGCAACAGCCGAACCAATAATTTTTTCAAAAATTTCTTTGCGGTCGGGGCTTCTTAATTTTTTTGAATCTTTAATGCCTTTGATTTTTAATTTGGGATCTAAAATTACTGCTGCTGCCACAATTGGTCCGGCCCAAGCACCGCGGCCGACTTCATCTAACCCGGCAATATAAAAAAAACCTTTTCTCCGTAAGTTCTTTTCGTGTCGCAAATTAGGATAAAACATAATTCTTTTTAGCTACCTGGATAAATTGGGATAAAACTGGGCAAAATTTTTTAAAAACTGTGACTAAACAGTTAATAACCCAAAATAATTATATAAATTTAACGTATTTTTTTGCTATTGTCAATTTTTTTTAATAAAATAAGCCAAAAAAGGCTTATTGACGGATGATTTTTTTAACGCTACGCTAAATTTTGCCCCATTAATAATTAAAAAGGTATGACTGAAATTTTATCTCTTCATGCCCAAGAGGCACTGGCGGCGGAATTAAAGCTCCAAGACTGCTACCGAAAAATGGTAACCAAGGCTAAAGACCCCAAGGTTAAAGCTGTTATTCATGATTTACTGCTAATGGAAGAATTAAACGAAGTGCTACTGCGCTCAATCAAACAAAATCTGCAGCCTTAAATTGGCTGCAGACAAAAAACTTTAACCTTAAAATCTTTAAGGGAAAGTTTATTTATATTCCAAAACGGCATCAGCCGTTTTTATTTTTTGCCCGGATATTGCTCTAAGGCTTTTTGCAAAACTACCATTGCCTCCTTAATCTTTTGAGTATTTAAAACATAAGCAATTCTGGTTTCATTTCTACCTTGATTCGGAGTAATGTAAAACTCGGCTGTTGGCGTTAAAAGCAAAGATTTTTTCTGATAGTTAAATTTGGTCAAAAGCCATTTAATAAAATTCTCTGAATTATCAATGGGTAATTTAGCAATTAAATAAAAAGCACCCTGTGGTTTTTGACAAATCACGCCGGGCATTTTTTGCAAAGCCGAAATTAAAACATCGCAGCGCTTTTTATACTCAGCCGTAATCTTTTTGGTATAAGGTTTGGGATTTTTCAGCAATGAAACCAGGCCATATTGTTCCAAGGTCGGGACTGAAAGCCTAATCATGGCAAACTTTAGAATTGACCAAACCACTTCTTGATTATAACTAGCCACGCAGCCGATTCTGGCTCCCGGACAAGAAAATCTTTTGGAGACGCTGTCAACAATAATAGCGTAATTTTTTGCGAGTGGATATTTAAGCAAACTGTTTGGTTTTGACGTAAAAACAATTTCCCGATAGGTTTCATCGGAGATGATAAACAAATGATACTTTCTAGCAATTTTAATAATGGTTTTAATTTCCTGATCAGACAAAATCGTACCAGTTGGATTGTTAGGATTGATGACAACAATGGCTTTAGTTTTTTTAGTAATCTTTTTAGTAATTTCTTTTTCCGAAGGCAGATGAAAATTATTTTCCACTTTCAAAGTTACTGGTACCAATTTAATATCGGCCATAGCGGCAAAACCTTTGTAACTGGTATAAAGCGGTTCAAAAACAATAATTTCATCACCGGCATCAGCCACGGCCAGCATGGCCAATAAAATCGCTTCAGCGCCACCAACAGTCGGAATAATATTTTCCGGTTTTATTTTGATACCGTAGTGACTATAATATTTCACCCAAGCCTGGGTGTGCTCCGTAATTCCCGGCGATGGTGCATAACCCAAATTAGGTTGATTATACTTTTTAATGGTTTGCAAAAGTTGAGCTGGCGGAGTCAAATCAGGATCACCAACATTAAGCTTAAAAATTTTAATTCCTCTCTTCTCGGCCTGTTTGACCAAAGGCAAAAATTTGCGGATTGGTGAAGCAATAACTTTTTGAGCTCGTTTTGAAACTTGCAATGGCATAGTTTAGGTTGTTAGATTTTAACCTGCCTGCCGACAGGCAGGGTTATTAGGCTTTAGGATCTAATGTCTAACGACCTAATAACCTAGATATTATAACTGATTACGAAATGAAAAAGAAGGGCATAAAAATAACCCTTTCGGGATTACATTTGTCGGTGAACTGTAAACGATTAACGGTTGACCGTGTTATTTCTTCCTTTCCCAATCCGGTAAAATCTTTTGGCCGTCACAAAGGCAAAGATATTTATAAGCTTGCAAAGCGGCTTTGGCGCCTTCGCCGGCAGAGATTACGATTTGTTTATATGAACAATCCGTCACATCACCACAGCCAAACACACCAGGCTGTGAAGTATTTGAATCTTTATCGGTAATTATTTCACCGCGCTCATTAATTTTAACTAAATTTTTAATAAACTCAGTTTTGGCGGTGTAACCAATTTCAACAAATACACCATCAACTTTCAACTCCTTAGTTTTATCGTGGCCGTTATTTTTAATTACAATTGATTCAACAAATTGGTTGCCTTTGATTTCTAAAATCTCTGAACTTAAAACCATTTCAATCTTTGGATCCTTTTTCAAGCGCTCAACTACGAATTCCTCACCGCGGAATTGATCACGACGGTGAATTAGATAAAGTTTGGAAACTAATTTCGCTAAGTACTCAGCTGCGTCCAAAGCCGCATTACCGCCGCCAACCACCGCTACGGTTTTATTTTTATAAAGCGGGCCATCACAAGTGGCACAATAAGAAACACCACGGCCTTTAAACTTTTGTTCACCAGGGGCATTCAAATCTCGCGGCAAAAGACCAAAGGCTAAAATTAAAGACCGGCTGCGAAAAGTTTTTTTATCCAAAGTAGTAACTACGAAAATATCTTTTTCTTTTTTGACACTTTCCACTTGACCATAGCGAATTTCGGAACCAAACTTTTTGGCCTGATCGGCAAAACGCTGCATTAAAGTAAAACCATCTATTAAATCAAGACCGGGATAATTTTCTACATCATAAGTAATGGCCGCTTGGCCGCCTAAATCTTTGGTTAAAACCAAAACTTTCAACGTCCGACGAGACGCATAAAGACCAGCTGTTAAGCCAGCTGGCCCTCCGCCAATTATAATGATGTCATATTGTTCCTGAGACATTAAAACCCACCAAGAGACGAAAAGACGCCCCAAAAGGGCGGCTCTTTGCTATTAATTATTACCCTATTAACTTATCAAGTTTCTGTTGCAAAATATTTTTATCTTGGACTCCCATCATTTGATCAATTGGTTTGCCATCTTTAAAAATCATTAAAGTAGGAATACTCATAATTTGAAAACGAGAAGCTGATTGCGGCGCTTGGTCAACATTAAGTTTGCCAATCTTTATTTTTTTGCCTTCATAAGCTTTAGCCACTTCGTCTAAAATCGGACCTTGCATTTTACAAGGGCCACACCAAGGTGCCCAAAAATCAACAAGCACGGCAACATCTGATTTGATTACCTCCTGATCAAAGTTTTGGTCGGTAAATGTGAATTCTGCCATAATTTTTATTTTTAAACTAAAAAATTAATAATTTTATTTGCGATAAAACTATTATAGCGCTTTAAAAAATAGTTGTCTAGTTAAATAAATACCAATAAAATCAATAAAAAAAGAGCTCACACTAAATTACGTGTGAGCTGATGCAAATAACAATTAGGGAAGGTGTCAAATACTTAATAAAGCTGATAGTGCCAGGGATCTTGATCCGGATTAATGATCATAATTTGGTTACACTCTTTTAGGGATCTGAAAGCCACGGCCAAATTGCCTAAGATTTTTTCAAAATTCCGTTTTGGGTCTGGCCGGTAGCTGGTTGAGCCTTGGTGCTTGAATATTTCAGCAACCTTAGTCACTGAAAACCCTTGAGAAGGAGCGGCTGAAAGCAATTCTAGTGCCACCAGACACCATTCTTCAGGGTCAACCGGCACCCGACGGTTATCAGCGGCTTCCTTATCAGAAATTGTTACCCATTCAGATTTAACTGACGGCGGTTTCTTGGCGACTAAAGGTACTCGCGGCAATATCTCTACGTCTCGATCAATCGGTTGGCAGTGGTTTTTGTCAATAGCAATGCGCAGTCTCTTAGAACCAGCCAACCTTTGTATTGCCGGCACAACAATTTTGTTTTCAACCATATCTTTCCCCCAAAGGGAAACATCTAAACCGTAAAACCGGCCTTCAGTTTTTAGCGCCCCAGCCAAGTCTTTTGGTGTCTGTTGCCAGTCATAATCTTCGAGGAACTTTAAAACTAATTCATCAATCTCAGGCACGCTCATTATATCTGGTGACTTAGTCTGGGCTGGCGGTTCTGATGGCAGCGGATTTTTCCGCCGTAGTGGTTCAAACAGCACTTCTTTTTCTTTTACTTCTCTCGGTCTTCTGGGAGGCTTTTTGCGAGCCTTGATTTTAAAAGGAACCTTTTCAGAAGCCTTGTCAGATACTCCGTTGCTGCCTGGCTCGGTAATTGACGGGATGGTATTCTCACTAACCGATTCTGGCATAGCCGATCCAACTGGAGCATCGCTTTGAGATCTTTTTTGACCCTCTGGCGTTGCTTGCCAAATTGCCCCGGCTTTGGTTATTCCGCCAATATTACGGATCAAACCTTTTGTCCGCAAGTACTGCAAATTTTGGATTAATAACTGCGGTTCCCGACCGGGTTTAGCCTTCAGAATTCGAGTATCAATACCAGCTTGGCCTGCCTGAACGATTTCTTCAAGTAATAATTTAAGCTCACTGTCCTTAGAAGCTGAAGCCACTCTCAAACCACCGCGCCCTGATTTTGGGCAAGCCTTACCCGAAGGTAACAGGACTGACGATTGTTGGTTAAAACTAACCAGAGCGCTTAACAGCAGACTTCTTGCTGCTTTCCATCTCGGCACATTACCATTAATCTTAACGGCTGATTCTTTTGCTACCAAATTACCCAGATGTCTGATAAGACGCTGAGAAAGGGCAGTATAGGTTGCCCGATCGTGATTAAAATCTTGGCTTTTTACGGCCCAAGCCATGAGCTGGTCACGGGTTTGTTCACCCATTTTTAGCTGAAGCAATAAAGCTTTTTCCTCTTGATCGGCCCAAATAGTTGCTTGAGCCAACGCACTAATTGGCTTGGCAGCGGCCAACGAAACAATTGGCTGATGGTCGTTACCACCAGCGCTTGTTCCATTGGCGGTAACTGAATCATTCTGTACTTGCATTGCCATGGCAAGTTCCTCCTATCTCTTATTCAGCCTTAATTGTTTCCTTGACACTATTAAATTGTAAAGTTACGCACCATTAACTTCCTATAACTTCTTAACCTATTTTTGTCAATTAGTCAAAATTTAAATTAACCACTATAATATAATCATTAACTTAAATGATTATGATTGATAAAAATTTTACTTATGCTGTTATTGGCGCCAGTGCCAATCAGGAAAAATACGGTTTCAAAGTTTTTAAAGATTTAAAAGAAGCCGGCTTCAAAGTCATTCCGATTAATCCCAGTTTAAAGGAACTTTTAAATATTAAAGCCTATCCGCTTTTAACTGTCGTACCAGTTAAAATTGATGTGGCAATTTTTGTTGTGCCGCCGCCAATTACCGAAACGATTTTAGAAGAAGCAAAAAAATTAGGCATAAAAAAAGTTTGGTTACAGCCGGGCAGTGAAAGTCAAAGAGCAATTGACTTTTGCCAGAAAAATAAAATTGAATGTATCCACGATTCCTGCATTATAATAGACCAAAAAAGATAATAACTGCCAAAAAAATACCTTAGCTAAGGTATTTTTTGTTTACAAAAGATTAGTTACCCAAATTGACAAACCGGCCATAATTTAATAACATATTGCCAGGCAGCGAAAGCCAACAACCGCAGCAACAATTTTAGAGGAGGACAGTGACTATGTTAAAAAAAGTTGGATTTGCAATCATTGGTGTGGGAAATATCGGACCAGTTCACGCCGCGGCCATCAACCAATCGTCTAACGCCGAGTTGGTGGCTGTTTCCGATGTCATCCTGGAAAGAGCCCGGAAACTAGCCGCCACATATCCGGGCGTCAAAGCCTACAGCAACTACCGAAAGATGCTAAAAGACCCTGCTGTCCAGGCCGTTTGCCTTTGTGTACCATCCGGCCTGCGCCAAAACATTGCGATTACCTGCCTCAAAGCCGGTAAACACGTTCTGGCCGAAAAACCGCTGGAGGTAACAACCGCCAGAATCGACAGGATGATTACCGCCGCTGATGCGTCTGACGTTTTGCTCGGTTGTATCTTTCAAACCCGGTACACCAAAGCTGTTCAGCTTGTCTGGCAAGCCCTGCAAGAAGGACGGTTTGGTCAACTCATTTTAGGCAATGCCTACATCAAATGGTATCGCCCCGAAGAATACTACACCGGCGCCGCTTGGCGCGGAACAAAAAATCTTGATGGTGGCGGAGCCGCAATGAACCAGGGAATCCATTACATTGACCTGCTCGGAATGATTATGGGCCAAGTAAAACAAGTCTGGGCGCAGAGTCAATGCGCCGTCCATCAAAAACTTCGGGAGTTGGGAACGGAAGATTTGATCACGGCCCAGCTTAAGTTTGCCAACGGTGCTTTCGGCACGATTGAAGCCAGTACTGCCCTTTGGCCCGGCGGAACAGCGAGACTGGAAATTTACGGTTCAAGTGGCCGCGCCGTCATTGAAGATGGCAAACTCGTTACCTGGAACTTCCAAAAAAAGCAACTAGTTGACGCCGAAGTTGAAAAATTGATGGAAGAGAAAGAATCCGAAACCGGAGCAGCCGGAAGCGACCCAATGGCCAGCTTAAAAACCAAAGGTCACCAGCTCCAAATTGAGGATTTCGCGGCGGCCATTATAGACAACCGCGTCCCGCTTATTGACGGCCGTGAAGGCAGGCCAGCCGTAGAATTGATTGAAGCGATGTATAAATCGGCTTCAACTGGCCGGATAGTAAGGCTGTAACCAAGTTAAAACACCGAGCTGAAAAGCAAAAAAGCTAATCAGCTCTTTTTTTATTGCAATACAAATGTTTGTATCCTTCATGTATAAAAAGAAGCGCCCACATTACTGTAAGCGCTTTTAGTTTTATCCAGTCCAACTTATGTTGGTTGTGAATACTGATATGGATCTTGGGGAATAATCAAACCGATTTCCCCGCCAGCCATATTAAGAACAAAGAACTTAAGGCCTGGTTGAACCCAGCGCCTTTCAATTTCACCGGGCAGAAGTACTTTGATAGACAAAGTACTGTCAGCGGCAAATACTTCATGGCCGCCAGAATATCTTTTTAATCCAACCGCCTTGATCCTGACGGCAAAGTCGTTGTTGTTGACCAGCCAGCCGTCCGTGTCATATCCACGCACCACCACTCCGGCTGATTGGGCCTCAACCTTTTCGCGCATGGCTTGGGTAATTTTTTTCTGCTGCTGCCACTGATACTGATTTTGGTGATTTGCCCAATTTGTCAAAAAACCAACAATCACGCAAAGCAATAAACAGACCGCCGCACAGGCAAAAGTAAAACGACGGGTAAAACGGCGGTCTGAAGCATTAGACATAGAAATCGCTTCAGTTAAAGCCAGACTCATTATTGCCTCACGCCTGTCTGGTTTAGTAATCTCAGCCGTGTTTTCAACCAACCAGGCCAGAATCTCTTTTTTGAGCTTCACTGTCGGGCTTATCCATTCAATCGGCGATTCTAACACCAGATGTACTTTTCCTTTATCAACATCTTTTCTGGCACTAGCGATCGCCTTGGTGGGAAATTTAACGTCTAGCATCACGGGACTTGACTCCAGAACATTTATAATGCCCAAAGCCAACTCCTTAATCCGTTGTTTTACTGTTTCTTCCATAATGTTTTGCTCCTTTTTTTCTTTCCTGTCTTTTCTTTGCGTTTACTGATTGATCCACAGCCTCAAAACCGAACTTGGAGCCGACCCCGCAACCAACCTGATTTTGTATCTTCCAAATTCATTTCATAATCAAGGGTTGCTGACCAACGATCATTCTTACCCAAAAAACGAATCCCGTTGGTCCAATAGACATTGGTTAAGTCCGATGTTTGAATTGTCACCTTTTTGTAGGTGATGTTGCCTTGTTTGTCTTTCTGCTTTTGAATTTCTTCGTACTCTTTAGACAAATCCGAGGTTTGGTCAACCATGGTATGCAATTCAAACCAAGACAAGGGCCGATACGCCGCCAGAAGAAAGCCGCCGAAGCGATTACTCTTTCTTTGGCTTTCATAGTCCGAATAAAACATACCGCCGCGCAGCGTCAATTCTTTAATCGGCTGCCACTGGCCATCAAAACCAAAACGGTTGACTGTCTGGGTATACTGAAATGATGTACCCAAATAACCCACTTCCCGATCTTGGCCACGAAATGACCGTTTAAGCCGAGCGGAAAATTCCAAATTCTTGAATCGGCCAGAATCGCTAAACGGCAACGACGTGTCACCGGTCACATCCGCCACAACTGACCAGAGTTCTTTATTCCAACGAAGCTGAAGGCCCGTACCATATTGGCCATAAGCCAGACTCCGAGGAAACAAAACCGTTTCAATCTTGGGCGGGCCAGGGAAAGCTTCGCCGTTACCCACCGAGGTTAACAACCAGCCAGCCCTTGCCTCCAATGAATCCGTGAGCTTAATTTTGCCATAGAACTCACGAACGTAATTTCCGTTCGGATGCTGTAAGTCGGCAAAGTTGAAAACAAATCCCAGGCCAATTCGCTGGCCATCCAAATTTCCCAGTAAACGCAAATTCGTCCACTGAAATTCATCTGGTACCGCGCTTTCAACATACGCCGCTTGGGCAAAGCCCCAAAGCTTAAGCGTCAATTTGTCGCCAATTTGAATTGACGGAATAAGTTTGGCCGGGTCTTTGACCTCAATTTTTTCCGCGGCCCAAATCGGCATTACTACCAACAACACTGCGGCAATCACAACCATGTTCAAGTATTTCATCACCGTTTCTCCCTTCTTCAGATTTTTTTATCTAAACCTGAATTTCTTGATTTTGAGTTCATAGACCAAATCAGCAGCGGACCACCAAGTACCGCCACCAAAGTTGTTGTCACACAAAAGCCTAAACCGATTTTTAAAACCAGCCTGATAAATAATGGCTCAGTTTTCATACTTGATAGCACCAAGAAAAACACAACACAGCTCATTAAGCTGATAAAAACTACTACCAACAAACCTTTCCAATACGATTTCTTTTCCACGGCAATTCTCCTTAATTTTCAAGGTTCAGACCTTGTTTGTTTCGTTTATATTTACCACCACGGTAAACGCTTTAAATTATCACTTTAATCAAAAACTGTCAATCTGTTGACGAAAACCGACAACTATGCTAGATTGATACTAAATGTAAATGTCATTCTGAGTCCCGACGACACGTCGGGACGAAGAATCTCATTTAACCACTTAATTAATTAGAGATTCTTCATCCCGCTTCGCGGGATTCAGAATGACAAAAAGTATGTTTAAAGACATTCTTAAAAATCTAAACTTGTCCGACACCACCAGCCGCATTTATTTACGTTTGCTCGAAACCGGAACTTCATCGGCGCGCCAGCTCGCGGAAAATCTCAATATCCCCCGCCCGTCAGTTTATGATAATTTAAAAATTTTAATTAGCTTGGGTTTGGTCAGCGAGCAGTCGCAGGATAATAAAAAATTATTTCGAGTGACTGATGCTAAAAACTTAACCTTCCTAGTTAAAGATAGAATTGAAAATCTACAGAAACAAAAAAAAGAACTGGATGAAATTATTCCCACGCTTTCAAAACAAATAAATTACTTGGAGCCCAAGATAAAATTTTTCAGCGGCCAAGAGGGAATTCGGCGCGCGATTAATGATATTTTATGGTATGAAAATATTGTGACACTTTGCATCTGGCCAATTTCGGAAATGATTGAAGTTTTAGGCAAAGACTGGCTGGCTGAACATAATAAAAAAAGGATTCGTAAAAAAATTTATTTGCGAACGATTTGGCCGCCGGACAAAGCCGTCAAATTCAAACAATATCCCTTTTTGGGCGTAAGTAAAGAATTTCACCGCGAGATTCGGCTCTCACCCAAAGGCATGAGTTGGAACATGGGTCTTTGGGCCTATGCCGATAAAGTCGCTTTTATTTCTTCGCGCCAAGAGAGTTTTGGCTTTACCGTAACCAGTCGTGATTTTACTGAATTGATCAAATCACAATTTGAATTGGTTTGGCCGCTATGTAAAAAAATTAAAGTTAATCCTAAAGATACCGCCTCTTTTTTAAAAACTATCTAAAATTCCCAAAAGAAAAAAGCCGTTTACTTTTTTAGTAAACGGCTTAATTTTTGCAATGAGCTTAAATCTGCTTTAACCTTACATTTTTAGGCAGTCAAGCAGCCACAACTTGAGGGCGTGGAAGAAATAATGCATATGATCAATGCCTGCAACAATCAAACAGACTATAATCAAAATGCCATCTTTGGTTTTCATGGTTTCCCCGCCCCAAAGGTAATAGCCAACGGCAAAGATCCCGATAGTTGACGTAACCATAGCTGTCACAAAACTGATCCGTTTGCGCCACAAAAGCTTTTTTCTCATTTGCTCCAATTTCATCCTACTCATGTCTTGCTCTCCTTTTTCTTTTGGACCAAAGGCCCGGTTATTGAACTTGAATTCTGAGTACTGATTGAGTAACAAAATTTCTTTTACCATCTACCTTTAAACGAACTTTCAATTCACCCTCTAGCGGGGCTAAAAAAATGAAACATTCATTTAACGGTTGTGATGGCGCATTAAGCTTCTGGATTCTTGTCTGGCCATCAGGCAAAACTATCTGGAGTTCGGCCTGGTGAGCGTAGTGCCAAGATATTCTTGTCAATACCTTTAAGCTCTCTTTACTTTGCATATTGGCCAATCTTTCTTCAATTATCCGCGTTTTATGTCTGACTTCCCGTACTTGGCCGTCAGTTGCCTCAATGAAATAATCAACCGAGACAGTTGTTTTTATGCAACAATCCCAGATCATCAAACAAGCAATGATCAAGAAAAAAGCAACAATCATGACAAGGATGCAAACAAATTCCGATTTCGTTTCATTGTAGTTTTTTAGGGTTCCCATTTGACGAAGGATCAGATACGTAGACATAGCATTCTTCCTTATTTTTAGGCATTTCGCCTAGTTTGCTGTAAAGAACATTGTTAAACTACTTTAGTTTAACTTTATAGCGTATCACATACCTTACGAGTGGCCAATATGACCATGTGGTGGTACTTATCACCTTGACAAATACATTCAATCAGGCATAATAAAAATAGGGACAACTTATTCCCTATTAAATTTTTAATATTATGTCAATAAAAGTTTTACAAGAATTGGGTCTCTCACCTAATGAAGCAAAAATTTACGAGGCACTTTTGGATTTAAAAGAAGCCGGCGTTGGACAAATTTCTTCCAAAGCTGAAATTCATCGCCGTAATGTTTATGACGCAATTAATCGTTTAATTGACAAAGGATTAATTTTTCCAATTGTCAGTAAAAATGAAAATTTATACTCACCAGTTGATCCGGATAAACTTTTAGAATTAATTAAAGAAAAAGAAATTAATTTAAATCAGAGTTTACCGGAATTAAGAAAGCGCTATGAAAGTCGCGAGCACACCCAGGAAGCTTACATCTATCGCGGCCTTGAAGGTTTTAAAAATTATTTGCGTGATATTTTAAGAACCGGCCAGGATGTTTATATGATCGGTGCCAAGCTTGGCTGGTTTGATCCGCGTTTAAAAACTTTTTTAGATCAATTTCTCAAAGAAGCTAAGCGTAAAAAAATTACCTTTTACCATGTTTATGACGAAATAGTTAAAGAAAAAGGCCAAGATGCAGTTAAAATTTTGGGTGGTGAATATCGTTTTATCCCCAGTCAATACAGTACGGAATCAGCCATTGATATTTTTGGCGACTATGTTGTTACTTTTACCGGGCTGGAATTAAAAAAGGTTGATGATGATGTTACTTTATTTATTTTGCGCGATGAAAAACTGGCCAATAGCTATCGCACCTGGTTTAAATTTATCTATGATTTTTCACCAAAGACTAGGATAAAAAATTAAAACTTAATTGTATATTCTAAATTTTTCATTTTTTTGGTAAAATAGGAGCGTAAGCATCTGCAAAAAGTTTTCTGGTCTGCGGAAGTGGTAAGCACAAGGGCAGATGCCCCGATCCTTGTCTAGAATACCATCGGTAATAGCTGTTGTTCACCCCAGAAAACTTCCCACAACCTCCTTTTTATAAGTTAAGCCGGTGCCTATCTCTCTTCAACGGGGACCCCGTTTCCCAATATCTATTTCTGATCAACACTGCTTGCTAAAGGCGGTAAAAAAGGAAAACAACAGTTGAGCTACGGCTCAAGGGCGCGTCAACGTCCCGTACGGATCATGGATGATACAATTAGTTGACAGGGGTAGTAAGCTTAAAACTTCTACCCTATTTTTTTGTTTTACAAGCCGCCCCCCCCCCAAGTAACTGAATTTAAAACAGGGGGAGTAATTATATAGCCAAAACAAAAATAATGTTTCTTGTGAAACATTATTTTTGGTGGACCCTAAGGAATTTTGCGCCAAAGGCGCATCAGCCTCTGGCTGAGAACCCTTGGCCTCTTCCATGCCATGGAAGCGCTCTAGCCCCCGCCAAAGGCGGGTCCGCCTTTGGCGGAAACTGAGCTAATTATTGCATTGTGAATTCTTCTGCCAATACCTGTTTTATAAAATTTTTCTCTCAAAATAGCATCTTTTTTACAACAATATTTTTCATAATATAACAACAAAAATGGACCATTTTCTTTAGTCCATTTATCCGTTCCCTGGTTGTGTTGTTTAATTCTTAAAATTGGGTCTATTTTAGTGTATCCTGTATAGATTTTATTATTCTTTATGCTTTTCAAAAAATAAACATAGTAACTCATAGATATTTTGGTGAGTCCAAATCCGATATTACGTTCGGGTGACTCCCTTCACCGCCTACCAACGCCAATGGACCCTAAGGGATTTGAACCCTTGGCCTCTTCCATGCCATGGAAGCGCTCTAGCCAACTGAGCTAAGGGCCCATTGGTGTTAGTATGCGGTAATATTTAAATTTTCAAATTATAATGAACAGGCTAAGAGCCCATATTAATACTAAATAACTTTAAATAATGAATGTATTATATAATCAACTTCAAGGCTTGTCAAAAAAGTAATAAAATCAAGCAAAATTAAGAGAATATGACAAAGGACCCGAATCAAATCACTCCAATGCCACAAGCTTATTCAGCTTGCCCAAGAGAAATGACTTGATCGGGTCCTGATCAATGGAGCTGCCGCCGCAGAAAAATAGACGCAAGGTCCAATGTGAGCACCAGATGTGGGTGCTACAATATGCGGAAGACAGCCGCCCCGCACTGAGCTGGAGAGGCAGAACAAAAACCAGCCCAGAGTAAGGTCAAAAAAACAGGCATACACTCAAATTGATGAGGCAAAACCTGATTATTACAATAAAGAGCCTTTCTATTCTATTATATAATCAGAATATTGTCAAGGGTTTAGCTGTTGATAATTTTAACATAAATATTTAACGACTCAAAAATTTACCTAAAATTAGATAAATATATAATGAATAATATTAGTACCTAGATATTTTGTTTAAATTCTCTAAAATTTTGTTTAAATTTGGCAAAAAAATATATATAATTTAAATGTTAATTAAAATTTTGGCTAAATTTAAACTAAAAATTGAGTCGTAAAATATTTTTTATAAATACAAAAATAACCTTTTTTGGACAAAAAAGGTTATTTTTGGTGAATCAATAAAAAACTTCTTATACCTGCCATTACCTCTGGACCTAGGCAGAATCGAACTGCCGTCTCCACAATGCGAATGTGGCGTCGTACCACTGGACCATAGGCCCAAGGGTAATGGCGAGTTTATCATTAATATTTGTTTACTTGCCCTTAGGAGGAAATCTAACCTCCATCCAGAGCTTAGACCCCGCCATACGCTCCTGGTAGGAGTTGTCCCGATGTCTGCCTATAGCGGAATTGGGATCCCGATTTTACGTCGGGAAACTTATTATATGTCCTTTGGCCCCTCACCATGCCCCCGGGAGGAATCGAACCTCCATCCAGAGCTTAGGAGTCTCTTGTTCTATCCTTTGAACTACAGGGGCTCAGAGGCATGGTGAGGGGCCAAAGGCGGATCCGCCTTTGGCGGAAGCTACAGGAGCATATGGCGGGATAAAAGTCTCTTGCCGACATCGCTCAAAACTTTTAAATCAAATAATTTTGAGTTTTAGACGGGGTTCTATTTATTGAAAAGTCTTTTTTATTCTAGCCTACTTGGCTAAAAATTGCCAGCAAAATTCAAACATCATTTTTAGTAACGAGGAAATCTCTTCGGAAATTATTTCCACTGCAATTAATTCTTTTTTATAGGCAATAAAAATTACTTTATCCTTAAAAATATAAGTTCCAGCAGAAATTTTAAATTGAGCCATGCTCGGTGGCATAATTTTTACCTCTGAGTTAGTTTTTTCTTCATTGGCTTTACGCTCAAGAGAAGCTTGAGAATTATCCAATATTAATCGGGTTTTTATGCCGGCCTCTGCCCTTCGTTTTTTAAAATCTTGTAAAAATTTTTCATCTAACTTGAGCCAATAACCTTCAGCTGCCACAATATCATAACTTTTTAAGTCTTTTATTTTTAGAATGCCATTATACATTCCTTTTAACTCGGAAACGCCCTGATAATATTTTATTTGCGGTTTTGTTTTAGCCCCTTGATATAAATCTTTTAATTCCGGAAAAATTGTTTTAATAGCTTGAGCCTGGCTGGCAATATCCGAAACAATCCTCACTGGATCTTGGGCCACGTAGGTTTTAATTTTACCTTGATCAAAAGAAAAAACCAGGCCTTTCTTTTCTAAAAATTCCAGCACACTATAAACCGTTGAGCGGGGCAGTTTAGTTTTAGTGGCAATTTCTCTACTTTTAGCCTTACCAAGCTCCAAAAGCGCCAAATAAACATCGGCTTCTTTGTTGGATAAACCGTATTTTTGTAGTGATTCTTTGATCATATTATTAATATTTTAGCTTATTTTAATAAAATTGCCGATAATCTTGACGATTTTATTATTATAATTTTAGCTTATTTTAGAAAATTTGTCAATGACTTCAAATTATTTATTCAATATAATTGACAAATTTATAAACATCTAGTATAATGAATTGTTAAGCTAAAAGTTTAACAATTGAACCCTAAACTAAAACAAGGAGAGTTACCATGAAAAAGCACACTGGACTATCAATTGCAGTAACAGTCGTGGTTGTCACCTGCCTGGCCTTTATCTTTTGTGGCCAAAAAGAAGAAAAAATGATTAAAGCCTTTTGGCCGAAGAAGGCGGAAACCAGTCGCTTCCTTTTCGTGCCAGAGGCAGGCACGTTTAAGGAAACGACTAGAGGACAGTTTTTACTGGTCAATCCTTTTATTAGGGGAGATCAGGTAGTGGCTGCCCTCGAAGGTAGGTTTTTTTCCATCAGTGACCTGGTCACTGATGTCCGTGCGTCTGACGGCTGGAAAAGCGCAATAATGCAAGTCACGGCCAAAACATCTTTGTTTGAAGCTGTGGCCCAAGCAGCCGCCTCGGAAAAATCACCGGAAATTACCAATCAGATCATTAAAGAGATCCGCAAAAGTGGTTCTCTTGTAAAAGGTGATAGTCGAGCAAGTCTTAAGAGATTTACTCTACTATCAAAACCATGAACTCTAACTCAGTTTTGCCAAGTCTGAATAAAACTTGGCCTCCCACTTGAAAATATAAGACTAACTTGCATTTTCAAAAAAGAGTAAAAAATATTAAGAATTTACATAGCTAAATTTATAATTAATTAAAGAATGTATGAACAAAAAAATCAGTTTGGCGGCAATTGTCCTGTCAGTATTAGCCGTCATCATCGCTCTTTGGTCGGTAAACAAATTACCGGCAGCAATTTCCAGCCAAAAAGAAGATACCTTGGCAAGGATTTTAAAAACTAATACCTTGACCATTTGCTACGCCACTTGGCCACCATCAGTAATTAAAGATCCAAACACCGGCGAACTTTCCGGCTTTCTGATTGACGCGATAAAAAGGATTGCTGAAGATGCCAGTCTAAAACTGGCATACGTTGAATCAAGTTGGGGCGGATTTGCTGCTGACATCAATACTGGCAAATGTGACGCCGGAGTCGCTGGATTTTATCCGATGATTAATCGTTCAACTGCGGTTGCTTTTACCCAACCATTTTATTTTGCCGGCAACAATGGCGTGGTTAAGTCAGGGGACAATCGATTCAAAAAAATTCAAGACTTAAATCGGGCCGACATTAAAATCGCCGTTATCCAAGGTGAATACGCCGACACCTACGCTAAAAAATATTTGCCCAAAGCTCAGTTATTAGTTTTGGAATCAAGTGCTGACAACACTGCACCACTAGTAGCCGTATCAGCTGGCCAGGCCGATGTTGGTTTAATTATGGCTGACGTAACCAAGGGCTATGCCAAAACCCATTTAGAAGTTAGAGAATTATTTGCTGAACCATACTCAGTCACACCAATCTCTTGGGCCACGCGCCAAGCTGATCAGCAATTATTAAATTTCTTAACCAACGGTATTAATTATCTGGAATCAACCGGCGAATTAGATGCCTTGGCTAAAAAATACAATTCAACTTGGTTTACCGAAAAGAAAAATTATCAACTACTAGCGCAATGATAAAATTCGGATAAAAGAAGCGCCTGCTTTGACGCAGGCGCCTTCTTTACCAAAATAATCTTAATATGAATTACACTTGGAATTTCAATGTCATTGCCGAATACAAAACAGCAATCCTGAACGGAACAATGCTGACTTTAGAGCTGACTTTTTTTTCCTTAATTTTTGGCACAATTCTTGGGTTCTTATTGGCCTTGGCCAAAATTTCAAAAAATAAACTTTTAAAATACTCAGCAATTATTTTTATTGAAATTTTTACTGGCTTGCCACTTTTAGTCCTTTTGGTCTGGCTTTATTACGCTTTACCAATCTTTACTGGCTTCCGAATCTCAGCTTTGCCAACGGCCGTAATTGGTCTTTCTTTAAACCTGGCCGGCTTTGCGGCAGAAATTTTTCGGGCTGGAATCCAATCTGTACCCAAAGGTCAAACCGAAGCTTCTTTAACTTTGGGTCTAACAAAATTTCAAATAATCAGAAGAATTGTAGTCCCCCAAGCAACTAAACTTATTATTCCGCCTTTGTCCGGGCGTTATGTTGAAACAATAAAATTAACATCCTTGAGCTCGGTAATCTCGGTTGATGAACTTTTGCACTCCGGGCAAAATTTAATCAGTGTTAGCTTCCGACCCTTGGAAATTTATACAGTCATTGCTGGCATTTATCTAATAATTATAATTCCCTTAACTTTAGTTTTGAAAAAATTGGAAAAAAAATATTAATTTTATGTCAATAATCAAAGTTAAAAATTTATCAAAAAAATTTGACTCAAAATTAATTTTAGAGGGTATTGATTTTGAAATAAACAAAGGAGAAATAATTTCAATCATCGGTCCCAGCGGCGGCGGTAAAACAACTTTATTGCGCTGTTTAGCTTTGCTAGAACCTTTTGAACAGGGCCAAATTATAATTGATGACCAATATAAAGTTGAACAACTAACCAAGGAGACACAAAAAGATAAACTGCGAGAAAAAATCGGGGTAGTTTTCCAGGAATTTAATTTATGGCCTCACAAAACCGCTTTGGAAAATATTACCGAAGCCTTAATATTGGTTAAAAAAATGCCCAAACAACAAGCTGCCAACGAAGCTAAAAGATGGCTAGAAAAAGTTGACCTGTTAGATAAGATAAATGACTATCCCCAAAATTTATCCGGTGGCCAAAAACAAAGAGTAGCAATTGCTCGGACTTTAGCGATGAATCCGGAAGTAATTTTATTGGATGAAATTACTGCCGCCCTTGATCCGGAGTTGGCCGCTGGAGTTTTAAAAATTATAAAACGACTAGCCAAGGAGGGGACAACCATGATCGTGGTTACTCATCACATGAGATTTGCTCAAGAAATTTCGGACCGGATTATTTTTTTAGACAAAGGGGAAATAGCTGAACAAGGATCGCCGGAAAAAATTTTTGAAAAGCCAACAATGGCAAGAACTAAAATGTTTTTGAGCGGAGCGGTGGAAAAAAAACAGGAAATTAACGTTTATGAAGGGTATGAGGATTTTCAAGCCTATCATCTTGGACTACTAAAAAGAGTAAAGTCGGGTAGTACCGGCTACGTGGTTGGCGCCGTTGGTGATCGCTGGTTTGAATGTATGGGTAATACTTATCCGGAATATGAAAACTTACTTAAAAAAAAGAAAATCATTTGGAAATGGGTGAGTTATAAAGTTGAAAATTTAGAAAAAGAAGCCCAAAAAGGATTGGGTGATCAACTGCAGGTTAGCTTAATTCCAAAACAGTATTCAACTCCTTCTAATTTTAATATTTGGGAAGACACCATTATTTTACAAACTTTTGGTAATCCACCAGCTATTATTGAAATAAAAAATGAAAGTTTAGTCAGCGGCTATTTAAATTATTTCAATCTACTCTGGGATTTAGGTAAAAAAAGCTAAGACTCATTTTTACCTTCTTTCTACTAAAATAATCCCTATTTCTATAAAAAATAACAGGAAACCATACCCAAGATTGGTAAAATTATGGCCTTTTTGCGATTTTTTTTGATATAAACACAGCTTATCCTCCTATTATCCTCTTGACAATTTAGCTAAATTAACGTATTTTTCATAAGCAGAAACAAAAACAAAAAATATGGTTGCAGAAATTTTGGAATTCATCGAAAAACGTACTAACAAATCTGATCCGTTTGCAAATGTTGATTTTTCTAAATTCAAAAATATTATAAATCCTGATAAAACAATTTATTTTCCCCGCAGCAATGAAGTCGGGGTCTTATTATTACATGGCTTTACCAGTACGCCGTATGAGTTCTGCGACTTAGCCCAATACTTGGCCGACAAAGGCTTAACGGTTTTTGCTCCCAAAATTGCCGGCCACGGCACTACCCCCCAAGATTTAGAAAAAACCACGATTCAAGATTGGCAACAATCAGTTGAAGAAGCCTATTTATTTTTAAAAAATAGCACTAAAAAAATTTTTATTATCGGCAGTTCTTTTGGCGGCAACCTAGCTTTTCATCTCGCCACTAAACACAACAATCCTTTGGCCGGAATAATTTCCATTGGTACACCAATTAAAATCAAATGGCAAAAATTAGCAAAACTTCGGGTATACACTTACGGCTTTTTTATTAAATATTATAAAAAAAGAGGCAATAATTATAAATTTACCTATGCCGAGGGGGAACAAGTAGTCTATCCGGTAATTCCCATTTCCAGTTTAAAAAATCTTTTTCGATTTATAAAAACAACAACCATCCCAAGCCTAAAAAATATTACCGCCCCGACTTTGATTATCCATTCTAATACCGATGCCGTTGTCCATCCTAGTTCCGCTCAATACTTGCACGAAAAACTAGCTTCCAACGATAAACGGATTTTATGGGTTGACGGCGTCAGCCACAATATTGCTTTAGATCAAAAACGCTGGCTAATTTACAAAGCAATCTATAGATTTATCTCTGAAATTTAAATCCGCCTTCGTGGCTTACCTATCGCCCTCGGACGATGGGTAGGCCAGGGGAGCGGATCTTTAGTAATAATAGGTAATTAGGTAATTAGGAAGTTAGGTTGGGAAATTAGGTGATTAGGGACTAAAAAATTGACAAATCAACATAGCGCCAAACTTAATATTAACCAAAAAGTATGGCGCAAATCACAAATTATCGAGATTTGATTGTCTGGCAAAAATCAATTAAGTTGGTTATTGCCATATACAAACTAACAGAAAAATTCCCGTCTTCGGAAGTTTATGGTCTATCAGCTCAAATGAGAAGAGCCGCTGTTTCAATTCCCTCAAATATTGCTGAGGGCAAGGCTCGAGGCAGCCAAAAGAACTATCGGGTTTTTCTTTTACATGCTTTTGGGTCGGGAGCTGAACTAGAAGCTCAATTAGAGATAACAAAACAATTGCCTTTCGGCAAATATCTTGACTATTCGGAAGTCGGCAGTATTTTATTGGAAGTAATGAAAATGTTGAATTCTTTAATAAACAAGCTTAAAATTTAATTATAAATATCTCCCTAACCAAGTCGGTAACCTAACTACCTAGTTACCTAATTACCTAGTTACCTAATTACCTAACATGCTGACCATCCCCCAAAAATTTACTGAAACAGCACAAAAATTTGCCAAGCGCCCGGCTTTAAAATTCAAATACCACGGCGCCTATATTGATATTACTTTTGACCAACTGCAAAAAAGAGTGAATATAATGGCTAAAGGTTTGAAAGAACTGGGGATTAATCAAGGCGATCGCGTGGCCATTTTAAGCGAAAACCGAACCGAATGGGTCAGAGCTGATTTAGCGATTATGACTTTGGGCGCAATTACTGTACCGGTTCATACCACTTTATCACCAAAAATTATTCAACATATCTTAAACGACTCCCAAAGCTCGATTTTGTTGGTTTCCAATCAGGAACAATTTAATAAGCTCCTGCTAATAATCAAAGATTTACCCCATTTAAAAACTATTATTTTTATTGACTTGGACCAACCCAATAATCACCACGATTTGGATAAAAAAATAGTCAGCCTTCAGACAGTAATGGAATTGGGCGAAAACTCAAATCAATCAATCACCATTCAGGCCGAAGCCAATGATATTGCCAGCATTATTTATACTTCCGGCACCACAGCCGTACCTAAGGGCGTAATGCTAACTCACCGCAATTTTTTATTTGATGCCGAAGCTTCGGTTACCGCCGTACCGGTTAATGAACATGATATTTTACTTTCTTTTTTACCGTTATCCCATGTTTTGGAACGAACTGTTGGCTATTATGCCCCTTTGATTTGCCGCGGCAGCTGTATTGCTTATGCCGAAAACATAAAAACGCTGCTGCTCAATTTAAAAGAAATTAAACCGACAGTTTTAGTTTCCATTCCGCGGATTTTTGAACGAGTTCATGACGGGATTTGGGAAAAAACTAAAAAAGGCAGCAAAATAAAATACAAAATTTTTACCTGGGCTTTAAAACAGCAGCCAAAAACTATTTCTCATTTAGTTGCCGACTTTTTGGTCTTTCATAAAATCAGAGCCACCTTTGGCGGCAGGCTACGATTAACAATTTCTGGCGGCGCGACTTTAAACCATAAGCTCGCTAGATTTTTTGCCCGGCTCGGAATTGTTATTACCGAAGGCTACGGCTTAACCGAAACTTCACCGGTAATAACGGTCAATCGGCAAAACAATTTTAAATTTGGAACAGTTGGCCAACAATTACCCGGAGTGGAAATTAAAATTGCGCCAGATAAAGAAATTTTAGTCAAAGGCCCAAACGTTATGGCTGGCTATTGGCAAAAGCCGGAACTAACTAAAGAGGCAATTGATGCTGAAGGTTGGCTGCACACTGGCGATTTAGGATTTTTAAGCAGTGACGGATTTTTAATGATTATCGGCCGAAAAAAAGAAATGATTTCTTTTTCTAACGGTAAAATTGCTTGGCCAGAACAAATTGAATTAATTTTAAATAATGACCGTTATATTAACCAATCAATGGTTTGCGGCAATAAACACAGCTATTTAGTGGCTTTAATTATTCCCGATTGGCAGGAAATAGCAATTGCTTTAAACCAAATTGGTATTACCAGCAAGGAACCGGACCAATTAATTAATGAGCCAAAATTAAACGCTTTATTTAAAGAAAGAATTGAAAAAATTAATCAGCAGTTGGCCGATTGGGAAAAAGTTAGAAAATTTAAAATTTTGCCCAGTGAATTTTGCCAAGAAAAAGACGAGCTGACTCCTACTCTAAAACTGCGACGAAAAACCATTGAAGAACATTTTCAAAAAGAAATTGAAAAGATGTATTCCAGCTAAATTCTAAAAATTTACAAAATTCTCTATAAGGGACGCTAATGCGCCCCTATTTTTTTATTAACACCCCGATATTGCTAAATTTAAACTAGTGTTCTAATATAAATATTATCAGGTTGCAGAAAGCTTGAATATCAAAAGAACAGGATTTGCATTTGCCCAATTCTAAACGAGTAACTAACTCTCAGGCCGTAGTGATGTACTTGCCCGGCAGGTACATCCGGAAACAACCGCCTTAAAGAGCCTCGTCCAAAGCAAATTAGCAGATTCTAAGAAACGCGAGCCAATGTGACCAAGCCACATGACATGGAGGAAACTCAGTATGAATGGATCAATGACGGCCACTCGTGGCCAACCAGGGATGATTTCCCTGATTCTCGGCAGCCCGGATTTTGGCAGCCATGGAAATAAGGCGGAGACGCTGGCCCGAACAGGTAGCGCCGGCAACGAAGCAACAGCCGCTTTCTCGATCTTCTTCTAACCCCCGAGGAACAAAGGTTAGGCGAAATCTAGAAGCGGCGCATACAGGAGGCCAATATATGGCTGTATGAATCTAGCCGCTAACAAAGGCGGCAGGCTGTTACCTTAACAGGTGACTCACCGGAATATTTCCGGTCTTATTCCCTCTAGCCATTACGCGAGAGTATGCCAAGCTACGGAGTTTGGCATTAAAAAACTTTCTGAAAGCTTTGTGAATCAAAAGGGAAAATCTGCACGGTGCAGACGGAGGAAAATTAGCAGTAGTTGTTCCTGCCCAAGCATCTTGGGCACCCCCTTTATTTACTGAAACAGTAGCAACAAGACCTTTCGGCCTAGGGTCAAAATTATAATGCATAAAGATTTGGGTAATTTCCGAAGTGCACGAATACGAAAAACCCTTTGGCCAGTCAAAGGTCACAACGAAGCTCCTCTTTGGGGAGTAATGTACAATGTAGTACGGTTACCTATGTTTCCTAGGTAGCCTTTTTTTAATATTTAACTTTAAAAAATTACTTGTCCCCATTTTTTTCACAGCTTATCCTCTAAAACTAATTGACACTAAACTGGGAAAAAATTATGCTAAAAATGAACAGTAGGGGCAAAAATTTCATGGCCTTATTTATGGCAAAAAATAATTCCTTAAGCGCCAATCGCTTTTCTGAAAAAAGCACAGTTTTTTACTCCTATTTTTCACCCCCCAATATCTTAAGAAAAACCCTAACAAAGGGTTTTTCTTTTTAATATGAATGACCAAAAAACAATTAGTATCGGCAGTAAAATTAAGATTAACCTTAATGGTGAAATTAAAGAATTAGAAATTGTTGATTCAACCGATACTAATCCAAAAAATGGAAAGATTTCTCATTTATCACCAATTGGCCAAGCAACCTTGGGCCGACAAACCGGTGAAAGTTTTGAATTGATTTTGCCCAATGGCAAAAAAATGCTTGGCCAGATAGTCCAAATTAACGAATAAAAGCTTCAAACAAACCCAGGCAGGAGACTTGTTTTTTTATTAACAAGGGCTTAAAATAAAAGGGACGGCTGTCACTTGGTGACGGCGCTTAAAAACATTATGGATAATGATCGAAAAAAAATTTATTTAATGATTTGCAACCAGTCAACTAACCTAAAACAGCAAGACTGGCTGGAACAAATGCCGGAACTCAATATCTTGGCTGACGTTAAACCGGTTTTGATTTTTAACCAACCGTCGGCAGATATCACGCCAAAAATTTGGTTAAAATTAGCAAAAGAAATTCAGCAAAGGTTTAACCAAACCGATGGTTTTGTAATTTTACATAGCGTTGATAATTTACTCTATACCAGCTGCGCTCTGTCTTTTTTGCTACAAAATTTAACTAAGCCAATAGTTTTTACCGGCGTTCAGTCAAACAAACCCAGTGTTAAAAAAACAGAAATCAGAGCTAACCTAATTAATTCTTACCAGGCAGTTAACCACCAAATAGCTGGCGTTTCGGTAATGTTTGGTAATCGCTTAATTAAAGCCAATCAGGCGCTCAAATCAAACACTGAAGGATCGCTAAATGTTTTTGCTACTCCAATTAATGTCCCCAGCTTGCTGGGCCGGATTGATTTTAGTATCCGGACTTTTTCTAAAACAGGTTCGGCCAAAGAAAAAACCAAATTTTACACCAGCTTAGCGGAAAAAGTTGAAGTTATTACTGTCGGCCCATTAATTAATCTGAAAAAAATCGCAAATCAAATTGAGGGCTGTGAAGGAATAGCGGTTAATGCCGAAGCTTACCAAAATTTACCAACTGATTTGATTGAACTTTTAGGTAAATCAGGATTACCAATAGTTATTTGGAGTAAAAATATTTCTAACCCAGAGTTTTTGCCAAAAAATATTTTATTAATCAATAGCATGACTTGGCCATCAGCCCTGACTAAATTTTTGTGGGTTTTGACCCAAACTAAAAACAACAAAGGGATTAAGGAATTGATGAATAAAAATATTGCTGGAGAAATTATTCACCAAAATTAACTATGCGCTTATATTTTACCGCCGACAATCAAGCCGAAGACAGATTACAAAAAACATTTTTGAGAATCATTGATATTTTAAATGACTCCGGCGTTTTAGTGATGAGTAATTTAGCCGCCCCCAATTTAGCCGGCTTTTCCACTCAGGACTTGGAACGAATTGAACAAACTGGAGAGGCAATGCTAAACCAAATGGATGCATTAATTATTGAAGGCACCAAACCCCTTTCGGAAAGCGGTTATTTGATTGCCATTGCCTTGGCTTATCATAAACCAATCCTTTACCTTTGCCAAAAAGGCCGATTGATTAATAAAAATCTAGTTCAGCTGCAAAAAGATAAAAATACTTCTCATCTTTTGAATTTAGAATATTACACCGAAAAAACCCTGGAGATAACATTGGCTAAATTTCTGCAAAAAATTGAAACTAGTGATGGCAAAGAATCGCCAACGATTAAATTCACTTTGCGGATAAATTCCAGGATTGAACGTTATTTACAATACAAAACTCAAAATACCAAACTTTCCAAGGCTGATTTTTTACGAGAGCTGATTGAAGGACTAATTGACAACGATCAAAATTACCAAAAAACTACCGAAAAAAAATAACTAAACAAAATCCTGTTGGTCTATACCAACTATAACCGTTCTAAATCGCTATAATATTTTTCAATAATAAAAACCGGATCAAACCGGCTTTTTTGTAATAAAAATTATAATTCAGCACTAACGTCTTTGGCCACCCGAAAGACTTCATCGGCAGTGGTAATGCCATCAATGGCTTTCAATAGCCCGTCTTGAATCATAGTAATCATGCCATTTTTAATACCAATAGCCCGCATGTCATACTCCGAAACCTGGCTAGTCAAAATCAACTTTTCCACTTCCTTATTCATGGTCATAATTTCAAAAATACCGATTCGGCCTTTATAGCCCAAACCCTGACATTGTTCACAGCCGCCACCTTTGTAAAATTTTAGTTTTTTCAATTCTTCGTTGGAAATTCTAAAACCGGACGCCTCGGGAATCTCAGATAAAATTTTCATTACCCGTGACATTATTTTATTATCCAATTCAGTTTCTTGTTTACAATTTTGACAAATTTTTCTAACTAAACGCTGGCCAATCATGGCGTTAATCGCTGGCGCTAACAAAAAGGGTTTGACTTGCATTGACAGAAAACGGGGGATAGTGCCAGCCGCATCATTAGTATGCAAAGTGGTAATAACCAAATGACCAGTCAAAGCCGCATTAATCGCAATTTCGGCGGTTTCTAAATCCCGGACTTCACCAACCATCACGATATCCGGATCCTGCCGTAAGATTGACCGTAAACCATTAGCAAAAGTATAACTTTTACTATAATCAACCTGGCTTTGGTTGATACCGGCTAATTTGTATTCAATCGGGTCTTCAATAGTGATAATTTTTGTTCCCGGGTTATTAAGTTTATTTAAAACCGCATACAAAGTAGTGGTTTTACCTGAACCGGTCGGTCCGGTTGTTACTACCATACCATTTGGTTTTTCAATTTCTAACCTTAAAGCTTCAAAAGGTTTTCCCCGCAGGCCTAAATCTTCAAAGGCTACGCCGACAGCTGAAGACATTAACAAACGCATAACTACACTTTCGCCATAAGCAGTGGGCAAACAAGAAACACGAACATCAATTTTTTCGTGAGCCATAAAAATAGTAAAACGACCATCCTGCGGCCGGTCTTCAATATTGATTTTCAACTTAGAAACTAATTTAATCCTAGCTATCACTTGTGACCAAACTTTAACGTCCAAATTAGCCGCATCGTGCAAAATACCATCAATTCTAAACCTAACTTTAATCCCTTTTTCTTCGGCTTCAATATGAATATCGGATGAACGTGATTTAATCGCCGCGGCAATAACCAAGGTTAACATGTCAGTGATTGAAATCTCTTTTAGTTTTTCATCCAAATCTTTGAAAGTCAAAATTTCCTTTTCATATTTTTTGATATCATCCTCGGTAATCTCAACACCGCCGACAAATCGTCTGATTTTAGGGATTGTCCGATAAAGCTGAAAAGCAAAATTATAACTATTTTGAGAAATAAGATAAACTCCGACTTCCGCCCGATATTCTTTAGCCAATTTGGCAATTATGCCTTGAAGTTTTTCATTGGTCGGATCAACGGCACCAATCCGAATATCGTTTGGACCGACAAAAAAACAGATTGCCTGTAACTCTTTTGATTGCTCTTCGGAAATTAGGCTGATGGTTTCAGCGCTAATGGGAAAACCTTTCAAATCAATGTATTGAAAACCAGTCATTGACGCATTAACCTGAGCCTCGCGCTCTTTTTCTTTAGCGCCAATGCTTTTCATTTTATCAACAAATTTGCCAGCAACTTCTTCAGTGGCAATCTTTGGCTTTTTGCTGGCTAAAATTTCTCGAATTAATTGATCGTCGTTTGGCATAATTAGTTTACCTTCTCTTTAATTATAATTTCTTTTGGGCTTACTGACAAGTTAGATATAAAAAATCAACCCCGCAAAAGCGGAGCTGGTTTTATATTGATGGGATTAAACGATTATTGGCTTGAGACCTTGGAAAAAACTCTGGAGATAAAACTACGCAAGACTGGTTTTTTGGTTGACAAAAGCTCAAAGATAATTGACCAAGTTGACCAATGAAAAATTACTAAAATGATTTGGGTGATCAAAAATATTGCCAAGAGCACCAAAAAAATGAAAACTAGACCGAAGTAGAAAGCAGCATACAACTTCAAAAAGAAAAACAAAAGCCAGGACAACAAATAAAGCATTATGGCGCTGACAATAAAATTAATGAGAAATAAGACAGTAGAAATTTCAATACCAAGCAACCAATTATTTTTAAACAATTTAAATGTTTCTTTAATCGCCGTAGACAATTGCCAATCTTTTAAAACCACTCCGCAGATGGCGAATTTAACAATAAACGATAAGATTAGCAAAAGGATAAAAGCCACAGCAATAATTACTGACTCAAGGAAAAAAGTAGCGATGACTAAACTTGGACGGCTTGGATCAAAAAATACCGTTAAACCAACTAGGCCAACCAGAATCCAAACAATCACCTGACCAACAAGATTTAAGGAAAACACGCGCCAAAACTTGGCTAGACCTAATTCAAAACTAGCGCGCCAAGTTAACGGTTTGCTCCGGCTAATACTAACAGCCTGGCCAATTAAAGCTGACTGAGAAACCAAGGAAAACCACAAAACAAAAATTGATATACCAATAAATACTAAGGCTAGAAGAACGGCAACAAATAGATAAATTGGATGAATAAACAAAATTTTAACAAACCCATGAAAACCAGCAACCGTGAACAAACCACCTTCAATTAGTCCTTGGGCTATGGAAACAATGATTCCCTGGCCACCAAAACCATAACCACCCATTAATAGCTCCAAACCACCAGCGCTGCCTAAAATCGCAGTAAACAGACCAAATAACCAAATTCGGGGATTTTCCCAGGCAATCTTAAAAGCTTGTTTAAAAATTTGCCAATAGGTGTACATATTATTTATATAAAATATTTTTAAGCTGTTTGAGATTCTTTCTTCTCAACTTTTTTATCGGCAAAGATTGCCTCAAATTCTTCCTTTTCTAAAGTTTCTTTCTTTAAAAGAGTCAAAGCAATTTCGTCTAGCTTAGGCCGCATTGACTTGATAATATCAGAAGCGGTTTTAGCGGCGTTGGCAATAAACTTATTGATTTCGCCGTCAATCAATTCGGCGATTTTTTCGCTATAATCACGCTGTTCAGTAATCTCCCGACCTAAAAATATCAGTTCCTCTCTCTTGCCAAAAGTTCTTGGTCCCAAAGCATCACTCATACCAAACTCCATAATCAAACGACGGGCTAATTTAGTTGCTTCTTTAAGATCATTTGAAGCACCGGTAGAAATATCATTAAAAATTTCTTTTTCCGTCACAAAGCCAGCCAACAAAACCGCTAATTCGTCGGTAAATTCAGCTTTAGTCTGAAAATATTTATCAGTCATTGGCATCTTCAAAGTATAACCAGCGGCCCGGCCGCGAGAAACAATTGAAACTTTTTGTACCGGATCAGAATGAGGCAATTGGTGAGCAACTAAAGCATGACCAGCTTCATGGTAAGCCGTAATTTTTTTCTCAACTTCTGACAATAAATGACTTTTTCTTTCCGGACCTAAAATTACCTTTTCAATACTTTCTAAAACTTCTGACATATCAACTTTTGTTTTATTTCGTCTGGCCGCTAAAATCGCAGCTTCATTCAAAAGATTATTCAAGTCGGCCCCGGTAAAACCTGGCGTTCGTTCGGCAACGGTTCTCAAATTAACTTCTTTGGCTAATGGTTTTTTACGAGCATGAACTTGCAAAATTGCTTCGCGGTCATCAATATTGGGCGCATCCAAAACCACCCGCCGATCAAAACGCCCTGGTCTTAATAAAGCTAGGTCCAAAATATCGGGCCGATTGGTTGCGGCAATCACAATAATATTAGTCGTAACATCAAAACCGTCCATTTCCACCAAAATTTGATTCAAAGTCTGCTCCCGTTCATCATTAGAACCGCCCAAACCAGCGCCGCGTTGGCGGCCAACGGCATCCAATTCATCAATAAAAACAATACAAGGCGAATTTTTTTTCGCTTTCCGGAATAAATCCCGAACTCGAGAAGCACCAACGCCAACAAACATTTCAACAAATTCCGAACCGGAAATACTAAAGAAAGGCACATTGGCCTCACCAGCCACAGCCCTAGCTAACAAAGTTTTACCGGTACCCGGAGGACCAACTAATAAAACACCTTTAGGAATTCGGGCGCCTAAATTAAGAAACTTTTTTGGATTTTTTAAAAATTCAACAATCTCAGTCAATTCTTCTTTGGCCTCTCTAACGCCAGCTACATCACGAAAAGTAATTTTATTTTTTTGGTCTTGAGGCACTACTTCTCTGGCCTTACTTTGACCAAACATCATTGCCTTACTATTTGCTCCCTGAACTTGGCGCATCATAAAATAAATAAAACCGGCCACAAATAAAAACGGGATAATAAATGGCAACAGGGTTACTAACCAAAATTCTAAACTTGAATTTTGACCAACTGTAATTTTAACTTGTTTTAATTTTTCCGGATCAACATTGTAATTTTTCAGCAATGAACCTAACGACTCAGTCGGTTCTTTTTGCACCTCAGCGATGGAATTGTCGGCCAAAGTCAAAGTAATATTATTATCAACCACGACCGCTGATTTAATTTGGCCTTGGTTAATTTTATCAACCATCGCCGTAATATCCAGCTGAGTTTTTGCCTTCTCTGGATTAAGATAAACGCTAAAAAGACCGGCCACAACCAAAAAAACTAAAAATATTATTAAGAAATTTTTTGTCAAATTCTTCATAGTTTAAATTTAAATCTAAAACGGGTAAATCTTTTACTATTATACCCGTTTTAGACAATCTTATCAAGTTGATTTTTATTGATTATTTATTCAGTCAAAGCTCCTTTTTCATCAGTAGGCGCAGCAGTAACATTTTCAGCCGGTTTGATATTTTTTTCTTTAAGGGCTTTGATGCTTAAGCCTAAACGATGATTGGCAGCTTCCAAAGAAAGAATTTTGAAATCAACCATGTCACCGGGTTTGGCAATTTCTCTTGGATCAACAATTGATTTGTCAGATAATTCGGAGACGTGAGCCAAACCATGAATATCTGGATCAAGCTCAACAAACAAACCAAACGGATTAACTTTCAAAACCTTACCTTTGACTACCTGACCAACATTATATTTTTCCGTCACATTCTTCCAGGGATCATCTTTAAGTTTTTTCATGGACAAAAATATTTTTGAACCTTCAACATTTATGATTTCGGCTTTGATAACATCACCGACTTTTACAAAGTCAGACGGATTATCAATACGTTGCCAGGCTAATTCAGAAATATGAACCAAGCCTTCCAATTTATCATCACCAAATTCAACAAAGACCCCAAAATCAGTAACCGCTGTAACTTTACCGGAAACTACATCACCGACTTTATAGCTGGCAATGACTTCTTTTTGCTTTTCTTCCCAGCTGGCTTTTTCGGAAACGATTAATTTTTCTTCACCTTCATCAACATCAATTACTTTAACTTCAAACTCTTTGCCAACGTAACTCTTTAACCGTTCAAGTATCCGGCCTTTTTCGCCGCCAGGAACCCGAGGATAATGTTCAGGCATTAATTGAGAAACCGGTAAAAATCCAGGAATTTTTCCAACCTTTACCATTAAACCACCGCGGTTGGCATCGGTAACGACCGCTTTAACAATTTGGCCGCTTCTTTGCAAATCATCCAAATTGCCCCAAACTTTTTGGTGGCCGGCAAAACGCAAGGAAAGTTCCATCTCACCGTTTTCATTCTCTAATTCAATAACAGTGGCTTCTACTTCATCACCGACTTTAAGATTTGAATATTCACTGGCTTCGTCGTAAAATTCTCGGCCGCGAACTACACCGGTGGTTAAACCTTCAATATCCAAACGGATTTCAGAACGGGAGATATCAATTATTTTACCTTTTACGATCTCACCGACTTTAGGTATTTTAATAAAATCCCCCTCAGCTAACATTTTTCTAAACTGGGAGGTTTGATTGGTAGAGACTGATTTATCTAGTGAATTTTGATCAACTTTAGTCTCGTTTTTTGTCATAATTTTTTGCTTAGCCTTGGGCCGATTTTATTGGTCCAAAGCCCTCATACCCATAATTATGAGGTGGAATTAGTTAAATTATTAATTACTAAAAAAGTATATCCTATATTAACATATTTGTAAAAATTAATCAACCCCCACACCTTATGGACGTTATTTTGTTACCTACCGCGTGAAGTAATAAACATTTTTTACATCAATATAACCCAGATTTATGAAATAAATAATTAACCGTATTTGCAAGGTGCGGAGTTCAATAGTCCTTATAATTTAACAAAATTTGTGGTAAAATATAATAAATTAACTACTACCTATTAATATGGCGACGCTACCATCAAAATACACCCAAGCCAATATCAGAAAAGCTTTTGCCAAAGCGGCTAATAAAAGTTTATTTCCTAAAGATTTTAAAAGAACACTATTAAAAGCGCCCAATTCCTATGTCCGAGGAGCAGTAACCAATAGAATGGTCAGTAAACAACAAGCCATAAAAGCCTTCAAATATCTGCAGAGCCAAGGAAAATTAAAACAAACCAAGGCACCTTCCCTGACAATCAACAAGGCCGCTTACTGGCAGCTAGCTGAAAATGAAGCCGAGGAGAAAAAAAGAAAAAAGAAACGAGCAGACGCGGAAAACCGCCGAATAATTTCTGACGAAGCTTGGCAAGCGGCTCAGGGCAAAGATCCTTTAGCTCATGACCCCAGAAGCTTGCTAGGTCAGATTGAGACTAAAACTCCCAACCAAAAAACAACAAGCGCTGTCAATAATCTCCAAAAATTAAATAAAGATAATCAAACAACTAATTCACCTTCACCAATGCGCCAACCTAAAAAAGAAGATTTGTTTAAGGAAGAAGGAGCGGGTGAAGTAATTGAAATGGATATCTGAAAATATGGCAACTAACAGATTACAAGGTCATACTGGAGTTACAAAATCAGGAACTGGAGCACTTTTTCGCTCCGGTAGCCCAAATAAAGTAAGCCAAAAACCAGGGCTGACCAAAGATTTACGCCAAATGCGGCGGGAGCACCGACTGCGATTTTTTGGCGATTCAGAACTTGGTGAAACGAGAAGAGCTGTTGGTGATGCCGTATCTAAATTATCTAAATATTCCAAAGGTTTAAGCTATAAACAAGTCCGGCGGCTTAAGGAGCATAGCTATAATTTAAAAAAATATGGATTCAAGGATGCTTCTGGTAAAAAAGTTTATTTTTCCGCCGCTGATAAAAAAGTTTTTGATGCCGTTGTTGATAGTTACAGCATCAGTGGTAATAAAAGTGATAATACAGCCAAACCAGCCCCAGAATCCAAAGGTCCAACCCAGCGGGCAGTAAATTTTGTTACTGATGATATTCGCGGTGTGGCCGGACAAAATGCGACCAAAATTTCTAATCCAATTTTAGCGGCAGCAAAGATTAAAGAAGCTGATCTTAGCGATGAATTACTTAAGCAACTTTCCAGATTAAGCCAAAATGAGAGTGATTTTGCCTCGGAATCCGACCAACAAACCAACAGACCGATTGAAAATAAAACTCAAAATCCTTTACCCAGCCAGCAACTAAACCAAACTTCAAAGCTTACTCCAAATACAAAAAAACCCCAAAACCAACTAGAAGATATTGATTTTGATTAGGCTCTTAAATAACCAATAATTTTGGCTTAAATTAGCCATAATTTTATGGCATTTTTTCTTGCCAATTTATGAATAATTTGCTAAAATAAAAGTAACAAAATAACATAATGCGAATACATCTACCAGCCAATAACTGCCTAAATTATCTGCAGATAAATTTTGATTTTACTGACTTAAAAATTTGGTAAAAATATTATGGCAGGTGGGCGAATTGATGCGAATGATACGAATATAATGGCTGAAAAATTCGCATTTTATGTTTATTTTTAACAGCATTCCTGCCTGAGTAGCAGGTAAACATATAAATTATTATTAATTAGCATTATATTTATGATTATTACTTGGTTTGGACAATCTTGCTTTAAATTAGAAGGCCAAAATTGCGTTTTGGTTACCGATCCGTTTGATAAAACTTTAGGCCTAAAATTGCCACGATTAGCCACTGATGTGGTAACTATCAGTCACCAACATTATGATCATAATAATTTAGAAGGAGTCAAAGGCCTTAACACCGACCAACCTTTTATTATTGATCAACCAGGGGAGTATGAAGTAAAAAATATTTTTATTTATGGTATTAATTCTTATCATGATGCTAATGAGGGCAAGGATCAGGGTAAAAATATTATTTATCGAATTGAAATTGATGGCATTAGCTTGGCCCATTTGGGTGATTTGGGCCATACTTTAACAGACGAACAAGTGGAAAAATTAGAGGGGGTAGATATACTAATGATTCCAGTCGGTGGCGTTTATACTATTAATGCGAAGAAAGCAACGGAAATAATTAGTCAGGTTGAACCACGTTTAGTTATCCCGATGCATTATGATTTGCCGGAGTTAAAAGTTAAAAATAAGTTGGATAACGTTAATTCATTTTGTAAAGAAATTGGTGTTTGCCCTAAAGAAAAAATCAACAAGCTAAAAATCACCAAAAAGGATTTGCCCAACGATAATATGCAAGTGGTTATCATGCAACCATAAAATATGTTTTTTAAAAAGAGATTGGAAAATCTAGATAATCCCTTTGTGAAAAAAAAAGAACCATTTAAAATTGAGAATCTGCCAGAAGAAACCAGAAAATCAATTTTTTTAGTTTCAATCATTATTTTAATGTTGGCCGTAATTTCCATTTGGTTGTTTTCCTTAAAAGACGTATTAAATATTGTTCAACAACCAGCTTCAGATGCCAATTGGAATTCATTAGCCAAAGACCTAGCTGATTTTTCAAATAATACCAAACTAATTTTGGATAAAACCAAACAAGGGCTTAACCAATTGGCACCAACCAGTACAACGGAACTAACGGCTGATCAAGTTACAACGATAAAAGATAAATTATTAGCTAATGAAACTGCCGACTGGCAAATATATTCTAATACCAAAAACAATTTTATAATTAAATATCCGGCCGAATTAACAATAGCCCAACCAACTGATAATGATAGCAAAAATTTGATTGTCAGTTTTAAAAACACGGAAACTGATAAAACAGTAAAGATTAAAAAATATGACCTGCTGTCCGATTTTTCCCAACTCTCTGGAGTTAAAAATTACTGGCAAAAAGATGATTATTTTTTAGTCATATTTGATTTTATTAATAATACCTCAACGAATTTAATGGTCCAAACCTTTAAATTCAATAAATAAACTATTTTAGGATATGCCAAAAATTAACAAGAAAGCCAAAAAACTAAATCCAAAAAATACGCCTAAGCCCGAAGCGGCAAAACCACAACAATTGGAGATTCCAAACGAAAAAGTAGGGATCGGCAAATTGGTTAAACGGCCAATTGTTGAAGAAATGCAGGAGTCTTATTTGGATTATGCCATGTCTGTAATTATTGCCCGGGCTTTGCCGGATGTGCGTGACGGTTTAAAACCAGTTCACCGCCGGATTTTGTATGCCATGTGGAATATTGGTTTAAAGCCTGGAGCAAAATTCCGAAAATCAGCTACCGTCGTTGGTGAAGTGTTAGGCAAATATCATCCGCATGGTGATGCGGCCGTTTATGATTCCATGGTTAGAATGGCCCAAGATTTTTCTTTGCGCTATCCTTTGATTAAAGGTCAAGGTAACTTCGGCTCAATGGACGGCGATGGTGCGGCAGCCATGCGTTATACTGAAGCTAAATTGGCTAATATTTCCGAAGAACTTTTATCAGATATTGAAAAAGAAACGGTTGATTTTATTCCTAACTACGACGGTTCCCACAAGGAGCCAAATTTACTGCCGGCTAAGCTGCCAAATCTTTTAATTAACGGCACCATGGGTATTGCCGTTGGCATGGCAACCAATATTGCTCCCCATAATTTAACCGAGGTAATTGATGCTACTACTTATTTGATTGACCACCCTGATGCTAATGTTGATGATTTGATGAATTTTGTTAAAGGACCAGATTTTCCAACCGGCGGCATTATTTTTGACAATAGTGCAATTAAACAAATGTATGCTACCGGTAAGGGCGGAGTAGTTTTGCGCGCCAAAGCGGAAATTGTTGAAGGTAAAGGTGATAGTTTTAAAATTATCGTTTCGGAAGTTCCTTACCAAATTAACAAAGCTACCCTTTTGGAAAAAATTGCCGAACTGGTTAAAGACAAAAGACTTGACGGCATCAAGGATTTGCGAGACGAATCTTCAAAAGAGGGAGTAAGAGTTGTCATTGAGTTAAAAAAGGATGCTTATCCGAAAAAGGTTTTGAATTCATTATTCAAACTAACTGAATTGCAAACAACTTTTCATTCCAACATGCTGGCTTTAATTGACGGCATTCAGCCGCGAGTTTTGACTTTGAAAATGATTTTAGAAGAGTATCTAAAACATCGACAAAAAGTCATTCGCGCCAGAACTGAATATGATTTGAACAAAGCTAAAGACCGAGCTCATATTTTAGAAGGTTTAAAAATGGCTTTGGCAAAAATTGATGAGATAATCAAAACCATTAAGCAATCCAAAGATAAAGATATCGCAAAAATCAATTTGATTAAGAAGTTCAAGCTAAGCGAGAGACAGGCCGTAGCAATATTGGAAATGCGATTACAACAATTGGCTAACTTGGAAAGATTAAAGATTGAGCAGGAGCTAAAAGAAAAGCTGGAATTGATAAAAGACTTGGAATCAATCCTTAAATCGGCCAGTAAAATTTTAAATATTATTAAAAAAGAGCTAGGGGAGATTAGAGAAAAATACGGCGATGAGAGAAGAACTCAAATTGTAGCTCACGGTGCCAAAGACTTTACAACTGAAGATTTGATTCCGGACGAAGATACAATTATTACCATTACCAAAGACGGCTATATTAAACGGTTACCGCCAGAGACTTTCAAAACTCAAGGCCGCGGCGGCAAAGGTGTGGCTGGCTTAACCACCAAGGAAGAAGACATTGTTGAGCAATTCTTTACCACTACCACTCATTCTGACATTTTATTTTTCACTACCAAAGGCCGAGTGTTCCAACTTAAAGCTTATGATATTCCTAAAGGTTCAAGAACCGCCAAAGGCCAAGCAATTGTTAATTTCTTACAATTAGCTCCGGATGAAAAAATTTCTTCAGCTTTACCTTTAAGCGAGCTAGGCGATTACAAATTTTTAGTCATGGCAACGGCCAAAGGTAACATAAAAAAAGTTGAACTATCTGACTTTGACAACATTAGACGCTCAGGCTTAATTGCTATTAGATTGAAAAAGAACGATGAACTTGAATGGGTTAAACCGTCAACGGGCAAAGATGAAATTATGTTAGTCAGTTCAGGCGGGCAAGCAATTAGGTTTAGAGAAAGTCAGGTCAGGGCCATGGGTCGAGCCGCTTCTGGCGTCCGAGGCATTAGATTAAAAGGCAATGACCAAGTCGTCAGTTTGGATGTGGTTGATTCAACCATCAGTAAAATCGGTCAACTATTAATTTTGATGGCCAACGGCTTTGGCAAGAGAAGCAATCTATCCAACTACAAAGTCCAGGGCCGCGGCGGGTCGGGCATTAAAACTGCCAAAATTACGCCTAAAACCGGCCAAATTGTCGCTGCCACGATTGTAAATTCAAAAGCCTTAGAAGAAGATATTATCATCATTTCTTGCAAAGGTCAGGTCATCCGTCTGCCGTTAAAGGCCGTAAATATTTTAGGCCGGGCCACTCAAGGGGTTAGATTGATGAAATTCAAAGAAGAAAAAGATTCCGTCGCTTCAGCTACTTTTGTCTAAAAATTGATAAAAACTAATTAATAAAGTAAAATATAAATATTATGCCAGTACCAGCCAAACGAAGAAGCAGGTCAAGAGGCCGAAGAAATCGTGCCCATGACGCTTTAACTAAAAACAAATTGGTCAAATGCCCAAAATGTAAAAAACCAACCATACCTCACCGAGTTTGCCCAAATTGCGGCAGCTACAAAGGCAAGGAAGTTATTAAACTTAAAACTAAAAAGAAGAGAGAGAAAAAATAATATCTAGCTATTAGGCACTAGGCTCTAGTTTTTTAAAAAACTAACCTGAGGCCTAAAACCCTAGAGCTTAAACCAACTATGTCTAATCGCCATTTAGCCCGTACCATTGCCCTGCAAACTCTTTACCAATGGGATTTTAATAATCGTTATGATGATGCCCAAAAACTGGCTGGCAGTATTAAACGTAACCTAAAAGAATTTGCGCCGCAATTTGACGATAACGGCTTTATTGAACATTTAGTAAATGGCGTGGTAAAAAATCAGCCAGAGATTGATAAACTTATCGCTAAATATGCACCAGAATGGCCAATTGAACAAATTACCATGGTTGACCGAAATGTTTTACGGATTGGCATTCAAGAAATGAGATTTGATCCCGACATTCCAGAAAAAGTTGCTATTAACGAAGCAATTGAATTGGCAAAAACTTTTGGCGGTGAATCATCCGGTAAATTTGTTAACGGCGTTTTAGGCACCATCTACAAAGAAATACTAAATGAAAAAGGCCAGGCCGTAGAAGCAGAAACTAAGCCAGCCAAACCAACTACTAATTCATAAATATTAGTTTTTAGTTTACAGCTTTTAGGTTTAATACAACATTACCTACAAGCTACAAGCTATCCCGATGTAAATTCGGAATCCCGACTAAAGAGTCGGGACAAGCTACAAGCTAACTAACATGAAAGATTTTTCCCAACTAGAAAAAAGAGTAAAAATTAAATTTAAAAATTCCGACTTGCTCAAGCAAGCTTTTGTTCACCGATCCTATATTAACGAAAATCCAGGGTTTGGTATTAATCATAATGAACGAATGGAATTTCTAGGTGATGCTGTTTTGGAATTGGTTGTCACCGAATACCTCTACCAAAATTATCCCAATCCAGAAGGCGAACTAACCAACTGGCGAGCCAGTTTGGTTAATAGCCAAATGCTTTCAAAAATCGCTAAAAAAATTGATTTGGAGGCATACCTTTACTTAAGCAAAGGCGAAGCCAAAGACACAAACAGTAAGGCTAGAAACTATATTTTAGCCAATGCTTTTGAGGCCCTTATTGGCTCAATTTATCTTGACCAGGGCTATCAAGTCGCTGAACAATTTATTCATACATTCTTACTGCCCGAACTACCACATATTCTATCCAATCAACTTTATTTAGATCCTAAAAGTAAATTTCAAGAAATCGCCCAGGAAAAATTGGGTATTACTCCAACTTATAACGTAATAAAAGAAAGTGGCCCGGATCACGCAAAAAAATTCCAGGTTGGAGTTTATTTGGACCAAGAATTAATCGCCACGGCCAGTGGCTCCAGCAAGCAAGAAGCTCAGGTTAAAGCGGCTGCTGTCGGACTAAAGAAAAAAAATTGGGATAAGTAAAAATATTTCTTATAACCTTTATGGTTGAAAGAGAAAATAGGCCCAAACCAATCAAAGAACAACTCCGGGCAACCTTAAAATCGGCCGATATTGTTGATTTTAATTCTGAGGCAGAAGTTTTAAAAGACTTACAATTATTTGAAATCATAATAAAAGATAGGGAACAATGGGAGTCAAAAGAAGAAGCAGAAAAAATACTTGATTTTTTTGGTGATGCTGTTGTCAGAATTTATGATGATAAAACCGGTCCCGATGTTTATGACGGCGATAACCCCCAAGAAAGATCAAGAGTATTAACTGACAACATTATTAACGCCGATATCGGTCGAGCTGACAGAATTGTCGTCGTAGCTGATCAAAACAACCGACTAGTCAGCTTTTTGGCCAGTGAAACTTACAATTATCCTGACCAACCTAAACTTAATTCGGTCAGCTACCTGTCTTTAGCTTATACCGATTTAGCACACCGAAATAAAGGAATCTGCCAAGAACTAGTATGCCAGCATTTTAACCAAGAAGACTTCAATGCTTTTGGGGCCTTGTCGGCCACTCCAGCCATGGCGGAAAGTTACTCGGAAGCCTGCAAAAGAATGGGGTTAAAATTTTATTTTGGCGGTCATAAAAACGGCTCATTGGCCGAAACCGGACCAGATGACGAATTGGAAAAATGCAAAATTTTTGCCGAAGAATTAGATGACTTAAACAAAGACGATTATTTAGTTAAAGGTGTCACCCCGCCATTAGGCTACCAGGTTTTCCAAAGGGAAAGCGCCATGGCGCCAATTGAATCTAGTGATATAGCATTTAAAAATGACAAAGGACCTTTGGCTCAACTATTTAAAGAAGAACTTCTAGAAATTCAACAAAAATATTCACCTAACACTGTCTATGGAATACTTTTTGCTTTAAAACAAGAAACTAACCAATAAGTTAACTAATAATTTTTTAATATGAAAATTGACGATTTATTTAAAATTGCCGTTGACCAAAAAGCTTCCGATTTACATTTGGTTTGCGGCATGCCACCAGTTTTAAGAATTGACGGCCAATTACAACCAATAAAAAGTCAGGGAAAAATTACCAACAAGATTGCCGAGGATTTAATTTATCCAATGTTGACTGAAAAACAGAAAGAAGCTTTTTTAAATAATCGCGAATTGGATTTATCTTATGAAATAAAAACTGGCCAGCGGTTCCGCGTTAACTTGCATTGGGAAAAAGATAACCTCGGTTTGGTTGCCAGGGTAATTTCGGCAGAAATTCCTACCATGAAAGATATTGAAATGCCAGAAATTGCTTACAAGTTACTTGGTTTAAATCAGGGCTTAATTCTGACTACTGGGCCAACTGGCTGTGGTAAATCAACTACTTTGGCCGCTATGATTAATTATATTAATGCCAATCGTTCAGCTAATATCATTACCCTAGAAGATCCAATTGAATTTTTATTTCAGCCAGACAAAAGTATTATCAAACAACGACAGTTGCATACCGATATGATTACTTTTGAAAGCGCTCTTATTCATGTCTTGCGCCAAGATCCTAATGTTATTATGGTCGGTGAGATGCGTGACTTGGAAACAATTGCCGCTACTATTACTTTAGCCGAGACCGGCCATTTGGTATTAGCAACTTTACACACTCATAATGCGGCCCAAACCATTGATCGTATTATTGATATTTTTCCCTCCCACCAACAGCAACAAATCAGATTGCAAGTTTCAATGACCTTAAAGGCAATCATCTCGCAACAATTAATTCCAAAAGAAAAAGGTGGCCGGGTTGCCAGCCGCGAAATTTTAATCAACACACCCGCAATTGCCAATTTGATTCGGGAAAATAAAATTGCCCAAATCAAAACAGTGATTCAAACCAGTGCCAAAGAGGGAATGATTACCATGGATCAAAATCTAATCAATCTTTACAATGCAGGGATAATTAATAAAGAGACCGCTCAATCCCACATGTCTACTCCGGACTTAATTGACTAGTCTAAAAATCAACCCCTAAATAAGTCTGGGGTTGATTTTTTATTAATTTCGTGATATCTTATTGAAGTTAGAAACAAAAGATTAGCTAAGTCTATACCTCAAAAGAGAGTCAAACAATTCCAATAATTCTTTATTCCCTCAGAATGACAAAGCTGATTAATAAGATCTATCCAGCACAATCTAAATAATTATAGTAACTTGGGCGCATAGCTCAGTTGGTAGAGCTGCTCCCTCTTAAGGAGACGGTCGCAGGTTCGAGTCCTGCTGCGCCCACCAATAAGAATAACTATACATATTAACAACTTTCCGCTCGGATAGAGTTTATCCCGAACAAACCGCGCCTATAGCTCAATGGATAGAGCGTCTGGCTTCGGACCAGAAGGTTGTAGGTTCGACTCCTACTGGGCGCGGTTTGCGCGGGAGACCAAGGGGTTAAAGGTTCAAATCCTTTCGGGTGCGAATTTAGTTCAGGATTGAATTGAAAAAATCTCTAGCATTAGAGGTTTTTTTGTTTTTGCGGTATACTAATATTAAGGAGAAAAAATATGGAATCTGACCAAAATTTAAAAAATACTTTTAAAATCTCATTAGAAGATGAGATCATTAATATTAAAATGATTAACGGTGTTAATGATGTAACCTCTAATGTTAAACAGGCTGAATTGATTAATGAAAATCTAAAAGAAATTCTAAACCAGAATTCCGGTAAACAATTTAACTGTATATTTGACCTTACTTCACTGGGTTTATCTGCTCATTATCCCTCCCCACAAGCCAGGCAAATTTTTGCCAAAATGTCAGATTACGAACAAATTAAAAAAGTAGCGGTTTTGGTTCCCAACTCTTTGTTACAGTCAATTATGAGATTTGTCGTAAATTTAACAAGTAAAAAAGAACAGATTGAATCGTTTCAAAACAGAGAAGAAGCCATCAAATGGCTAACTGAATAATTAACTTTGGCTTAATAGCAAAAGACCCCGCTAGCGGGGTCTTGTATTTTTAGCTAATTATTTCTTTAGCGCTTCCTTAAGGTTTTTTCCAGCTTTAAATTTTGGAACCACCACTGAAGGAATATCAATCTTTTCTGAAGGATTGCGAGGGTTAACACCAACGCGACCTTTTCTAGTTCGGGCCGAAAAGGCACCAAAACCAGTCAAAGTCACTTCTTGACCTTCTTTTAATTTATTGATAATGGTGTCGGTCAAAGCGTCAACGACATCTTCGACTTCTTTTTTGGCAACACCAATTTTTTCACTGATTACTTCTACGAGCTCTACTTTGTTCATTTTTCACCCCCTTCCTGACTACCGGCAAGGGTAGTCATATAGTTAACAATTATTTTTTTAAATTATAAATCTATGTTACTACACTTTAACTTTTCTGTCTACCCGGCTAAAATTTACCGTTTTTTTTGTCTTGGCATCAATCTCTAAAAAGACACCATTAACTGTGACTTCGCCTTCCTCGGGTATTTCAATGGCTGGTCCAGTACCGGCTAGAAATGATTGGATGATTGGCTCTTTCTTGTCACCAATAACTGAGTCAGTTGCACCAACCATACCAACATCAGAAATATAAGCCGTCCCTTGGGGCAAAATTCGCAAATCAGCGGTTGGCACATGAGTATGAGTGCCTAAAACCGCCGAAACTTGCCCGTCAACATACCAGCCAAAAGCCACTTTTTCCGAAGTCGCTTCAGCGTGAAAGTCGATGATGATAGCGGCTAAGTTATCCTTTTGAAACTTATACAAAATTTCATCAATTTTATGAAACGGATTATCAAAATTGTCTTTAATAAATACCTGGCCCATCAAATTAATTACTAAAACTGACTTGGAGCCGACGGGAATAACTTTAAAGCCAACACCCGGGAATTCGCCCACGTAATTGGCCGGCCGCAGTAAAACTGGATTAGGTACAGTCAATAATTTCTCCGCTTCGGGTTTGGACAAAACATGATTGCCAGAAGTAAAAATATCAATTCCCGATTCAATCATTTCCTGTAAAATCTTTGAGGTAACGCCCAAACCATGAGCTAAATTTTCGGCATTAGCAATTGTCAAATCAGGCTCAAATTCTGCTTTCAATTCCGGCAGGATTTTTTTGAGTCCATTACGGCCAATTTTACCAATTATATCACCAAAGAATAATATTTTCATAGTTTAGCTTCTTAGCTTGTAGCTTTATTAGCTTTTTAGAATACTTAAAATTTTGTTTAGCATTCGCATTACTTCATCTAACAATTGATCTGCTTTTAAAGAATCTTGATTGTTACAAAAATTTAATCTTTTAATAATTTCAAGCTGGGTTTCTAACTCCGAACCTGAAGCATAAGCAATTAATAAAAATTGACGATAATCTTTTCGGCTACCCCTTCGACGCCCTTCAGCAATATTGGACGGAATTGAGACTACGCACCGTCTCATTTGAGAGACTAAGCCATAAATCTCTTGATGCGGAAAATCTTTAGTTAACTGATAAACAGCCACGACCAGATCCATGGCTTTTTGCCAAACGATTAGATCTTTATAAGTGAATATTTTTACCATAACGCAATTTAATTAAAATTAAAGCGCGCTATGTTGAATATTTAAACTTATAATTTTACAGTTCGAACAATTACCTAAAAAGCTAAGAAGCTAAAAAGCTACCAACTAATTATCTGGCGTATTCAATTATCCGAGTTTCTCTAATAACGGTGACTTTAATTTCACCGGGATAGCGTAATTCCGCTTCAATTTTTTTAGCAATTTCTTTGGCTAATTTCAAAGCCGCTAAATCATCAATTTCTTCGGGCATAACAAAGACGCGAATTTCCCGACCGGCCTGAATGGCATAAGATTTTTCCACACCGGCAAAACTGGTGGCCACTTTTTCCAATTCATCCAACCGTTGGAGGTATTGTTCATAAGTATCTTTTCTAGCGCCTGGCCGAGCACCGGAAATGGCATCAGCCACTTTAACAATAATTGCTTCCAAAGTCTTTGGACTATCTTCATGATGACCCCGGGCAATATAAGCAATTTCTTCAGGCATGCCAAATTTTTTCAAAATGTCATAACCAATTTCCGGATGGCTGCCTTGAACTTCATGGTCAACGGCTTTACCAATATCATGGAATAATCCACCTTTTTTGGCAATGGCCACATCGGCACCTAAATCTTCGGCTAATAACGCTGCCAGATTAGCAATTTCAATTGAGTGCTGCAAAATATTTTGGCCGTAACTGGTACGGTATTTTAAGCGGCCTAAAATCTGAACTAATTTTGGATCAACACCAGTAATACCCAATTCATACAAAGTATTTTCACCGGCTTCTTTAATTTCGGTAGCGATTTCTTTCTTGGCATTGTTAATTGCTTCTTCAATTTTTACCGGGTGAATCCGGCCATCCAAAATCAATTTTTCCAATGCTCGCTTGGCCACTTGCCGTCTAATCGGCGAAAAACCCGAAATAGTAATGGCTTGAGGCGTATCATCAACAATAATTTCTACACCGGTTAAGCGCTCAACCGTTCTAATATTTCTGCCTTCACGGCCGATGATGCGGCCCTTCATTTCGTCAGAAGGCAAATCAATGGTCGTAGTGGTGCTTTCAGTGGCATGGGAAACCGCACAGCGTTGAATGGCCAAGGACAAAATTTCTTTGGCCTTTTTGTCCAATTCCTCGCTGGCTTGATTGGTTAATTTTTTAATTCTAACCACTAAATCATCTTTAATATCGCGTTCGGTATTGTCTAATAAAACCTTTTTGGCCTCTTCTTGGGTCAAACCGGCAATCTTTTCCAGCTTGGCCATTTGCTCTTCTTTAATTTTACCAATCTCAGATTTGATCTTATCAATCCGTTCGGCTTTTTCCAAAAGTTCCTGTTTTTTATTTTCTAATTCCAATAACTTTTGATCAAAAAGTGATTCGCGGCTTTCCAAGCGCTTCTGCGCCCGTAATAAATCCTGTTGGCGTTGGCGCTCTTCAACTTTGGCGTCTTCAATAATCTTTAAGGCTTTGTCGTTGGCGGCCAATAAAATTTCTTTTTGCTTGGCCTTGGCTTCATTGATTAAATTTTCAACTTTGGTCTCAATTGTATCTTTGCGCTTTACCGCCCAGATCTTTCTCAATTGATAACCAAAAGCAATCCCGCCAATGACACCACAAAAAAGCGCGATTGCCCAATAAATTGTTTGCATAAATTTCTATCTGGTTAAAGATAGAGAATCAAGTGCAATTATTTTTTGAATTGAGATGGCCTAAAAAGGCTTAAGATGAATAACCAAACTGCGCTTAGCAAAGCCAGCTTAATTATTTGAAGCTAATTTTTCGAATTGTAGAGATAATATACTTTCGAAATAAATTAGTTAGAATGATGGAATTTAAGCAATTTTTCGGCCTGATTCTTAATCCTGAATAATTTCTTAGACTTAATTCTCTATTTTTCTGTTAATTAAATGAATCTTTCTAGACTCTAGCATATTTATTGATTTTTGGCAAGCCTGACAATTTATAAATAATTCTTTATTTCTAAATAAAAAAGAGGGGAGACTTCAATTAAATCTCCCCCGTTAATGCCTAACACAGGACTACGTAAAAAGCCTTATGGCCAATTATTGTCCAAGTAATAGCCGCTTGGGCGACTTGGGCGACTTGGAGTAACTCAACACAGCAGACCGTACGGCTAATGTACTTTTCAATAGCTTGAGAAGTTGGCAATCCTTCAATCACCCGCTGTGAAAGATTGGGAACATGATAAAGGTTGGACCTGCACCATTCCACATATTCACCTTTAGTTAGGTCACGTAACAAAACGGCATAGGCACAATGGCAAATCGGCTGTTGGGCTGGAAGCCAAGGAGTAGACTTTGGTCTTTGTTCTCCCAGAACCAAGACATTCATGTCATGGATTGAGGCACAAGTGCCATATCCCGGACTTACACCCAAGGCAAATAAACGAGATCCACCCTTGATAGAAAAGTTAACTGCACCCAGTGCTAAATTGGACGGAATCGGTTTTTCAATTACATGAGGCAATAAAGCCTCAATCGCTCGTCGTTGAAATTGTATAACAAGGCCCATGTCCGACCCTCCTTTTTGGTTTTTTTATCCACCTATACTTCTATATACAAAGATCAAAAAAAGCTAACCTTCTTGGGGAAAAGATTAGCTTTTTTCGATCAAAAAAACTCTTGGGCAAGAGTCTTTAAAATCCTTGTTATCTTCCCCTAATGGGCTGGATTTAGCACTCTGTCGCTTCCAGATAGGAAACCGAGTTGCTGGCTACTTTTGGGCCAGTACCCTTAGCAAGTAGCACTCTTGATAACCTCTCAGTTGTTAATGATGTAAGTATCTTAGCAGATCTAAAAAAGGTGTCAAGGGCTAAAAGTTAAAACCACCAAAATTTACGTTTTTGCATTGACAAAAATGATTAAATGTGATAGGGTGGCAAGTCAACCCTTACTTTAATTTGGGTTGTAAAAATATATGGATCTTTAACCTGATGAAGGAAATCGATATGGAGACTGCATTGGCAATAACAATGGCAGGGGCTGAGACAAATGTAGACAAGGTATTGGAACAAAACGATTGGCAAATTGCTGTAGTTAACAGCTTTAAAGCTGCAACGGGAAAAGATGGTCGTTTTAAACAAGGCGAAGGCTTTGGGTTTGTGTCGGCTGAAGGCCAGCAATACTTTTTTCATGTCTCTGGCTGCCGTAGAATTGAATGCGGTGGGGCAAATGAAAATCTCGAAATCTTGGCCTGCAACCAACCGACTTATTTCCAAGATTTCGTTTCCCCCCGACGGGCAGACCAAATTGTCATTTTGGCCACCAGGCCGCCGATTGACGTAGGCAAGCTGCCTCAAGTGACAAAGTGGGCGAGGTTATTAAATTTGGAAATAGCGGTGGAAAAGCTTAATCAGGCGACCTACTGGCGCATAATCAGAAACACCAGGGCCGGGACAAAAAGCAATCTCGGAAAAGACGAGGTGCTCTGGCAAGGTAACAATTTTGAAAGCCTTCTTTCATTTGTTAAAACAAACAAGTGGCAGAATCTAAGAGACAGAACCATCCCGCCGCCCAGTGCTGCAGTAAGGGTTGAAATCTTTGTCTCTCATTACCTCCAGTTTAGAAAAAATGGAGCATGGCTGGATGTTGACGAAGATAACTCCCCGCGGCCGGTTTATCTCTTTTACTGCAAAAATGGGTTTCATTAGGATTATCCCTATCCCGTAAGGCGACAACCTTGCGGGATTTTCTTATTTTTAAAAAATTAGCAATAATTTTTACCAAATCCAAAAACCGGATGTTTTCCGGTTTTTATTTTTAATATAGAAACTATGGATTACTTGATAATCTTATCAACAATCCCATATTTTTTGGCTTCATCCGAATTCATAAAATAATCACGGTCAGTGTCCTGCTCAATTTTTTTAATTGACTGACCGGTATGAGAAGCCAAAATCTGATTCATTCGTTCTTTGATTCGCAAAATATGTTCGGCCCTAATTTTAATATCTGTGGCTTGGCCTTCGGCGCCGCCCATGACTTGATGCAGCATGATTTCGGCATTAGGCAAAGCAATTCTTTTACCCTTGGCACCGGAAGCCAGAATCAATGCGCCCATGGAAGCAGCCATACCAATACAAATTGTCATCACGTCGGCTTTGACATATTGCATGGTGTCATAAATTGCCAAACCAGCCGTGACTGATCCGCCCGGACTGTTAATATAAAGCTTGATATCCTTTTTGGTGTCTTCGCTGTCTAAAAACAAAAGTTGGGCAATGACGGTGTTGGCTACCGCATCATCAATGGGTGAACCCAAAAAAATAATTCTTTCTTTAAGCAAGCGAGAATAAATATCATAAGCTCGCTCGCCATAATTAGATTTTTCAATGACAGTTGGGATGAGATACATATTTTAGAATTAGGAATTAGGAATTAGGAATTAAGGAAATAAAACCATAATTCATAATTCACGATTCCTGATTCGATTTATATAACCTGCCAGCCGCTTTCTGTATTTATTAGCTTGCCACTAATTTTAAACCCAGCGGCTTTCTTGTGACCACCACCACCTAGTATTTTAGCTAATTTAGAGACATCAATCAAATCGTCATTCGTTCTAAAACTACCTTTAATCATATTGTCGGGCTGCTGTTCTAAAATTAACACTGCCTTGGCTCCGGTTAAATTATTTAAAAAATTTGCTATACCTTCGGTAATTTCTGAAGCAATTGAATCATCATTCAAATCCTGCTGAGTAATAACGGTTGAAACAATTCCCAATTTAGTATTACGATTCAAACGAACCAAAATTTTTCCCCAAATCTGCAAAGTATCAATGGTTTTATTTTTCAAAATTGAATCGCTGACTTGCGGCAAAATTGCCCCGGCTCGCAAAAGCCTAGAGGCCGTTTCTAAAGATTTGTAACTCGTATTAGGGTTGGTAAAATTATATGTATCGTTAAGAATACCGGCTAACAAAGCGGTAGCCAGCTTGGGCGTAATTTTAACTTTCAAATTTTTAAAAAACTGAAAAATAATTTCCGTAGTTGAAGTGGCTTTAGTATCAACTAAGTTAAGGCTGCCAAAATTTCGATTGGTCGCGTGATGATCAATATTGATAATCGGTGGCAAAAAAGAAAATTGGGGTAAAAGTTTATCAACCCCGGCGTATTTCAAATCACCTGAATCCAAAACTACAATTAAATCATACTGCTGGCTAATTAAATAATTTGGATCCGTAATAATTGGTTGATAGCTAGTCAACCAGGACAAACTGTTAGCCGGTTGATCAAGACAAAACTTAGTATGAGTTTTACCTAAAAAATCCAACCAGCTTCCAAGGGCTACTAAACTGCCTAACGCGTCGGCATCAGGCCGCGGATGAGCAATCAATAATATATTTTGAGCTTGTTTAATTTGTTGATAAATTTTTTGACTGATTTCTGAAATTTCCATAACCCCATGGTGAAACTTTGACTTAATTATTTACTTGTCATGCCTTAATTTTACAAATAGGCACCAGCCAGCCCCGAGTTGATCACTATTGAAATAGCGCCGTAGGCGCTAGTCAAAATTCTGCTACGGGGCATAACCAAGCAGCTTACTCTTCTTTTCTGATCCGGTCAAGCAGCGACTCAATGTCGGCCGCTTTGGCCTCGGTATCATCAAAAGCAAAAAATAAACGGGGTAATGGGTTCATGGACAGTTTCTTTTTTAGCAAAAAGTGTAAGTGACCGGAATTGGAGTTTAATTTGTTTGAAACTTTTTTGGTATACTTTACTGGCAAAACTGAAAACCAAACTTTAGCGTTGCGTAAATCCTTTGAGGTTTCAACTTTAAGAATTGTGACTAAACAGTCACTGGGAAATTCAAGTTCGGTTAAAAATAATTTACTTAACTCTTGCCTGATTAATTCATTAACTTGAAATATACGATGAGACATAGTAAGCAAGATAGGCAAGATAAGCAGTAAGCAAGATAAAAAATACTTATCTTGCTTATCTGGCCCAAAACTTATCTTGCTTATTTAATTCTTATTTAAGTTTTTTGGCTTTAACTTCTTCCTGATAAACTTCTAAAATATCGCCTGGCAAAACTACTGGTTTACCTTCAAATTTTAAACCACCTTCTTTGCCTTGAGGCATTTCATTGACAGCAACTTTATTCACTTGTAATTGAGTAATATGGCCGGTAGCAATCTTTCGTTTATCGCGCAAAACATCAGCTTTACTATTTAGTAAAATTACTCCCTTAGTGACCATACCGCCAACAATTATTGAATTAGACTCCTTGCGGAAAATAGCCAAGACCTTAAGACGGCCTAATTCAGTTTTTATAACTTCAGGTACTAATAACTTTTCCAAACGGGATTTTACTTCATCCAATAAATGATAAATAACTTCGTAAGTTTTAATTTCTACTTTTTTTTCTTTGGCAATATTTTCCGCTGCTTGCGTAGCTTTGACATGAAAGCCTAAAATTAGAGCATTACTCGCTTCAGCACGTGTAATATCACCCTCGGTAATATTGCCCAAACCTTTAACAATAAGGTTAATTGAAACTTCTGAATTACTAAGTTTATTTAAGGAAGCAATAATTGCTTCCAACGAACCCAAAACGTCAGCGCGTAAAATTAAATTTAAAGAAACCATTTCAGCATTGGTTTCGCTATTAACTTCCAACGGTTTTGAATAATCTACCGCTTGCTGATTAAGCTGATATTTCTTTATTTTTTTTCGTTTACCTAAATCGTCAGAAACTTGTAAAATATCACCAACCGAAGCAGCCGCTTTTAAACCCAAAATTTTAACCGGCATTGATGGTGTAGCCTTAGAAACGTCTTGACCCCGATAATTTTTCATAGCTCTAATTTTGCCATAAAAATTGCCCGAAATTTCTACCAAATCACCAAGGTGCAAAGTTCCAGCCTGAACCAAAACTGTTGCCACCGGACCTTCATCCCGGTTAATCCTTGATTCAATAATTGTGCCAACAGCCAATTTATCGGGATTAGCCATAATGTTTTCTTTTTCGGTTTCAGCCACCAATAAAATCATTTCCAATAAATCATCAATACCCGTACCGGCTTTAGCTGAAATTGGCACGCAAATGGTTTTGCCGCCCCATTCTTCCGGCACTAGATTTAAAGCCGCTAAATCTTGTTTAACTTTTTCAATATTAGCATCAGGCTTATCAATTTTATTAATGGCCACAATCATCGGCAAACCGACAGAATTAATAATTTTAATTGATTCTTTAGTTTGAGGCTGAATACTGTCATCGGCCGCAATCACCAAAATAGCAATATCAGCTACTCGAGCGCCACGCGACCGCATAGTCGTAAAAGCCTCATGGCCGGGCGTATCAATAAATGTGATTTTGCCGGCGGCAAAATCATCCCGAGCCGCGCGAGGGATCCCTCCCTTTGGTCGGGATGACAATTCCGCCTTTAGCGGAACTGTCACTTGGTAGGCACCGATGTGTTGAGTAATGCCGCCGCTTTCGCCCGCGACCACATCCGTTTTTCTAATTGCATCCAGTAATTTAGTTTTACCATGATCAACATGCCCCATCACCACAACGACTGGCGCGCGCTCTTTCAATTTAGTTTTATCATCTTCGGCTAATAAACTTTCCAATTTTTCCGAAGTGGTTTTTTCGTTTTCTGCTACAGTTGTCGTATCAGAAATTATTTCAAAGCCCAATTGAAAACCAACAATCGCAGCCGTATCAAAATCAATTTCCTCATTCATTGAAGAAAGCACTCCATTTTTCATTAGTTCTGCCATCACTTTTGATAAAGGCAATTTTAATTTCTCGGCAAAATCTTTAACCCGAATGACTGAGCCAATAGAAACTGATTTTTTCTCTTCAACTTTTTTGACTACGGTTTCTTCGGCTTCTTTTTCTTCTTCAGTTTTAAACTTAAATTTATATTCGGCTAAAAGTTGCGGCCAACGTTCAACAATTTTTTGGGCCTGGCGATCATCAATTTTAATTGCGCGCCGGCCAATATCAAAACCGACTGCTGGTAAAATTTCTAGCAGCTCTTTGCTTGTAGTCTTTAATTTTCTGGCTAATTCGGAAACATTCATAATAATATAGATTAATTAAGGCCAGGATGGGAATTGCACCCATGCATAGCGGTTTTGCAGACCACTGCCTTACTACTTGGCTACCTGGCCAAGATAAACCTTTAACAGTTAACAGTTAACTGTTAATTGTTATATCAGACTGCTTTAGTGTAACAAAAAATGGCTCAGAAATCAAGCCATTTTTTGAATTATTAAAAATTGATTTTTGTTTTCAAAATTATTCAATGACTTCGATTTTGGTATAAACAATACCAAACTTAACCGCCGCATCATGAGTTTTTAACCAAACGTCAGCCCGATAGTAATAACGAGCATTCATTCGGTCTTGAACGGTAAAAATTCGGTTACCAAACTGCTCGGGAATTCTTACTTTGGTACCAAACTTCAAAAAATTAGCGGCAATAACATCTTCCTGGTTATGCTCACAGACATTATAACCATTGGCAGTTGAACATGGGTCACTGTCAGTTTGATCAACTGTGCTGGAATAAGCAGTTATTGGTACATTTTCATAAGTTTTTATGACTTTGTACTCACTAACAACAATTTCTGGCTTATTTAAGCCATTATCTTGCTCAACTCCAGTTTTTGTTTCAGTTTGCGGAATATCAACTTTAATTAGCTTCATTGAGCTAATTTTTCCACTTTCTTGGTCAGCTGCCTGAGCTGCTTTAATCGTGAAATCTGGCTTAATTAAGCTATTTTCTGGCTCAACTGCCACCGCAAAGTGAGGAAAGCTAAGCTCAAAAACTAGCACTAAAAGCACAACAATTTCAGTTTTTCTTGATTTGATTGTTCGGATTAGTTCCATAAGGTTAAAATAAAAACTTCCCAGTTTTGGGAAAGTTTATCATCTTAGCACATATGGTCATTTTTGTCAATATAACTCAACAAAATTAAAAAAAGACCCCTCAACAAATTAAGCGAGAGGTTTCTTAAGGTTTATTGGACAGATTCTACCTGCCAGTCCAGGGTTTTTCCGGCCAAAAATGGTACGATGCCGCTACATTCAAGCGGCATTTCCCAAGATTCTCGAACAAATTCAATCGTTTCTTGATTGAGGGGAAAGCCGTAGAACTCGGCGCCAAACCGAGACCAAAAGTCTTCAAGCTTATCCAGGGCGTGATTTTCTTCAAACACCTGGATAACGGCTGACAAAGCTGGGGCACTAAAAACTCCGGCTGCAGCCTTAGCACCTTCTTTATTGGCACGGGGATGAGGCGCGGTATCGCTGCCAAAAAAGAAGCGGGGATCGCCGGAAATGGCTGCGGCAATTACTGCCTCGCGGTCGTTTGGCAGTTTAGCCACTGGCTTGCAAAAGTTGTGCGGCTGGCCAAAAACATCGTTGGCAGTCAGAATCAAATGCTGAGGCGTGATAGTAGCGGCTACGGTCTTGGGACAACCCCAGACAAAATCCACCATCATTTGACTGCTAAGATGCTCAATGACTATCCTCAAGCCAGGATACTTGCTTACCACCTCGGATAAAACCGGAATGAATTGCTGTTCGGCGGTTAGGGGCGGTGCCCCGGGCAACTCGGGATGCCAAGAAACCGGCAGGTCTATTTCTGCGGCCGCCTGCAGCAAAGGATGCAGAGCCTTAAAGTCTGAGATTCCACCTTCCGAACCGGTGGTGACTCCGTCCGGGTAAACCTTGGCAACTATTGCTCCGGCTACTTTGGCTGCCAAAAGCATATCCGACGTTGTTTTGGGTGTCAGCCGAATACTGAATTCCGGCATGAAGCTTTGGCTGGTCCAAAACTTGCCAAACAACTTGGTTCCTTTGCAATATCGAAGGTAGTGCTGTTGGACTTCTTGCACCAACTTCCGATACCTGATTAGGTGTTCAGCGGTTACCACCATACCCATATCGGTTAAATTGGGCATCAGCAGAGCTCGGCCAAAAAAACAGGCCGTGTAGGGAAACACCCGATAGAGCATTCCGTCTGAATTGTACGCCCACCGGAAGTGAACGTGCCAGTCGTCTGGCTTTCTGGTCTTTATTCTATTCGTTGTCAAGGTTCGAGCCTCCATGGTTAACTACATATTCTTGTCGGTTTTTAGCTTAATATATCAATAGATTACTGTCAAATCAGCTTGACTTATCTCCTGTTTATGATTAAAATAATCATCAATTAACAAAAGTTAAAAAAGGAGGAGATCGCCGCACCTTAATATTCTTAATGAAGAAATCAACCAAAAGGACAGTTGCGCCAACAACCGATAACTAAAAACTGAAAGGTGGTTAAAAGCATGTCTAAAATGGACAATCCAAAGAATCCAGATCAAAACATTCCGGAATTTCTACTCCTTTTGCTGATGGCACTGGGCATAGAAATTAAAAACACCGGTTTGGCCGATGAGTCATTAACGGTAAATAGCCGCGAGCTTTTGAGCCTGCTCATAAAGCAAGGGGAATCGTTGCCCAAGAGCTTGGCCAAACTGGTAGCTGCCTTAAAGACCCTGAAGGGAGAAGACAGCAGCAGATGGCAACAAAAGGTAAGCGAGAAGAAGGCTCATGTCAAAGATGCCCAAAGAGCCATTAAGGAATTTGGCATCAAAAATGCCGCGTTTTTGGCAAACCTGCAACAACTTCTCCAGATGCTGGCCAAAAATAAATCATCGGCCAAAGCTGTTGGCGGCAAAAAAAAGAAAAAATAGGCATATTGCCAGCAAGGAAACCAAATTTAGGTTTCCTTTTTTTAATTAGCTAAATTTATTTTTATTTTTTGAAAAAATGCTATAATGTATTTTTATTCATTATTTAAAATTAATGTCAAAACTCCAAGAAATTTTTAACAAAGTTCAGGATTCAAAAAGAAAACAAAAAGAGCTTAAACGAGCTTACCGTGACAATTTAGACGGTTCGGAACAATATCAAAATATTATTGAACAAATTAAAATACTCAGGGAAAAGAAAAAAGTCATTGAACAAACTTTCAAAAAAGAATTTCCCCAACTGGAAAGATTAAAAAATGACATTGAAAGCGACAATGAAATGTTAAGTGATCTGACGATTAACAGCCTGATAAAAGGGGAGCCGATTCAAATTGCCGACGAATACAACAACCAATATCAGCCAATCCTTAATGTCAGGTTTAAAAAAATTAAATAAAAATCTGCATTTAAAAAACCAGCCCCACAAAGCGGGGCTGGTTTTAATTTAAGCTTAACTATTTTTTCCAGATATACTTTGCCAACTGCCAACCATATTTAACCACAATTAGTGCGATGAAAAAATAAATCGCATATTGGAGCAAGTAAAACAACACAACAACAAGATTAACAGTTATATCTTGAGCCACACGATTGATATCCCTAACAAATTCTTTAATTGCTGCTTGCCATGATTCCTTTAAGCTAATCAGGTCAACATATTTATCTTCAATAAGACTGACATAAAAATAAGTGTATTCCAACCGATCAAGCTGCTCGGATTTGGAACGACTTAATAAATCAATCTGCTCGTTAACATTAATCCGTTCCTGCGTTAAGCGCTCAATAATGTTTATCTTGCTATCAATAATTTTTGCCAAGCTGGCCGCATCCTGAGTTCTAGTGGCTAAAGCCGTGATTTCATCGTAAGACTTAATAGCGCTATCCAAAGTTTCATTGATTGATTGTTTTTTCTTTTCCAAAATTTCTAGCTGACCCGTATAATCGTCAACTAACTTTTTAATCGTGTAAGTATTTTGGGATAAGTCTTTAGGATTTAAAGATTTAATAACGCCTAAAATTTCTTCGGCCTGGACATTTTTAACTTTGAAGGTATAATAACAATTTTTTTCGGACTGAGTGGCGTTTTCAAAGATAACGTAGTCTTTGGCCTTTAAATCAATAAACACGGCACAATCTTTTTTTAATTGACGGGTTTTAATTAAACTATTATATTCAGTCACTTCAAACTCTTCGGCTTCGTCACCGACCGTTGGTTGCCCAACAACCATCTTTGGTGAAGCAACAACGTTTCTGACAGACAAATTAACTCCACCGCTTGTGCCATAAGCGGCCGGTTTGCTTTCGGCAATTTGTTCCAGGGCATAATCTTTTGAACTATCAAAAACCGATATCCCTTTAATATCACTTCTGCCAATTAACGAATTAAACGACGAACCCAATAAGCGAAAGGTAGCTGCCAATAAAATAATTACCAGCAAAATGACACCGGCAATTTTTAGAATCGTTATTGGCTTTAAATCCATTTTTTTTAAAAATTCAAAATTTTTCATAGCAATTAATTTTTATTAATAAATTAATATTAAAAACATAGATAATAGCTTAAACCACTACTATTACTTAGTATAAACAGAACCAAACCTACCTTCAGCCAAAATTTTAACAACTTCTTCGGGAGAAAAAACTCTACCATTTATACATACATATACCCCCGGCTCTAACTCCTGCGATTTTGCTACTGCATAACCTAGATTGAAGCCAGCATCAGAAGGAGCAAACCCCATTAGCGGAATCATTGAACATACAAATATAATAGTTTTGTTGGTTTGCTTTAAATATTTAGAAAGATATTTAGCTGTATCGGCGACGGTGTAACTGCCATGAGTAATAATTATCCTATCTGCCTTACTCTTTGCCACTGTACTGAGAATCATTTTTCGATCCAAACTATTTATATTTCTACTATCTTTCATGAAAAGTTCAGTAAAGATACATGTTTCATATAACTTAAGAATTGGGATAAATTTTGGAATATAAGAATGGTCACTTGGAACAGCTGTTTCTTTTATTGGGTCATAGTAAGAATCTATGGTTCCCCCAGTAATTATAAAGTGTAGTTTTTCATTCATATCTTTTCAGTATACCAAAAAATCGCCTGTTTGGCGATTTTTTCTTGGAGCACCTTATTGCCTGCCCGCCTCTGGCGGGGACGACCTTAGAACTGAGATTTTTATTAATATCACCAATCAATGGGAACTACTGGCATGACGTATACAATATTAAAATTGGAAAGAGAAAAAATTACGTTTCGGTTTGAGATAATAATGAAGTTAATATAAAAGAAAACCACCCAACGAAGAGATGTCACGAGGGTGATTCTCTTGCGGGTGGTCAGTATCGTTGGCTTGTCAAATCACCAGTTTTTGATGATCGCCTCGAGCTCCTGTCGGCTCGTATGAATCTCATTCCAGGTAGCCAACCCTCTGGCGATCGAATTGCAGATTCGCCTGAAGGTCTTTCGGGCAACCCGGAAATCAAGATAGAAGTGATTCTTAAGATTCCTGACTTTCTTGCGTAGACCTTTTTTGGTCTTTCTCTGGTTCATGACCTTCCTCCCTTTCTTTTTGTAGGGGTTTTCCGTCAACTGTTGAGTTTGCCAATGACTGCTACAGTGCCGCCATAGCCAGAAAACATCCAAAAAAAATCAATGTCTTTTGGCTAGGGCTTGTTGCATAAATTGGCACCTTTGGTTTAAATGAGCTAATAATATACTATAGCATATTCATATAAATTTGTCAATAAACAGAAAAATATTAAAACTATTATATTAAGGCTCTATATTTACCAAAAAAATCGCGCTACTTGGCGATCTTAATGTTAAAAGTAAATTGTCAAAAGTTAATTGTTATTCTGGAGCGGGTAACCCGCCCAAATTATTGTTTAAATTTTTATAGTATTTTTTAAATTTTTTTTAATGTAATTTCTACCCCAACCGGTTTTAAAAAATTTCTCTCTTGCCTTGGCATCATATATTGACAAATAAGCCTCATAGTATATTAATTTAAAGGCCGTCTATATTCTGTTGAAAGGTTTTTTCCTGAGTTATGTTCTTTCAGTCTCCTTTGCAAATTATTACTATAACCAATATAAAGCTTATTATCGGTTAAACTTTTAAGTATATAAACATAAAACATAAACAATAATTTGGAGCGGGTAAGGGGAGTCGAACCCCTATCTTGAGTTTGGAAAACTCACATAATAGCCGTTATACTATACCCGCCTACGCTTCGGCGGGCAAGCCCGCATCAGTGACAAAATTATTTGGTCGAGGTAATCCTACACCTTTCATTTTTTTCAACTTGGTCGGGGTAGCCGGACTTGAACCGGCGGCCTCCTGCTCCCAAAGCAGGCGCTCTAGCCAACTGAGCCATACCCCGACCAAATTGAAAAATTATAAATCCAGTTTAGAAAGTTCAAAAAGGAGTAAAAATCCTTAACAACCCATTAATCAATTATTTTATATTTAACAGTCAAGGCGGACGGGCCAAAGCAGGCACTCCCGGCCCGACTGAACGATTCTAAAAAATATAACAGTCGTTTTGGTAGGTAGCCTCCGCCAAAGGCGGATGTGCCTCTGGCGCAAACTGAGCCACAGCCCGAAGCTAAGTTTAAAACCCAAATCCCAAATCCCAAAAATTTTGGGTTTTCAGATTTGGGTTTTTTGATATGTAATGGTGCCGAGTCCCAGAATTGAACCCACCTACACTTCGTTTCGGCGGGCAGGCTGGGGACCCCGACATTCGTCGGGACAGGCTCCAGAATTTTTCCCGAAAGAATCCCTTCGGGGCAGTCCGGAGTTTATCCCGAAACTTCTGGTGCCGAGTCCCAGAATTGAACTGGGGACGCAAGGATTTTCAGTCCTTCGCTCTACCACTGAGCTAACTCGGCAAAATTTAAGGCACCAGAAGTTTCGGGACTCTACCACTGAGCTAACCCGGCGTAATAACAATTAACCCATAGCATTAATCTAGATGTTAACTGTTAATTATTAAATGTTATTAAGTGGGCGTGCCTGGAATTCCCGAAGGGACCCCCTTCGGGGCAAACCGGGGACCTCGTCATTACCCGCCCGCCTGACGACCTAAACATCTACTCAGTGGGCGTGCCTGGAATCGAACCGGGGACCTCGTCATTATCAGTGACGCGCTCTAACCAACTGAGCTACACGCCCACTGAAAAGATGTTTGTTGGATTAATGAATTACTATAACTTTTTAAAGGTGCGGGTCAGGCAGGCGGATGCGCCTCTGGCGCAAATCGGGACTACACGCCCTCACCTCGCTAACGCTTCGGCGTAGCGGACAAAATTTTACTATCCTAATATAACAAAAAAAGATTAGTTCGTCAATCGTCTAATCTTTTATATTTAATAACCAAAAAGTGACTCCACCTTCGCCCGGAAAACTTCTTTCCAATAAACCAGACTACGCGGGCGGGATGAAGATTAGATAAACAAAAAAGCGCCCAATGGCGTTCTTTTGTTATTTGAGTTTAACAACCTAAAAGTGACAACAACTTTACATCAACTCTCCGCCCACTGTTACCAGTGGGGGATCGACGAGATGAAGAGCTGAATTCAGACTCTCCATCGTTGTTTCTCCCTAGAAAGGAGGTGATCCATCCACAGCTTCCGCTACGGATGCCTTGTTACGACTTCGTCCCTGTCATCTGTCTTACCTTTTACCGGCCTACGCCGATATTTGGGTACTACAGACTCCCTTGACGTGACGGGCGGTGTGTACAAGACCCGAGAACGTATTCACCGTACCGTGGCTGATATACGGTTACTAGCGATTCCAGCTTCATGCAGTCGAGTTTCAGACTACAATCCGAACTGAGACCAGTTTTGATGGGATTAGCTCCGTCTTTCGACTTGGCAACCCTTTGTACTGGCCATTGTAGCACGTGTGTCGCCCAGGGCGTAAGAGCCATGCTGATTTGACGTCATCCCCGCCTTCCTCCAGCGATAAGCTGGCAGTTTGTTGTGAGTGATTTAACACAACATAGGGGTTGCGCTCGTTGCCCGACTTAACGGTACATCTCACGACACGAGCTGACGACAACCATGCAGCACCTGTGATGCACCCTCGAAGGCGTCCTAGTTTCTTAGGATTTGCAGCATCATGTCAAGCCCTGGTAAGGTTCCTCGCTTATTGTCGAATTGAACCACATGCTCCACCGCTTGTGCGGGTCCCCGTCAATTCCTTTGAGTTTTAGCCTTGCGGCCGTACTACCCAGGCGGGATGCTTAAGGTGTTAACTTGGTTAAGCGACACTGGCAGGGTCGATACTGCCAATGTCAAGCATCCATCGTTTACGGCGTGGACTACTGGGGTATCTAATCCCATTCGCTCCCCACGCTTTCGTCTCTCAGCGTCAGGTGTGTTCTAGTAGAAAGCCTTCGCATTTGGTGTTCTTGCCGATATTAACGCATTTTACCGCTACACCGGCAATTCCATCTACCTCTCCCACCCTCTATTCTGACAGTATTTTCCGCAGTTCCAATGTTGAGCATCGGGATTTGACGGAAAACTAATCAGAACGCCTACAGACGCTTTACGCCCAATAAATCCGGATAACGCTAGGGGCCTTCGTATTACCGCTGCTGCTGGCACGAAGTTAGCAGCCCCTTATTCATTAGGTACCGTCATTAGTTCGTCCCTAATAAAAGATCTTTACACCCCGAAGGGCTTCTTCAATCACGCGGCGTCGCTCCCTCAGACTTTCGTCCATTGGGGAATATTCTTGACTGCAGCCTCCCGTAGGAGTCTGGGCAGTGTCTCAGTCCCAGTGAGGCGGGTCGCGCTCTCACGCCCGCTACCCGTCGTAGCCTTGGTAAGCCATTACCTTACCAACTAGCTGATAGGCCATAGGCCCCTCCCGAAGTGATAAATCTTTACTCAAATAACATTTGTTACTTGAGCACATCCGGTATTAGCTCTGCTTTCGCAAAGTTATTCCGAACTTCGGGGTAGGTTACCAATGTGTTACTCACCCGTTTGCCGTGGGTCTAAACCCACTCGACTTGCATGCCTTAGACACGCCGCCAGCGTTCATCCTGAGCCAGGATCAAACTCTCAAATAAACATTTAACAATTAACCTTTAACAGTTAACGGCTAAATGATCCTGTGCAACATTTATAAAGTTAATTGTTAATTGTTAACAGTTAACTGTTATGTGATAGGCAGTTGCCGCCTTATTGTTTTTTTATGAATTGACGTAATAAGTTTGTTGTCACTTTTCGATTGTTAAAGATTGATTTTTCTTTAACACATCAAAAAGGTTGGGACTCAATCTTTCTGAGTCCCGCCCCTCACTAAAACGTTAATTGATCTCCGAATTATTAATGAAGTAAGCCACTAGGCGACTTCCGAGCGATAATCAAAATTTTATCACCAAACTAATTCGGTTTTAGTGATGGGGTCACTTTTCGATTGTTAATGTTCTTTTCCTTCAATCTGGCTGAAGAAAAAACAGAGGGATCCGATTACTTACAACAGTTAAATGTTAATGGTTAACTGTTATTTATCAGACACCACTGTTTTTCCTTATCCCTCAAATTGGGAAGTAAAAACCAGTTTTAGGCAATGTTTAGCGAAATTTTTAAGGCTTATTATTTAAGTATAATTATAATACAGCTTTTTAAAAACCTTGTCAATACCTATCTTAATTAAAGTTAGCCCCAAATTATCAACAATTAATAGCCTAAAACGAAAATATTGACAAAAGAAGGCAAACATTATAATCTATTTAATTCAATCCTCGCTGTTGAGGCTTGAAACCACGACCCGTGGGTAGGGTAGCTCCTGGGGCCAATGACGAGATGTCGGCTCCACTATGTGGCGAGATGCTACAAAGGAGAAAATCATGAGCGTACAGCAGACCCTTGAAGAATTGAAGTGGCTGGCACAAAAGTCGCAGGCTCACTTGGGAGGTATGCCCCTCGTGCCTGAACCAAACAACGTCAGCGTGGCCGAAGTTGGCCGGATGTTTCCGCTCGTTCTTTATTTCATTCCCTCGTGGGAAATTAGAAATGACCCGGGCGGCTTCAAGCAGCATATTTATGTGGTTGCCGCTGATGGACGAATCATCACTGAGGTCGACCCACGTATCTTTTCATTCACAGAGGAATATCCCAGGGGAGAAGGTTTTTTGGTTCAAACAGGTGAGAATCTCTACAAAAAATTGCAGCAGTTGAGTAGGGATGATCTTGAAACCGTTCATTACATCGTGAAAACTGTCAATTGTCGCAATGGCAGCCAACATCTGGAAATTTTCAAGCCGCCTAAAAATATGACCATCGGCGAATTACTGGAAAAAGAGTTGGAATCCATGACCGATGCTCAAAATAGACAGCTGGTTGGCAATTAACGTCAAACAGCGACATTATAACGGACTAACCACAGTTAGTCCTCTTTTTTTATTTGTCATTCTGAGCCCTGAGATAAGTTTAAGCGCGAAGAATCCATTCATCTCAGTGGACCCTTCACTTCATTCAGGATGACAGAGGTTAGGGATTCTTTGACCTTCAACCTCAGAATGACACATTATTTTTTCTTTATCATTTCTTATCTTGCTTATCTCGCTGAAAACTTATCTTGCTTTATTAGACATTTTACCCCGCCATTTTTTAATCTTGGCATGATTACCGGAAAGCAAAATTTTTGGCACTCTCAATTTTCTTATTTCTGATTTCTGATTTCTGATTTCTACTATCTCAGGTCGGGTATATTGAGGGTATTCAATATAATCCAAACCTTTGGAAAAAGTTTCTTCAGCCAAAGCATGATCATGGCCAACTACGCCTTTTACCTGTCGGGCCACAGCCTCTAAAACTACCATCGCGGGCAGCTCGCCGCCAGCCAAAACATAATCACCAATGGAAATTTTTTCATCAACTAATTTATCAACTCTTGCGTCAAAACCTTCATAACGACCACAGAGCAAAATCAATTGGTCATATTTGGCCAAGCGTTCGGCCTCTCGCTGATTAAATTTTTTTCCCGCCGGCGTCAGCATAATTATGCGGCTAACAGGCAACCGTTTACTGTTAACCGTTTTCTTTTTATTTGCAGTTAGCGGTAAGCGGTTAACGGTTATCGCTTCAAGGGCTTTAGCAATCGGTTCCATCATTAAAATCATGCCCGGACCGCCACCATAAGGCCGGTCGTCAACTTGCTTATGAACGCCCTGCGACCAATTTCGCAAATTATGAATTTTAATTTTAATCAAATTATTTTTGACCGCACGCTTAATAATTGACTCGGAGAAATAGGAGACAAAGATTTCAGGAAAAATTGTAACGATGTCAAACTGAAGCATAATGTTACCTCGAGCGAAGCCGAGAGGTTATTATATCAAACTGTATCATATAAATATTTAATCTAACTTAAAACCGATGCTATCACATCTTTAATAATAGCAGATAAAATCAAGCAAAGCCAAAGCAATTAACCGGGGAATTACTTATATTTTTTATAAGATTTTTTATTATATTTAAGCCAAAATATTATTTATTTAACAGACATAAGAAGACATAAGAGATATCCACTTGACTTAAGTGGACATTAGCTTTAAAATTAATCATAGCTTATGAAATTTGTGACTTAATAAAAACTACGAAAAACAATGGCAGGCTATGATCTGCTAACAATGGAAGAGGTCGCTAAACGGCTTGGGGTATCCCTCAAGACCGTTTATCGCTGGATTGATTCTGGCGAATTACCGGTAAGTCTTATTGGACAAAGGACTTACCGGATTTTTGAACGTGATTTAATTAAGTTTATTTACTCACGCCAAATAAATAAAAAGAAGAAGTGATGAAAAGGTTTGAATCACAATTTTTCTGCATGGCCAAAAAGGCAATTAACATCAGCTTGATTGTACTAACGATTTTAGCTAACTTTAATTTTGGAATTAATTTGGCAATTGCCGCTGACTCCATTAACAAACAAATCACTTATCAAGGTAAGCTCCATGATGCTAGCGGCAATCAAGTTAGTAATGCTTCCTGGTCTTTCAGATTCAGAATCTATGATGCTTCAAGCAGCGGTACTTTACTTTGGACCGAACGATGGAATAGCACCACTACGCCAGTGACTACGGTCAACGGAGTCTTTTCCGTGGCCTTAGGTTCCTTAGGCCAAGCTGACAGTTTGTCTAGCCTCAATTGGAATTCAGACAGTTTGTACTTACAAGTTGATTTGGATGCTGACAACAATGGGACTTGGGAAGAAA
>JBAZMQ010000002.1:0-131505 GCA_041649675.1 Patescibacteria group bacterium | reverse complement strand
ATTTTTTGGCAAACGGCAAGCCAGCCATCGGTAGATGATAGGGCAGTAGCGGTTAATAGTAAAGTTGGCACATTAGTACTTTTAAAAGTTAATGGCGACTTGAAAGAAAGCGGCCAAGTTCTTGAATTTAAAACCCAGCCGCAAAATAATTATTTTTTTGGCCTGCCAATAAATTTTTTAGTTCGTTTTTCTAATACTGGAAATATTCATTTGATCCCTGAAGGAAAAATTGAATTGAAAAACTGGTTTGGTCAGATTGAAACCTTTTATCTCAATGAAGGTAAAAATAATGTTTTGCCTAATAGTACCAGAAGATTTGAAATAGTTTGGGGGAAAAATTTTGAGGGTAATTTTTGGCAAAATTTTTGGTCAGGTTTAAACCAGGATTTTAGGCATTTGGCATTTGGCAAATACACGGCCAATTTGGAATTGAATTATGGTACTGAGCAAAAACAAACTATTCAAAAGCAATTTAGTTTTTGGATTATACCTTGGCGCTTGATTGCTGCTTTATTAATTTTTATTGGTCTAATAATAATCTTTATCAAAATTAATTCCAAAATGAGAAGGTTAAAAAACAAGGTAACTCCTTAAGATGACTGTTGGAATAAAAAAGTTTTTTTTTCTAAGTTTTAGCTTAACCCTCGCTACTGGGGCGATTTTTCTTTTTTTAATTTTGCCTGGGGTTAATGCGGCGACAGTTAATGTTACAGCAACTGTTGGTACTACGTCAGTTTGTGGTAATTCAGTTGTAGAAACCGGTGAACAATGTGACGGCAGCGCCGGTATTACCGCTTGTTATAATCGAGTTTGTAATTCTGATTGTACTTGTCCGGTGTGCGGTAACAGTGTAGTTGATGCTGGTGAAACTTGTGAAACTACTGCGGATTGTGGTACCGGAGCTTATTGTGAAGGTTGTATGTGTCATGTCGTAGCTTGTTTTTGGCCGGTACGGAAATTTCTTTAGAAAATAATAGCACTTCACCAATTGAAAAAGTTAAAGTTGGTGACATAGTTGTTTCTTATAATGAATCAAGCGGTCAGTTAGAGCTGGTACCGGTTTTACAGACTTTTAAACATCGAGTTGATCAATATTTGCTTATCAATAATGAGCTTAAGGTTACTTCAAACCACCCGCTTTATGTTAACGGTCAATGGTTAGAAGCTGGCCAAATTAAAATTGGTGATCAACTTTTAAAACAGGATGGTCAGCTATTGGCAGTATCATCAGTTCAAATAAAAACTGGTGATTTTTTTGTTTACAATTTAGAAGTTGATAAAAACCATAATTATTTTGCCCAGAAATATTTAGCTCATAATAAAGGTGAATGTGTTCCGACCGGGCCGATAGTTTGTAATTGGGGGCCATGCGTTGACGGCATTCAAAGCGGTTTTTGCGGCAATAACTGTGGCGGCAGTGCTCAAACTCAAAGTTGTACTGTGCCAAGATGCGGCGATGCTCACATTGATGCTGGCGAGGAATGTGATGACGGTAATACAGTTTCCGGTGATGGCTGCTCAGCCTCTTGCCAAACGGAGGTTGGCTGCGGCAATGGTCAGCTTAATGCCGGTGAGCAGTGCGATGATGGTAATACTAATTCAGGCGATTGTTGTTCGGCTTCTTGCCAAGTGGAGCTAATAATTTCCAATGTTTCGGTTTTGCCGGCCAATAATTCAGCCACAGTTAATTGGCAAACTCTTTGCCAAGCCAGTACTTCAATTTTAGATTGGGGAGTGACTTCGGCAGTAGGCGATGGCACTGCCAGCGGTTTAAGCGGTCAAAATTATACTTATAATATTACTGGGTTGAATCCTAATACAGTTTATTATTACCGAATCACGGCTAGTGCCGGGGCTTTGCAAGAAATTCATACTGGTTCATTTACCACTACTGGTGGCACAGAAATTTGTAACAATGGTATTGATGATAATCATAATGGCCGTTGCGATTATTCGGCTTCAATTTGTACCGATGGTTCAACACCAGGTGATGCCGCTTGCCATTGTACGCCGAATTTTTCTTGCAGTCATGGTGATTGTGAACCAAATAATAAATGGATAATGACCTGTATTGATCAGTCCGTACCAAAATGTCAGCTTGATTATAGCTATGAGCAAGAATGTGGCTGCAGTTTGTCTTGCGGTGTCTGCCAACATGCTGATGCAGCCTGCACCTTATGTTTGTCCGATCCTGCTCCGTGCTGCGGTAATGGTACTTGTGAAGCGCCGGCTGAAACAGCCAGTAATTGTCCAGCCGATTGCGGAGTAGCTTGTATCTCCGATTGGGATTGTACCGGTTGGGAGCCACAAACTTGTCCGTTATCAGGTATTCAAACTCGCGAATGTTTTGACCGGCGGGCTTGCTTAATTCCGACTAATCCGCCGCCAACTCAGCAAAGCTGCAGCCCTCAATGTCCTGGCTTATCTTGCGGTAGCTGCCAGCAGATTAATATTGCTCAGTGCCTTTGTGAACAATTAGTGCCGTGCTGCGGCAATGGCATTTGTGAAACCGGAGAGACTAATGGCACTTGCCAAAAAGACTGTGTGCCAATTTGTTTGCCGAGCTGGACTTGTTCAGTCTGGGGAGATTGCATCAACGGTGTTTCCAAACGGCAATGCAATGATTTGAATAATTGCAACTTAAATTTGGATCGGCCGCCGGAGGTTCGGTCCTGCAATCCTCAGTGTGTTGCTGCTTGTAGTAGCTGCCAGCAATTAAATTTAGCTAATTGTATTTGTGCACCAATTACTCCTTGTTGTGGTAATCATATCTGTGAAGATTCCGAGAATGTTTCTTCGTGCCCAGTTGATTGCGGTTTAGCTCCGGGGACAAGAGTTCCCTTAGTGCAATGCTTGGATGGCATTGATAATGATAGTGATAGTTTAGTTGATTATCCGGCTGATTTAGGTTGTAAGACTCCAGCTGGTAACAGTGAATTAGACTTGGGCGAAAGGATTAAAAATATTTCTAAGATTATTAAGGAAAAAGTTTTAGATAATCCAGTAATCCAAAAAACCAATACTCAAGTTGCTGCTCCGGCCTTAGTTACAGCGGTAGTGGTTAATACTTTTGCCTCTTTTTCCTTTTTTAACTTTTTAACTTACTTGCAGTTTTTTGTCAGTCAACCTTTGGCAGCGCTATTTAGACGGCGGCGGCAAAAATGGGGAACTGTTTATAATTCTTTAACCAAGCAACCGGTTGATTTAGCCATTGTCAGATTGTATCAAAAAGACAATAATCGGTTGGTTCAATCACGAGTGACTGATAAATCCGGCCGTTATAATATTTTGGCTTCAAGCGGCTATTACTATTTAACTGTGACTAAGCCAAAGTACGTTTTTCCAACAGTTTTTCTTAAAAACGAAAAAGAAGATGTTAAATACTTAGATTTGTATCATGGCCAAACTTTTGAAGTGACTGACAAAAACGCTGACATTATTCTAAATATTCCAATTGATCCAAAAGAAGAAATCAAGCCAGCCGTCAAAATTATTTTTCAGCATTATTTGCGCAAAGTGCAGTATGCGGCGGCGTTCTCAGCCGTTCCTTTGGCTACTGTTTCAATGGTGCTTAGTCCCGGGCCGCTGACTTTCTCTCTATTTGCCCTGCATTGCTTTTTATATATTTTGTTCCGTCGTTTAGGTTACCATAAACCAGCAAAGAATTGGGGCAGAATTTATGACCGGAGTAATAATAAGTCAATTGCTCAGGCAATTGTCCGGGTTTATGATAAAAAGTATAATAAATTATTAGAGACTCGGGTGACAGATTTATCCGGTCGCTATACTTTTTTGGTCAATGATAATATTTATTATATTACGGCCGAGAAACTTGGATACCAATCATACAAAAGTGCAGATATTGATTTGGTTCATACTCAAAGAGAAAAAATTATTGGTCTTGATATTGGTTTGGCAAAAGCAACTGGCCAAGTTTTGCCGCCGGTCAGTGGTGCAGCCACTCCGGTTGGTCCAGTAGTTGAAAATACACCAGCTCCAGCTGTACCTATTAGTCCGATTAATCAGCCAGATAAGCCAGCGCCTATTGTTAATAAGCCAGTTGACATTGGCGTTGGCCGTGATTCATTAGCTACTTTTTTAAAGGCAAAAGAGATTAAAGAACCCCAAGCAGCAAACAGTGATTTAACTAAAGAAGATTCTTTGGTTCAGGCGCCAAAGCCAGTTACTCCAGATTTACCGCCAAGCGATGGTCAAGTAAAAACAAAACCAACTGAGCCCCAAAAAGAACCGAGCCAACCGCCGGAAAAAAGTATTTTTGGTTAGAATAAATAAAAAATTAAAGCGCAGGTTTTTTTATTAATTTTTTAAACCCCACCATGTTTTCTGAAGAAAAAAGACAAATTGTTCATATCCTTTTATTTTTTCTAGCTTTTTTATTAAAATTTTTGAATCGGTGGCAAGCGGCGCTACTACTTTTGTTTTTATTGCTTGTTACTTTAGTTGTTATTCCTAAACTACGGATCAAGTCATATTTTTACCGAAGCTTTGAAAGGAAATATAGCCAGGGGGCAGTTCTTTATTTTTTAGTCTTGCTAGTTTTGGTTTTAATTTTTCCGTTGTATATTGTGGCTGCCAGCTGGGCGATTTTAGCTTTGGGCGACGGGGCGGCTACTTTGATTGGTGCAAATTTTAAAGCTAAGGAATTGCCCTGGAATCGACACAAGACTTTTGCCGGCAGCATTGCTTTTGTTATTTTTGGTACTCTAGGCGCCTTTATTTTGCTTCGTTGGATGTTGCCTGATTTGTCATTGATTGGTGCTTTTTCCCTTGGTTTCAAAACTGCTTTAATCGCGGGCTTAGTTGAAAGCTTGCCCTTAAGACTAAATGACAATGTGTCTGTTACTTTAGTGAGTGCGGCAGTGATGTATTTTATCAAATAGACAAAAAATAAGAGAACAAGCTTATTTTTTTATAAAAAAAGAAATCGCGAAGGCGATTTCTAACCAATGAGCCAGTGAAGCCACCGGTGACGCGGTTTTGCCTTCACTTTTGAAATCGCCAGAATTGCCTCTCTGGCCGTTTCAATTCTGTTGGCAATCTCTGCCGCATTTTGTGGGCAGGCTATGGCAACTTCAACAGCGAAGCTTGGTACAGCGAGGGCGATATCAACTGCTTTGCCTGGGACCTTTTCGGCGATTGTCGGCGCCATTTGTGGAAATTCTTGAACGATGCGCACGCACAGTCTGGGAATCGCTTGGGCGATTTCGGGCGCTTTGTCCGGCACCATCAAGACAATTTCCCACTCTTGGGTACCGTAGGCCCGGGCTAATTCAGCGGCGGCCGAAGGCACGGCCTTGGCCAACTCTGGAATGTGGCAACAGGCGTACTCGGAAATTTCCATGGTTTTTTCCGGTAGGGCCTGGGCAATTATTATTGCCCGATAGGGGTCCCCTCTGATTAGATCGATTGCCGATTTTGGAAAGGCCTGTGCCAGCTCCCCCAATTGACCTCTGACCTCAAGTGAGATCGGTATAAGCAGATCGGGAAAACGTTTGGCAATAGCGACTGCCATTTCCGGATTGGCCTTGGCAGTGATTACGGCATTCTCGTGAGTTACTCCTCTAAGCTTTTTCATTGTAAAATCTCCCATGGTTGATGCTTTTACTGCAAACTTATCAAATGTCTAATATTTTGTCAAACTACCGATTTGACTTGAAAAAAAACCGGGAATTAGCTAAAATACTTTTATGACTAAACCTAAAAAAATAGACAATAGTTTTATGGAAAAAATTGTCTCTTTATGCAAGCAAAGAGGCTTTATTTTTCAGTCTTCGGAAATTTATGGCGGCTTAAACTCATTTTATGATTACGGTCCGTTGGGAGTGGAATTAAAAAATAATGTTAAGCGCCAATGGTGGCAATCAATGGTTTATCAGCGAAACGACGTCGTTGGGCTAGATTCAGCGATTTTGATGCATCCAAGGATTTGGGAAGCTTCCGGCCATGTTCAAAATTTTTCCGATCCGTTAGTTGATTGTAAAAAATGTAAAAAGCGCTTTCGGGCTGATCATCTATTGGAAGCTAAAGGCATTAAGCCAGCTTTGGGCGCGATGAAAGAACCGCCCTTGGAATTGAAGACGTGTCCGGAATGCGGCGGCGAATTAACCGAAATCAGACAATTCAATTTGATGTTTAAGACTTTTATGGGGCCGGTGGAAGATGCGACTTCGGTTGTTTATTTGCGGCCGGAAACTGCCCAGGGAATTTATGTTAATTTTTTAAATGTTAAAGATAGTATGCGTTTGAAATTACCGTTTGGGATTGCCCAAATTGGTAAGGCTTTTCGCAACGAAATTACGCCGGGCAATTTTACTTTCCGGACTCGAGAATTTGAACAAATGGAAATGCAATATTTTGTTAATCCAAAAGAGGCTGACAAAATTTTTGATCAATGGAAAGAGGTTCGGATGAATTGGTATTTGTCTTTAGGGATTAAAAAAGAAAATTTGCGTTTCCGCGAACACGGTAAAGATGAATTGGCTCACTATGCTAAGAAAGCTATGGATATTGAATACCAAACACCTTTTGGTTGGAAAGAATTGGAAGGTATTCATCACCGCGGCGATTGGGATTTGTCACGTCACGCTGAATATTCGGGCCAAGATTTGAAATATACCGACTCGGAGTCAGGCGAAAAATTTTATCCTTATATTATAGAAACTTCAGCCGGGGCTGACCGAGCAACGTTAATGTTTTTATTGGATGCCTATACGGAAATCAGTGGTGGCCGATCGACTACGACTGAAAGTATAAAAGATATTGAAGTAGTCTTAAAATTTAATTCTAAAATTGCGCCGATAAAAATTGCGGTTTTACCGCTTTCAAAAAAGCCCGAGTTGCAAAAAGCCACTCAGGCAGTTCTTGATCAATTGCGCGGCCAATGGCTTTGCCAGTATGACGAGACCGGCTCAATCGGCAAGCGTTACCGGCGGCAAGATGAAATTGGCACGCCTTATTGCGTGACCGTTGATTTTGAAACGATTGAAGATAAAGCAGTAACTGTCAGGAATCGGGATACGATGGGCCAGGAAAGAATTAAAATTTCAGAAATTAAAAAATATTTTGAGGAAAAATTTAAAAGTTAAAGCCCAAAGTCAAAAACTACAGCATAAAGCTTAAAAGTTTTTGGGTTTTAAGATTTTGCTTTTAAGTTTTATTTTTTTATGTATTCAAAAAGTAAATTGAAAAATGGCTTAACCCTGATCACCGCACCGCTGCCTGAAACTAAAGCAGTAACGGTTTTAGTAGTTTTGCCGGTTGGTTCGCGTTATGAAACAAAAAATATTAATGGTGTTTCCCATTTCATTGAACACTTGGTTTTTAAAGGGACAAAGCGTCGGCCGACCAGCTTGGATATCAGCAAGGAATTAGATTCGGTTGGGGCTGAATTTAACGCCTACACGGCCAAAGATCATACTGGTTATCATATCAAAATTGCCGCGGACAAAATTGAATTAGCTTTTGACGTCTTGGCCGATATTATTTTTAATGCTACCTTGGAGCCAGTAGAGATTGCCAAAGAGAGGGGAGTAATTTTAGAAGAGATTAACATGTATCGGGATAATCCTTTGTTTTATGTCCAGCAACTGTTTGAGCAGACAATTTTTCCCAATCATTCTTTGGGCCAATTAATTTCTGGGCCTAAAGATGTAATAAAAAAAATATCTCGGGCCCAAATTTTGCAATACAAAAATAAATTTTATCAACCCAGTAATATGGTAGTGACAGTGGCTGGAAATTTTGGCCAGAAAAAGGTTCTAAATTTAACTAAAAAATATTTTGGCCAAAAAGCTAAAGTAAACAGACCCGTCAAATTTTTACCGTTTAAAACCAAACAATCTAAGCCGCAAGTCAGTTTAAATTTTAGGCAAACCGAGCAGATTCAAATCTGCTTAGGCGTGCCCAGTTATAGCTTAATTAACCCAAAAATTTACCCGCTTTATCTGCTAGCTGTGATTTTAGGCGGTAATATGAGTTCAAGGTTATTTATAAACGTCCGCGAAAAATACGGCTTGGCCTATTACATTAAAAGTGACCTTTCATCTTATCAAGACATTGGTTCATTTGTAATTCAAGCGGGGTTGGACAAAGACCGAATTAAGCAAGCAATTGGTTTAATTCTGGCAGAATTGAAGAATATCAGAGAGCAGGGAGTAACAGTCAAAGAATTAAGCAGGGCCAAAGAATTTTTAAAGGGTAAATTAATTTTGGGCCTCGAAGATTCGGAAAACGTTGCTGATTGGTATAGCAAACAAGAATTATTAATAAATAAAATTGATACGCCGCAGCAGCAATTGAAAAAGATTTTTGCCGTTAGTCAAAAAGATATTAAAAAAGTTGCGGCTGAATTAATTTTGGATAAAAAATTAAATCTTTCTTTGATCGGACCATTCAAACAAAAGGCAGAATTTGAAAAATTGTTAAAATTTTAATAAACAAAAAAACGTAGAGGTGTGTTTTAACGTATCCCTGCGTTTTTTATTTCAACAAGATTAAAACTGATATTAAAATTGTTAGAGTTACTATTTGAATGCCTATGCCTGGCCAAAAAGAAACTAATAATTTTTTTGAAACAAAATGGATATCGGAATGGAAAATAAAATATTTTTTTAGCCAAGGATGTTTTGTCAGGAAATACAAGCCCTGGATAAAATCAGGAAGAATGCTGCCTGTCACGCCGGCTAATACCGGTAGAGGTTGAGTAATCAAACCTTGCCAGTAAAAAACTGCTAAAAGTGAAATCATAACCAAAGCATCAATCGCTGTAATTTTTTTTAATAAATCTACTGTTTTTTGGCCAAAGGCATATTTTTCAGATTGTTTGGTAAGTAAATCCGCATCGCCATGGGGGATTAGATCCAAAATAAAATGGAAAACAAAGCCTAAAATAAAAGCCAGCCAAATATTATTTGTCTGTTGGCCAATTAGAGTTCCAGCTGTGCCGTGAATAGTCAAAAACATAAAAGATAAACCTCGGGCCTATTTTACCAAAAATTTTTTGATAAAATTGGTACGAGGTAAATAGCCTTAGTGATATTTTAGTTTTTTAAAATTATTTAAAGCAATGGCCTAACCAGAATTATCAATGTTATTAATTGGGTCAGCTGGCCAGTCACCAAGGAGAGTTGCTTTTTAGGGGAGTAATGGAGAAAGTTATGGAATTCATTTAACTTTTTGAAAACTCGATTTTTTCGGCGAAAGAAACTTAAAGCCTGAATAATGTCTGGCAATACCGCACCAATCATGCCCCAAACAACTGCCGGAGTAAAAAAATGGGCGTGGTTGGTTAAAATTGCTGCCGTTACAATTATGGCTAAAGAAATATCCAAATAAACCAAGCCGACAATTTTATTTAAATACATTTTTCTCAATGACCTTGGGGTATGGCCTTTGGTCGGGAAGTTGCCGTCCGAATGTGGCAGCATGTCCAAAAAATAGTGAGAGATTAAGCCGAGATTAAGAGAAACTAGTGGTTCATTAATATAATTACCAATTAAGGCACCACAGGCAGCATGGATAGTTAAATACATAATCAATCGTAATGTTACTTATTCTTTAAGCTGTTCTTATTTTACCACTTCTGGAGCAAAAAGTTATTAACAAGCCAAGCTAAAAAACCAAATCCTTTCTGCTTAGGAGGGAATTTTGTTTATCTTGGGTAATTTTTCGCCTTTTATACTTTTTGGGAGGAATGGTTGACAGAACTGAAAATATATGTTATTATGTAATATTGTTCTTTTTCCAATAAAAATATTTATTTTGACTGCACATAATTTTAAACAACAGTTATTTGTTTTTAGCTATGTGCAGTCAAGTAATGTAAATGAGGTCAGGTTAAACTAGATTTCTGGATTTACAAAAGGAGAAATACTGATATGTCAAAGACCAATACGCCAAAGTTAGAGTTTGACGCCAACTACTCACTTTCCTACGGAATGTGGCGTTGTCCAGAATGTGGGAGTGAATCATACGCCACCCTAGTTCACAAAGAAGAATGCCGCAAAAGTGGTAACTCGGATTGTATCCTCGTCATCGGCCCAAAAGTAATTGCTTTCGCCAAAAAACAAGGTAAAAACCGCGTTGGATTTCCGTCTCTCGAGGAAATCAGGGAGCAACTCCCAAACGTGGTTGGGCTGTGACTCAATTTCGTGGCTTTACTTTAGCCACCCACAAGAGAATTACCTAATATCATCTCTTTGTTGGGTGGTTTTCTTTTTATCAAAAAAATCACCTTCTCTAGAGCTGACTTAAAAAGTATTTTAAGAAAACTTTTGACAAATAAAGAGAAATTATTTATAATAACATTTGCAGTTAAATTTGTAGAATTTGTTTTTTTATTGCCCGAGTGGTGAAATTGGTATACACGCACGACTCAAAATCGTGTGCCGCAAGGCATGAGAGTTCGAGTCTCTCCTCGGGCACCATTCAAAACAACTAACACTCTACAATTAACTACTATTGGATTGACAGATATTAGATAAAGAAGTACTATTATGAAGTTAATTGTTAAAGGTTAATGATTAATATCCGACGCGGGGTAGAGCAGTAGCAGCTCGCTAGGCCCATAACCTAGAGGTCGCGGGTGCAACTCCCGCCCCCGCAACCAAATTATTATTTCGTTTATATATTCTCATTTGCCGCGGCGAGGTAGCTCAGTTGGTCAGAGCGAAGGAATCATAACCCTTAGGTCGTGGGTTCGATCCCCACCCTCGCTACCAGATAACAATAATTTTTATTTTAGTTATAATTGAATTGCCGAAAGGCGATTTTTTTATTATAATAATGATATGCCCCGTAGTGAAAATTTGATATGTTATCTTTGTTGAGCTAAATAGGGGTACTAATGGGTAATTAATAGTTAGAATTAAGACTTAAGACTGTAAATAAATCTTTCTTTAATTATTAAGAAATCAAATTTCTACTACGGGGCATGTCGAGAACCATTGCAATTGTCAATCAAAAAGGGGGAGTTGGTAAAACCACCACCGCTGTCAATTTAGGGGCTTATCTGGCTTGGTTAGGTAAGTTTGTTTTATTAGTTGACATTGACCCACAGGCTAATGCCACTTCCGGGCTGGGTATTGACCACTCAAGCCTAGAAAAGGGAGTATATCACTCTTTAGTTGAGCCAATCTCTTTCAGGCAAATTATTCAAGGTACTAATCACCAGGGCTACAAGGTGGCACCGGCCACACCGGATTTGGCTGGGGCCAGGGTGGAGCTAGTAGGCTTGGAAAATCGGGAATTTCGGTTGGCTCAAACCATGCTTGAGGTTAAACATGACTATGACTATATTTTGATTGATTGTCCGCCATCATTGGACTTGTTAACTTTAAACGGTTTGGTGGCAGCCGAAGAAGTATTAGTGCCGGTTCAGGCCGAATATTTGGCGCTAGAGGGCTTAGGCCAACTGCTCAATACCATCAGTTTGGTTAAAGAAAATTTAAAACCGGAATTAAACATTTTGGGAGCGGTAGTGACGATGTATGATAAGCGCAATAAACTTTCAAGTCAGGTTTTAAACGAGCTCAAGCAACATTTTCCCCATCGCGTTTTTGATACCATTGTTCCCCGAAATGTTCGTTTGACCGAATCACCAAGTTTTGGCCAAACAATTTTGTCATACGATCCGCGTTCGGCTGGTGGCAAAGCTTATGAAGATTTGGCCCGGGAAATTATCTTACAAGAAAATTATATTTAATAAAACATCAATAATTTTATGGCTAAAGTACAAGGTTTGGGTAAAGGCTTAAGTTCTTTAATTCCATCAAAAATTGATAAGCAAATTTTACCTAAAGATTCTAATGTTTTAGCTCAAGATGAAATGATTGTCAGGGTACCGATTGAAAAAATCAAAGCCAACCCGCTGCAGCCGCGAACTGATTTTGATCATGAAAGCCTGGAAGATTTAACCAATTCAATTAAAGAGCATGGCATAATTCAGCCTTTGATTTTAACTTTAGAAGGCAACGGCTATGAAGTAATTGCTGGTGAAAGACGGTTACGCGCGGCCCAAATTTTGGATTTAAAGTTTGTCCCGGCCGTGATTCGTGAAATGAAAGAACAACAAAAATTAGAAATGGCATTAGTTGAAAATATTCAGCGTAAAGATTTAAATCCAATTGAAGAAGCTTTCGCGTATCAGCGCTTAGTAGATGAATTCAATTTGACTCAGGAAGAAGTGTCTAAGCGGGTGGGCAAGAGCCGTCCGGTAATTGCTAACGCTCTAAGACTCTTAAGCTTGCCAACTGAAATCCAGAAAGCCTTAATTAATGAAAAAATTAATTACAGTACGGCTCGGGTGATTGTTGGCTTACCGCCGCAAGAGCGCTTAAAGTTTTTTGAAAAGGTTTTAAAACAGGATTTAACTGTTAGGGCCGCTGAAGGTCAGGCTAAAAAAATAGTGGTGCGTCAGCATGTTAGAAAAGCGAAAGATGCAAACCTTTTGGCTTTGGAAGATAGGTTGCAAGCCGCTTTGGGAACAAAGGTGAACGTAAAAAAATCCGGTGAAACCGGACAAATTATCATTGAATTTTACTCAAACGAAGAATTAAATAATATCATTAACAAAATAGCTAACCAGGTTTAGTTTTGAAACCGTGAGTGGCCGAGTCTTGGCTTGATTTTGCTTTTAGCCGCACTGGTTTTGACAAATTTCATCCAATCTTGGCTTGGGCCCTTTCTATTTTTATCGGTGATGATTTCAATAACGTCACCGTTTTTTAGTTTGGAATCCAAACTCACCATTTGATTGTTGACTTTGGCACCGGTGCAATGGTCGCCAATCCAGCTGTGGACATGATAAGCAAAGTCAACTGGTGTGGCTTCTTCGGGCAAATCAATGACATCGCCTTTGGGCGTAAAAACAAAAATTCGGTTATGGAAAAAATCAATTGCCAGTGATTGCAAGTATTGTTCATTGTCCTGGATCTCTTTTTGCCATTTAACCAAATCCTCAATCCAAGTTAATTTTTTTGGCAAAATATATCCCTTCTCGCCGATTTTTTTTGGATTCTTATTATTCTCTTTGTAATGCCAATGAGCGGCAATACCATATTCAGCCTGTTCATGCATTTGAGGCGTCCTGATTTGAAATTCAACAATTTTGCCGTCCAGGCAAAAAACCGTGGAATGCAAAGACTGATAGCCATTAGGTTTTGGCTGGGCAATATAGTCTTTAATTCTTCTAGGCAATGGTTTCCATAAACGATGAATAATACCTAAAGATTGATAGCAATCAGCCACGGTGGGGACAATAATACGCAGGGCCACTAAGTCATAAATTTTTGAAACATCACCGTCATAATGAGGCCGAAGTAATTTTTGGTACAGACTATAGAGCCGTTTGGCCCGACCATGAATGGAAATTATTTTAATTTTTTCATTGGCTAATTCTTTTCTGGCAATTTCAATAACTTTTTGGGTATAGGCCATTTCAATTTTAATTTTTGGCAAAATATCTTGTTCAAACCACTTGAATTTTTCCGGATAGATATAAGGAAAAGCCAAATCTTCCAATTCACCTTTGATTTGCCCCATGCCTAAGCGATTGGCAATTGGCGCATAAATTTCCAAACTCTCCCGAGCAATTCTTTTTTGTTTTTCCACTGGCAAAGCGGCTAAAGTTTTTAAATTATGCAGCCGGTCAGCCATTTTAATCAAAATTATTCTAATATCTTCAGCCATGGAAATAAACATTTTGCGTAAATTCTCCGCGTATTTTTCCATGCCGCGATATTTAATCACGCCTAATTTGGTAATACCAGCTACTAGTTTTGTCACTTCACTGCCAAAATTTTTTTCAATATCAATTAAGCTGTAATTAGTGTCTTCTGGCACATCATGCAATAGAGCAGCAATTATTGACGGCTGATCCATTCCCATTTTTGCCAAAATAATGGCAGTTTGAAGCGGATGCTCAATGTAGGGTTCGCCCGATTTTCGCAGTTGGCCTTTATGGGCTTGCTCAGCGAACTCATAGGCCAATTTGATCATGATTAAATCATATTCATTTTTATGACTCCGAAAATGGGGAAAAATTGTCATTTTTTGATTTCCCTTGTCATTATCTCCTTTGAGAATTTTTAGTAAAGTTTCAATTGTAGCCACATTTTTAGCTGAAATTTTAATTTACATTATAATTTATTCTAGAGCAAATAACTCTAAAAAGCAACTTAGTCATTGAGTTTTTATATGGTGGGGGCTTGACAAGTTTAAAAAAATGTGCTAAGCTGCCGGCATGATGCTAGGAGAGATCCTAGAAACCGAGAGAACGCCTTGTGGTCAAACTCAAGGTGTTTTCTTTTGTCCGGTTTTTTGTTAATATACCCACGCAACCTTGGAGGGCCAAATAATGACAAAACCTGAGCGGCTGGCATTCCGCCAGAGTAGCATACCGGCTCCGGACAGAAAAACATTGGAACCAGGCAGAGCTGGCAAACTTAGCCGGAGTCGGTCAGGGGCAGGTGTCTAACCTTGAAAAAGGCAAGAAAAGCTTTAATTTAATGACACTGCTCAAAATTATCAAAGCTCTGGGGCTATTGGCCAGCGAATTCTTTTTGCTGGTTGAGCAAAGCCAGTCAGAAGAGCAAACTTAACACGAGCCAATTATTTCGTAGTGATTGGTTCTTTTTTATTATTGACTTTTTTAAAAATTTATGTAATATTGATGTATTGCCGCTAACCCTAGCGGTAGTATGATAAAGGTAAACATTCAACAAAAAGCGTAGGAGGATATCTCTCATGAAACAGACGTTGAAGTCCTAGCGAAGCTACTGCGTCCAAAATTGCACATTAGCAAAGAAGGTGGTTAAGACTTAAAAGGAGCAAACTAAACATAGTTTAGTTGCAGGATTCCAGTCAGGACGCTGCTGCTTCCAGCCTTCTGGCTGCCCTGAACTTCTTACCCCCGAGCCATCGGTCAAACCAAAGAGGAGCGGCACCCAACCGCTGCACCGTCAATGGGTAACTGGATCATAACCAGTCAAAAAAATGGATCCACTTAATGGCGGATCTTTTTTTATTGCCAAAAATTGAGGGATTTGTTAAGATAACTTTGCGGTTTGGAAGGAGTACCCTAGCATCAACATGGTTTCGGGGTCTAACTCTCTTCCAACCGCATTGCAAACTAAGTTGACAAAATAATTTAGGTATGCTATACTGTATTTATAGAGTTCAGATAGGGATTGCCCTATCTTTTTAATTTGTCCGCCTTTGGTTGCCTCAGGTGACCTACGGCGTGACAATATGCCCCAAGATAACACGCGGGCGCCAAAAAACAAAAATCAAAATTAACACGCGGTCCAACTCAGTTTATTTCTTTAAAAAAATTGCCGCGATGTTTGATCCTTTAAAATCAGGGAAAATAAAAATTCTCAACGGCAAGTTGGGATAAAACAAAAACAAACATATGCAACAGATTCAAGACACAAGTCAAACAACGCCCCAGATGCAATGTGGCCCAATGCCGCAGAAAGTCGGGGATATGGATTTTGACATCGCCCGCACGTATTTGGTGCTGACGGCCACGCTGGTTTTGCCAATGTATTTAGCCCTATCGGTTGTTTCTTATTCGTTGGGCGCAATTTATTAAAACAATTTTGTCAATGATACAAAAAATCCCCGATTCGGGGATTTTTTGTTTAGCTTAAAAATTTTATTATTGTTTATATTTGCATTCTTTACTACTGCACTTTATCTGATCTTCTTTGGCGTGAACTAAAATTGAGCCGCAGTCCGGACATTTTTCTGGCTCAGTTTTACCCTCGGCAATTACGGGTTTACCCCACAAGGCAAAGTTACAATCCGGATAAGCGCTGCAACCATAAAACCAGCCGCGGCGGGAACGCTTGCCAACAATTTTTCCCTTGTTGCATTTGGGACAGGTACCGAATTCTTGAGACGGTTGTTTTTTAATGTACTTACATTTAGGATAATTTGAACAGCCGACAAATTCGCCAAACCGGCCTTTGCGTTTAACCAAGGGGCTTTCGCACTCTGGACATTTTTCGCCAGTCTCTTGTGGTTTTTGTGGCTCAAGGCCGCCTTCGGCTAAGGGTTTGGTATTTTTGCATTCCGGGTAACCGGTGCAAGCCAAAAATTTACCAAACCGGCCGATTTTAATCACCATTGGCTTGCCGCAAAGCTCGCAGACCTCATCGGTTTTTGTTTCAGTCAGTTCTTGTTTGTCTAATTCTTTATATTTTTCATCCAAATTTGATTTGAACGGCCCCCAAAATTCGTGGATAATTGGTTGCCATTTTCTTTTGCCCTCGGCAATTTCGTCCAAGTCGTTTTCCATATTGGCCGTGAATTCATAGTCAACAATATTAGGGAAGTGTTTGACTAAAAGGTCGTTGACCAAAAAAGCTAGGTCAGTTGGTTTTAATCTTTTTTCTTCCTTGGTCACATAACCGCGGTCTTGAACCGTGGCAATGGTTGGCGCATAAGTTGAAGGCCTGCCAATACCATATTCTTCCAAAATTTTGACTAAAGTCGCTTCTGAATAACGGGCCGGCGGTTGGGTAAAATGTTGATTTGGTGTTAAAGACACTAAATCCAAACCTTCCTTGGTTTTTAATTCCGGCAAAAGATTTTCTTTGGTGGCGGAAGGATAAATTTTTAGATAGCCTTCAAATTTAATTACCGAACCAATAGCCCGAAAAGTATAAGGTGTTTTTTGAGCGGAAATATCAACTTTTGAAGTATCAATAATGGCATTGGCCATTTGGCTAGCTAAAGCCCGCTGCCAAATCAGCTGATAGAGCCTGAATTGTCTGGGGTCTAAATATTGTTTGACGCTTTGAGGATCATTAGTAATTGAAGTTGGCCGGACCGCTTCGTGGGCTTCCTGGGCCAATTTTGATTTAGCTTTATAATATCTTTTGCCCGGAGTATAAGTCGGGCCAAACTGACTTTTGATATAATCTTGAGTTTCGTCTAAAAATTTGTCGGCTAAATTGACCGAGTCGGTTCTCATGTAAGTAATTAAACCAACGGCACCGCCAGCACCCAATTCAATACCTTCGTAAAGCTGTTGAGCAATCATCATGGTTTGTTTCGCCGAAAAGCCTAAACGTTTAATCGCTTCTTGTTGCAGGGTGGAAGTGGTAAAAGGCGGCAGCGGACTTTTTTTCATTTCCCGTTGCTCAATATCGGCCACGATGTATTTGGCATCTTTTAAGTCTTTTAGTATTTTGTCGGCGTGCTTTTGATCTTTAATTTCCAATTTATCAATAATTTTTCCATCAATTTGATGAAGCTTGGCTTCAAAATCCATTGGCTTTTGTCCGGTTTTAACTGCCTGTTGGCAAAAAATACCCTCAATGCTCCAATATTCTTCCTCTTTGAAGGCTTGGATTTCTCGTTCGCGTTCAACGATTAATCGAACGGCTACTGATTGGACGCGACCGGCCGAAAGTCCGCGGGCAACTTTTTTCCATAAAAAAGGCGAAAGCTGATAGCCGACCAAGCGGTCCAAAACCCGGCGAGCTTGTTGGGCATCAACTAAGTTTAAATCAATGGTTCGGGGATTTTTTAAAGCCTCTTTGATTGCATGTTCGGTGATTTCATGAAAAACTATTCTTTTAATTTTGTCTTTTGGCGTTTTTAAAGCTTGGACTAAATGCCAAGAAATCGCTTCACCTTCGCGGTCTTCGTCAGTGGCAAAGTAAATCATTTTTGCTTTCTCGGCTAATTTTTTTAATTCGGTGACGTGCTTCTTGGCTTTTAGCGGAATAACATATTGCGGTTCAAAATTATTATCAACATCAACGCCTAATTTGCTTTTTGGCAAATCGCGGATATGACCAAAAGAGGACTCGATTTTATAGTCGGTCCCTAAAAACTTGGTAATGGTTTTGGCTTTCGTTGGTGATTCAACGATAACTAAGTTTTTCATAAGTTAGCTGGTAGCTGTTAGCTTATAGCTTTTAGTTAGTTTCCAATTTTTTAATTATTGTAATCAGCATTTTTTGAACTTCTTCGAGTAAGGATTCAATTTTTGAATAGTTAAGGTCAGGATATAAATCTTTGGCAATCATTACTTGAGTTTCTAGCTCGGCAGCCGAACCGTCAGCGATTCTTAAAAATTGAATAAAATCTTTTTTGGTTTTGCGTTTCTTGCCTTCAGCAATATTGGAAGGGATAGATACTGCCGATCTTCTCATTTGGCTAGTTAAGCCATATAACTCTTCCTTGGGCAAACAACGAGTGAGCAGGTAAATTTCTTTAACCAGAATAATTGATTTTTGCCAAACAGTTAATTGTTTAAACGATTGGATGTACATAGCTTAACCTTTCTATAAGCTATCAGCTAAAAGCTAACAGCTGATTAATTATGAGGTTGCGCTATGTTGACAGTAATATTTTTTAAGTTGTCCTTTGCTGTAAGATTTTTTTTTCGCTCCGCCAATTATTTCTTAGTTCACCGGCTAAATAAAGCGAGCCAGTGATTAAAATTAAATCATTTGATTTTGCCAATTTTTTGGCTTTGGCTAATGCCATTTTTGCGTCTAAAAATATCTCGTTTGGCTTTTTAGATTTGAGTTTTTTGGCCAACAATTTTGGCGGGTAACACTTTTTTACCCTTGCCTGGTAACGAGTGAAAAAAATATGATCGGCTAATGATTCAATCTGGCCAAAGATTTCTTTGGGATTTCTTTCGTTAGTTAAGGCAATAATAAGATATAATTTACGATATGTCAAATTTTTGATAAAATCGGCGGTGGTTTTTAGTTTGGAAAGATTATGGGCGCCGTCCAAAATTACCAGTGGTTTTCTTTGAATAATTTCCAGCCGACAGGGGAGTTGGGCCTTTTTTAAACCGGTTAAAATTTTGTCTTTTTTGATATCTAATTTTTGACAAACCGCAACGACTAAAGCGGCATTTTTTTGTTGGTGCTTGCCTAATAAACCCAGTTTATAGCTTTGGCTAAAATCGGAAATTAGATTAAATTCCGCCCGATTTTTTTGGCAGGTGGTTTTCAATATTTTTAAGACTGAATTACTTTGCTTGGTTGTAAAAAATATTGTTTTTGGTTTAATGATGGCGGCTTTCTCTTTGGCAATTTGTTTTAAAGTTTTGCCCAAAACATCGGTGTGATCAAAATCAATTAAATTAATGACTGTAATTTTTGGTGGCGGGATAACGTTAGTGGCATCAAAGCGGCCGCCCAAGCCGACTTCCAAAACAACGTAGTCGCATTTTTTTTGTTTGAAATATAAAAAGGCAATGGCGGTAAAAATTTCAAAATATGACGGATGGCCCCAAGGTGATTTTTGGTAGCACAAATCAACGGCTGGCTTTAGCCTTTCAACAATTTTTACAAAATCGTTTGGGCTAATTAATAAGTTGCCAACTTTAATTTTTTCAATTGAAGTGGTGCAAAAAGGCGAAGTAAACAAGCCGGCATTGTAGCCCGCTTCAGTCAGAACGGAATGAATCATGGTGGCTACCGATCCCTTGCCGGAAGTGCCGCCAATATGGATATATTTAAAACCCAGTTGGGGGTTGCCAAGCAGTTTTAAGAGATATTTTAGGCGCTGCAAAAAAATTTTCCGGCCGGTTTTTTTTATAAAATAATCATCTTGCGGTAGATTAAACAAAGATTCTAAGTATTCTACGGCCTGGTAATAATTTTGGAAATTATTTTTCATTGTTGTTTTTTAGCCACCTAACACCCAAATAACAAAATGGCGTTTGGATTAGAGAAAACAAAATTTTAAAAATCCAATAAGGAATAATTAAGGAAAAAATATAAACAGCGTTAAATTTTGGGGTTAAAGCATAAAAGGCGATGAACATAAAAATTGTTGAGTCAACAAATTCCGAACTGAAATTAGAGGCGTTGTTTCTTAGCCAAAGCCATTTGCCCTTGGTTTTTTGGCGCCAAAAATTAAAAGCCCAAACATCATGTTTTTGGGCTAAAACGAAAGCAATAATTGAAGCAATAGTCATTCTCAAAGATACGCCAAAAATATCGGCATAAGCTTGTTGGGAAAAATACTGGCGGCTGGGGTCAGCTGGCAGCCAAACAGAAATCACTGTGATAACTAAAACAACGAGCATAACAATTAGGGCTAGATTGATTAATTTGTGAGCCATTGGTTTGCCAATAACTTCGGAAATTATGTCGTTTACCAAAAACATAATTGGAACGGTTAAGATGGCAACGGAAACATGGATGACGTCAAAAAAATTGTAAGCTAAAAAGGGCTGGCTAAAAATAGTATAGGCCGGTAGAGCTGAAACAATTAGATTGATTAAAAAAATCAGCGGCCAAAAAATTAGGTTTAAAATTAAGGCCACGGCCCAAGGTAGGGTAAAGGCAGTAATTTTGGCACCTAAAAAATTGGCTGACAACAAGGCGCCAATGAAAATGCCAAACAGAAGAAAAATTTTGTCTTGCTGATTTAGTTTCATTAAAGAGAATTTAAAACATTTAAGTCTATCTCGGCCAGTGAATTGAGGATTAAGTCAGATTGGTCTAAAATTTGCGGGGGAGTGTGAGGATTTTTAATGGCAATACACTTACAATTAGCAGCTTTAGCTGCCATAATTCCGCTGGTGGCATCTTCCAAAACCACACAATCTTTGGGGTCAAGATTTAACTTCTGGCAAGTGACTTGGTAAGTTTCGGCGTTAGGTTTACCGAGTTTAACATCGTCGCCGGTAATAATGATGTCAAAAAAATCGTTGAGGTTGAATTTGTTCAAAACAAAATTAATATATCTTTTTGTGCCGGAGGTTGCCAAGGCAATTTTTATTTTATTATCTCTAAAAAAATTCAACGATTCAATTAAACCAGGTAGCATTTCCAATTCTGCCGCGGCTAGCTTCAAAAAAATTTCTTGCCTTTTTTGGTAAAGAATTTGGTAGTCGGCTTTAAGCTTAAAGTGATTAATCATTTCTTTAAGAATATCACTTATTCTCATGCCAACAAAACGGGAGCTAAGATTGGGCGGTAGGTCGGCAGTCTTGACTTGGTATTCATTAAACAAAATATCCCAAGCTCTTCGGTGAAGAGGCAGGGAATTAACCATTAAATCGTCTAAATCGTAAATTGCAGCTTTAATCATGGGTTTATCTGAGTTTAATATAAGTTTGGCCACCTAAATTTTTTATTATTCCTTTCATTTCCAAAACCGACAAGGTGGAATTAACGAGACTAATATTCAGTTTAGTGCATTGGACTAATTTGTCAACGTGAAGCGGTTCGGCGTTTAAATCTTCTAACAACATTTTTTCCGTCTCGTTTTCCGGAATAATCTCTTTGATTTGTTTAGCACTGGCCGCTGATTTAATGTTTAAAGTTTCCAAAATATCTGAAGCTTGAATAACCATTTTTGCGCCCAGTTTGATTAATTGGTTTGGGCCAGCTGAAGTTAGACTATAGATATTTCCCGGCACGGCAAAAACTTCGCGGTTTTGTTCCAAGGCAAATTGACCGGTGATTAACGCTCCCGATTTAATTCCAGCTTCAGTAATTAAAGTGCCTAAACTTAAGCCCGAAATAATGCGGTTGCGCAAGGGAAAGTTTGATTTATAGGGCGGTGTGCCTAAAGGAAATTCTGAAATAACGGCGCCACCAGATTCAATAATTTTTTGGGCCAGCTGACGGTTGGCAGACGGGTAAATTTGATCCAAGCCCGAACCCAAAACCGCAATAGTTTTGCCATTACTGTCTAAAGTGGTTTGATGGGCACAGGCGTCAACACCTAAAGCTAGTCCGGAAACAATAGTAATTCCGGTACCCGCTAATTCTTTAACTAAATCCTGAGTTACTCTTTGGCCATAAGGAGTAATTTTCCTCGTACCAACAACGGCGAGGCAATAATCATTATTTAAATCAAGATTGCCAAAATAATAAAGCAGAGGCGGGCAGCCGTAGGCTTGTTTCAGCGCTTTAGGATAAGCCTCGTCTAAAATAGTAACGATTTTAATGTTTAGTTTTTCAATTTTTTTTAATTCTAAATCTGGCGTGATACCTTGACGCTTTTCGCTAACCTGCTGAGCAATTTTTGTTTCTAACCCCGCTTGGATTAATTGTTGAATCGGTGCTTGCCAGGCAGTTTTTAGATTAGGAAAATAGCTTAAAATTTTTTGCCAGCGAATGGGGCCGATTACAGTTAGTTGATTAAAGGCAATCCAATATTTGAGTTCATTTTTATTAAATTCAGTGGTTGTTTTCATATATTATTGATAGTAGTTATATATTTTAGCCATTATTTTGGCCCCCCTTGACATTTATGATAGAAAGTGATAAGTTATTTTATTAATTTGAGGTAGCTTTTAAAACCCTGTTTGTCAGCGGCGAACGTGAGATTAACCCTCCTATTTCTCCCAATTAGCCAAAAGCTAAGGTATCTACTGAGCATTCGGTACGGTGCCTTACGCTGATAGACAGGGTCTTGGAAGCTACTTTTTTAAAATCTTAAAACCAAAAACTTAAAACCCAAAACCAGGAGTTATCTCTTGTTTCTCATGGTTAAAATGCTGGCGGCTAAGATATTAGCTAGTTGAATATTTTCGTCAAGAAGTTCTTTTAATTCGTCTTTATCGGTTAAGGTCAAGGCGATTAAAAGATTAAGCCAATACTTACTCTCATTGGCCGACTTTAAGGAGATTTGATAAAAGTGAGTAAAGTCTTTTTTTGAATTACTGCCTTTAGCCTCGGCAATATTAGCCCCAATACTAGTGGCTGATCTGATTAGTTGGTCAGCGATTATCCAGTAACATTTTTTTGGAGGCAGCTTTTCTGTTAGTTTTATAATTTTAATAGAAAAGATAAAGCACCTGGTTTTAAGATTTAAGTTGTGGTTTTGACTTTTGGGTTTTAAGTTTTTGGTTGATTCTTGGTTTAACATAAAAACGCACTTAAAATTAGTGCGCTATGTTGATTACTTTTAATTTTAAATTTTAATTGAATTCGTTCATCGCGTCCGTAACTCCTTGAGCTAGGCAAACTTCAATGGCCGAAATTATTTCTTGAGAAACGTCATCAATGATTACTTTAGCTTCTTTATCCATTTTTTGCAAGACGTAAGCTTCGGTTGGTATTTGAACGGAATGCTGGGGTTGAATGCCAATTCGGAAACGGACAAAATCTTTTGAGCCCAAGTGGTCAATGATTGATTGCACGCCTTTATGGCCCGCGGCTGAAGCATTTTGGGAAATTCGGATATTACCTAAGGGTAAATCGATGTCGTCATGAATAACCCAGAGATCGGACAGCTGAATTTTGTAGAAATTAACCAAAGCACTAACGGCTTGGCCGGAATTATTCATATAGGTTTGAGGTTTGACTAAAATTATTTTTTCTTCCGGGCTCATACCTTCGCAAATTGCGGCTTGAAATTTTTTGTTATTTTTACAGGTTAGAAATTCTTGAGGCTTATGGGCTTGAATTTTATCAATCATAATAAAGCCAACATTATGCCAAGTGTCTTGGTATTTTGTATCTGGATTGCCTAAGCCGACAATTAATTTCATATTAGTGCTTTAGATTTTTTACGCCAATGCTAATTGGCGTACCGGTAAAACCAAAATTATAACGCAATTGGTTTTCAATAAATCGGAGGTAGGAGAAGTGGACTGACTGGCCCTTGCCAATAGTGACCAAAAATTTTGGCGGATTGGTTCCGACTTGAGCCAAGGTATAAAGATGAGGCCGTTTTTGACCCTTGGCTTGGGCCGGATGATGATGGCGAACTACTTTTTGCAATAATTCTTTTAAGTCTTTTTCGGAAATTTCTTTTCGTCTCTGGGTTGCTACTTCTAGTACTAATTCTAAAATTTTATCAACATTGCGTCCAGTCTTGGCCGAAATAAAAACTATTGGGGCAAAGCTTAAGTAGGAAAAATGACCTTGGTAAAATTCTTTTGCTACTTTGTCGCTTTTATCGGTTTTATCTTCTAAAATATCCCATTTGTTAGCCACGATAATCATCGCCGCTCCGGAATCCTTAACTATGCCACCCAGATAACTATCCTGAACGGTTAATAATTTATTGACTTCCGTTACCAGTAAAATTACATCAGCGGTTTTGATCATTTTTAAAGTTCTTCTGGTGGCCATTCTTTCTAAACCCCACTCAATCCTAGCCTTTTTGCGCAAGCCGGCAGTATCAATCAAAATAATTTTATTATCTTTATAGGTAATCTCAGTGTCTTGTGGTTCGCGCGTGGTTTGAGGAACATCAGAAACAATTACTCGGTTTTCACCTAAGATTTTATTAACTAAAGATGATTTGCCAACGTTTGGTTTGCCGATAATTGCTACTTTGATTGGTTTCTGTTCATTTACGATTTTTGGCCGGCCCTTTGGCCCCTTAATTTTTTTTATCAAATCATCAAGCAAATCCCCAGTCCCGCTGCCGTTCGCAGCTGAAACCGGATAGGGATTACCCAGACCGAGTTTGAAAAAGTCACTGGTTTGGTTGCGCCATTTTTGACTGTCAACTTTGTTGCAAACCAGCATAGTTGGGGTTTTAATTTTTTTCAAAACTAAAGCTAGTTCTTTATCTTGGGGCATGAGGCCACTTTGAGCATCAACTACCATTAAAATTAAATCCGCTTTTTGTAAAGCGGTTTTGGTTTGTTTAATAATTTCGGTTTCAATTAGATTGTTTTGGGCTAATTTATTTTTTTTAGTCGGTAAAATCGCCTGAATACTATTTTTCAGACTTTCAATATCAACACCGCCAGTATCAATCAATTCAAAAACTTTTTTGCGCCAATTAACTTGACCTAAATTATAATCACGCGTTGTACCTTCAATCTCAGACACCAAGGCTTTATGTGATTCAGTCAGCCGATTGAAAAGATTGGATTTACCGACATTAATTCGGCCGATAATCACGACGGTTGGTAATTTTTTTATTTGAAGTGCGGTCATAGGTCTTGCCGATCTTGGCCCAAAATAATTAAAACTTCAGCACTGGCACTAACTTTACGGGTTGAAGTTGAAGTTACCCAATCGGGCAAAGCGCTGGCTACTTCTGAATCTAAAAGTTTGGCAATATTCTCTGCTGTTTTGTTGTTTGAATCGGTACTTAGATTATAAATAACAGTTTTTTGGTAGTCTTGGGTTGGGGCATTACCCATTTTTACTATTTGATAACCTAAACTTTTTAGATAAAGCGCGGTGCGTGAGGCCAAGCCGTTAATTTTGGTGCCATTTTGAATCTCAATCTTTTTTGGTTTAGCTATGGTCGGGTTGGTGCTGCTGGTGTTGGTATTAGTATTGGTAGTAACTTTTTTTGGCTCAATATTAGTGGTAACTGATTTTTCTTCTTCAACTAGTGAGTAATTAAAAATATTTTGAGCAATTTCTTGCAGCTCGGAAAAATTTCCGGCCTTAGGTTTTAAAACAAAAGCACCTTGTTCGGTAATAGCATCATATAGCGGACCATCGGGACTGTCATCAACTACCCGGTTGATAATATTTTGTTCATCAATATTTCGGCCGAGGTTATAAAGTTCAATAATTTCCCAAACTTGTAGATTGGTTGCTAGATGTTGGCTTAAAGTATCCATGACCCGGCTGATTTTGTAAGGATTAATTAAAGTGCCAAAAGATAAACCTTTATCTTTGATTGCCATTAATACTTTTTGTTGCCGTTTACTTCGGGCAAAATCAGAACCTTCAATCCCTAGGGCGTGGCGCGAGCGAACAAACTTTAAAGCTAAGCTGCCGTTCAGGTATTGCTGGCCGGGTTTTATGTAAAGATGCTCATATCTTTGGGTAGTAGTGGCATTTTCTTTGCCAGCCACCGGGTACATTGGGTCGTCCAGGGTATTTTCAACATTTACTGTTATGCCGCCTAAATCATCAACGATCTGTTTAAAGCCAGAAAAATCAATGCGAACATAATAATGAATTGGAATATTGAATACATTGCTGACCACTTGGCTGCTTAATTCCCCGCCACGGCCGGGGTTAGCTAACTCACCGTAAGCATCGGCGTGATTTATTTTTAGCCAGCCGTAATTGGGGATTGGAACTAATAAGTCACGGGGAATGGAAATTAGAGCTACTTGTTTGGTTGACGGTTTGAAGCTGACAATGATATTGGTATCAGTTAAATAGGGGCCATCATGGTTTTCACCGCCAATACCCAGAAGGAGGATATTAATTCTATCTTCGTCTTGCCCGGCTATTTTTTTACTATCACTGCTGATTAAATGTTTAATTTGTCCCCATAAACTGACATTACCGAAAGTTTGGGCTAGATGTTCACCGGAAGTAATTATGCCGTAAGTTGAGGAAACAAAAAGAATACCGCCGATTATTAATAGGTAGATAATAATTTTGCTAATCAATCTAAGTTTTTTCTTTTTTGGCTTAGCAACTAGTTTGTCTTTTTCATCTAAAAAATCAATATGAGATCGCATAATTTTTAATGCTTTAATTGTGCCATAAAAAAGTTGAAATGGCAATTAGAATGAATTACTACTTGACAAGGTGATTTAGTCGTGTTTAAAGAGGTAGTATAGTTGGTAATTAATGCTTTTGTCAAGTATTTTTTTCGTATTTTTGGCCAATTTTTGGCTTGAATTATCTTATTATATGTGCTATATTAACGTAGTTTGAAGCTGTTAGCTTATAGCTTTTAGCAGGTTTAATGAAATCTAATAGCTGTAAGCTAAAAGTTAATAGTTAAAATTACCGGGCATACCCGGTAGTGATCCCTCTTAAGGGGGTAATTACTTTTACTACTAGGGTAATATATTATTTTTAACTTGAGCAAAAAAGTTTATTCTCTGGCCAAAAAATAATTTAGGCGAGGGACTACTACCGGGCATACACCAAGGCGTAATATTTAGGTGTATCGTGAACCCAAACGCTTTCTTTTTTTACCCCGCACCGAAGTCGGCGAATCAGTATAATTTAAAATAGAGGGGGTCTGTAGCTCAGCTTGCGCCAGAGGCGCATCCGCCTTTGGCGGAGGTTACCCGCCCGCCTTGCTTTACCGCCTTAAAGTAAATTAAAATGAGAATTAGAATTGTGTTTAAGGGTTCGTAGCTCAGTTGGTTAGAGCGCTGCATTCACATTGCAGAGGTCAGAGGTTCGAGTCCTCTCGAACCCACCAAGCAAACAATGGCAAGGCGAAGCGGGCGGGGTTCACATTTTTAGAAAATAGTGTTATTTAATTTTTTGTATTTATGTTAAGAATCGGTCACCGCGGTGCCAAAGCTTACGCGCCGGAAAATACTTTATCATCTTTTCGCAAGGCCTTGGAGTTGGGCGTTGACATGATTGAATTTGACGTTCGGATTACTAAAGATAAACATCCGATTGTAATTCATGATAATAATTTGAAGCGCTTAACTCAAACTCGAGGCCGGATTGACAAACTGACTTTGCAGCAAGTTAAAGAATTGAAATTGGTTGAAGGTGAAACCATCCCAACTCTAGGTGAGGTTTTAGAAGTGATTGATGGTAAAGTTGGTTTGGATATTGAAATAAAAGCCAATAATAGTGCTCAAATTATTGTTCAAACCTTGCGGGATTATAAGGTCAATTTTGAAGATATCATGATTTCTTCAAATCTGGCTTCGGAGATTAGAGTTGCCGAACAATTAGAACCAGCAATTACAACAGCTTTAGTTTTTCGAGCCGGAAACGTATTTTCTTTTTGGTTTATTATGGATTTTTTAGCGGTTTTATTTTTGCCAATAACTAAATATTATATTAGCTGGCTGGTAAAACGAGCAAATGCTAGTTATCTTTGTATCAATTATCATTTTTTAAACAAAAAGAAAGTTGAACTTTTCAAAAGGAAAGGGATTAGAATTTGTGCCTGGACGGTTGATGATATAAAAAAGATTGATTATCTTAAAGGATTGGGTATTGATGGTATTATTACTAATTATCCGGATCGACTGTAGAGAAAGAATTAGGAATTAAGAATTAGGAATTAGGCAGGTCATTCCTTCCCTTATTCATAATTCATAATTCGTAATTCTAAAAAAATGAGTCTGTTTAAAAAAGATAAATACCCACCTCATATTCAAGACCAAGATCTTTCAGCCGCCAAACAAATTCTAATTTTTCTTTGGGAGGTTTTTAAGGTCGTTGTAATCTCTTTGGCAATTATCGTGCCGGTTCGTTATTTTTTAATTAAACCTTTCTATGTTAAGGGTGCTTCCATGGAACCAAGTTTTTTTGATCATGAATATTTAATAATTAATGAAATTGGTTATCGGCTAGGCGAGCCCGAGCGCGGCGACGTTGTAGTTTTTCGTTACCCGTTTGATACTAGCCAATTTTTTATTAAGCGCGTTATTGGTTTGCCCGGTGAAAAAGTTAGAGTCGGTGATGGTCAAGTTTTTATTTTTAATGCTAAATATCCTAACGGTATGTTGTTGGAAGAAGATTATTTGGCCGAAGGTACCCTGACTTTGGGTGATGTTGAAGTAACATTAAAATCAGATGAGTATTATTTGTTGGGGGATAATCGGCTTCATAGTTTGGATTCAAGAGCTTTTGGCCCGGTTAAGCGAGAATATGTCGTTGGCAAAACTCTCTGGCGGGGTTGGCCCGTTAACCGGATTGGAATACTTACAAATAATTTAAATTATAATTTATAATTTTATGAAATCTGTTGATAAAAAAATTAAAAAAGTCGGTAAAATTCCAGCGGCGCAAAAAACTTCTCAACTTTTGCGTGGGTTTAAAGATATTTTACCCGCCGAACAGAATTATTGGCATTTCATTCGCCAAGCCGCTGAAAGTTTTGCTTTTGGCTATGGCTTTGACCGGATTGATTCGCCGATTTTGGAAGAAGCTAATCTTTTTGTTCGTTCAATCGGTAAACAGACCGATATTGTTGAAAAAGAGATGTTTAGTTTTGCCGATCAAAGTGATGGTTTGGTAGTTTTACGGCCGGAAGCGACAGCTTCTATCGCCCGAGCTTATATTAATCATGGTATGGCTAATTTGCCTCAGCCAGTCAAACTTTTTTATTGGGGACCAATGTTTCGGCGCGAAAGGCCGCAATCTGGCCGCCAGCGCCAATTTCACCAATTTGGTTTTGAAATTTTAGGCGATGATAATCCGGTAATTGATGCTCAAATAATTGTGGTAGTTAACAACTTTTTTAACCAAATCGGTTTAGATCAAATCAGTATCCAGGTTAATAGTATTGGTTGTCCTCAATGCCGCAAAACTTATATTCAAGAATTAACCACTTATTATAAGAGTAAGAGAAAATTACTTTGCGAAGACTGCAAAAAGCGCTTGGTCAAAAATCCGTTGCGTCTTTTGGACTGCAAAAATCCGACTTGTCAGATTGCCAAAGCTGATGCGCCACAAATTATTGATTGGTTAGACGAAGATTGCAAGAATCATTTTATGAAATTAGTAAACTATTTAGACGAATTAAATGTTTCTTATAAATTAAATCCTTATTTGGTTCGTGGTTTGGATTATTACACCCGAACCGTTTTTGAGGTTTGGCCAAAAGAAGTCAAAGAAGGCGCTCAAAGTGCGTTGTGCGGCGGCGGGCGATATGATGGCTTAGTTGAATTGCTTGGTGGCCGGCCGACTCCGGCAGTAGGAGTGGCCGTTGGTATTGAAAGAATAATTAGTCAATTAAGGCAGAAGGAAGTTAAAATTCCTAATGACGATCAGCCTGAAGTATTTTTAGCTCAGATTGGTGATCAAGCTAAAATCAAAGCTTTGATTTTATTTGAACAACTACGTAAGGAAAATATTAAAGTGGCTGAAAGCTTTTCCAAAGACAGTCTCAAATCACAATTGGAAATATCTAATAAATTGAAGGTCAAATACGCTTTGATTTTGGGGCAGAAAGAGGTAATGGATGGGACAATTTTGATTCGGGACATGGAAAGTGGGGTTCAGGAGATTATTGATTTTAACAAGACAGTTAATGAGATTAAGAAAAAATTGGCTAATCGTACATCTTAATTTAATTGTTGACTTATTTAGCGGAAGATGTTATTGTAAAGACAGTTAATCTAATAAAATTTTATTTAAAAATTAATCGATTCATTCACACTAAGGAGGTGAATATCAGGTGTCAGAAGTAAAAAGAAAGAAAAGCGAAACTTTTGAGAGTTTAGTCCGAAGGTTTCATAAAAAATTACAACAAAGCGGCCGATTGATTCAGTCCCGAAAAATTCGTTTTCACGAAAAACCAAAGAACAAGAACAAAGTTCGCCGGGAAGCTTTACGAAAAAAAGATATCCGGGAAAAACGGGAATATTTGAAAAAAATTGGTAAATTAAAAGAAGAAAATACTAGTAATTACCGCTAAAATCCAATGGACGTGCTAACACAGTTGGAACAGGATTTTAACCAGGCATTTAAAGCAAAAAATGAGCTGGTAGTTTTGGTTTTACGTCAGCTTAAATCGGCTGTGACTAACGCGGAAATTGCTAAAAATCGGCAGAAATTGACTGAGCCAGAAGTGATTAAGTTATTGAGAAGCGAAATAAAGAAAAGAAAGGATGCCATTGCTCTCTACGTCCAAGGCGGACGCCAAGAGTTGGCTGATAAAGAAAGCAAAGAAATTGAAATTATCAGTAAATATCTACCGGCGGAAATTGAGCCAGAAGTGATCAGACAAAAAATTGCGGAAATTATTAAGAAAGTTGGAGCTTTAGGTCCGCAAGACACAGGCAAAGTAATGGGTTTGGTCATGAAGGAGTTGGCTGGTCAGGCGGATGGTAATGTTGTTAGTCAGCTAGTTAAAGAGGAATTAAGTAGCAAAAAATAGTCTTTAAAGTTTAAAAGGAGACTTTAAAGAATATAATTTGGGAACAAATTATTTAATATATATTATTTATATTTTTTACAGGGAGTAAACTTATGAATAAACAAAAAAACTTTTTCAGTTCCCAGAGAAATAGAACTACCATGCTTATTTTTGGACTGGTAGTTTTATTTTTAATGTTGGTTTCTCCGGTTTGGGCCGCTTTAGACACCGGTTTAAGTTACGGCACGGCCACTGGCTTAAGCACTCAAGACATCAGGGTGACCATCATGAGGATTATCCAAATCTTTTTGGGCTTAGTTGGCATTATTGCTATTGTAATCATCATTTATGCCGGCTATATTTGGATGACTTCAGCTGGCAACGCTGAAAAAATTGATCAAGCCAAACGGATTTTACGTAATGCGGCCATTGGTTTGCTAATTATTTTTTCAGCCTTCAGTATCGTTAGCTTTATTATTAATATGCTTCAAGACAGCTTTCGTCCGGGTGGTCCGGGTGGTACTGTCCAGCCGCCGATTGGCTGCGAAAACTGCGGTCACTTAGGCAATGGAATCATCCAAAGTGTTTATCCGTTGCCGTTAGCCCGTGATGTTGCCAGAAATACCAAAATCATGGTGACTTTCAAAGTCAAAATGAAACCGGATACTTTGATTAAAGAGGCGGCAGAAGCTTGCAGCGTGGCTGCCCCTTGTTCTGGTTTAGTGAATGCTGATAATGTCAAGATTTATCCTTATATTTATAAACTGTCAGAAGCCGAAATTGATAAGAATAAATTAACCAATGTTAGTGCCTCTAGTGTTGACGGCTTAACCTTTACTTTCCAACCCGTTCAGTATTTGGGTGATGGCACTAATAATGTTTGGTATGCTGTCAAATTAGGTAATGGAGTAAAGAAAGATAATGGTGATACGGCATTTCCTGGCAGTAGTAATTATTTCATGTGGCGGTTTGAAATTGGCACTCACCTAGATTTAGACCCAGTTGAAAACAGTGGTGTTTTTCCGCAGCCGGATAATGAAGCTGACAAGTATTCTGCCACTATTGGCACTGCGGCCATAGCCCAAATTACTATTACTGGTACTCCCAGGACTTATAGTGGCGCTACGGTTAGTGCTGTTAGAAGAGCGCCAACTTATGCCTGCGCGGATGGAATTGATAATAATAGTAATGGCAAAATTGATATGGCTGACCCGGCTTGTAGTGCCGCCAACATGGATGGTGAAAGTCCAAGTGCGATGCCAAAAATTGTGACTAATGGTAATTATAATGGTACTTATAACGGAAAGGTTACTTTGTTGCTAAATAGTGGAGCGACTAAAACCAGCGCTGCGGCCACTTGGTCGCCCCTTCGCGACGGGGCACCGTCTAGCTACACTATCGCTAATAACACCTTAACTTTAGGCGATGGAATTACCTTATCCTTTATTAATCCTAGTAATGGCGCTGATCAATGGGAAGTAACCTTAACATCTTTTACCCAGCCAGATGGTTTACGGATTGCTAATAAAGTTTACACTTTTGGCACTGATATTGCCGTTGGTGCGCCAGCTGTTACCGCTGGAAATATTCAGAAAAAAATCGCAGCTGACAGCCTGACGCCGCCAATCACCGCGGTACTTGATGGCAATAAAGTCACTTTGACATCAGGCATTATTGGTCATGCTGGTAATTTTATGGTTGATACTAAGCCAAGCGGGGCTGATTGGGCAACAATCAGCACTACTATTGGCAGTGACTCAGAATTGAATTCTACAGCCAACGACGCGGCTGATAAACCAAGAAATACAATTATTACTATTGATTTTAATGAACCAATTGATCCGATTGCGGCTCAAGCCGGAACAGCAATTAAAGTCCAATATAACAGTAATTCTAATCCGACCCAAACTCCAACCTGGACCGATGTGGCCGGTAAATTTTTAGTCAGTAATCAATACCAAACAGTTGAATTTATTCCAGAAAATCAATGCAAGATTTGCTACGGCGGAACCAAAGATGGTCAAGCTTGCAGTGAGTCTTTAACTTGTGGCGGTGGTAGCTGTGAATCAGTAAAAAATTCCTGCGGCGATAAGGTTTATTGTTTGCCGGCGCTGGCTGATATTGACGCCACCAAATACCGAGTCTTTATTAAGGCCGGTAAATTAAAGGATTGTGATGATGCTGAAAAGAAATGTACTGACCCTGGTTTTACCACTTGTGTGGCCGCAGCAGACGGCAGCAAAGTTTGTCAGGGAGTTTTTGGTACCGCACCGGATACGGTAAATGCTTTTTATCCGCAGGCGGCAAATCCAGCCGGCGGTTTAACTGATGCCGCCAATAATTCTTTTAACGGTAATAATAATATTTATGCCATGGCTAGCGGCAGTATTTTTGGTCGGGCTGAAGGTCCGGGTTACATTGATGTTAATACGGAAATCGGCAACCAAAGCGGCAAGCCGGCTTATGCCTTAAACAAAGTCTGTTCCAACGATCAGACAAAATATTGTTCTAGTGATAGTACCTGTGGCAGTGGCAATAAGTGTGTTAATTTGCCTGACTCTCAAGGTGATGATTTAATTTGGTATTTTTTCATCAACAAAGGTCTTAAATTAACACCAGCCAATCTAGTCTCGGTTGGTCCAAACATTGCGGCCAATGGCGTCAGCTTAACTTTACCGGTTGAAGCGGCTTTTGATCAGGTAATGATGAGCAGCACTCTCAAATCCGGCAGTAACTATCGCGATGGCTATTGCTATTGTGACCCGAGTACAGAAAGTAAGGACTGTAACACCAAGCAGGGCGAGACTTGCCAGGATAATAAATGTAAAAATGAGACCACCCAGACTTTTTGTGAACAAAACAGTGATTGTGGTTCTAAACGTTGTTTGAATAAACGTTATGTTACCTTGGTTAATCCATCTACTTTTCAAGTCGGTTGGTGGGTAGGTAAACGCGATATTGATTTGCCGCCGCTTGATACTTACGCCGACCGAACTCAGACTTTACTTTTCCATACCAAACTGGCTGAAGTAACTGATTACGGTACGGAGATTGGTTCTGGTATTCAGGATGTCTATCAAAATTGTTATTTGCCTTCCGAAGGTCCAAAGGCTTTGAATGGTAATTGCAACTTAACTAAAACTACAGCTTGTAATTTGAATAGTGATTGTCCGACTGGTGAAACTTGTGATTCTTATACCCATTGCAGCGCCACAACTAATTTAGCCTGTACTGGTGACTTGGATTGCCCCGTTGGTCAACATTGTATTAACTTTTGTGATTTAGCAAGCAATCCAGGCAGTTGTTGCCAGGTTAGTCGAACTGAACCTTACTGTTGCAACGGTTCTAAGAGTGCAATTCCTTGCCGTCATTGCAAGACGACTACAGCTATTGGTTGTGATAACAAAGATGACTGTCCAAGCGGTGAAGAATGTGTCCAATAATCTTGATTAACCAAAATATATTTGATGGTTTATCAAAAAATTAAAAACAAAAAGTTAATTCTACCAATCCTGTTTGGTATTCTGATTGGCAGCTTTTTGATTTCTCAAGTAGCTTTGGCTTTGGATACGGGCATAAATTATGGGGCGTTAAGTGGTTTGGGGACTCAAGATTTGCGAGTTACTGTGATGTCAATTATTCGGGTCGTTTTGGGATTTTTAGGCGTGATTTCTTTACTGATTATAATTTACGGTGGTTATACTTGGATGACGGCTGGCGGTAACGTTGAAAAAATTAGCACCGCTAAGAAAATTTTAGTTAATGCAGTAATCGGGCTGGTAATCATCTTCTCGGCTTTTATGATTACCAGTTTTATTATTAATAATTTGATTAAAGCCACTGGTGCTAACTATGGCACTAGCAGCGGTTGTACGCCTAATGTTTGTACTAGCTGTCATAGTAAATGTAATGCCCAAGGCACTGGTACAGAATATACGGCCACTGAATGTGGCGATGAAATTTATTGTGCTATTCCTGAATTAACTTGTCCCAAACCTTCAACCCCAACACCAAAGATTTGTAAGATTGAAGCGACTCGGGGATCGGGTCTGGGCGGCATGCCTCAAGGTGCCCCTGGCGATTATGTAACGATTGAAGGTTGGTATTTTGGTAATTATGTGGCCGGTGTCAGTAAGGTTAAATTTGGTGGTAATGATGCTGAAATTGTTCAATGCAGCGGCAGCCCGGTTTGGGCTGAGCGAGCAGACAATTATAGTTTGACCCGGATTCAAGTACCAAATATTAATTTACAGATTTGGGATGTCAGTGTGGTCAATGGGGTAACTAGCCAGACTAGCTCTGCTTTGCCGTTTACAATTGTTTTAGCCGATGTTTCTAAACCAGCCTTGGCTTGCATTGTTCCTGGCAGCGGCATTAATAATCAGGACTTGGTTAAAGCTGAAGGGATTAGATTTGGGGCTGACCCGGCTACTACTTCCGAAAATACTGATGGTTTATTCTTTGCTAAAAATAAAGCAGCAAATATTTATGCCTCTTGGGCCGATACTTTAATTAGTTCACCTCAAGTGCCTCAAGCGGCAGTTTCCGGTTATGTCAGCGTTAAAGATGCGGCCAACCAGGAAAGTAATAAAATTTGGTTTGCTATTTCTTGCCAGCAAAACAGTGATTGTCCTTCAGTTTGCTGCAAAGGCTTTAGTTGCCGTGACGCCAGTGCTTGTTTGGCTGCCGTTGGTGAGTCTTGTGATTCCGGTACTCAACCAACTTGCGATCCGGTCAAAGGTCTTTGCCAACCTGGTCTGCAATGTGACAATACAACTTGTAAATGCCGTTTGCCGGGCGCCGGTGAAAATTGTGATACTTCAGACGAACCGCTTTGTCAGCCTGGAGTTTGCGCTGACAACCGGGTTTGTTTTGCCGATATAGTTAATTGTACTTGCCAAGATGTGCCGATTATTGATTGGGTCTCACCAGGCGATGGAGCAGTTGGCAATATTATCACGATTGGCGGGAGATATTTTGGCGATCAATTTGGTCAAGTTTATTTTTCTGACAGTGCCGGCAATCCAACAGTTTTGGCAAATTTAGCTAGCGAAGTCAACGCTAATTGTAACAACTCTTGGACTGATAATGAAATTGTTGTGGTCGTACCAAACCAAGCCGCTAAAGGCCCGATTAAAGTTACAAGAAAAGCGTCTTTAAATGGTTTATCAGACCAGACTAATGATAGTCGTGGTTCAATAATTGATGATTTTAAAATTAATAATATTGTCCGACCCGGACTTTGTAGCATCAATCCAGTCAACGGTAAAGTTGGTGCCTTAGTTGCTTTGGCAGGCATTCGATTTTATCCTGCAGCTACGACTCAAGTTTATTTTGGCGCGGTTTTATCTGGTGGCACGCCGAATTTTACCGGTGAAACTGGGATTACCGGTATTAGCGTACCGCAAATAAATCCAGCTGATGTCGGTGTCCGGGTTAAAGTCGGTACAGAATACAGTAATCCTAAAACCTTTAAAGTTGAGTCTGGCACTGAAGGTTCAGCCTTTGATTGTAGCAGTGAAATTTCGACTTGCGTACCAACTCAGAATTGCGGTTCTGGCCGATGGTGCAATAATCAATGCAAATGTGAGACTTTAGTCTCTTGTGATAACAACAATTTTTCTGATAACCAATGTAATCCAACCCAAAGTAGTTGCGGACCTGGTTATTATTGTTATGATTCGGTACACCAAACCGCTGATCCTTTAAAAAATGACTGCTATTGTTATCCGGCCAATGGTTGTGATGCTGATACAACAACTCCAGTTTGCGAACCAGGCAGTTGTCCCAGCGATTATTTTTGTGATTCGGCTAGTAATTGTACCTGTCAGGCTGGTAACGGTAATTTGTCAGCTGAATCAACTTATAATTGGACATTCAAAACCGGTACTAATCCAGGGCCTTGCAGTATTGATGCCGGAGTTTGTAACCCAAGTGATCAGCTTTGTGATCAAGGGTATGAATGTAATAAGGTTACTTGTCAATGTGAAAAATTGACTAATTTTGCTTGCACTAGAGATTTAAGCCAACAAACTTGCGATCCGGATAATGCTCAATGTGCCACTGATGAATTTTGCGACAGCCAATGCAAGTGCGAAAAATTAATTGCTTGCGATAATCAAATTGGTGATCCTCTCTGCAGCCCGAATCAAAATATGTGCAGTTTGGGCCGGTGCAGCACCTCAGGAAAAATTTGCCGACAATTTTGGGGTAACTGTTCGGGCACTGGTGCGCCTTGTGATTTAGCTACACCAAGCTGTCCAGCGGGCCAAACCTGCCAAGGGGATTGCGAGAGTCCGGAAACCTGCCAGGATATTGGTTTGACTTTTTATTGCTATAATTTTAAGCCCAGTGACCCTGGTTATGATAGCCATAAGAAGTCATGCTATTGCTATCCGGGAATTTTATGTGACAATCCGGCTAATCCTGCTAGTCCGGGCAATCCGGCTTGTCATCCAGATGATACTTTATGTCCAGCCAATTACCGCTGTGATCCTAATAATAATTGTACCTGCCAACCGGGTACTGGTTTGCCCACGCAGTCAACTTACAATTGGACATTTAGAACCGGTCAAGAGCCCGGGCCTTGTAGTAAAGATGCAGGCATTTGCGATCCGGACGATGCCAAATGTGGTACCAATGAAATCTGTGACCAAACAACTTGTTTTTGTAAATTTACTGGCTATCAATGCAGTAGTGAATCTTTAAGCTGTGCGCCGGATAATACTAAGTGTCAATTAGATCAATTTTGTAATACTAAATGTCAATGTCAAACATTAGTTGCTTGTGACAATAATTCCGGCGATCCGATTTGTAATCCCGATCAAAGCATGTGTACCTTAGGAGAATGTAGTGAGTCTAAAGGTTTATGCCGCCGTTGGTGGGGGAACTGTTCCAACAAGAAAAATATATCTTGCAGTCTAAAGGGTATTTGTACAAATAGCCATGTAAGTTGTTTGATTGGTGACCCTAATCCAATGGTTGGCTGTGGCACTTGCAGTCCTATTGGATTTTTACCAGACGGCTGCGGCACTTGCGAATCTGATTGTCCGAGCGGGGAAGCTTGCACCAGTAATAATTTAACTCAATATACTTGTTATAATCTCTATCCGGGTGACGCGGGCTATGACAGCAGCAAGTTGCCGTGTTACTGCTATCCTGGAATTCGTTGTGATAATCCGGCCAGAGCCGCTAGTCCAATTGACCCGGCTTGCCATCCTGACGATAGGCTGTGTCCCAGTGGATATGTCTGTGATCCAAAGGGCAGCTGTTTTTGCGTGCCCAGTCTTGGGTTACCAACGGAATCAACATACAAGTGGGATTTCAGTACTATTTATGCCGGGCCCCAAGTAGTAGAAATGTGTAACCGGACATCTAATTGTAACCCGTTTGCTGTTACCAGTCCGTCACCATTTAATCGGGCAGGAACTGATGCTGCTGGTTGGAAGGTGAGTACGGTTAGACCCGACGACGGGGCAGTGCCGATTGACGTGATTGTTAGCGCCCGATTTACTCAAAAAATGTTTAAACCTTCTTTGAATAATTCAACCATTGCTTTATATGATTGCTCTATTGGTTCTCGAAGTAGAAGTAGCTTAGGCACTGAGCCGTTTAATAAGGCTAATTGTACTTTAAAAGTGCAGACAACAATTACGATTGAAGATTGTAATTATAAAGATCATTTGGAAACCGATTCCAATTGTATTTATCTTAAACCTAAAGATTTATTGCCGGCCAATCATTGGTTTGCTTTGCGCTTAACCGCTTCAAAGATTTTTGGTGAAAATGGCATGAGATTAGCTGGTAATGAATCGGGTAGTGATTATGTTTGGGCTTTTAAGACCAGGGAAAGTACTGCTTTAAGCCAGGTGGCTTGTCTTTATGTTAATCCAGCGGCTTCAACTTTGTATGCTTATGATCAGCGCCAGACTTATTCGGCTCATCCCGCACCGCTAGATTTTGTTTGTACTGATATTCGCGATGAAAGCTGTAATGCGACGCCAGCTTATATTTGGACCAATCCTGACCCTAATCCAAAAGAGGCTGATGGCGGAATTCGGGCTTATATCGTTCCAAGTGCTAAACACGGATTAACTAATCCTGTTGATCCTTGTGATACTAATGCTAATGATAATTGTGCTAACGCCGCGGCTGACGCTGATACTTTCAAAGATTTGCCGCCGTTTACTTACACTAGTTCAACCTGCAATTTTACTACGGAAACTGGCACTTACAGTGTGAGTGGTCACAGCGAATTAACCAATGATTTTTCACGGCCGTATGTTATTGATCGTTTTCCGGATTGCGGTGCGGCTTGCTTGAATGCCAAAATTGGTGCCACTTTTAGCCGGGCAATGGATACCACTGGTGGTTATGCCGTCAATAATAACCACATGCGCCTATATATCTGCTACGATGATCCCAACTGCTCAGCTGATATTGCTAATTTGGTTAATAGCTTCACTCCTTCAGTTATGCTTGATCCGGCTGAAAAAAATAACACTTATACCGGCTATGTACCTTGCCTTGATTTCAATGGTGACGGTAAATTTGATTATTGTTTATTGCCGGATACTTATTATCGGGTAGTAATTGACGGAACAGTTCGGAGTGCTGATGAACATAAATCATTGGCTGGTTTGAATTTTGATATTAATAATGATACTAAGAAAGATTCTTATTCTTGGGTTTTTAAAACGCAGAGTGTTTATGGAATGTGTTTGCCAAACAAGATTAATGTTAATCCAGCTGATTGGCAAACTGATTACCAACAAAAAGTTAATTATTCGGCCCAGCCAATGACGGCGCCGGATATCTGTGACCCACTCTTTGGCCAACGGCTAAGTTCTTATAGTTTTAATTGGGATTGGGATACTAATTTAACTCCAAACAAATATGACCATCCTTTCTGTACTGGTCAAGAAATTGCTAACCTGATAAGTGCTAGCAGTACTTTGGTATTTTACTGTCCGACGCGTAATAATCCAGAAACTTTATCAAATAAATTGCGCGGCAGTTGCGGTAATAATGTAATTGAAGCTGGTGAACAATGTGACGATGGCAACTTAGTCAATGGTGATGGTTGTTCCAGTATTTGTTTGAAGGAAGGTTCGGTTTCTGGTTTGCAAGGTTACGAAGCTATTTTGGCGGAAAATTTTGATAATTTTGAGGCTAATATTAATCAAACGGCTAGCAATAATCCTTTTGTCGGTACGGCTTATGCTGATTACCAAAATTTTGGTATTGCCTGTACGGGTGATGGCGAATGGTGTACTGGCCCAGCACCTTGGGGAGCAATAACTAATGGCGGTTATAATTCTTCTGGTGCAGTTTATGTTTATGGCAATAACGGCAAATCAGGATTAATGAAAAATGGTTTTAGCATTAATAAAGATCATTATATTGTCAAAGCTAAAATTAAAGTCAATACTGCTCAAGTCAGGGGTGCTGGCGATCCTGAACCTTCGGCTATAAATGATGTCGGATTAATTTTTGGTTCTAAAGACTTTAATAGCTACTGGGTGTTTGAATGGATTTATGTTGGCTATGACACCAATACTGATTTTCAGAAATTTGCCATTGCTAATTCTAAGGCGGCTAATCCGGATAATAATACCCAAGGCTATGTAATTAAAACGCCTGGCCGGATAGCTAATGATGGCAATTGGCATGATATTAAAGTTGAGGTGTTAAACAGCGATAAAGGAGCAGTAATTTATGGTTACTTTGATGATAATAAAATTTTAACTTATAAAACTGATTCGCGAATTGAAGGCAACGCCGGATTTTACGGATTTGATTCAGATAGTCCGGTTTATTTTGATAATTTAGAAATTGGCTATTATCAGGTTGCTAGCGGTACAGTCAATGTTTGTGGCAATGGTATTTTGGAAACTGGTGAAAGCTGCGACCAAGGTGCTCTAAACGGATTAGCTGAAAGTTATTGCAACGCTAATTGTTTATGGAAAGGCAACACTAATCATAATCTAAAAATTTGTGGCAATGGTATTGTTGAAACTAATGAAGAATGTGACCCGCCGGGAAAAGATGGTTGTGGCGCGAAATGTATGTATATTGGCTTGGCAGCTGGCTCGCCTGGTTGCGGTGATGGGCGGATAGAGCCAGGCGAGGAATGTGATACCGGGTCTTTGCTTTATCGGCATTGTGCTGGTAATTATACTTTGGACTGTACTAATAATTCCAGTATTTGTTTTAAACCGGAAGATTGTATCATTGGCTCAGAAAGTGGTGATGGTGATTGGTGTAGCGCCAGCTGTCTAATTGAGTTTACGGCTCGGGGATTAAATTTTTGCCGTGATTCAATCACTAATAAATTTGTTTTTGGCCAATTGCCAACTGATTCTGATTGTTCCAGTGATGATTATTGCAAAAATAATTACGGCTTAACTTATAAATGTGTTCAGTTAAATACCGTGACTGGTAACAATGTTACCAGTGGTTCAGTTTGCGGCAATAACCAAGTAGAAACTGGTGAAGAATGCGATAATGGCGGTTGGTGTAGCGTGGCTGGTTTTCCAATTTTGGATAAATATGGCAATCCTAAATATTGTAATAGTGTTGGTTCATTTTGTGATTTGGGGCAAGTCTGCAGCGTCTTTAGCGGAGTCTGCTCAGTTGGTAATTCACCGTGCGGTACTGTTGGCAGCGCTTGCAGCACCGATGGCTTCTGTACTAATGGCTATTGTATGGCTGGCGGCAATTCATATTATACCGGTTGTACTAATAACCAAGTCTGTACAGTTGGCAATGGTACACCAATCAATGGTGTCGCCAAAACCGGTATTTGTTTGCGCAGCGGTTGTTCCAACAGCTGTTTAAAAAATGGTTCAGTTCAGGATGCGGTTAATGCTTCTTATGTTGGTGCTTATCAAATTGCTCAGACTTTCAATAAGGATGGAGAAACTTACATGCAGTGCTGGGTCAAAGAAAATATTCCGCCAAAAGGACCTTTGGGTCAAGGCCGACTACAGGTTGGCAATCTAATTCCGCCCGGTGCATTTGGCGTAGTTGATCGTTGGCCTAAATGTTCTACGGCCTGTTTGAATGCTGCTATGGGCGCACAGTTTAATACTTCAACTGACCCAACAACAATTACGGCTGCAGACAATATTTTACTTTATGAATGTGGGGCTGACTTTAATTGTCAAATGGCTACGGCTAAAAAGGTAGTCGGAGCTACAGTGACTCCTGGTAATGGTGTTAATGGTGAAGCGGATGTTAGGTTTGATATTACCTTGCCAGCAAATTATAATTTAACGGATATTAATGAAGATGGTGTTTTGGAAGGCGGGTTGCTACTGCCCAATACTTATTATCGGGTAATAATTAAAGACCAAGTCTCCAGCAAGGGTCCGGATAAGTTGCCATGGTGGGGTTTGAATTTAGATTTAAATAATGATCAAAAGTTTGACGCTTATTCTTGGGTTTTTAAGACGCAGGAATCTTCCAGCTTATGTACGATTGGCCGGGTGGCAGTAATTCCGACAACTAAAACCGTGATTGGCGTTGAGCGGCTTAAATATTACAGTGAGCCTTGGTCTAACAAGGATGAATGTGATCCAATCAACGGCCAGAGGCTTAATCCTTATTTCTATGATTGGGATTGGGATATACATGATGTAGTCTCGGGTGTTACGGCCGCTAATTTAGTTACTCCTTTGCGTCAACTTTGCGGTAATGCGGTTATTGAAACCGGCGAGGATTGTGACGATGCTAATTTAACTGGCGGTGATGGTTGTAGCGCTATTTGTTTAAATGTTCCAGTTGATTCTTCCAAATGTGGTAATGGCAAAATTGATTTGGGTGAAGAATGTGACCCGTCAGATGGCGCTTACTGTGGTGCAGATTGTTTATTAACTGGTAGTCAAAAGGGAATTACGGTCTGTGGCAATGGTACAAAAGAAGTTGGTGAGGAATGTGATGAAGGCAAGTCAAACGGTACTGAGGGTACGGGCTGTACCACCATCTGCACTCTAAGTGGCGCTATTGCCGGTCTAGGTTCTAACTGCGGCGATGGGCAGATTACTAAAGGCGAGGCTTGTGATACTGGTGAAAAATCTCAAGGAAAAATACCGATGACCGGTGATGTTGGTAATTGCACCGGTGTTTATCAAGGTCCGGATCTTACCAATGATTTAGTTAATCATCCTTGCAGTACTTTTAATACTAAAGAAGATTGTGAAAAAATTGATTTAAGTAACCCAAGCAATAATCAGTTAATGTGGTGTTATTGGACAGGCTCAAATTGTCGGGTACGGCCGTGCTTGTTAGAAACCGGCCGAGCTAACGGCAGTGGCAATTCTGGTCAGTCAGTCTGTGGCAATGGCAGCACTGAAAAAGGCGAGGAATGTGATGATGGTGGTTGGTGCCAGGATATCAATAACCAGTGGACAAATTGTACCGCAAAAGATACTTCCGCTTGCAAATCAGGCAGCGATTGCACCCCTTACAATGGTTATTGTGCCAAAACTGACCCGGAATTAGGAGCTATACCTTGTGATTCTAATTTGGACTGTATAACCGGCAGTTTGGGTGATTGTGTTTTAGATGGTTGCAGCAATATGTGTTTACATTCCGGCTCAGTCCAGAATGGTAACCGAGTTGGTCCGCACCAATTAGTTCAGACTTTAAATTTCTTTTCGGTTTCTCAGGAAGTGAAAGAAGAAATCAGGGCTTGGCATAAATTACAAAAAGATATCGTTGGCGTCGGCGAGTTAACCGTTATTGGTCAGGCTTCGGTCCCGTTTGAAATCGTTGGTCAGCAACCGCCGCATGATCCCAACTTCAATTCATTGCAATGTCGCAATGCGGTTATTTATACTGTTTTTACCCATGAATTAAATTTAGATACAATTAAAGGCAGCTGCCAAAAAAGTTATGCCTGTGCCAGTAGTCCGGCGGTAAATTGTACTGGCCATGATGCCAGTGGCAATTCAGTACCGGATAATACCAAGTGTTCTAAGTCTGATTGTTCTAGCCAGTCTTGTTGGCAGGCAGCGGGCTGCTTTGAAAAAAATGATGTTTGTAAATTTGATAATTTAATTTTGAAAAAATGTGGTTTGGGCAGAAGCTACGGCAACTGCCAAAATGATCCGGCAGTTTCTGAAAACCAGATTAGCAGCTTAAGCTATAAAAAATTAAGCGGTAACTGTAATGCTAACAGCCAGTGTGAATTTAAAGTCGCTGGCCGAACTTATACAGCCGCCAATAGCGAATGTAAATATGATACTAGCTGCATGGGTAGTGAAATTTTGGTTAATGGATTAGTTAGTAATGTTTTAGATGCCAATTCATCTTATCAATTGTTTGTTAAAGCTGATGAGGGAGGAGTATTAAGTCGTACCGGTGATTCACTGACTAAAAAGGTTTGTCAAGCGGAGTCTGATTTGTATTGTACAACCTGGAATTTTGCTACTTATGGTGATTTTTGCCATTGTGATTATATCGGTGTGACAATTGATTCCAGCAGCGGCGGTACAGAAACCACTAATGATTATTTCACTTGTGCCGGTAACGATTGTGGGGCCAATACCATTACTAAACTTGATGACGATGTGGCACCGGATTATATTTGTGCTGCTGGTATCCGAGCTGGTTTGGTTTGCAGCAAATTAGAAACTGCCAGTAAAGATTGTCCCAACACCGAAGCGGCTACTACTTTTGACGCTTGTGTTGCTAATAGTAGTGATTATTATCAGCCGACTGCTGGCAATCAACATGCCTACCAGGCAATTTGTTATGACATCAATAATCCAAGTGGTATTAGAATTCCTTTAAGTTCTTTTGGTACCAGCTTTTCTTGGCTTGGTATTGATCCAAGTAATTTAATTTATTTAACCAACCCATTTCCGGGACTTTGTTCCCTAGATGATTCTTTTGCTTGTTTAAGTGATTCAGAATGTATCTCAGCCGGAAAAGGAACCTGTTTACCCAACACTTCAAATGATATTTATTATGTTACTCCGGGCCAAGACCCAGGCACCCCGAAAGGTAAAAACGGCGATTCGGCAGTTAATGTTTTAGCCTTGGAACGAACTTGTGGCAATACCAGTCTATTTTGCGCTGAAAGTCACAATTGTCAGCCAGGCATAGAATGTCGGGCCAAAGTTGCTAATTCACAAATTGTTAATGTTACTAATTTTATCTGTGATAATCCTTGGCCAGATATTGCCAATTTTCCTTATCAGGACAATGCCAGTAATTTTAGAATGCCAAACACGAATTTTAAGATGTACTATTGCCGTGATTTTGGTGAATCTGGGTTTAGCGATGATTTACCGCCATTATCATTGTCGCCTATCATTTTAGGAAAAAATGATCCAATTAAATCATTGAAAGAGTTTATCTTTCCAATTGGTGACCAAGATATCAATTCAACTAAAGTAGTGGTTGCTTCTAAAAATGGCCAAGAATATGATCCAGTCAAGACAGCCTGTTTCTGCAATAATATTAATGGTAGTACTAGCGCTTGTACCAGCAATTTACCGATTAATATCGGCACGACTGATTCTTTATGTTGCGGTTGGTATGAGGGGATAGCCGATACTTATCAATGCTCAGCGGCTGGCTCTCGGTTTGCTAGCTTATGGGAGCAAAACAAAGGTACGGCGGCTTGGGTTTATAAATTTGATTCTGTCGCTGATGGTAATTATAGATTAAATGTTACATCTCATAATAATCGGGATTTTAGTATTTATAGTTATTGTGATGCTAATAACGACGGTATGCTTAGTGTTGGCGAAAATACAGCTTGTGATCCGGGAACTTGTCCGACCGGCGTTTCTTGCCTTCACGGCGTAACCCATGTTTTCCAAATTTATATTGATGGTGTTTTGGCCGGGAAGATTTCTAATTTGGCAACTGAAAATAATACCAGCGGTGAATTAGCTTTGGGTCACCTAGCTTCTGGCAACCATGAAATTAGAATTCGTTGGGTAAATGATTGGGGTGACTGGAACCATAAAGACGGTGACGGTAATAATGATCCACTTGATTCCAATACTTTAATTAGTCGGGTGAATTTAATTAAATTAGAAGGCGATATTAATTCCAGCAGCGATGCTTTGGGAATTAAAGTTTTGCCTAATCCGCTTCATTTATCGCCAATGACTTGGTACAAGTCTGGTTTATGTGGCGGTAACGCCAATATTAATAATTTATGTTTCAATGATGCTGATTGCAGTCAAACCAATTTGTTCAATAACGGTGATTTTGAAGACGGCACGGCTGGGGCCGAAATTGGTCATTGTATTAATGGTGTGAAAACTATTAATAATTCCAATGTCCATGACTGGTTGATTCATTGTAGTGTTGGTAGCAGTTACCCAGAGGACAGGGATTTGAATGCTAAGCTGGAATATAAGACAGAGGCCGCCAGAAGCGGTAACCTCGGTACGAGACTAACAATTATTAATCAATCAACTCCGAAAAAAGGCTGGGGAGCTGAGTTGATCGGCAGCCCGGGTGAAGTTAGAAATTTAGCACCCGGCAACTATGCTGTTTCAGCCTATGTCCGCTCAGCCCAGCAAGTAATTTTAACGGCGGTGGTTACCAGTGGAGCTACCTATCCAATGATTTGTAGTAATGCCAATTGCTCGTTTGGTAGTCGAGGCGGCGGAGTTTGCAGCACTTTGCTCAAGGCGGATAAATGGGAAAAAGTAACTTGCAATTTCAGTTTGAAGGAGACAACTAATGTTTCGTTTGCCGTTATTGGTAAAAATGAAACCGGATCAGTAGTTGATATTGATGATTTGAGTTTAACTAGCACCTGCCAGATGAATTTACCAACCAAGGGTGCGCCAAAAGCGTTTACCATTGATGGTTATCAAGCGGTTTTGGACGGCCGAACGGCTTATATTGGTGCACCTAATTTGACCATTGATTCGGCGGGCAATGATTTTCTATATTCAAACATCTATTTGATTTCTCATAGTCAGAATGCAACTGGCCCAATTAAGGAAATTTTTAACCGGATTTTAGATTCAACCGGCCAGTCTGGTGCGTTGTCATTTAATGCCAATTTTAATAATTATCGAATGTGCAGTGATATTGGTTATTATGATGGCACTAATATTTTATGTGGTTCCCAAGATGTTTTACCATATACGGCGCTTGGGAATTCACAGTTTGATTATTGTAATACTTTAGTGGCGCCAGTAACTTGCCAGTCTAACGATGGCATTAAGCACGGCTGCTATTGGTCAAACGAAATTAATGCTTGTTTGGCTAAAGTCTGCAGTCCGATTTATTGTAATAATAATTTTGATTGTCCTAACCTCAATTGTTTGGCTAACAAAGAAAAAGTCGTTAGGGATGCCCAACGTTATGGCGATTTGCGGGATATTCAATTAAGTTTAGGGACTTACCTAAAAACCAAAGGAATTTATCCGCTGCTTTCTGGGGGAACTTATATTGCCAGCACGACCTTTTCGGTTTGGCCGTCTTGGAATCAGACATTTGCCAAGGAGCTTGGCGGTAATTTATTTACCGATCCGCTTAATTATTTTGGCAGCTGTGGTGATTTCTATTGTGATTTTAACGGTAACGGTACTATTGATAATAGCGAAACCTTTGGTCAAATATATACTTATGATAAAAATTTGTCATGGAAAAATATTTCCGTTGGTTCTGACGCTGGCTTCATGGCCACCGCTGGCCGGCCGCAAGTAGGTTATTTTGATCCTTTGCATGACAACAAAACCATTCTTTGGTACGGTTCAAAAGTTTATGCTTTTACCGGTGATTCTTGGGCAAGCGGTGCGCTGTTAACTGATTATTTCCCTGATCCTGCATTTAAACCCGTAGTTGGATTTTATCATGCTTTTGACCAAACAGTTTCTGGTTCTGGCCAAACTACGCCCGGCCGAATTGTTCTATTTGATGAAAACGGTGAAGAATATATTTATCCTAATGTTAATAATCCAACCGATCATACCAGTTGGCAACATGTTGATCGGACTAATGCTGACCAAAGTTTAGGTTTACCAGTAGATTTTAAACCAGTAGTTGGTTATTATACTCAGTTTGGTGCCATGATTGTTGGGGCTCATGTTATAGGTCAAATTCATCTTTGGGATAAAGACGGAAAACTTTGTATTTATCCGACTTTAGCTTCAGCCGAAGGCACAAAGTTGATTTTCAAATGTTTTGGTCCGGGTGAAACTTTGCCAGCGGCCTTTAAACCGACTATGGGTTTTTACCATCCGCTTGGCGGTATAGTGACTGGAGCTGATACTGAAGGCAGAAATGTAATTGGTGATAAAGATGGCAACATGTATATTTATCCGGAGAATAGTAATGGCCAGTTGGTTTGGGGTTACCATGAGGCTGGTACTTTAGGTTATCCAAAAGAATTTATCCCTACCATTGGGTTCTATAATTATAAATTTAATGATGACACCGGTAAGGAGTATCTCTTTGGTTCGTCAGGCGAATGTCGGCCTGGTGTTGTTTCTAATTGTGGCAATAATCCCGGTATTTGTTTGCCTAAAGATGCAGATAAACAGCTGACTTGCTGGGATAACGTTGCTAAACAATACAGCTGTCCGGCTGAAATGTCAGTTTATGCTTACAAATCAGCTAGCGAAGGAGCGCTTTATGGTCTTTATACCAATTTTGAATATACCGGCCAAGGCACTTGGCGGTCGTTGCCAATCAGTCATTGTCTGATAGGTACGACTGATACTGGTAAAGTCTGCCAATCTCAAGCAGATTGTGCAACTGGTCAAACTTGTGCTTCGGTTTTACCTAATTTTTATGAGTTACCAGTTGCTTGCAACAGATTAAATTTTGAAATTCATCAAGCAACCATCGGCGGGGGAGTAAGTACGCCGGATTGTAATGGTGTTAAACGTTGTTATGGTGGCACAAATGATCCGGCTTTTGATGATTGCACCGATGGTGATATTCTGGCCTGTCCGGATCACGGACCTGGTACTTTTTGCTCGGGTGATGCGGACAATGATGGTAGTTGTGATTATTTGAATTCAACCACTTCTTTTGATAATTGTAATCCGGCAACTGCTTGTCCGATAAAACCAGTTGATTGTTATAATCCTGATCAGAAGAATAGCAATGGCGACAGCTTGGGCGATATTTGCGATTTAACTTGTTCGGGTGATGCTGACAATGATGGAGCTTGTGATAATGGTGACAATGCTGATAATTGCCCAACAGTTTATAATCCTGACCAACGCGACAGTGATGGCGACGGCTATGGTAATGCTTGTGATCCTTGTACGGATATTGACGGAGACAGGTACTGGGATGTTAATACTGGCGTTAATGATCCGACTATTTGTCCCAAAGACAACTGTTCACCTTATTTAAACGGTTGGTGCCAAAATGCTTCTGGCCAGCGAAACGGTCAACGTTGTCATCAAAATAACGATTGCGATTCAACTTATTCCAATTGTACCGTGCCATTTAACGGAAATGGTGTTTCTAATGATCGCCGAGGTTATTGTACTTTTAATGGTAATTATCCAGTAGCGATTGCTTGTACCAGCAATTACCAAGCTACTTGTCCGTCCGGACAAACTTGTTGTCCGTCAAACAAGCCAACTTGTAAACAATTTACTGATAATACTTATAAATATTATAATCCATTTCAAGAAGACTATGATGGCAGTCAAGTTGGTTATATCTGTAATGACTGTATTGATTTTGATCGAGATAGTTTTGGTGATTACACTTTTTATACTAAAGCGACCGTTTCTAATCCAGCGGCCAATTTAAATTCTGATCAAAAGGAACATTTTGCCGGTTGCCAGGTTTCAAAAAATAGTTTTAGCGAGGGTGATTTAGACAATTGTCCTGGCGGCGTGGGTGGCGCGACTTGCCTGGATAAGTTTGGTATTGAAATTTCTTGTTATAATCCTGACCAAACCGATTCTAATGGTAATTGGCAGGGCAATATTTGTGATTTATGTGGTAATAAAAAGATTGATAGTGGCGAAGTTTGTGATTGTGGTGTTACTCAGCCTTATGGCGCGCCGCCAGTCAATCCTTTTGCTTGCAGCACGGCTAATAACGCTGCTTGCACGGTTGGTACTAGTTATGGCGCCGAATGTAGCTGGTGTAATAATTGTTCGGAAACTAAAGTCGTTCATGCTCCAGAATATTGTGGTAACGGTATAATTGAAGCGGCCAACGAAGCCTGTGATTGCGGTGACAGTGCAGCTAATATGAGCTTAGCCAATAGTCAGCAAGGTTATAAATGCGAAAGAACCCAAGAAGCTTGCGATCCATCAGACATTAATAGCTGTAGTGGTGATCCAACAAAATGTAAATTACCCTGTGAAACTATTAATGGCGTTCAGCCAACTGATAGTTACTCCGGAACCAATATGCACCGATGGTGCGATAATTGCCGCGTGATGGAGGATTGGCCCGTTGGCGGCGGTTGCGGCGATGGCATCCTTCAAACTGATTATCGCTGTGATGATAAAGTCACGGCCTGTGATCCTAATAAAGCGGAGGCTTGTAACAGTAATCCTAGTAAATGTACTAACCAACTTGAAGAGTGCGATCCGCCTAACGCCTTAACTTGTGATTTGAATTGTAAAAAGATTAGGTATTGTCCGCCTTTTTATACCGTGGAAGCTACTAATCCAGATATTCTGACTTTTAACTATGGTTCGTCATCTGGTACTTTTGCTATTCCGGCTTGTCAGGTTGGTGATAAGATTGATTTTAACGTTGCCATCTCCGGTCATTCAACTACCGATGATATCTCTATTGTTTATGTCACTGACCTATCCGCCATTATGGGTATCAATTTTCCAGTTTTTAAAGTGGCTTTGCAATTTTCTGCCAACCAATTTTTGGCCGAACCAAAAATTAACCAATATTTGAGAATTGGTCTGGCTCATTATCGAGCAGACATGAATGGTGATATCGGTGATGATAGTTTAAGGTGGCTTTGCCAAAGTGAAAGAATTTGTTCCAATCATGATTGTAATGAAAATAATACCAACCGTTGGGTCGGCAAAGATACCAATGGTGAAAGCGTTACAACTAATGAATGTCGAAATAATCCCGGTGATCCGTCAACGGCCGGAATTACACCAAGCGGAGTTATTGAGACAGCTATTGGCACCTATAACTATCTAAATGCCGGCCCCCCGCCGATAAATTTAGGAATTATCACCGGTACCAATATATTAAATGGCATGCCTAATCCAAACACAGCCACGAAAGTCATGATTTTAGTGATGGCCGGCGACCCGAGTAATGCGGCAGCGACAGCGGCCAAAGCGGCAGCGACAGCGGCCAAAAACCAAGGAGTTGAAATTTATACTTTAGGTCTTGGTAATGGAGTTGATTATAACTTATTGGACGGATTGTCTTCTAATTGCAAGACTGGCAGTGATTGTGGCGGTCCTTGTGATGGTAGCGGTTACTGTTTGTATTCAGACAATGCACTTGATTTTTATAATAGAATCACTACTAAAATTATTGACAATTTGACTAATCCAATCCGGGTTAAATTTAAATCAGGTTTAAATACTTTAGGGGAGTATCAATACAGCACTGGCGCTTATAGCAGTACAGTAAATTTGGCGGTACCATCTTTTGTTTGTACTGCCAATTCACAAAATATTGATGTTTCAGTTGAGGGTATAAAACAGAATGCTGGCACTACGGTAACAATTAAAGATTTAAGTTTGTCTTATTGTCCGTTTTCGGCGGTCGCGGCGCCGGTCTGCCATGGCCAAGAAGCCGGTGGCGGTTGGGCTTGTGCCCTGCCCGGGGCTTGTAGTCCGGGTAATTGTGGCGAAGTTAATGTGGTTTGTATTAATTCCAACACCGGTGAAGCCTGCCAGAAGCCAAAGCCTTGCATTGGCACGCACGGTGATGGCTGCTGTTCGGTTGGTGAAAATTTTTCCAATGAAATAAAATGTAATTTGAAATATGAAGACACTTTTGCTTTAAAAGTTCTTGATAATAGTGTTAATAATTGGTTAAAAGCTGACGATATTGAAGTTAATTGTATGAGTACTATGCTTGATTGTTGGATTGGTACGGTACCTTTGTTTTTGCATGGTAGCAGCGATCAGCGTGAAGTATTTCAATTTGTCGGTATTGACCTTGTTCACGGCGAAGTTACAGCCGGAAATCATGCTTGTATGAGAACGGCTGGCACTCAATATGGCTATGATACAATCTACATTAGAGGCAAAGACGATTTACTCTGTGGCCTTTCTGCCGAAACTGAAGGTACACCATATATGCATGTTCGCGAAAATAATTGTGATGTAACTGACAATAGTTGGGAAAAATGGGAATTATTGGACAGCAACGGTGTAAACAGCGGAATAACTTTTAAGTGTGGTGACATAGTAACCTTTAAGCTTACCAGTACCGGCAAATATGCCTATATGGCTCTTGGAGATCCTGCTTGGTATAATATTTGTTCCTGGCAAGAAGACAGTAATGTGGTGAGAGTGGATTCGGATGGGCCGGCTGGTGGCTGGGGTCAGTTTGTGATTACTGGTCCGGACGGCACTTGCCCGGCAGGTAGCGTCAATAAGGGTTTGACAATTATTTGTGGTAATAATAAATGTGAATATAATGAGAGTGCCAGTAATTGTTGCAAGGATTGTGGCTGTTTGGCTGGCAAAGACTGTATTAATAACAGGTGTATTGATCAATCAACTCAAACAGTTACTTATTATACTGATACTGACAATGATAACTATTACAGTACTCAGGCTAGTACTTGCAGCCAGGTAGCTGGTCAACCTGATTGTCGGGGGACTAAGTATAGTGACCGGGCGGGCAATGATTGTGATGACAATGATGTTGGTATTCATCCGACGGTTTTAGAAGTTTGTAATGATGGTAAAGATAATGACTGCAATGGCTATGCCGATTGCGATGACTTTGTCTGTGCTGGTAAGCCGACGGTTGGCGGTGCGATTTGTTGTTGGGAAAGTGCTTCAGGCTCGGGCCAGAAAAATGACAATTACTGTTCGGCTTGTTATCGCTGTGGTTTGTCAGGAGCCAATATTCACTATTGCGAAGTTCAGCCTAACGCTCCGGACGGTAACAAATGTGCTGGCCAATGTACGCTTTGCTCGGCTGGTAGCTGTGTTAACCGAACTGCCGCTATTGGCTTAGAAGATGAATGTAGCCAACCCTGCCAAGCCTGTGCTGATGGTGCAGGGGGATCATGCATTGCTGCTCATAATGGAAGCTTAGATACAGTTAGCCCGGCTTTGTGCGGGCCAACGCCAGCTTTCTGTAATGGCGGTATTTGTAATACGACCGCGACTTGTACGTCCGGGCAGAAACAAAATTGTGCCAACCAACAGGGAGTATGTGCTGGGTCTCAGGAAACCTGCAATACCGCTGGTCAGTGGCTGGGCTGTGATTATACAACAATTCCAACTTATCATATTTCTGAAACCGGATATTGTTCAGACAGTTTAGATAACAATTGTAACGGTAAAGTTGACGGCGCTGATGCTGATTGCTGGGCTTGTAATCCGGGGACAAAACGGAACTGTGCCAACCAACAGGGAGTATGTGCTGGGTCTCAGGAAACCTGCAATACCGCTGGTCAGTGGCCAGGCTGCGATTATACAACAATTCCAACTTATCATATTTCTGAAACCGGATATTGTTCAGACAGTTTAGATAATAATTGTGACGGTAAAGCTGATTGTGCTGACTCAAGCTGTGTTGGCAAACAGTCGGGTAGCGCCCTATGTTGTCAAACAGCTAATGATTGTTTGGCTGGCATTCCGGGCAACTGTGCTATTGCTTCTTGCAGCAGTAATATTTGTAATTATTCGGCATCAGCCGTGGCTTGCTTGGGTAATTGCAGCCAATGTAACGCTACAACTCTAAATTGTGAGGCTAGTGCTTTAAGCTGCAGTGGTTGTGGTACTTGCCAAGGTGCTGGTACCAGTTTTAGCTGCCAAGCAAACAACAACTATTGCAGTGTTGTTTGCTCGGAATGTAGTTTAGCTGGGACCAGTGGGACTTGCGTGGCAATTAATGGCTACAAAGAAGACAAAAATGGTTCAAATCAATGTTATGGTACAACCGGTTGTACCGGCGGTAGTTGTATTTGCCAAGATATTAATCAATGTATTAGTGGTAGCGACACTGACGGTGACGGCTTAGTTGATATAACTGATCCTTGTCCTTATGACTCAAGCAATGATTTAGATAATGATGGCATTTGTGCGCTTGGCTGCAGCCATATCAGTAATGTTGGTTCAACCTGTACTATTGATACGGCTAAAGGTAAAACCAGTTGTTACAGCAATGGCTATATCTGCGTTGGCGGTTTGACCAGCGATGTTGTCTATGATACTTGCTTAGGTGGTGCTGAAGGCAGCTGTGACAGCAGTAATAGTTGTTTATTACTTTTTGGCGCTGATGATTATTTGAATATTTATCTTAACGGTAATCTGTTGACCGGTAATTTGTTTTTACCAAATGGCTATAAACAGAAAGGTGAGATTATTGGCAGTAGCGGCCAGGGGAGTGATTCGGCTTATACTTTTCCTTACTCAAGTGGCAAGGGGACCAAGATTTATTTTAAACCCAGTGGCTTTAGCTTAAATACTGGAACCAATGCTAATGTTTTAGCCTTTGAGGCTTATACCACAGCGGTTAATCGCCAGATTAGAGGGATTTTTGCCAATTACGCCGGTACTGATGTTTGCAGTGTCTTTGGAACCGTGCCGAAATGGTCTGAGTCTTATTCACATGTTGGCGCGGTTAGCAGCTTGCCCAGTCAATGCTATACTATCAATGATGGTGATTTAGCTTTACCGGCTACTGACTGGAAATTAGTCAGCTTTGTCCCTGGTGCGTCTTGGCAAAATAGCAAAGATGGCAATGCTAATACCGGTTCAGCGGTTAGTAGTTTATATAGTGCTTTTGCCAGCCAACATCCTTGGCCAGTTTGGGGTGATCCTAAAGTCAATGGCGGCAGTAATTACACCTCATCTAGCCATACTTATTGTAAAAAACTATTTACTTGGCCATAAAATAATTTTCTAATATTTTTAAGTATGTTTGATCAAAACCCAAATAGCAACAATCAAATTCCGCAAAATTTACCAACTGGCAGTCCAACACCAGCGCCAACTTCGGTTGGGCCTAGCCCCGTTTCCAGCAATGAGCCAGAAGACATTTTGGCTGAAGTTGATCAGGGGCAGTCCTTAGTTAAAGGCCCGGCGCAAATCGTGCCTGATTGGAACAAAATGGTAGACAATGCCAAAGCGGCTGTAACAGACGCTAAGGAACCAATGGCCAAACAGTATAAAAAGATTTTGGTTATTATTGCTATTCTGTTAGTGGCAATAGTAGTTTTAGCCGCTTCGGGTTGGTATGCCTATAGTCTTTTTACCAGTGACCGAAATTCGGAGTTGCCATTGGCAAATACCAATACTGTCCCTTTGAATAGCAATCAGCCGATTAATAACGCTATTAATAATGAACCAGACATAGTTAATCAGGGTAATATTTCTAACACTAATATTGATAGTAATATTAATAGTGAAACAAACCAAAATTTAGACAGTGACCAAGATGGTTTAATTGATACTGAAGAAAGAATGTATGGCACCGATCCAAATAACCCCGATACTGATGGCGATGGTCTAACTGACCGTGATGAAGTTAAAGTTTTTCGTACCGATCCAAATAACCCCGATACTGACGGGGATGGCTATAAAGACGGTGATGAGGTAAAGAATGGGTATGATCCCAAAGGAGCAGGTAAATTATTAAATATTGAACAAAATCCTTAATCAATTAGTGATCGGTAGTAAGACCAAATGGCTTAATTTTTTTAAACTGGATTTAGCCTTTGGATTTTAGATTTGCTATTATTAATTTATGTTTGGTTTTAGAAAACAAAAACAAAAAAAAGGTGCAACCCCGATATCTCAGATTGATTCTGACTTATCCGGGCGAATTCATGTTATGCCGCAACGATTTTATGTTGCACCAAAAAAGAAACAAACCGGATTAATTATTATTATTTTAGTCGGGGTACTTTTGATTGGTGGTTTAATTGGAGTTGCCTTTTATCTAAATGAAAATTTAAAGAAAAATCAGGCTGCGGTAAATACTAACCAGCCACTTAATACCAATATAAATCAAGCAGTCAACGAGAACACTAACCAGCCACTTAATACCAATATAAATTTTAATGCTAATACCAATATTGATATCAACGCCAACGCCAATATAAATGTTAATGCTAATATCAATACCAATGTTAATATTAATTCAAACACCAATACTGCCACCCAGGCTCCGCTGCCATCGGCTTTAGATTCTGATAATGATGGCTTAACTGCTGCCGAGGAATCTTTATATGGCACTGATTCAAATAATGCTGATAGTGACGGTGACGGCTATCAAGACGGGGCTGAGTTGCTTAGTGGTTATGATCCGACTCAGAAAAATCAAACATTGCTTGGCTCCGGATTATTTTTGACTTACAACCAGCCGATCTATTCAATTATTTACCCAAAGAATTGGACGGTCAAAGAGCAAGATCAGGCAAAAAGTGAAGTCTTATTTACCGCTAGTGATGGCGAATTTATTGAAGTGCTGACTATTGATAATAGCAGTAACTTATCCCTGGGAGACTGGTACCAAAGAGAATTTCCAAAAAACAGTTTAAGCCAATTAACAGAGGTAAAAATTAATAACTTGTCCGGTTTGCGTTCAGCTGATAATCAAAGTTATTATTTCATGAAGCCAGATGGCAGCAAAATCTTTGTTTTAATTTATAACGCCGGTAATTTATCAGAATTGAATTTTTTGGCCACCCTTAATGCCATGGTTAAAAGTTTTAAAGTTAATCCTTAAGGTATGATGAAGTTTGCGGTTAACCAGCAGAGTGGAAAGAAGATTGCTCAAAAAATTTGGCGTAAATGGTTGGTCAAAATTCAAAAGGAATTAAAGCTCAAAGATAATTTAGAAGTTTCAATTGCGTTAGTCTCTGGCCCAACCATCAGAAAATTTAACCGAATTTATCGCAGGCAGGACAAGGTTACTGACGTATTAAGCTTTAGCGAAAGAGATTATAAGTCAAAACCTAGCAAGCTGTCAGCTAATTATTTGGGTGAAATTGTAATTTGTTATTCAAGGGCCTGCAAGCAGGCAAAAGCTTTAGGTCACTCCGTAAATTTAGAGTTAGAAATGCTTTTGATTCACGGTTTTTTGCACCTTTTAGGCTATGACCACCAAAAGCCCAAGCCAAAAAAGGTGATGCAACGCCTAGAAGAGAAAATCCTTGTCCGTTAGGGTTAATCAACAGGTAAAGGAGTTGTCGGTTTATTACTTTTATGTTAAAATATCTTATATATTTGAAAGAGTCTAAAAATTATGGCTGAGCAAGAAATCATTTCTGGTTTGGACATTGGTTCAACCGCTATTAGGCTGGTGGTGGGGCAAAATGTTTCCGACCAACAAGGTAAAATTCATATTATTGGTTCAGCGGAAGTAGCCGCTGAAGGTATTAGTAAAGGGATAATCAGTAGCATTGAAGATGCGGTTTCTTCGATTTCCGCTTGTTTGGAAAAAGCCGAAAGAATGGTTGGGGTACCAATTGATAGCGCCTGGGTAGGAATATCCGGTAGTCATATAATTTCCCAAGAGAGCCGGGGAGTGGTAGCGGTGGCTCGTTCTGATGGTGAAATTTCTGAAGATGATATTGAGCGGGCAATAGAAGCGGCCCGGACAGTGGCCACGCCGCCTAACTACGAAATTTTACATGTTATTCCTAAAGGTTTTACCGTTGATGGCCAAAGTGGAATTAAAGATCCTTTAGGCATGACTGGCGTACGGTTAGAGGTGGATACACAAATTATTCAGGGCTTAAGTTCACAAATAAAGAATTTAACCAAGGCAGTTTACCGGCCCCATATTCATATTAATGATTTAGTCCTTTCAATTTTGGCTACTGCTGAAGCAGTTTTAACTAATCGGCAAAAGGAATTGGGAGTAGTCGTAATTAATATCGGCGGTTCAACTACCAGTTTAGCGGTTTTCGAAGAAGGCGATATTTTACATACAGCAGTTTTACCGGTTGGTTCTGATCACATCACTTCTGACATTGCCATTGGTTTAAGAATTCCAATTGATACGGCGGAAAAAATAAAATTGGAATATGGCTCGGCAATTGCCGAAGGAATTGGTAAACGTGACGAGATTGATATTGGTGAATTGGAAGGAAAAGAGAGCAATTTTGTGTCTAAAAAGTATATTGCCGAAATCATTGAGGCCAGGGTTGAAGAAATTTTTGACAAGATTGATACCGAGTTGAAAAAGATAGACAAAAGTGGTAAGCTACCCGCGGGAGTCGTTTTAACCGGCGGCGGATCCAAGCTGACTAATCTGGTTGAAGCCGCTAAGATCCGTTTACGATTACCCGCCAGCCTAAGCCGGCCATTAAGTATTACCAGTGCAATTGACAAGGTCAATGATCCGGCATTTTCAACAGCTGTTGGGCTAGTGGTTTGGGGCAGTCAGCTTCAGGGCCAGCAAAGTCAAAACGGTTTTGGTAAAATTTTTAATTATTTACCTAACCTAAAAGGGTTGTTTGGTAAATTTAAGGGGTTTAAAAGATAATTTATTTATAAATTTAAGGAGGATTTGAGTATAAAAAAGATAAAGCCTAATTCTATGGCCGAAATCAAACCAGAAATTGAAACTTTTGCCAAAATCAAAGTAGTTGGTGTTGGCGGTTCGGGTGGTGCTGCTATTAATCGAATGGTCCAATCCAGGATTAAAGGAGTGGATTTTTTGGCAATTAATACTGATGTTCAAGCCCTGCATCATTCTCAAGCCAATACCAAGCTGCATATCGGTAAAATGACAACTCGCGGCTTGGGGGCAGGAATGAATCCGGAAGTTGGTAACAAGGCAGCCGAAGAAAGCCAAAGTGAAATTCGTGACTTGCTTAAAGGAGCGGACATGGTTTTTATTACCTGTGGTTTGGGTGGTGGTACCGGTACCGGTGCAGCGCCGGTGATTGCCAATATGGCTAAAGAAGCCGGAGCTTTGACCGTAGCGGTGGTGACCAAGCCTTTTTCGTTTGAAGGTGCCCAACGGCGCGATATTGCCGAAAGAGGGTATAACAGCTTGAAAGACAAAGTTGATGCTATTGTCACGATTCCCAATGACCGATTATTGCAAATTATTGATAAAAAAACATCTTTATTAGAAGCTTTTAAAATTTGTGATGAAATATTAAAACAGGGCGTGCAAGGCATTGCTGAAATTATTACCATGCCGGGTTTGATTAATGTTGATTTTGCCGATGTCAAAACGATTATGCAAGAAACCGGCTCGGCTTTAATGGGTATTGGTCAAGGCAGCGGTGAAAATCGGGCCACTCAGGCAGCTAAAGCCGCAATTTCTAGCCCGTTACTTGAGCTTTCAATTGATGGGGCCAAGGGGATTTTGTTTACAGTTGTTGGTGGTGCAGATTTGGGCATGTATGAAGTTAATGAGGCGGCTAAAATTATTACCCAGTCAGCCGATCCGGGCGCCAAAATTATTTTTGGTGCGGTTATTGACGAAAACATGAAGGATGAAATAAAAATTACAGTTATTGCCACTGGTTTTTCTGGTCGGGAAACGCGCAGCAATGCCAATATGGCCGAAAGTGTAGCGACCAAAGAATCAGCTTATACGCCCAGTGAGTTTATTGAAGCTAAAAATCGTCGGTCAGAAGAAGAAATCACCAGGCTGCCCAGAAAAATTGTCAAAAAAGTATTTGCTAAAGAAGTTGACAAAACACCCGAGGAGGAGGAGCTAGATATTCCCGCCTTCATCCGGAAAAAAATGAAGTAGGTTTGGATTTTGGTGATTTCGGCGGGCCTGCCCGCCGCCTTTAGCCGGAAAAAGATGAAGTAAAATAACCCTTTATTTTGGCAGTTTTGCCCAGCTTGTTTTTAAAAAGACGAAGTAGTAAAATATTAAGTAGGAACAAAAAATCAAAAATAAAATAAGTTTCAGAAAAGAAAAATAAAAGTGTGGTTGGTTAAAAATTTTTAATAAGGCACCAATTGTCTTATTTTTTGTTCACTCAATTAAAGATTAAGTAATTATAAATATTTATGATTTTTGGAGTTGGTGAGCCAAAACTGAAATTAACGAAAAATGCTTTGAAGGTTTTAGAAAGCCGCTATTTGCAAAAGGATGAAAACGGCAAAGTGGTGGAAAAACCAATGGAAATGTTTAAGCGGGTATCAAGTTTTATTGTTAAAGCCGAAGACAAGTATAATTTATCCAAAGAGAAGAAGGAAGAATTGGAGCGGGCCTTTTTGGAAATCATGGTCAATTTGGATTTTTTACCCAATAGTCCGACTTTTTCCGGGGCGGGCACGGATTTAGGCCAATTATCAGCTTGTTTTGTTTTACCCGTTGGTGATTCAATGGAAGATATTTTTGAAGCGATTAAACAGACGGCTTTAATTCACAAATCAGGCGGTGGCACTGGTTTTTCATTTTCTCGTTTGCGTCCGGCCAAAGACGTGGTCAAAACGACCAACGGTTTAGCTTCCGGTCCGATTTCTTTTATGCGGGTTTTTGATGCAGCAACCGATACGATCAAGCAAGGCGGCACTCGGCGGGGAGCGAACATGGGTATTTTACGGGTAGATCATCCAGACATTTTAGAATTCATTAACGCTAAAGAAGATAATGATAAATTGAATAATTTTAATTTGTCAGTTGCTATTACTGACCGGTTTATGGAAGCCTTGGACCGTGACGAAGAGTATGATTTGATCAATCCTCACGATGGTCAGCTGGCTTTTAAGCTAAAAGCCAAGGAAGTTTGGGACAAAATTGTTGAGCACGCCTGGAAAAATGGTGATCCGGGAGTAATTTTTATTGATACAATAAATAAGTTCAATCCTACTCCTCATATTGGCAAGATTGAAAGTACAAATCCTTGTGGCGAGCAGCCGTTACTGCCTTTTGAATCTTGCAATTTGGGTTCAATCAATTTAGCCAATTTCGTTTTGGAAGGCAAGATTGATTTTGAACGCTTGGGTGAATTAGTAAAGATTGCGGTTCAATTTTTAGATGATGTAATTGACATGAACCGATATCCGGTCAAAGAAATTGGGGAAATGTCTCGCAATAACCGAAAGATTGGTTTAGGCATTATGGGTTGGGCCGATATGTTAATTCAATTAGGAATTCCTTACAATAGCCAAAGAGCCATTGATTTAGCCGAAAGAGTAATGCGATTTATCAAACAAGAGGCTGACAAAGCTTCGGTGGCTTTGGCCAAAGAAAAAGGCGTCTTTCCTAACTTTGAAGGTAGTATTTACGATACTTCAGAAAGCGAAGGTATTCGCAATGCCACCCGAACGACAATTGCGCCAACCGGCACCTTGAGCATTATTGCTTCTTGTTCTTCCGGCATTGAACCGTTATTTGCCCTGGCCTATGTTCGTAAATCTCATATCGGCAAAAAGGGTGATGATTGGGTGGAATTGGTTGAAGTTAATCCTTACTTTGAGCAAATTGCCAAAGAGCGAGGATTTTATTCAAAAGAATTGATGGAAAAAATTTCGGAAGCCGGATCAATTAAAGATTTGGCCGAAATACCCGATGATATAAAAAGAATTTTTACCACGGCTCACGATATTAGTCCGGAATGGCATATTCGGATGCAGGCGGCTTTTCAAAAACATATTGATAATGCTGTTTCCAAAACAATTAATTTTTCTCATACCGCTACTAAAGAAGATATTGCCAAGGCTTATTTATTGGCTTATGAAACCGGCTGCAAGGGAGTAACGATCTATCGTGATGGCAGCCGGGAAGTCCAAGTTCTAACCACTGGTAAATCCCACCAATCAAAGGAAGAAAAGCCAGTTGTGGCCCAACCTTTTTATAAACGAGAACGGCCAGCAGCAATGCGGGGAACTACCTATAAAATTACTACCTCCTATGGTGATTTATTTACCACCATTAATGACGATGAGCAAGGCCGGCCATTTGAGGTTTTTGCCACAATTGGCAAGGCCGGTGGATTCTTTTCGGCCAAGTCAGAAGCGGTCTGCCGTTTGCTGTCGCTAGCTTTGCGCGCCGGAATTCCGCCAGAAGAGGTAATTAAGCAAATTAAAGGGATTAGAGGGCCGATGCCGTCTTGGACTGAGGGTGGAATGGTTTTGTCCCTGCCTGACGCCATTGCTCAAATTTTAGAGCGTCATATCACTCAAAATCAGCCCAAGTTGGGTTTAGAATTTCATTCGGCTGATCAGGTGACTAAAGAGGCGATGGCTAAACCAGCGCCAGATCCAGCGCCAGTTTCTCATAATGGCAATGGCTTAAATATTAAGCGTGATATTGCGGATTTTGGTACGGCGCCGGAATGTCCGGAATGCGGCAATATTTTAGAGATTTCCGAAGGCTGTTTGAAGTGCCGATCTTGTGGTTTTTCTAAATGCGGTTAATTTGGTATAGAAAAAGCAGTAGGTAAGTTTATTCTCATTTGGTATAGCAGTCTAATTAACTGGATATAAGTTCAAAAAATAAGCTCCTCTAGGCGGGAGTTTATTTTTAGGTATTTTATTATTGACATTTGGTTTAATAAATGATATATTATCATGTTATTGTTTTAGTACCAATATTGTTGAAATTCAGAGAAAATCTCGAGCCACGGAGAGCAGTGGCAAACATAGGTTTCCGAAGGGAGAAACAAACATGGACATGAGGAAGGTTGTGAACGAGGCAGTTGATGTCCTGATCAACGTACCGCCGGACAAGGTTGATGAAGTTCTCGGAAAGATCAAGGAAGGGTTGGTCGGCAAGCACAAGGTCTACACAGCCGAGGAATTGCTGGCCATGGCCAACGAGCAGGTCGCCTGTCTGCGGCAGCGGCTCGGCGAGCTCGTCGCAAAAGGCAAGGTCACGCAAGAACAGATTGACGCGATTGTCACCTGCCTTGAGTCCAAACGAGAAGCGGCGATTGCCAAGGTCGCGAACGTGCCGATCATCGGTACCCATCTGCCAATACTTGCCGCCATCAGCAAGGACTTTCTGACCGCCAGTGTGCAAATGCTGATGGCCAAGTACATAGGCAATGATGGCACCAACTACCTGACCGACGACGAGATCACCGACGAAGTGGAATTGCCTGAAGGCATCGCCTGGTGGCTGACTGACGTGGAAGACGGCCAGCAGTTCTGCACCGACAAAACTACCCCGGAAGACGAAAAAACCATTATCGAGGACCAAGGCCGTCTGCGCGTTATCGCAACCGGCGCCATTGCTCTGGACATCCATACAGATGTTCTCGCGCGGCACAACGTTGATGCTACTGGTTCGCGGTTTAAGGACGCTGGCAAGGTGCCCAACCTGTGTCGCGGCGGCGGTGAGCCCAGGCTCTACTACAGTAGCGTCGACCATGTCAGTGCCAAGTGGGGTTCAGCCTCGTGCAGTAGTTACATCTAGGGCTTTGGACCCTGGTTCCTTTCGTAGTTTTGGTCTTTGGTCCGCCGCAATTTTTGGAGGGTATTTTTATCAGGGGCAGGTCGTTTTTGCACGGTCTTGCCCCTCTTCTTTTTTAATCATGGTATTTTTGGTATAATATAAATAGCTTAAACTGCTCTGTGAATAACTTTGCGGCTTAAGTTAAAGTTTAACTAACAAACACGAAAGCAGGTCCCTCTAGGCGGGGATTTGCTTTTTAATAATAAAAAAAGCCACCTAAATCATTTTAGGCAGCTAACTGAAAAATTTCGCCTTGAAAACCATTTTCCTCTTGGCGTTCTTGGGCGGCTTCTTTTTCCATTTCGTCTAGTTCGTCAGGGCACGGAAAGTGGGTTTTTATTACCCTTATTTCTTTTTTCTTTCGCCTGCCTCTTTGGCTGACAATTTCAACAAAGACATTACCTTCATAATAATCGCCAGCGCTTATCATACCATTGCACAAATGGCAGATGCCGTGGTCTTTGATGGCGAAATGGTGATGGGGCAAAATGTTTTGGTTTTGCTTTAGCCATTTTTCTACTCAGCTTCCGCTGCCGTAACCAAGACCGGCATAAGTGCCCTGAGAAATTCCAAACCTTGTTTTTGATTTTCTTTAGTTACCGTCAGCAACTTCAAGATTTCAGCAGCACAGAGAAGCTCTGGCAAATCCAGGGTATTGATAATGGCATGAAGTAAAACTTTCAGCAGCGGTCTTGCCCGCTTAACTTTGTCAGCCTCTGTCTGCGCCGCCGCCTGGTTCATAAGCATCTGAGAATAGCAGAGGAGACGAGGCAAAGGTATTTTTTCTGTCGAATTTTTATTGACTATTGCCAACCGGATGGCGTTGGCTATTTCCGTATCTAAATCACCGCCCGAACTGAAATTGAAATTGACGATAACTTTGAAGAAACCAAGGCTCATTTCCAAGTCATGGTTGAAGATACAGATTACCGCCATGTGGTAAAGCATTTCTCCGACTGCTGCTGCCCGCAAATTTTTGTAGCCAAGAATTTCAATGGCTTTGTTTAATACAGCCAGGCCACAGTTACTTTTCAGTTGGTTATCATCACCGGAAGCTGTGGTAGGTGACACCGCCGCCAACAGCACTTTGTATTCAGTCAAACGAAGCAGTAGCCAAAGCATTTCTACCTGGTTGGCCGGTTTTTTGTATTCGGCCATAACAATGGCCTCAATTTGCCGGCACATCTCAGCAGAATCTTGAAGTTCCTTTAGCAATGTAAGTGTTGACTGTCCAAACAGTTTTTCTACCGCTTGGAATATCAATGCTTCTGTCAGATTTTTTCTATCTTCTCCCATTATCTTTATCCTTTTCCTGCTAAAGCAGGCGCTGCTCTAAAGCAGCTGTGCACTTCTCTTCGAAAAAAGAAGCCGGCTTTTTTTGCTCTAAAGCAAATAAAGCCAATTGTAGTGTTCAATGGCGCCAGAGACTATCTCTTTTGCCATCTTGTTTTTAGCACAATGAGGAATACTTTGTCAACGGCAAAGGATTGATTTATAATGGGATTATGGCAAAAGAACCAACAATTTTAGTTAGCGCCTGCCTGTTAGGTGTAAACTGTGATTATAAGGGTGGTAATCGACTTAATCAGAAGGTTTTAGATTTTGTTAAAGATAAAAATTTTATTCCCGTTTGCCCCGAAATTTATGGCGGCCAAAGTACTCCACGGCCCGGAGCCGAAATTAACGGTGGTCAGGGTGATAGAGTATTAATCGGGGAGGTAAAAGTCGTGGAACCGGACGGTACGGATGTTTCTGGTGAGTTTATTAAAGGTGCCCAAGAAGTTTTGCAAATCGCCAAGCTAACTGGCGCAACTTTAGCAATATTAAAAGCTAAAAGTCCCTCTTGTGGCCACGGCAAAACTTATGATGGAAATTTTTCCCGGACTTTAGTTGAAGGCAATGGGGTTTTAGCCGCCTTGCTTTTGCAAAATGGTATTAAGGTAATGACCGAAGAAGATTTATGAAAAGCAATTTAGGCAAAATTCATATTTATACTGGCAATGGTAAGGGTAAAACCACAGCCGCCTTAGGTTTGGCTTTGCGCGCTGTAGGTGCGGGTTTTAAAGTGTATATTGTTCAATTTCTTAAAGCCCAGGATTACAGCGAGTTAAACAGTTTAAAGAAACTGCCGGAAATTACAGTCAAGCGCTTTGGCCAAAAAACTTTTATTTATGGCTTAGGTAAACCCAATGATAAAGTTGAAGCTAAAAAAGCTTTGAAATTTTGCAAGAAAATTTTAAAAAGTTCTAAATTTAATCTGGTAATTTTGGATGAAATATTTTTGGCCAGTTTTTTTAAATTGATTTCGGTGCCAGAAATTATTAAGTTGATCAAAAACAAACCTAAGTCAGTGGAATTAGTTTTGACTGGCCGCAAGGCAGCATCAGAAATAATTAAATTGGCTGATTATGTGACGGAAATGAAAGAAATTAAGCACCCATATCAGCAGGGGTTGGTGGCCAGAAGGGGGATAGAGGACTAGAAACTAGAGAACAGTCATCAGTCATTGGCTATGCGCCTGATTTCTGATCACTGATTTCCATTTTCTGTTTTTATCCACAGAAAAGTTTGACAGTAAAAATTTAGAGGTTTAAAATGGTATTACCTTAACCCGCCTACGCTCTCGCTATGCTCGAGCTTCGGCGGTCGGGATGAAGTGCTATTGCGATATGGGTAATTAAAAAGTTCTAATATTCTAATTAGCCTATACGATAGCGTTGACAAAAAGCTTTAGTTTTACGAAGTGAGGTGTAAACCCTCCACTGGTCCGCAACTGTGATTTTGAGTGCAACGAAAAATTACCCCGAGTTATCGAGGGGTGATGCTGCACTCAACTAAGTCAGGTCGCTAAAATCAAAGCTTAATTAATTCACTAAACTCTTCGAGATTAAGAGTCGGTGGCCGTCCGTTTTTAAAATGGATGATCTAACCGCTCCCTCGAAAAGGGAGATTTTTGTTTATGAAAAGCAAAATCAAAACTTTTTTGTTGGTGGCTTGCAGTCTGGCGATTTTAATTCAGCCAGTGCTAGTGGCTGCCGACGTCAGTTCAGATTCAGTCACTTATTTAAAGGCCTCTGGCCAAACGCCTTGGGTAACTATGGCTTTGGCTGCCGCTTCGGCTAGTGATATTGCTAGCAACCATTTGAAATCCAGCAATAATACGCCACTGGATTACGCTAAAACCATTTTGGCCGTAACCGCTTTGAACCAAAATCCTTACACTTTTGGTAATGTTGATTACGTCAGCCAACTTAAGAATTTTTACGCCGATGGTCAAATTGGTGATGCTCAAATGTTAATGGATGACAGCTTCGGCATTCTAGGATTATCAGCCGCGGGTTTAGCCGCTAGCAGTCAAGAGATTTCTCAAACCAAGAGTTATTTATTAACCAAACAAAATACTGATGGTGGCTGGGGTTATAATGTTGGTGTTATCAGCGATACTAATAGTACAGCTATAATTACTATTTCGTTAATTGAAGCTGGAGTCAGTTCTGATAATGCCGCGATTAGCAAAGCTTTGGCTTATTTGGCCTTAGCTCAAAATGGTGATGGCGGCTGGGGTTGGGCTGCGGGTAATGAATCCGATGTTGATTCTACCAGCTGGGTGGTTTGGGCCATTAGAAAAGTCGGTCAAAGCCCAGCTTTATGGCAGAAAGGTGGAAACAATCCGATTGCTTATATTCAGTCATTAAAAAATAATGATGGTTCGTTTGGCCGAACCGCGGCAAACAAGACTGCTAATTTAATGGCCACGCAAGACGCAGTTATTGCTTTGTCAGAAAAGACTTTGCCTTTAAGCCATTTTTCGGGCAGTGGTCAAGAAAATCAGCAAACTGAAACCGGTGATTATTTATTGAGGATTGAAGGCCCCCAGGGTGCGATTTGTGATAAATATTTTTCCAGTGGGGCTACGGCTTATGATTTATTAGTGTCTGGTCAAAGTGTTTGTAACTATACTTTCACTGGTAATCGCGACTGGGGGACATTTTTTCTTGATTCAATCGCCGGGATTGGCAATAATAATCCGGCTTATTGGATGTATTTGATTAACAACCAAACAACCAATGATGGCCTGGAACAGTACCAGCTAAAAATTGGTGATGAAATTTTGATTTATTATGACCCGGATACCAGCTCACCAGCTTATCCTGATTTTGACCGAGCAACAAGAATTACTGTTAATGATAATCAACCGGAATCCGGCCAGACCGTAACGGCAACAGTTGAGTATTATAACCAAGGCTGGCAGCCATTGGCTCAAGCAACAGTTTTTGGTGCAGACCAGGAGTATCAGACTGATGCCCAAGGCCAGATTACCTTAACTTTACCGGATGGCTATTATACTTTGTATGCGCAAAAATCTAATTATATTCGCAGTAACCAGCAGGTCGTGGCAGTTGGCAGCGGAGTTTCACAAAATATCGGTCTGCAGGTGGAAGTTGATCAGGGCGGCCGTGGCCAAATTGCCGGTGATTCAATTATATTTGAAGTTACTCCCAGTCAGCTTAGCTTCGGTAAATTACAGCCAGGCAAATCAGCTAGCCAGACTGTAACTTTAAATAATGCCGGAACGGTTAATCTAAAGATTACCTCATCGGTCAGCGGTGATTCAGTATTTCTTTCTGGTTTGCAGGTTGGTAGTAAAATTTGGTCAAGCTATAGCTTGGATTTGGCCAGCCTGACTAATCAAGCCGAGACTGTCAGCTTAACCATTCCTAGTAATTACATTGGTTCGGGGATTAAGACTGGTGAATTAATTTTTTGGGCCCAAGCGCAATAATCATTTATGGTAAGATATAATCCCATTAAAAAGCTTGGTTGGGTAACAATGACTTTAGTCTGTCTATTTTTAGCCAACCAAGCTCAAGCTATTGGCGTTGGCGTAAAACCTAAAGAAATTAATATCTTAGCCATTACTGGCCGGGAAGTGATAAGCGAATTTTTAGTGGTCAATATTTCCCAAGAGCCCGCTCGCTATGAGATTTATCCTGACGGCTTGCAGCGAGAGCTCAAATTGGAACCAACTGATTTTCGGCTTGAGCCCGATGGCAGCCAAATTGTTAAAGTAAAAGTTAATCTAAAAAATCCAGGCCGATTTAATACTAATATTTCAGTGGTGGCCCACCCTTTGGCTAACGCGGGATTGGCTGCTGCTTCGGGCGTAAAAATTCCAATCACAATTGTTAGCTGTGGTTGGTGGATTTGGTACTTGGTTGGAGTATTAGTTGTAGCTTGTCTGGTTGCTATTTTTGGAGTAAAATTATTAAAGAATAGAAAAATTAAGGATTTAAAAAATAACCCCAAAGTTTAAATGAAATTATTAATCAAAATCATCATTTTAGCTGCGATTTTTTGTGGTGGGGTTTATGTCGGCCAAAAAGGCCTTTGGACACCGCCAATCAATTTACCGTCGGTTAATCAAGCTCAATTAGAGCAGGAGATCAAGGTTAATTTAATGCTTGATTTTGGCGATGGCCAGGTGCAAACTTTTAACAATGTGGCTTTGACCAACCAGGCAACGGTTTTAGATTTACTAAAGAAGGTGACAACGGACAGTAACTTAGAATTTAAAACCAAAGATTATGGCAAGGAATTAGGAGTCTTGGTTGAATCAATCAACAAATATACCAATAGCGACAAGACCAACCAGTTTTGGCATTATTGGGTTGACAACATCTACGCTGAAACCGGGGCCAGCAATTATAGTTTAAAGAACGGTGATATTGTTGAGTGGAAATATGTTTCTAACCAATTTAATTTAATAAAGCATTAAAAATTATATGGACACAAGAACTAAAATTATTGCCGCTATTTTTTTGGTGGCTTTGGGAATTGTTTGCCGGTTATTGCCTCACGTTGGCAATTTTGCGCCGATTGCGGCCATTTCTTTGTTTGCTGGGTTTTATTTGGGTCGAAAGTATGTTTTGCCAGTTTTGGCTCTGACAATGCTAATTGGCGATTTTTTTATTGGTTTTTATTCTTGGCCGTTAATGGCAGCAGTCTATGGCAGTTATTTGATAATTGGTCTTTTGGCCAGCCAGTTGAAAAAATATAAGAGTTTTGAGACAATATTTGCCGCCAGTGTTTTTGCCTCAGTTTTGTTTTTTGCCGTTACTAACTTAGCGGTTTGGCAATTTTCTCCTTGGTATGCCAAAAATTTAGCCGGCTTGAGTCATTGTTTTATTGCGGCTTTGCCGTTTTTTAGGGCCACTTTGCTAAGCGATTTAGTTTACACCGGAGCCTTGTTTGGCGCATATGAAGCGGTTTTATTTTTAGCCACTAGACGACAGATAGCTGTAAAAACTATAATCAATCAATGAATTTATAAACAAAAGAGGACTTAAATTTAAGTTCTTTTTTGTTTGGCTAAATTTGGTAAAATATTGTATAATTATTAGAGTACAAGGAATGAAAAATTAATATGGCAGAAGAAAATAATCAGTCCAACCAACCAAGAATTGATGAGCTAGAGCAGCTTTTGCAGCAAAATTTAAAAGTTTCTTTAGAGACTAAGGAGGCAGTTTTGGCTTTGCGGCGCTGGATTGCCTGGCAACGAGTTTGGACAGTAGTAAAAATTTTAATTATTGTCGTGCCAACAATTTTGGGAATTTATTTTTTGCCGCCCTTATTAAAACAGACAATTGATTCGTATCAGCAGCTTTTGGGTTCGCAGTCAGCCGGTATCAATAGTCTTGAACAACTGCAACAGCAACTTAAAAGGTAGTATGCCGATCAAAGCTAAAAAATTAGAGTCTTTTCAAAATCAGGTATTAAATAAGGTAAAATTAATTCCTCAAGGTAAGGTTGTAACTTATAAATTGTTGGCCGAAGTTTTAAATCGACCCAAGGCGGCCAGGGCGGTTGGCAATGCCTTAAATAAGAATACCTGTCTGGTAAAAATTCCTTGTCATCGCGTAGTTAAATCAAGCGGCCAAGTCGGGGGTTATGTCGCGGGGAGCAAAAAGAAGTTATCACTTTTAAAAAAAGAGGGGATTGAAATTGAATCTGGAAACAAAATAAATTTAAAAAGATTTTTGTATCAATTTTGAAACGTTAGTTAATAATTTTAATAATATGTCAAAAAGAACCATTATTATTTTTTCCATCTTTGTCATTGTTGCTATGATTGGAGTTACTTTTGCAGTTCTTTACCGCCAGCAAGTTGATGCTTTGGTTAATCATTATTCAGCCAGTTTGGCCATTTGTGGTAATATTTTGGACGAGAAGGAGTGTTTTTTGAATGATTTTTGTGAAGGAATTTATCAGCCGGCCTGTATAGACTGTAAAGAAATGGTTTTTAAGAGTTGCCACCGGGTTTCACGTCAAACTGCTGCTTCACTTACTCAGCAAAAAGGTTTGTGCCAAAATACTGGCGGGCAGTGGTACCGTAATCAATTAGGCAATTTTTGTCTTTGTGATAATGCTGGTACAGCCATGACCTTTGATCGTAGCTCTGGGTGTGTTAGTCGCTAAAATATTATAGTTTATATTTGAATTAACAAGATGAAAGAAATTATTCAAAATTTAAGTGAGCTGAAAACTAAAGTGGCAGCCGTTCGGAGGTTACTTTGACCTGGCTGGTCTGAAACGTGAAATCAAAAAATTAGAATCAGAAATCAACCAGCCAGATTTTTGGCAAAATCAACAGCAAGCCAAGACGGTCAGCCAGAAGTGCGAAAATTTAAAGTCGGTGGTTGAACAATGGGAAAGTATTACCAAAAGAATTGATGACAACTTAGAATTGGCTAAAGAAGCCCAAAAAGAAAATGAGGTAACGCTAGAAAAAGAATTGACCAAGGAAGTTGATAATTTAACTAAAACTTTTGAAAAATTAGAGTTTTTTGTTTTGTTTTCTGCTAAGTACGACAGCCATGATGCGATTTTATCCATTCATGCTGGTACTGGTGGCACCGAAGCTCAAGATTGGGCGCAAATGCTTTTGCGCATGTATTTACGCTTTTGTGAAAATAAAAATTTTTCGGTAAAAATTGTTGATGAAACCAAGGGCCAGGAAGCCGGTATTAAAAGCGTGACAGCAGAAATTTCTGGTTATTACGCTTATGGTAATTTGAAATCAGAAGCCGGGGTTCATCGTTTGGTAAGAATTTCGCCCTTTGACGCGGAAAAAATGCGTCACACCTCTTTTGCCTTGGTTGAAGTAATGCCGGTTTTGGCCGATGCCGAAGAGTTAGCAATTAAGTCTGAAGATTTAAAAATTGATGTTTTTCGTTCCGGCGGCCACGGCGGTCAAAGTGTTAATACCACTGATTCGGCTGTAAGGATTACTCATTTGCCAAGCGGGGTAGTGGTTAAATCACAAAGTGAGCGTTCACAGGTTCAGAACAAAAAGATTGCCATGAAGCTATTGCAAGCTAAGTTGGTGAAGCTATTGGAGGCCGCTAAGGGCAAGGAGCTGGCTGAAATTAGGGGAGAGGTGTTGTCCGCTGAATGGGGCAATCAAATTCGTTCATACGTCTTACAGCCCTACAAGCTAGTTAAAGACCATCGGACTGACTTTGAGACTACTGATCCGGATTCGGTTTTAGACGGGGGGCTTGACGAATTCGTTAAATCGTATTTAAAATACATAAACAGAGAACAGAAAACAGAGAATAGAAATCAGCGATAGGTTTTGGTCTGATTTCTAACATCTGCTCTCTGATTTCTATTGATTATGAAAATTCTAGTCACTGGTGGTGCGGGGTTTATTGGTTCGCATCTCTGTCAATTCTTAATAGCTAAAGGAAACCAGGTTGTCTGTCTGGATAATTTTTTTACTGGTCAAAAACGTAATATTGAGGGCTTATTGAATAATCTTAATTTTGAACTTTTGGAGCATGACGTGACCAAACCTTTTAATGTTGCCGTTGATCAAATTTACAACCTCGCCTGCCCGGCTTCACCCGTGCACTATCAGAGAACGCCGGTGGAAACGGTCAAAACCAATGTTTTGGGAGCGATTAATTGTTTGGAGCTTTCCAAAGAACTTGGTGGCGGTATAAAGGTTTTACAAGCCTCAACTTCTGAAGTTTATGGTGATCCCAATGTTCACCCTCAGCCCGAAAGTTATAATGGTAATGTTAATCCAATCGGCCCGCGGGCTTGTTATGATGAAGGCAAGCGCTGCGCTGAAACTTTATTTTTTGATTATCATCGGCAAGATAAGATTCCAGTTAAAGTCGCTCGTATTTTTAACACTTACGGTCCGAATATGTCTTGGGATGATGGCCGAGTAGTGTCTAATTTTATCGTTCAAGCTTTAAAGGGCCAGGATATTACAATTTATGGTGATGGTAGCCAAACCCGGTCGTTTTGTTTTGTTTCCGATTTAGTTTTGGGCTTATACACCATGATGGAGTCTGACGGTTGGACCGGACCGGTTAATTTAGGTAATCCGGGTGAATTTACGATTAAACAATTGGCAGAAATGGTAATTAGTTTGGCTGGTAGTAAAAATAAAATTATTTATAAAGAATTACCACAAGATGATCCAAAGCAGAGAAAGCCGGATATCAGTTTGGCAAAAGAGAAGTTGGGCTGGGAGCCGACAGTGCAGCTGCAAGAAGGGCTGGGAAAGACGATAGAATATTTTAGAAAAGTTTTGTAGCCGCTTTTTAGGTGGTAGCTTTTTAGCTTTTTAGTTCCCTAATAAGCTAAGAAGCTAATAAGCTAAGAAGCTAAAATATGAAAACTCTAGTCACCGGCGGCGCAGGTTTTATCGGCAGCCATATAGTTGACGCTTTGATTGCCAAAGATCACGAAGTCTTGGTCGTTGATAATCTATCAACTGGCAACAAGAATAATTTAAACCCAAAAGCCAAATTTTTTAAGCTTGATTTAACCGATAAAAAATTGGCTGATATTTTTAATGAACAAAAACCCGAAATAGTTTTTCACCTAGCGGCGCAAATTGATGTCAGAAAGTCAGTCGCTGATCCGGTTTGGGACGCTGAACAAAACATTTTAGGTTCAATTAATCTTTTAGAAAATTGTAAAAATTTTGGGGTAAAAAAAATAATTTTTTCTTCAACTGGTGGCGCGATTTATGGCGAAGCCGAAACGATTCCCACGCCCGAAACTTATTTGGAAAAACCAATCTCACCCTACGGGATTGCCAAGCTAGCAATTGAGAAATATTTGTATTATTATCATCAAATTTTTGGCTTACCTTATGTTATCTTGCGCTATGCCAATGTTTATGGTCCGCGCCAAAATGCCAAAGGTGAAGCTGGTGTGGTAGCGATTTTTTGCGACCAGCTATTGAAGAAAAAGTCGCCAACAATTTGGGGAGATGGTAAGCAAACGCGGGATTACGTATATGTTGGTGATGTGGTTTTGGCTAATATGTTGGCCTTGGAATCGGCCAAGATTGATACTTATAACATTGGTACCAGTGTTGAAACTGATGTTAATCAGCTGGCTGAATTAATTAAAAATAATATCAAAGATAACATTGAAATCACTCACGGACCGGCCAAACCCGGCGAGCAGCAAAGAAGTTGTTTGGATTACAGCAAAGTTAAAACCGAGTTGGGTTGGCAGCCACAAGTGAAACTAGAAGAGGGAATTAAAGAAACGGTGGCGTGGTTTAAGAGCTTTTAGCTGTTAGCTTATAGTAAATAGTTTGTAGTTTATGGTTGATAGTAAACAGTAATTAAATATGTCTTTCAAGATTTGTCTAATTGGCCCTATCCCAAAAGGTGATAAGGCTAGAAAAAATTGGCAGGATTGGAAAGTCAAGTATAAAACTGAATTGGCTAAGATTAAGAATGCCGAATTTTTTTACGGCGATCAATGGCTGGACGAGACAAGGCCATTTATAACTTTTGGCCATGATTCAGATATAATCAAGAATTCCGATTTGGTGGTAGTTTATGCTGAAGAGAAATTAGGAGTAGGAACCGCACAGGAAATATTAATTGCCAAGTATTTTTCCAGGCCGGTGGTCGTGGTTTTACCCAAAAATTCGCACCATAGGAAATCAAATGTTATTTTTGAGGGTGAATTGATAAAAGATTGGGTTAATCCGTTTATTTATTCAACCTCAGATTGCATTGTTAATGATATCAGTCAAGCCGTCGTCTGGATTAAGGGGTATCAGCAGCAGCCAGCCAGTAAAATAATTAAGGATATAAAAATTATCGATGAAGCGATTGAACAATATAATAAAGTAAAATAGGATATGTCTAAGGATCAAAATTCAGACGTAAAAAACAATTTAGCGATTTTGCAGGAGATTATTGATACCATCGGCAACGGTTTTGATTTGAAAGAAATTTTGAATAATATTGCAAAAATTATTGGTAAAATCACCAAAGCTGATTCTTGTTTTATTTATTTAATTTCTGGCGATGAAGTAATTTTAAAAGCCTCACAAAATCCGCATCATTCCAATTTAGCTAAGATTAAAATGAAAGTTGGTGAAGGTATTACCGGCTGGGTAGCGGAAACCAAAAAATCAGTAGCAATTTTTAGCAAAGCTTATGAAGATAAGCGGTTCAAATTGTTTTCCAGTTTACCCGAAGATAAATTTGAAGGTTTTTTATCCGTACCCATTATTTTTAAAAACAGCGTGATTGGCGTCATTAACGTTCAGCACAAAAAATCCAAAAAATATCAGAAAAAAGAAATCAGCTTTTTAGAAACCATTGCTAAACAAATCGGCGGAATTTTGGAAGTCTCAAGATTGATTTCCGAAACTAATGTTTTAAAAGAAGCTTTGGAGACCCAAAAATTGATTAACAAGGCCAAGGCGATTTTGATGAAAAACGGCGGTTTGACTGAAGAGGAGGCTCATCGGCTTTTAGTTAAAAAAAGTATGGATAAGCGTCGGTCGCTAAAAGAAGTGGCTGAGGCGATTATTTTAGCCCAAGAAGTGATCAAGTAGGGCCCCTCACCCGGTCGCCTCTCGACAAGCTCGAGGCGACCACCCTCTCCCCGCCTCAAGCGGGGAGAGGGACTTAAGTTTTACTGAGTGGGTGAGGGGTTTTGGTTAAGATATCCACATCTCAACCTTGCAAAATTTTCCAGTTATGCTAATATATAGATGACACAACGGCGTGTCAGAAGTTTGACGAAGACGTCCTCTAATTTGACGCCTTTTTTTAGTTTAACAATTAACAATTTCCGCCTATGGCGGAAACAATTAACTATGAGCAAAGAAACACTTTTAGAAAAAGTAGAAAAAGACAATGTTAAGTACATTCATTTGCAGTTTACCGATATTTTGGGCGTACCCAAAGATGTCGTTATTCCGACCGAGCAGTTGCCCGGGGCTTTGGAAAAAGGGATCTGGTTTGATGGTTCGTCAATTGAAGGATTTGCTAGAATCGCCGAGAGTGATCAGCTGCTAATGCCGGATGCAAAAACTTATTGCACTTTACCTTGGAGTACAAAAGATAATAAGGCGGCGAGAATTATCTGTGATGTCTATGGGCCGGATTTAAAACCCTTTAGCGGCGACCCGCGTTACATTTTACGCCAAGCCATGAAAAAGGCAGAAGAAAAAGGGTATGTTTTAAATGTTGGCGCTGAACTAGAATTTTTTCTTTTGCAGAAAGACAGTAATTTAGCTCCGGTACCTCATGATTACGGTGGCTATTTTGATTTCTCGCCTTTTGATGTTGCTTCAAAAATTAGGGAAGATGTAATAAAGGCTTCATCTGAGTTAAACATAAAAATTGAAGCTGGACATCATGAGGTAGCCGTTGGTCAGCATGAAATAGATTTTCGTTATGCTGATGCCTTAAATACTGCTGACAATATTATTACTTTGAAAACTACTATCAAGGCGATTGCGCAAAGCTATGGTGTTAATGCGACCTTTATGCCAAAACCATTTGCCGGCATTAATGGATCAGGTATGCATGTTCACTTAAGCTTATTTGACCAAAAAGGTAATAATTTGTTTTACGAAGATAATAATGGTTACAAGTTGTCAAAGATTGCCTATCAGTTTATTGCTGGATTACTCAAACATAGCCGAAGTTTTACGGCCTTAACCAACCCAACTACCAATTCGTTCAAAAGATTGATTCCGGGTTATGAAGCCCCGGTTAATATTTGCTGGGCCCAAATGAATCGTTCGGCCCTTATCCGAATCCCGCGGTTTACGCCCGGCCGTGAGCAATCCACCAGAGTTGAACTTCGATCGCCTGATCCGTCGTGTAATCCTTATTTGGCTTTTGCCGCCATTTTAGAGGCCGGTTTAGACGGAATTGAAAATAACATCCCGTTGTCTAAGGCAGTTGAAGAAGATATCTATCATTTAGACAGCACCAGAAAGCAAGAGTTAAAAATATCTAGCCTGCCAGGCTCGCTTCAAGAAGCGATTGATGAATTAAATAAAGATGAAATAATCATCAATTCAATTACTAAACATACTTTAGATAGATTCATTGATGCTAAAAACATAGAAATTGATGAACAGAAAACTGAAGTCACGCCAAGGGAATTGAAAAGGTACTTAGATTTATAGGCCGGCTGATTTTTTACTTTATCATGACTGTTAATACCAGGGTAGCAGAAAGGTAGGAAGTAGATTGGCAGGTTATAAAATTAATAAGATTTAACAAGGCGAAGTTAAAATTCTCGCCTTGTTTTTATTGGTTTTTTTGGCTACAATTAAGTTATAATTTAAAGCTTAATTTAAGGTTATGGATCGTGCATATTTGGACTCAAAAATTCGCAAAGTGCCCAATTTTCCCAAACCCGGAATTTTATTTTTTGACATAACAACGCTTTTTGAAGACAAGGAGGCATTCAAAAAAATTATTGATGAATTGTGCCAGCCCTACGAAGGCAAGGGGATTGAAAAGGTGGTTGGTATTGATGCCAGAGGTTTTCTATTGGCTTCGGTTGTGGCTTATAAATTGGGCGCTGGTTTATCAGTGGTTCGTAAAAAAGGAAAATTACCTTATGCGACCAAGCAGGCAAGTTATGAAAAAGAATATGAGCCTGATACGATTGAAATGCACCAAGATACGATTAAACCCGGTGAAAAAGTAATTATCATTGATGATTTATTAGCTACTGGTGGAACGATATTGGCCACCGTTGATTTAGTCAAACAAATGGGTGGAGAAATTGTGGGTATTGATGTAATTATTAATTTGTCGTTTCTACCCGGACTTAAGAAATTGGCAGAGTTGAATTATCCAGTACATTTTTTAATAGATTATGATAACGAAAATATTGAATCATGAATTAAGAATCATGAATTAAGGTAAACTATTCCTAATTCATAATTCAATATTCCTAATTCTAAAATATGTCAAATCAAGCAATAAAAATCGGTATCATCGGCGGTTCGGGTCTAGATGATCCAAAACTTTTAAGTGATTTTAAAGATTTGGAAATTGATACTCCCTTTGGTAAGCCAACTTCACTTTTGACTTGTGGCAAGTTAAACGGTATTGATGTTTGTATTATTGCCCGGCACGGCAAAGAACACAAAATTCCGCCAACGGCCGTTAATTTTCGGGCCAATATTCAAGCCTTAAAAGATCAGGGTTGCAATTATATTATCGCAACTACGGCCTGTGGTAGCTTAAGGCAAGAGATTAACAGGGGTCACGTAGTAATTCCAGACCAGTTTATTGATTTTACTCGGCATCGGGCTGTGACTTTTTTTGAAGAATTTCCCGGCGGGGCTGGTAATGCCAAACATACACCCATGGCTGATCCGTTTTCCAAAGATTTAAGAAAATTATTAATTGAATCTTGCAAGAAGCTGAATATTGCCCATCACGACAAGGGGACTGTTGTTACAATTGAGGGTCCTAGATTTTCCACCCGAGCCGAATCACACATGTTTCGTAGCTGGGGCGGTGATATAATTAATATGAGTATTGCCCCCGAGGCGATTTTGGCTAATGAAGCCGGTATTCCTTATGCGGCCATTGCTATGTCAACTGATTATGATTGTTGGAAAAAAGATGAAAAGCCAGTGACTTGGGAAGAAATTTTAGAGATATTTGAAAAAAATGTAAATAATGTAAAGAGAGTTTTGATTGAAACTATTTCCAAGATCGGCAAAGGTTAATTTACTAAAAGTAATCAATTGAATAATATTTATGACGGCTGACGGTGATATAAATTTAGATTTTTTGTTTTCTGATTTCAAAAATCGACAAGAACAGCTGCAAAAAATTACGCGGTTTGATAGTTATCAAATTGTTTTTTATCGGCCGGATTTATTAATCCATTCAAAAAAAGTTTGTTGGTTGGTAAGCGAACTATTGCCGTATGCTCAAGCGGCCTTTGGTGATTCACTAGATCGCAACAAGGCCAAAATTATGGCTTTGGTTCACGATGATCACGAAATTATTATGGGTGATTTTGAATTTGGTCATAAACAAAAGCTTTCGGCCGAGCAAAAAATTGAGTTAAACCAAAGAGAGCGATTAGCGATTGCCAAAGTGGCTGAGTTATTTCCTGAAATGATTGCTGATTATAACTACCAAAAGCTGCTTTCCGATTTTTTAGATCTCAAAGGTGCAGAGGCTCAGTTGGTAAAATTCGCTGACAAATTTGATGCCTTTGGCGAAGCTTTGCACGAAGCGTTTGGCGGTAATCATACCTTGTTTGAAAATGTTGATAGTGAATACGGGCGTTTGCCAAATCCCTTTGAATCTTACACTAAATTATTTTCCGATTTTGCCAGCCGTTATCCGAGTGCCGAAAAATTAATTAAACAAAACCATCCAATTTTTCAGCCCCTTGAAATAATTGATTATAAATCAATCGCTGAAAAATCAAAACCGCACAGTAAAGATTCAATAAAATTTGACGCCGGTTATTTTCCTTATGATTTTTGGAAAACAACGATTTTGAAATATGCCAATGAAGATGAACTAAGTTATTTATATAAACAAAAGGAATTTTTACCAGGTAATAAAGATAGTGACTTAAGTTAATATTTAATTTTTTGGACCCCTCACCCGTCCCGATTTAACATCGGGACACCCTCTCCCCGCTTCAAGCGGGGAGAGGGGCTGGGGGTGAGGGGATAAAAACAAAAAAACCTAAAATTATGAATCAAAAAATTTTAGTCACCGGTTCGGTTGCTTATGACCGGATCATGGATTTCCCCGGTTATTTTAAGGATCAGATTTTGCCGGATAAACTGCATATTTTGAATGTTTCTTTTTTAGTTCAGGACTTAAAGGAAAGTTTTGGCGGCACGGCTGGCAACATTGCTTATAATCTTTCCTTGCTTGGTCAAAGACCGACAATTTTAGCCCACGTTGGGTCTAAGGATTTTATTTTATACGAGGCTTGGCTTAAGAAAAACAAAATTGATTTAAGCCAAATTAAAATAATACCTAATCAACACACCGCTTCGGCCTATATTATTACCGATCAGGCCGATAATCAAATCTCTGGCTTTTATCCGGGCGCGATCAATACGCCAGTCACTCAAAAGCTTAAATCCCAAAGCTTAAATCCCAAAGCCGACTTGGCCATTGTTTCGCCGCAAAATCCCGTTGATATGATTAAATTGCCAAAACTTTTTAAACAAAAAAAGATTGCTTATATTTTTGATCCGGGCCAACAAACTACTTCGCTTTCCGGCAACCAGCTTAAGCAAGCGATTTTAGGCAGTAAAGTTTTAATTGGCAATGATTACGAAATCAATTTAATTTCTAAAAAGACCGGTTGGCAAAATGGTGATTTAGTTAAGCGAACTCAAATTTTAGTTACTACCTTGGGGGCAAAGGGATCAATTATCCAATACAGAGATCCTTTGGCCGCCTCAAGCGGCCTCAGGATGTTGCGCATACCGTCAGCTAAGCCACGCAACACTTCCGACCCGACCGGGGCGGGCGATGCTTATCGCGCTGGTTTGATTCATGGTTTGTTGAATAACTGGCCATTGCCTAAAGTTGGTCGGTTAGCTGGCCTAGTTTCGGTTTACACCGTGGAGAAGTATGGCACCCAGACGCATAAATTTGCCAGGAAAGAATTGGAGAAAAGGTATTGGCAAAATTTTCAAGAAAAACTTTAAATAGAAATATTGTTGTATTATTATGGAAAAAGAAATATTTTATTCTCCTGAGCAAAATGAGCAATTAGTTACTGCTTATACTATTGATTGTCGTCGTCATAGTGAAAGGGATAGAGAAAATATTAATCCTTTAACAGAAAATGGAGAGAAAAAAGCAAAAGCAGTAACTTTATTGAAGCCACCTTATAATCCGGGCGATTGTTACGTTAGCGAAGTGATAAGGACTGACGATACGGCCCAAAAAATGCAAGAAACAATTTGGCAAGAAGGCGATGAAGTTTTAGGTTTAGGTAAAGGTAGAATAATTCAGAGCCGGCATCTTGGGGCTGATGATTTTTGGGGTGGAGACGAGGGGAGATTTTTAAATCAGTATCGTGAAATTATGAGAGAGAAAGGAAAGGCGGCGGCTGAACAGTGGTATTTAGATTTTAAAGATAAAAAACCTTTTGAGGAGACGATATCGCCTCAGGAAGCAGCAGCTCATTATTCAGTAGTCATTTTAGGTCTAGTGGATCAATTAAACAATTCACAGCAAAAAGCCAGGGTCAGTAAAATTCCAAAAACTATAGTGAGTCATGACGTAATGATGCATCCTTTCTTGTATTATAGTATTGGTGAAAATGTTGAAACCGACAAAGATGCTTTAGGCGACAGTTTTATAGAAAAAATTGGTGGCCCGATTAAGGAAACCGAAGGTTTCTCTTTGAACCTAGAGAAAGTTGATAACGAGGTGAAGGCCACTTTGATTTTGCGAGACAAAGAATACGATATTGACTTAAGCAAACTTAGAAAATTAGTAGGAAGATATGAAAGATAAGAGATGGACAAAATTTACGGAGAGAAAAATTGATTTGTTTACCGCTTATTGTATTCTTTTAGGTTATACTAAATTTTTTAATAAGCAGATTGGTTTTAGTTTTAAAAATTTTTTGTTGATCTACAAAAAAGGAATAGTATATTCTTATAGGGATACCAAAGAGTATGAGTTTTTTCTAAATTTTTTAAAAAATAAAAAAGCTAAATTTTTAATCATTCTAAGCAAATTAGACCGGCAAAATAAGAAATTAAAAATTTTTTTGAAAATTAAAAAAATGAGCTCTTTGACCGACTTAGAGCTTCTAAATTTATTTAAAAGTTTTTTGGCAGTTTATCTTGATTATTTTCCTTTGTTTACCATACCCAAATATTATGGCATGGTCTTTAAAGAATCAGACCTATCTAAGGAAACAAAAAATAAACTTAGAAAATTAAGAGGTACAGCTTATTATGAGCAGATTCAAGATCAATTTTTGCCGTTACTTTTTAAAGAAATTGGCCAAAGGAAAAATATTAAGGCTAAATTATTGTTTGCCGCTTTTCCCAACGAACTGCTAAGCCTTTTTTCAGAAAAGAAAGTGAAAACAAATAATAAAATTCTTCAAGAAAGAAATAGGCATTGTCTTATCTTGGTTGGCAAAAACCGAGTGCAAATTTTTTCCAGTAAGAAAGCGGTGATGCAGGAGAAGAAAGAGATAAAATTAGAAAATCAGGCTACATCAATCATCCAGGGTAAAGTGGCTTATCGGGGCATGGCGAAAGGTCGTATTAAAAAAGTTTTTAGCTTAGATGATTTGGAAAATGTTAAAAACAAAGTAATTATAACGCCAATGACTTCAGTTCGGTTTTTTCCTTTTTTAGGTAAGGTAAAGGCAATAGTCACTGATGAAGGCGGAATCGCTTGTCACGCCGCTATAATATCTAGGGAATTAAAGATACCATGCGTTATTGGTACCAAAATTGCCACTCAAGTTTTTAAAGATGGTGACTTAGTGGAAGTGGATGCGAATCAGGGGATTGTCAGAAAATTAAATAAATGATAGAATATTTTAGTTAAGATTAATTAAAAAAATAATGAAATACGACGTCAAAAATATCAAATTAGCGGCCGAGGGTAAAAAAAGAATTGAATGGGCTGAGCGCGATATGCCGGTTTTGGGTGAAATTAAAAAACGATTTGCTAAAGCTAAAACTTTGAAAGGTTTAAAAATTTCTTGCTGCTTGCATGTTACTTGCGAAACCGCTAACTTGGTTCGGACTTTAAAGGCTGGCGGGGCTGATGTTTTGCTTTGTGCTTCTAATCCGCTTTCGACTCAAGACGATGTGGCAGCCGCTTTAGTTAAAAATTATGGGATTAAAGTGTTTGCCAAGTGCGGCGAAGATAAAAAAAGTTATTATAGTAATTTAGTTGCCGCGATCAAACATCAGCCGGAAATTACCATGGATGATGGCGCTGATTTATTATCATTACTTCATACCAAATATAAAGATCAGGCTTTTAAGGTCAAAGGTTCAATGGAAGAAACCACTACTGGTGTGATTCGTTTAAAAGCTTTGGAAAAAGAAGGTAAGTTGTTAGTACCGATTATTGCGGTCAATGATGCCAAGACTAAGAATATGTTTGATAATCGTTACGGCACTGGCCAATCAACTTTGGATGGTATTATTCGGGCGACCGATATTTTGTTAGCCGGTAAAAATGTGGTGGTAGCTGGTTATGGTTGGTGTGGCAAGGGTTTTTCCATGCGAGCCCGTGGTATGGGCGCTAACGTGATTGTGACTGAAGTTGATCCGATCAAAGCCATTGAGGCGGTGATGGATGGTTTTCGGGTTATGCCCATGGCCAAAGCGGCAGCCATTGGTGATTTATTTTGTACTCTGACCGGTGATATTCATGTTTTGCGCGCTGAGCATTTTAAGAAAATGAAAGATGGTGCCGTGGTTTGTAACTCCGGACATTTTGACGTTGAAATTGATATTATTGCTCTAAAAAAATTGGCTAAAAAATTAACTAAGAATGTCAGAAATTTTGTTGACGAGTATACTTTGAAAAATAACCGCCGAATTTATTTGTTGGGCGAGGGGAGACTGATTAATTTAGCTGCGGCCGAAGGTCATCCGGCTTCAGTGATGGATATGAGTTTTGCTACCCAAGCTTTAGCCACTGAATACGTGGTTAAAAATTATAAAAAAATGCAGAATAAAGTTTATTATATTCCAACCGAAATTGAGAATTGGATTGCCAAGACAAAAATGAAATCAATGGCAGTGGGTATTGATACTTTAACCGCAGAGCAGAAGAAATATTTGGCTAGCTGGGAGATTGGGACGTAACAAGGCACAAGATAAGTTTTTAGCAAGATAGGCAAGATAAATCAACACACAATCAACATAGCGCCCGGTTTGGGCGTTTTTGTTTTTTTAAAAAAATGAGGGCTCAAATTAGAGAGTCCTCGGGCGCTAATTGTTTTTAGCCGCTTGGTTGGCGCAGATGATTTGCCAGAATTGATAGGTGGCCGTCAGAACGGCTTCACGCAGCTCAAAGGACAAAGACATAACATCGCAACCAATAACTTCGCTGGAACCGAGAATATTGAGATCGCTGTGAATGCCAGCCATTTCTTCGGCTCGGCGAGAGTGGATATAGTGCTGCCACAGTTGATTATCGGTTGGATTTGGACCAAATTCTTGGCAAGCGCCTAAACGATTCAGATCGCTGTAAACTTCTTCCTTTTGCATTTGCAGGTATTCAGCAAGGCTAATTCTTTCTGAAGCAATGGTGGAAGGCATGGCTCGCCTCCTTTCTACGGAAACACCGTGATAATTCCTAATTTCATTACCCTCTTTTTTAATCTATTTGTCAAATATGTTATCCACCAAATCTAAAATTTTTCGCTATTTTCTGCTATTATTTATTGCTGGCATTGGCCTGGCGTCCTTTGTTTTGGTTGATTATTTTTTTGTTTTTTTAATTATCTTATTTAGTTTGGTTTTAGTGGCATCGTTTTGGTCAAAACCGACTTGGCGTTACTTTTGCCTCGGTATAATATTTTTGGCTTTAGGTATATTGCGATATCAATTAAGTCTGCCTGTAAGTTCAGAAACAAAAATTTGGTTTTATAATAATCAAAAAGTTAGCTTTGAAGGTTTGGTTATTAAAGAACCCGACGTGCGAATTGATAAAATAAAGTTAATCGTGCAAGCCAAGCAGTTAATAGTCAATGGTCGACCGTTTCCTGTGAGTGGTAAAGTTTTACTTAATGTTAGTTTATATCCGCAGTATCAATACGGTGATTTACTTTCGGTTTCTTGTCTACTAAAAAAGCCTGAACCTTTTTCCGGTTTTGCTTATGATCGCTTTTTAGCTAAAGATGATATTTATGTTATTTGTTCTTATCCCAAAGTTAGTTTAATTAAATCAAGTCAGGGTAATTATTTCTTGCAGCAAATTTTTGTTTTTAAAAATGAAGTCTTGCAAATTGTTAATGCGAATTTACCCGAACCGCAGGCCAGTTTATTTTTTGCCATGAACTTTGGTTCGCGCGGCGGCATTCCTCAGGAAGTATCTGATAATTTTTCAACTACCGGTACCAGCCATTTGGTTGCCATTTCAGGTATGAACATTACCATCATCTCGGCAATTTTATTGGAAGTGTGTTTAGCTTGCTATATTTCTAGAAAAAAATCATTTTGGTTAATCACTTTGATTTTAATTTTTTTTATTACTATGATTGGTTTTCCGGCTTCAGCTGTTCGGGCAGCGATTATGGGCTGGATTTCAATGTTAGCAATTTATGTTGGCCGATTGAATCGTTCAACCAACGCTTTACTGCTTTCGGCTTCGGTAATGATTTTTTTAAGTCCAAAAATTTTACGCGATGATGTTGGTTTTCAGCTTTCTTTTTTAGCCGTTATTGGGTTGATTTATTTTTATCCTTTTTTTGAGGCTAAACTGGCCAAGCTGCCTTCACGCTTTGGCTTAACTGAAGCTTTAGCCATGACTTTAGCAGCGCAAGTGGCAACGATGCCAGTAATTGTTTTTAATTTTGGCCGCCTGTCTTTGAGTGGCCCAATAGTTAATTTATTAGTGGTGCCAATGATATTGCCTTTAACCATAATTGGTTTTGGTTCATTAATGCTTAGTTTTTTATTTCCTTTTGCCTCGTTATATTTCTTTTGGCCAGTTTGGTTAATAATGACTTATTTAATAAAAACAATTGCTTTTTTTAGCAGCTTGCCTTTGGCTGCTCTTAATTTCTGATTTAAGTATGAAAAAATCCAAGAAAATTATTTTAAGCTTTTATGCCACCTTAACCATTGTTTTACTTTTGACCGCCGCAGTTTTATTTTTTCAACTTCAACCGGCTAATTTACAGATTTATTTTTTTGATGTCGGCCAGGGTGACAGTATTTTTATCAAAACCCCAAACCGTTACAATATTTTAATTGATGGGGGAGTGAATAATTTAGTTTTGTATAAATTAGGAAAATATTTGCCTTTTTACGACCGAACAATTGATTTAGTAATTTTAACTCATCCCGACAGTGATCATTTGGTCGGTTTGATTGAAGTTTTAAAACGCTACCAAGTTAAAAATATTTTGTTGACTAAAATTTCTGATGACTCTGCTGTTTATAAAAGTTTTTGGCAAACGATTAAAGATAAAAATTTGTCGGTTTTGGTCGCTGGTGATGTTAAGGGAATAAATTTGGGTCAGGAGGTTAGTTTATCAATTCTTTATCCGCAGCAATCACTGGCTGGCAAAAATTTTAAAGAAAAAAACGATTCATCGATTGTTGTAAAATTAAATTATAATCATTTTTCCTCGTTATTTACGGGGGATGCACCAATTAAGATAGAGGATTACTTATTGGCTAGTAAAATACCAATTTCAACCGATGTTTTAAAGCTTGGACATCATGGCAGCAATACTTGCTCAAGCCAAAATTTTTTAATCAAAGCTAAGCCAGACTTGGCAATAATTTCTTTTGGGGTTAATAAATTTGGCCATCCGAGTCCGCAAGTTCTACAGCGCCTGGAACAGTTAAAAATCTCTTGGTTAAGCACTTTTGCCGCTGGTGACATAATAATTCATTCCGATGGTCAAAAATTTTGGCGCTAAAAATATTATTTCACTTGAAAAATATTTGATATTTTGCTATAATGTTTTTATATGGAAAATACAAAATACAAAATTTTACTTATTGAAGACGACAAATCACTTCTTGAAATGTACACTTTGAAATTTAAAGATTCGGGTTACAACATCATTAATGCTGAGGATGGACTCAGTGGTTTAGATCTGGCTCAAAAGGAATCACCAAGCATGATCCTCTTGGATATCATGATGCCGAAAATGGATGGCTTTGCCGTTTTGATTGAGTTAAAAAAAGATGCAAAAACTAAAGACATTCCGGTTCTGTTGTTGTCTAACTTAGGCCAAAAGGCAGATATTGAAAAAGGTCAAAGTTTGGGTGCAACTGATTACATAGTAAAAGCTTCAATGACGCCAAGTCAGGTGGTTGAAAAAATTAAATCATTCCTGCCTGCCTAGCAGACAGGTTAAAAATAAATTTATGGAATTAAGAAAAGAAAGAACAGTAGTCCTAGTCAAACCTGACGGTGTTAAACGTGGTTTGATAGGGGAGGTTATTACCCGTTTTGAAAAAATGGGTTTAAAGATCTTAGGTTTAAAAATGGTTTGGGCTGATAAAGATTTAGCCAATAAACATTATCCCGATTCGCGAAAGGAATTGCTAAAAGGGATTGGGGAAAAAACTTTGCAGACTTATGAAAAATACGGTATGGATCCGGGAGAAGATTTTGGTAAGATGTCAGCTGAAGAAATTGGCCAGATGGTAAACAAATGGAATATTGATTTTATTACTTCCGGCCCGGTTATTGCCATTCTTTTGGAAGGTGTTCATGCAATTGATAATGTTCGGTCAATTGCCGGAAATACTTTGCCAGTTTTTGCTACGCCAGGGACCATTCGGGGAGATTATTCAATTGATTCGCCGGCTTTGGCTAATACTAAAAAACGAGCGGTCAGAAATATCGTGCATGCTTCCGGTAACCCTGAAGAAGCTAAGTATGAGGAGCAGCTTTGGTTTAAGAAAAATGATATTGTGGATAACTACAAAAGGACTGATGAAGACGTGATGTTTGAGTCCTAAAAGGTAGGGAATTAAAATTTAGTATATTTTTAAAAAATGGCCTTAAAAAGCCATTTTTTAGTTATTTTGAATATTTTGGTATTGGACAATGCAGGACAATAGTATATTATATTGCTATTATAGTTTACTTATGCTTGACAATGGTGGACACAATCTTGTACAATTTAAATAAGTTGACCATTAGGTCACCAAATTTATTTTTGTGTCTAATTACGGAATTTTAACGCTTGAGGAAGTCGCCAAGATTATGAAGGTAAGCCAAAAGACGGTTTACCGTTGGGTTAGTTCGAAAAAATTACGAGCAGCCAAAATTGGCCACAAAACTTATCGTGTTTTAGAAAAAGACCTGATTAAATTCGTTGATGATCATATCAGCTAATTAATTGGGTTTTTATTTTTTTTATTAATGCCATATTTAAGCCACAATTATCGCTGTAAGCCAAAGCCGCGGTTAAAAAGTTTGACTGAAGCCGGTACGTTTTTGGGTTTATCCATTTTTGCTATTATGTTAACCCTCTCAATTTTAGGCTATGTTTTTGCCTGGGCAGCGCAAATATAGCTTGGAGGTTAATTTTTGTTAAAGATAGATAAATCTTTTGTTTGGCTTGACTTTTTTTGGGTAATCCTTTAAGATAGAAAAATACAATTATGCTTTCCACCAGAAAAAACATTATTATCAGCATTATCATTATTAGCCAGCCTCAGGGTGGAAGCTTTCTTATGAGATAACATCAAGTTAGACGATACAAAAAGCCTTCCACTCGGAAGGCTTTTTTGATTGTCTTGCTTGAACCAGTAGTTTTAGTAAGACGCTCTTTAGCAATTCATTGATTTGGAAAAAGGCAGAAACAAGACGCTAGGGCGTCATGGAGGATAGCAGTCTATGTCAAGGAAAGAGAAACAAATTGAAGTTGCTGACGTCACTTTGCGTGATGGAGAACAAACGCCGGGTGTCAGTTTTCGGCCCAAGCAGAAATTGGCTTATGTCATCAATGCCTTAACCCAACTAATGGTTGATCGTATTGAAGTGACATCGGCTTTGGTTTCTGAAGGTGAAAAGCAGATGCTGGCTACGGTTATGGAGTGGGCCACCAAACATGGCTTTGCCGATCGAATTGAAGTGCTTGGTTTTGTTGACGGCAAAAAGTCGGTTGACTGGATCAGGAGTGGTGGCGGCAAAGTGATGAACTTGCTGTGCAAAGGTTCGCTTAAGCACTGCGAAGGCCAGTTACGCAAGAGTTTAGAGCAGCATCTGGCAGACATTGAAATAACGGTTAAGTATGCTATTTCTCACGGCTTGATGGTTAATGTGTATCTGGAGGATTGGTCTCAAGGCATGCTTAATTCGCCTCAGTATGTTAAAAAACTTTTGGCCGGATTGGCTAAGTTGCCGATTAGCCGAGCAATGCTTTGTGACACCATGGGCGTTTTAAGTCCTTGGCAGGTTGCTGACTTTATCACTCAAACTAGTCGCTGGCAGCCTAAGCTTCGCTATGACTTTCACGGTCACAATGACTACGGTTTGGCTGTTGCCAATTCGTTGGCGGCGGTTAAAACTGGGGCTATCTCTGGTGTTCACTTAACCGTTAATGGCTTAGGCGAAAGAGCCGGCAACGCGGCTTTGGATGAGGTGGTAGTGGGTATTACCGATCATCTGCGCGGTTTTTGCACCGGAGTGCAAGAAGCTCACCTTCGCCCGGCTAGCCAAGTGGTTGCCATGATGTCTGGTCGACGAGTGTCGCCGAGCAAACCAATCGCTGGCAATGTTTTCGTTACCACCGCCGGTGTCCATGTTGATGGTGATCTTAAGGCCGGGCTCTATGTTCATCCATGTCTGACGGCTGGCCGTTTAGGCATTAGAGTTGAGCATTCTCTTGGCAAACTTTCCGGTAAGGCTAGTATTCGCAGTAACGCTGCCCGTTTTGGCCTGACTCTGAATGACGAAGAAATCAATGCTGTCTCTACTAGAGTCACCAAACTGGGCGATGAAGGTAAGCCGGTAACCATTGCTGACCTGCCTTACATTATTGCTGAAGTCTTGAATCGGCCTGACGTGATTGTTTTTCGAGTCGAGCATGCCACGACCCAGTCAACGATTGGTCGCCGGGCAACCGCTGCAGCTACTATCGTTTATTATAAGCGGCAATATGAGATTTCCGCTCATGGTGATGGCGGATTTGATGCTTTTATGAACGCCTTGGTCAAGTGGGCCAAGCAGCATAAGATTTCAGTACCCAAGCTAATTGACTACGATCTCAAGATTCCGCCTGGCGGAACTTATGCGGCTATTGTGCAAGCCAATATCCGCTGGAAAGGGCCAAATGGTGAGGGCGAATTCCAAACCGTTGGCTTGGATACTGACCAGGTGATGGCGGCAATTTATGCGGCTGAAGCAGCCATTAACATCTGCAACCAAAACCACCACCAGTAATGTCCTTTGATTTCAAACCGACTATTGAGTTTCTCAGTAGTCGGTCTTTTTTTAGTATGCAAATAGCGTTACGAATACGCACATACGAATTGCTAATATTTGACAAGTCTTTTTGGAATTTGCTAAGCTGAGTTTATGAAATCTATTGCTTGCCAAATCTTGAGCGTTGTCGTAGTCGTAACTAGTCATAAGACTAGGTGGTTTGGTATTTAAGCAGTAGCAAGAAAGCAAAACAGCCAGCTAGTCTAAAAGGACTAGTTTTTTGTTTATTTCCGCAAATTAACAAGGCAGAACAAACTAAGGAGTATTACTATGGAAAAGCCATTACCAACCAAACGAGTGCCGGTAGGGCCGGGCAGTTCTACTATCTATGAAGGAGTCAGAATTGAAGTTAGGCCAGGCGGTGGGTTAAGGGTTAACGGCTCTACTGACCAGCATTGTCTTGAGTTTAACCGAGGCGTTGGCGGTTCTTGCCGCGTTGTGGCCTTATTGCAAGGACCAGAGGTTTTGATTTTTACCGGTTCGGTTGTTGGTCCATCGATGATTAACCGGCAGATGGTGTTAGAGTCCTACGGCCTAGCCTAACCAAAGAGGAATTGTACCTTAATTGCTAACCTATAGCTTTGCCCAAGCGAAGCTATAGGTTTTTTCTAAATAGCTATAATTATTGACAAAATTAAACCGGTAGTGTAAGTTATTATTATCTATGAAATATAACCTTCCCCAATCTAATCTCTTGCTAGGTTTGTTGTTGTTAAGCCAGCCCCAGGGTGGAAGGTTTACTAGTGTCTAGCTAAAATAGCATTAGATAAATACCAGTCAGTCTTCCACTCAGGAAGGCTTTTTTGTTTATCTCGCGCTGTTTGTGGGATAGACATGTCCTTTCCAATTTAGGTTAGTTAAGAAAACTTTTGCCACGGTTGGCAGAGGTAAAAGGCAGAAACATTAAGGAGTAAACGCCATGGTTAAGGTTATTGAGATTCATGATACGACTTGTAGAGATGGAGCCCAATCACCGGGTTGCAGCCAGTCAGCCGAAGACCGGCTCACTTTGGCAATACAACTCGCCAAGATGGGAGTTTGCACTATTGAAGCCGGGTTTCCGATTGCTTCGGACGTTGATTTTGCTGCTGTGCGTCTGGCGGCTGGCCAGGTTCAGGGCGCTCGCATTTCAGCATTAGCCCGGGCCAATGAAAAAGATATTGCGCGTGCGGCTGAAGCGCTGCAGAATGCTATTCAGCCGGGTCGCATCCACACCTTCATTGCTACCAGTCCGCAGCATATGGAATTCAAGCTGAAGATGAAGCCGGCCGAGGTAATCACTAGGGCAGTTGAGGCGGTCAAGTTTGCCTGCAGCTTTGCCCATGTTGGTCAGGTGCAGTTTTCCGCTGAAGACGCCAGCCGCAGTGATATTGGTTTCTTGAAGGAAATCGTTTTAGCAGTAATTGAGGCTGGCGCCGGTATAATCAACTTGCCTGATACCGTTGGGTTTGCTCAACCTCAACAGTATGGTTCGATGTTTGCCCAAATCGCAGCGCTACGTGAAGTGGTAGAAAAGAGGATTATCCTATCTTGTCACTGCCATAATGATTTAGCGTTAGCTGTTGCCAATTCGTTGGCAGCGGTCATGAATGGTGCCCGGCAAGCCGAGACCACGATTTGCGGTATTGGTGAACGAGCGGGTAATACTGGTTTTGAGCCATTCGTAAAGGCGTTGCAGCTCCAGGCTGAGTATTATCGGTTGGATTGTCCAATTGACAGCACCCAGTTTGGGCCAGCGGCACGCTTGTTGGCAGCCATTATTAAACGGCCGATTCCACCCACAACCCCGGTGGTTGGTGGCAACGTTTTTGCCCATTCTTCGGGTATTCACCAGGATGGTATGATCAAGCATGCCAATACCTACGAGATCATGCCGCCTCAAAGCGTTGGTTGGGTTGGTGAGTCTTTTCCGCTTAGCACCAGTTCCGGTCGCAAAGGCTTGCAGACTCGTTTGGATCAACTTGGTTATCAGGCTGAAGGCGACTTGTTAAACGAAGTTTACCGGCTTTTTCTGCAGTTGGCCGAAACCAAGGCCTTAGTTCACAATGCTGACTTACATATGTTGATGCAGGAAGCTTGTGTGGCCACATCGGCTCAGAGTCAGCATTTGTTGACAGTCAAGCGAGTCCAGTATCATCGGTTGGATAATGTACGGTCGGTAACAGTGCTACTAGGCAGAAACGGTTTTGAATATGAAGCCAGTGGTAGCGGTAACGGACCAGTCTCATCGGTTTGGCAGGCGGTTAAGACAGCATTAGTCCGCGGTGATCTCTGGCCCGGTGAAGTTGTTTTGGAAGACTTTGATGTTGGTAAAAGCACTGGTGGCGTGGAAGCTTTGGGGTTGGCGATGATCAAAATCGCTCATGATGGCCAGGTTGCTTTTGGTCGCGGTGCTAATACTGACATTATTGAGGCTTGCGTTCAGGCCATGGTAGCCGCTCTAAACCATTTGGCGCATGCGCCGATCCCAACGGTTAAAGCCGAGTAAGATTGTTCGTGTTCTTTGTATTTTAAGGATTAAGCTTTGCTTAATCCTTTTCTTTTTGACAAATTTTTTAAATCTGCTAAGATATTGATATGAACAAACGCTTTAACTCAACTTTACCAGTCCCACCAACTTTGCCTTAGGAAGTTGGGTTTTTGCGCTGTAATAAAAAGATAGAGAATAGCCCCAACTTCCGGGCTGTTTTTTGTTTAACCAAACGAAAGGAGGATGCTCTTTTGGAAAAGATAGTGGTCATTAAAATTGGAACCAATGTGTTGGTGGACGAAAACGGCAAGATCAAAAGGAGAATTTTGAGGGCGTTAGCCAGACAGATTGCCAGTTTGCGTCAGCAAGGCTATTGGCCCGTTATTGTGACTTCAGGCGCGGTTGCCTGTGGTAATGGTGTCGCGGGCGGAGAAAAAATCATTGATAAACAGGTGGCAGCATCTGTTGGCCAACCAAAGCTGATGGCTTATTGGATTGAAGCTTTTCGCAAACGGGGGTTGATTGCCAGTCAGATACAGGGGACACATCAAGACTTCAAACACCCAAAGACAATTGCTTTAATTCGGCGGGAACTGGAAATCGGAATTGTTCCGGTTCTTAACGAGAATGATTCGGTTTCCGCTTTGGAAATTAAGGCGATGGAGCATCAGGGAGATAACGATGCTTTGGCCGCGATTGTTGCCATTGGTATTGGCGCCAGTAAGTTGATTTTACTTTCCGACGTTGATGGACTTCAGAACCGTAAGCTCAAAGTAATTTCGATTGTTCCGGTAATTGACGATGCCATCAAGGCCTTAGCCGGCGTGGAAGGTGTGAAAGTTTCTAACCGTAATGGTATGGGTAGTAAGCTTATCGCCGCTGAAAAAGCTACCAGGGCCGGTATTACCGTTCATCTGGCCAAAGGCAGTAAGCCAAATGTCATCACTAAGATCCTTGGCCCTGGCCGTACTCCCGGAACCACTTTTCTAGCCCAAAAGCCCTAAGTCAAATGATTTAGGGCTTCTTTTTATTGGATATTTGACAAATTTGAAGAATTACGTTAATCTACAAATATCCTATGACAAGATTGCAAACCAACAACTGGTATTATTTCGGTTTCTATTTTACTGACCGGTAGTCAGTTGGTTTGGGTATAGCAAAAAAATAGGGCAAAAAACTCAAAACAAGCAATCAACTGATTACCAATTAAGGGTCAGTTTTTTTGTTTATTACTCAATATTTGTCCCTGATTATTTTGGGGTTAGAAATTGGGTAGTAAGGAGGATTGCTCATGAGGTTCATTACAACTTAAAAAAGGATACGGTTATGGCAAGAGTAGTCAGTATTGACGAAATAAGGCCTGGCTCGACGCAAGAGATAGTCTGTCCTCGTCAAACCGTACAAGTGATTGAATTTGTATGGATTGGCTTGGTACCTTACCTGACTCACTGTCAGTTACGAAGTAAGTCTCGGTTGAAGGGCGGTTGCGTTGACGTCGGTTGCGTCTATGTTCATCCACGCGGCAAAGGGGAGTGTCCCTTTGATTTTTGGGGCCAGGTGGTCTTAGGAATTGTTTGTAAGTTAAGGCCGGAAGTACCATTACCTTCGGTTGACGATAAGTCAAAACAGGAATTTACGGGAGAAACAGTAATGCAAACGCAAAAAATAAAGCTTGGTTGCTTAGGGCCGGCTGGTACCTTTTCAGTTAGTGCCGCTAGGCGCTATTTCGCTTACAAAGGTCTGGAGCCGAATGATTATGAATTGGTGCTATACACATCGATTCCGGAATTGCTTGAAGCCTTTGGTCAAGGTTTAATCGAGATGATTGTGGCACCGTTTGAAAATGCCGCCGGCGCTTTTGTCTATCCGACTGTGAATTTCTTTGTTGTCAATGCCGCGACTAATTTACGATTGCGAATTGTTTGCCAAGTTGAAATTCCAATTAAGCACATGTTGCTTGGCAAAGCCGGCGCGTGCTTAGAAGATATCAAGTCGGTAGTTACTCACCATCAGCCTCGCGGGCAGTGCGAAAGAATTTTGGCTCAACATCCTGAGTGGGAAATTATTGACGCACCCAGTACGGCGGCAGCGGCTAAAATGGTTGCCGAATCTGATCAAAATGATCTTGCGGCCATTGCTTCACCTGAAGCCGCAACTGAGTATGATAGACTTGAAGTCATTCTAGCCGATATCGGTGATTTGCCAGCCAGTACAAATGTCACACGGTTTTTAATTCTGGGTGCAGATGCACCTAAACCCAATGGTAATGATCAAACCACGATTTTTTTCAAAGCGCCAAACAAGCCGGGCGGTTTGATGTGGTCGCTATTGCCCTTTTGGCTTTTAGGTGTGAACCTGGGAATGATTGTTTCTTGGACAGCCAAGAAGCAACTCGGTGACTATGTCTTCTTTATCGATGCGGCCGGACACATTAAAAAAAGTCGGCGGCTACGCTTAGCGATTTGGGCGCTAAAGAAGATTGCGATTAATGTTGTTGTGATTGGTTCCTACCCGATTATTCGGAACAGGGACTAGTGCGAAGAATAAACAAAAGGCAGAAACGAAGTAATGGAGGAAGAGTATCATGATTATCCAAATGATTACCGGCGTTCAGGCAACTGATTCGCGGGTCGAAGCCATTGTTCAAAAGGCTATTCTCTACGGCCTTAGTCCACAAGTTCAAGCTGAGGCTGGTGTCCATTTTATCGCCGTTTTAATCCATCTCAAAGATGGTAAGGCGCAGGCCAACAGTATTCCCGAACACGTTTTCCAGATGGATGGCGTGGAACGGGTGCTGCGGGTTTCGCCGTCTCAGGTCAGTCCCTTGCGTAATGGCGGTGATCATCATCTCATTGAGGTTGGTGGGTCATTAATTGGTCCCGGCCAGCCGTGTCGTTTGGTTGCCGGTCAATGTGCCATTGATAAGCACATTGGTTTAACAGTTCAAGGTTTGGTCAAATTGGGAGTCCAAGATCTTCGGGGTGGCTGGAAAAAGCCGCGTTCTAAGGCCGAAGGTTTTCGGGGTTTTGGTGAGGCCGGCTTGGAAAACTTTTTACGGGCGGCAGCGGCCAATGACGTGAGATCAGTTTGGATGGAGGTGATGGAAAGTCCGGATATCGAAATTGTCCGCCGGTGCCGTGATCGTACAAGCTACAGAGGCGACATAGTCCTTTGGGTTGGAGCCCGAACCCAGAACTATTGCTTGCTGGAGGCTCTTGGTCTTCAGAAAGAGTTTGTCGTTATGATCAAGCATGGCCTCACGATGACGCGAATTGACGAACTCATGGATTTGGCCGGGTGGGTTTTGTACGGTCCGATGTTTTGGGACGAGGATGGGAGATTGGATCCCGAGAAGAGTGCTCCTTCGGGCAACCAAAAGATCATCTTTTGTGTTCGCGGTTTAAGAAAGGTCGACACTCATGATCCGCATCGGTTCTATCCGAATTTTTCCTGGATCAACGAGCTGCACAGTCGTTCTTGGGCACCGGTTTGTCTTGACCCTTCTCATATGGCCGGTCGGGTAGACCTGGTCTTTGAGGATTTACAGAACGGCTTAAAGCATTCGCCCGACGTGGTCATGGTTGAAACTCACGTTAAGCCGGCAGAGGCTTTGTGCGACAAGGATCAGGCAATCCCGCTTGAGCGAGTGCCGGAACTGATTACCATGATTACTGAGCACAATGCTCACAGAGGCCAACAGGCCTAGATCTTGATCTTTGATTCAGTCGTTTTTAATCAGCCCAAAAGGTTTCCTTTTGGGCTTCTTTTTTTGACCAAAAATTGGTTAAATGTTAAAATAAAAATGAACTTCACCGATGGTTAAAGTTTTGGGACAAACTATTTTAGTAGGGTATCTAAATTGATTTTAGCTTTAAGCTATAATCTGCGAGCCCAAAAAGGTCAAAAGCAGTTAATTGGGCGATAAGATGTATTTCTTTTATGTCTTTCCCGCCCGGATTACTGACACGGCCGGCTGAACTTAAGCCAAAACCTTTGACCAGTCTTGTGAAGTTCCGTAATTTTTCTGGAAACCTGAGATCTTGCAGGTTTGTTTTTTTAACGATAAGATAGAATATACGGGCCCGCCTACGCTCTCGCTCCGCTAAAGCTTTGGCGGGTAAAGGTGTACTATAAAAAATCTTAGAAAATTTGGTCGGGGTATAGCGCAGTTGGTAGCGTGCACGCATGGGGTGCGTGAGGCCGTGGGTTCAAATCCCACTACCCCGACCAAATTTTTTATTATAGTGCAGGCTTGCCCGCCGTAGCGCACAGCGAAGGCGGGAGTTTCCCGACGTGAAGTCGGGATTCCGATTTTACATCGGAACAAATCCCGCCGGCCCGACTGAATTCTCTAAAGGGATTGGTGTGTTTTTGCTAGCTGTATTCTAAGCAAAGATGGGGGGACGACTAAAACATCTTTTTAAAAGGTGTTTTTTTGTGGTATAATATAAATGTTACTTATTTAAGGCAAATTTTGTCATTATTACTAAAAAAAATGCCTTAAACCAGCAATTTTTATTTTATTTCTGTTTTTGTGTTTTTTTGCTAAATTATGATATAATTGTAAAATCTAATTATTGGTAGATTAAGATATAAGATCTTTAGATAAAATGTAATAAATTTATGTTAAAAGGTTTATTTAACAAAAAAAAGGTGGCTAATAAAGTTTTGGTCGTGGAAGATGATGCAATGTTGGCAAGAGTTTTGGCTGAAAGGTTAAAAGTGACAAAATTTGAAGTTTCGGTAGTTGGTGATGGTTCAAAAGTTTTAGACGAAGCGGTCCGATTTTTACCCAATATTATTTTATTGGATTTGGTTTTGCCCGGTATTGATGGTTTTACAGTGCTTAAACAACTTAAAGAAGAAGCAAAAACCAAAAATATACCAGTTGCCGTTATTTCTAATTTAGATCAGGCCAGCGATATCAAGTCGGTTAGGGCTTTAGGAGCTGATCAATATTTTTTAAAAGCCAATACTAAAATGGATGTTATTGTTCAGTATGTTAAAGATAAATTAAAGCAATAGCATGACGGCAACCAAAAAAATAATCATATTGATTGTCGAAGATGATGAAGTGTTACTTCGGGCTCTATATTTAGCTTTTCATAAGAGTGATTATACAATCGCTACTGCTTCGGACGGTGATACTGCCCTTAAAATGGCTGAAAGAATAAAACCAGACATTATCCTTTTGGATCTGTTGTTGCCCAAGATGAATGGTTTTGATTTTTTAAAGTATATTAAAGCCAATCCTGCTCTTAAAAGTATTCCGGTCATTGTTTTATCAAACCTAGGTGATTCTGATAATATTGCCAAAGCCAAAGGGTTGGGCGCTCTTGATTATTTTGTTAAATCCAATACTGATTTAGTGAAATTAAGAGACATAATTGCTAAAACATTAAAAATTTGATATAACTTATTGGCATTTTGATTTTATAATTTTTAATTAAAATCAAATGAAAAATAAATGGCTAAACTTGGTTTTGCTTTTGACTAACCGTGTCTATAGCCGAAAGCAGCTCGTTATTGGGCAAATTGGGCTAGCGGCAATAACTAATGTCATTGCTTTAATTGCTTTGGAGATAGCTTTGGGGTTTGTTTCTTTGCCTCTTTATTTGACCCTGAAACCGGAGAAAGTTGTTGCTTATTTTACTGAGAAAGGCAGCTATGCCAAGGTTAATTTTGATTATAATTTACGCCGAATTTTGACGGTATCTGGAGTCGGAGTGATTGCTTTGATTTGGGCAGTTAAATTATTATTAATTTTATTTTTTCCAGTAGTCTATGGACCATTACAGCTTTATTCGGTTTCGGATTTGCAACCGGTTGATATTTTAAGCAAAAATTTGGTGGCGGCTGAAACTGGTATTCAAACTGCCCGTGTTGTTAGCACAATGCTAAAGCCTGGACTTTTTGAAGTCCGGAAAGTTAAGGGAGGAGATTATATTTTTTTAGGTAAAGGACAACCTAATTCTCAGGTTGTTTTATTGTTGTCTGATATTTCCACGGCGATTTATACCGCTGACGTTGACAAGAACGGTGATTGGCAAGTTAACCATCAACAGAATAATTTTAAATTAAGTGAGGGCAATCATTCGGTTGTAATTTTTGGTTATGACCCAAAATTAGGTGTTAGAAGTGAGCCCGCACCGGAACAATTTTTTAAAGTTACTTCTTCTTGGTTTGACTACTTAATAAAAAATATTGATTCTTTGGCCAATTGGGCAGTGGTAATTATTATTTTCTTTGGAGTATTTTTAATATTTTTAGTAATCTAAACTATATGTCAGCTAACTGGTTAAATTTATTTTTTCGTTTCTCTGGCTATACTTTTACCTTAAAACAAAAGATAGTTTTGGCCAATAATTGGTTGATTGCTATACCTTATGCGGCTTTATTAATCGTTTCAGAATTAGGATTTATTATTGTGTCTTTGCCAATCTATATTTTGGTACCGCCGGCAAAAGTCCAAGAAGAAGGTTTTATTTTTCCTAAAGCAATCAAAGATAAACCCCAATTCCAAAGCTACATAGTGAGAAGAAAAATCAGTTTGACCACTTTTTTTACGGCCGGGGGGATTTTTTTATTTAAGGCTTTGTTTATTGGCATTGTTTCCCTTTATTTACTTGGGGTGCAGCCACTTTTGGCCGCTACTCAAGATTGGACTTTTAGCACGCCGACTGATTACAGCTATGATAGCAGTAAAATTGAAGTCACTAGCGGGGTGGCAAAGTTAAAAGATCAGGGTACGGGTGGCTCTTGCAGTGGCACAGCGACAGTTTGTAACACTTTTGTTACTTCGCCAACTTGTGCGGCGCAGGCTGGTTGTACCTGGGGCGGAGCGGCGTCAGGCTCTTCTCCTGCTTGGTCAACTACCTGGGGCACCTATGCTGACTGGGAGGATGGAGCTAGGGCTAGCGGCAGTAGCCCAACTACCGGCGGTAACCCGACAAATTATAAGAGTATTGCGCTTAGCCGTGTTAATGCCGCTGGTGCGGCCTCTGGCTATTGGCAACAAAGTTTTACCACCACCGCGGCCAATCCTCAGACAGCGACAATTAGTTTTGATTGGAGTATCAAAAGTTATGAGGGTACATTTTTAACCAGCTATATTATTTATGTTTTTGTAGATAATTTTTCCGGTGCGCCGGTTATTGGTGATGAGGTTTGGTCTCAAACAATTTCTGGCACTACCGCTTGGGCTACTGTTTCTAACATAAATGTCGCTTCTAAATTAACCGTTGCCGGCCCTTATTATATAAAATTAGTCGCCAGACGTATTAAAACTGCCGGTAATCCTCCCAATAAGAATAATACTGTTGGTTGGGATAATGTGTCTTTAAATTGGTCTAAATCAAATTCCTGCTCGGGTACGGCTACGGCTTGTAATACTTTTATTAGCTCGCCAACCTGTGCTGCACAAGGCGGTTGTACTTGGAATACCGTGCCGGTTTATCCAACAGATTGGCCAGCCATTTTTCCTGTTAGTGCTCTTGCTCCTACCGGTGTTACTGGTTGGAATTCATTTACCGAAATTGCAACTAAAAATGGTGGACAAATTTATTATCAGCTTTCCGCTGACGATGGCGTAACTTGGCAATATTGGAACGGTTTGGTCTGGGCGAATGCTGCCACTTCCACTGACTCAAATATTGCTTCTGTAATTAATGCTAACATCACTTCATTCCCCGTCAGTACGGGCAAAATAAAATGGAAAGCGTTTTTAGCTGGTAGTAGTTCGCAGCAGGTTATTTTAGATAATGTGGCTATTGGCTACACTCAAAATTTTGTACCTATCGTGCAAAATTTAAGTGCGACACAAAATACTTCTTCCGGTTATGTCCAGATAAATTATAATTTACAAGACAGTAATAATGATCCGTGCAGTTTAGTAAATTATGAATATTCTTTGACTGGTGAATTTAATGGCGAACAGGCGTTTATGACAGCGGCCAGTGATCCGGCTCACAGCGGGGTAACAGGGCTAAGCAGCTCGGCCGGCGGTACGGCTCATGCGTTTGTATGGGATGCTAAAACTGATCTTGGTAATGTTTATGCTAGTAATGTTTATGTCCGTTTACGGGCTAGTGATGGTATAGCTGATAGCGGTTATACAACTTCTACGGCGCTTACCTTAGATTATGCTTTACCTGCAGTTTCCAATTTAACGGCCGGGCAAACTCCCGGCAGTGCTGATGTGCAAATTAGTTATGATTTATTTGATAATACGGCGGATAACATTTTGGTGGAATTACAAATTTCGGCTGACGGAGGAGCCACTTGGGACGTACTAACTGCTTCGGTTGTAGGGGACATTGGTGTTTCAGTGACAAGTGGCAATGGCAAAACAATTACTTGGCATTCCGATGTGGATTTTTCTAATCATGAAGAGAATGGCATGAGAGTAAAAATCCGAGCTAAAGATAAATATCAAAATCAAAGCGAATATAGCAGTTCAGTTAATTTTAGTTTAGATAACAAAGCGCCGATAGTTGCTACGCAAGCTGATTTATTAGCTCAGCCCAACGCTGGCGCTACGGCAGTGTTGGTGGGCGGCAGTTTTACCGAAAATAACCCCAACACTAACAATTTTTATGTAGCCATTAACGGCGGGAGTTATGGTTCGGCCGGGCTAGGGGATACTGATACGGCTACTCCTTCCGATCTGAGTGTGCCACTTGACTTGACTCTCAGAGGTAATGATTATATTTCGGCAGTAAAGATAGAACATACTGATGATTTTGGTCATTTAACGGTTAATGAAAATTTATCACCAACTGTATCTTACAAATATGTTAAGCCGTATACGCCGCCAGCGCCAACTGTTGGCGAGCCGGCAGAAACTTCTTTAAGCGTGACAATTGATAAGCATCCGGAAGAAGCCGATGGTTTAGAGTATGTACTTTTTGAAAGTACTCAAGGTAAATATGTGCAAGGTAATGGCACTCTTAATGATAGCCCGTATTGGCAACCCGTGGGTACGGTAGTAGTGACCGGTTTGTCTCAACCGCTTAATCAATATATTTTTCAAGTCAAATCAAGGAATACCAGTGATACTAACTACGCGGCTACAAGTGAAAGCGAATTCAGCAGCAGTGCTTCATCTGATTATCAATCACCAAGTATTACCATTAATTCTGCCGCCCAGACTACCAACGGCACAAAGTACGTAACGATTAATTATACGGGGGTTGATTATCGGAATCAACCTAATAATCTGGTCAAATATGAATATTCTACTAATGGTACAGATTGGCAAATCATGACTGAAAAACTCGGAAAGGGTGGTGATGGCGTAGCTGCTTTAGCATTTTCTAATGGCGGCGCCAGTTTAGTTTTTACTTGGGATGTGGGAGCCGATTTGCCGGGTGTTGAGGATTCATCAGTTTACGTGCGTTTACAATCAAATGACTCTGTTACTAACAGTAATATTGCTGTTTCCTCGGCTTTTATTGTGAATACCGCTGGTCCACTGATTTCCAATTTGCAAGTTGGGCAGACTCCTTTAACAAATAGCGTTGTAATTACTTATGATTTAGCCGATGGCGCCGGTGCCAATAATGTTGTTGTACTTTCAGTTTCCGACAACAGCGGCGCGACTTATAGTGTTTCCGCTCCAAGCGTGAGCGGCAATGTTGGTAATGGTGTTACGGCTGGCGTTGGCCGCAGTATTACTTGGAATGTTGGCGCTGATTTGCCTGATGAAGAAAAGAATACTATGAAGGTAAAAATTGTTGCCACTGATAGCTATGGTAATGAGGGGACCGGAGTTGAATCTAATGAGTTTGTAATTGATACTAAAAAACCGGTAGTGAGCGATGTTATTGCTTTCCAGTCCAGCGGGTCGGCATTGGTAACAGTTAATTATAATTTATCTGATTTAAGTTCTTCTGCTGTTATGTTTGAAATTTCTTCTGACAGCGGTGCGACTTGGGATGTAGCGACAACTACCGCTAGTGGTGATATTGGCAGTGGTATTACTACCGGTGCCAAATCATTTGCTTGGAACGTGGCGACTGATTTTCCGAATCAGGAATTATCAACGATGCAAGTGCGCATTCAAGCTCTTGATTATTTTGGAAATTTAGGTAGTTTCTCGGCATCTTCTGATTTTGCCATTAATTCCAAAGTACTGTCTATTGTTAATATTACTGCCGAGCAAAACTCTTTGGCCAAAACTGTGACAATAAATTACGATTTGAATAAGGCGGCTGACATTAGCTTAGATATTTCGGCTGATGGGGGAATTACTTGGGATGTAGCGACAACTACTTTGTCCGGAGCGGTGGGAGTCGGTGTTTTGGCTGGCAATAACCGAACCGTTACTTGGGATGCGGCGGCGGATTTTAACAACGAAGAAAGAGCTAATATGCGCGTTCGGTTAAGCGGTATTGATAGCACCGGCACTGTTAGCCCCTATTATGAATCTGCAGATTTTTCGGTTGATACCGCATCGCCGTTAGGATTATTATCTTTAAACAAATTTGCCAACACTAATGATTCGGTTACTTTGGATTGGTCAGCTGGTGTAACTGATGCCCATTTTAAACATTATGAATTATGGCATGGGGCGGTGCAAAATGATGTGATTAACCGTTTAGGTACGGCCGCAAAATGGAGTGTAGATCAGGATGCATTGTTAAGTAATGCTAATGCCGTTTCTACGGTTATTACCGGTATTAATTTAACTGCTGATTATTTTGTAAAAATTTGGGCAGTAGATGATTATGGCAACGAGACAACAGTGGCTGATTTAAATGTTTTTACCGCGCCTATTTTAGTGACTTTTCCTTTGGAGATAGAAGCTCCTGAAGGATCCGGCTCAGTTGATCCGGCAGTTGGTACTCATACCTACAATCAAGGAACGAATGTACAAATAACGGCGACTGCTTTTGCTAGTTGGCTATTTGATCATTGGATTTTGGACGGATTAGCTAGCGGTAGTATTAATCCGTTGATTTTATCTATGAATGCAACCCATACTTTAAAAGCGGTATTCACTGAATCAACTACACCTATTGAACCAGCGCCGGTGCCAGTTAGTTTGCCAATTATCGGCGGTGGTGCGGCGGTGCCCCCTGATATTATCGCTCCCAGTAAACCAATTCTGACCCAACCACTCAGCCCAACCAAATATACCGAAGTCTTAATTTCTGGTTTAGCCGAGCCTGGTGCGCGCGTGGATTTGTATGATAATAATGTTTTAGTGAAACGATTTAACAGCGTGGCCAATAATGATGGGGAATTTAGCCAAGTTTTCATTTTTACTGTTGGTGAACATATTTTAACGGTTAAGGCAGTGGATTTTTCCAATAATACCAGTGAGTCGTCTGACCCGGTTAGTTTAAATATTATTACTTCTGTTCCGCTAGCACCAATAGTTCTGAGTCCCCAAAATAACAGTAGCATTACTACGGCTGTGCCAGTGTTAGTTGGTGTATCAGAGCCGTTTTTCCAAGTGGAAATAGTTTTGGACAATAAAAATAAATTTACTGTAACGGCTGACTCAAATGGTAGTTGGCGTTTTGGCTTACCTAATAGTTTTGCCTTAAAAGACGGATCACACACTTTTACCTTTACTGCTACTGATGCCGCTGGAAATATTAGTCCTCAGATAAATTTGGTTTTGGCTAAAATTACTCCACGCCCGGCATTAACGGTTCCTCAAACCGCACCCGCATCCACCCCAACACCGGTTTTGCCATCTTCGCTTGTGCGTGAAAATATTGAGGCAGTAGAATTACCAGGTATTCCGGTACCAAAAGTAGCTGGCGTCAGTGTTTCAGCGGCAAATGACGTTTTTAGTTTTACCGGTACCGCTTTGCCCAATCAAGATGTTATTGTGTACGTCCATTCTGATCAGGCTTTAATCTATCGTACACGTACTGACAGTAATGGTGTCTGGCGAATTAATCATTCGCAATCCGCAGTAGAATTGGCACCTGGCCAACACACTATTTTTGCGGTTGCTGTCAACACCAATGCTAAGGTCAAGAGCCAGCCAAGTGCCATTAGCAGCTTCGTGGTTAAAAGAAATGTTTGGGCAATGATTTTTAAATATTTGAATTGGCAAACTACATTAGCAACTTTAATTGTTTTGTTGCTAACCACCTTTTGGCTTTATCGAATTAGAAAACCAGTAGCCGTTAAGGTAATATAATAATTTTATGGAGGGGAAAAATACAAAAAATATTGGTAAACAGCCATTATTAAAATATGGTAAAAAATATCAGATTTTATTTGAAAACATTGCTGATTCAGCTGTATTGGTTGATTTATCTGGCCGAGTGGCCGATATTAATCAAACCGCCAGTCGTTTTTTTGGGTACTCGAAAAAGGAATTTTTAAAATTATCGATCCGTCAGCTTCACCCTGCCAGTCAAACCAAAAAAATAATGAATCTTTTTCGGTGTTTAGTAAAAAATAAACTTAAAGGTACGATTGAAACCGAAATTATGACACGGAATAAAAAAATAAAACCAATTTCTCTAAATGTCAGTAGGATAAAGTTAGATGATAAAATCTATTTACTGGGTCTTTTTCGGGATCTTAGTCAACAAACTGCCGCTGAATTGCATTACAAAACCCTATCCGAACTTGCTCAAGATAATATTTACGTTGTCGACAAAACCGGCACGGTGATTTATGTTAATAAATTTGGTGCTAAGCAATTCAAAGCCAACCCGTCAGAGCTGGTTGGTAAGAATATTAAAAATTTATTTCCGTCAAACACTGCTAGTCGTCAAAAGAAAAATTTGAATAAGGTTTTTAAGACCGGCCAATCAATGTATCTTGAAAATTTATCTATTTTTCCTTCTGGACCTACCTGGCTTTCAACCCAATTAACGCCGATAAAGGATCGGGGAGGCCGAGTCCAGAGCGTTATGGGTTTGTCGCGTGATATTTCTGAAAGGTATATTGCCGAAGCAGAAATAAAAAAAGAAACATCGTTGCTAAACTCCATTACCTCAACCTCGTCAGAGGGCATCTTAGTGATTGCCCGGCAGGGTCAAGTCGTTTTTTATAATAATCGGTTTTTGGATTTGTGGAAAATTCCTAATAAACTAATTCGTTTAAAAGACGACAAAAAATTATTGGCTTATGTTGTTGGCCAGCTGGCCGATCCTAAGGAATTTTTAGCTAAAGTTAATTATCTTTACCAGCACGCTTCTTTAAGTTCTTTTGACCAAATAAATCTTAAAGACGGTCAAGTTTTTGAGAGGCTGTCTGTCCCCCAAAAGATTGATAATAAAATTGTCGGTCGAGTCTGGCGTTTCCGTGATATCACCGAATATCAAAAAGCACGAGACGGGTTGGTTTTATCCGAACAAAAATATCGTCGTTTGTTTGAAGCGGCTAAAGACGGTATTTTGATCCTTGACGCCAAAACCGGGGAAATAAGGGAAGTTAACCCGTATTTAATTGAGATGTTAGGTTATAACCACAAGGAATTTTTGCAAAAGAAATTATGGCAGATCGGTTTATTCAAAGATATTGTTAATTCTAAAAAAGCATTTGAGGTTTTAAAACGAAAGAAATATATCCATTACGAAAATTTGCCTTTACGGACTAAAGCTGGCCGGCCTATTAGCGTAGAATTTGTTAGCAATGTTTACCTTATTGATCACGCAGAAGTTATTCAGTGTAATATCCGTGATATCACCGCGCGCCATGATGCAGAAACGAAAGTGATAAATAACGAAGCCCGCTTCCGAGCCATTTTTGAAAACAGTCCGATTGCCATTGTTTTAGTCGGTTTGGATAATTATTTTGTTAGTGCTAATCTTGCCGCTGTTAAATTATGGGGGTATTCTGAAGCAGAGCTAAAGAAAATGACTTTCGTTGATATTACCCATCCAGCCGAAGTTCAAAGGGATGTTATACAAACTAAACGATTGCTCAGAGGAGAGATTGACGTTTACAATGCTGATAAACGCTATGTCAGAAAGGATAAAGCAGTTATTTTTGGTCGGATCAATGTTACCCTAGTTAAAGACTTTGAACATAAGCCGCTTTACTTTTTGACAATTATTGAAGATGTTACTGAGCACCATCAATGGGAAGAGACAATTAGAAAGTCAGAAGAAAAATATAGTACTTTTATTGAACAATCCAGCGACGGGGTTTTGGTGATCCAGGACGGTTTGATTAAATTTGCCAACAAGACAATGCAAGATATGGTTGGTTTTTCCCCTGCGGATTTTTTGAATAAGTCAATGCTAGAGTTTATTGGCCCCAAATACAAAAAATATGTAGCCGAACAATACAGTCGACGCATGAGGGGATTGCCAGCCCCTAAGCGTTATGAATTTCAGATAGTCAAAAAAGACGGTCAGCTTCTATTTGTGGAAACTAATAGTTCTATAATTGATTACGAAGGTCGCCCGGCGGACATGGCAATTATCAGAGATGTGAGTAAGGCAAGGGAAATTGACCGAGCGAAATCGGAATTTATTTCTGTAGCTAGTCATCAGTTGCGCGGTCCCTTAACTGGTATTAAGTGGTTTAGTCAATTATTAGTTGATCAGAAGGTGGGAAAATTGACCGAAAAACAAATTGATTTTATCCGGCAGATCTATGATAGTAATGAACGAATGATTCGTTTGGTTAATGATTTGCTTGACGTTTCCCATATTGAAACCGGCCAAAAGTTTTTTATTGAAAAACAGCGACAGGATATTATTGCTTTGATAAATAAGGTGATAGAAGATCAAAAAATTAATTCACCGGTAAAAAATATAAATATAGAATTAGATAAATCTTGTCCGGCCAAACTAATTTTTAGTTTTGATCAGGATAAAATTTATCAAGTTTTTTCTAATTTAATAAATAATTCAATTAAATATTCTAGTCAGAATAAAAAAATTATTATTGGCCTTAAGTGTTTGAATGATAAGGTAGAATTTTTTGTTAAAGATTTTGGTTTTGGCATCCCTCAACATCAAAAAGGTAGAGTTTTTCAGAAATTTTTTAGAGCCGATAATATTGCTACCATATCAACTGACGGCACGGGTTTGGGCCTTTATATAGCCAAAAGTATCGTGGATGCCCATGGCGGTAAAATTTGGTTTGAATCAAAACAAAACAAAGGTACAACCTTTTATTTTATTTTGCCGTTAAAAAGTAAAAAGAATCATCAGAACAAGTAAATTTTAATTTTTTATTTTTTGTATAATACATAAATTTTTTAGCAGTAATTAATGGAGGAAAGAAAATTATGAAAAAAATTTTATTAATTATTGATGATGAAGCAATGGTGCGCAAAGCTTTATTATCGCAATTTGATCAAAATGAGGTTGAGGTTTTAACAGCTAATGACGGGCAAGAAGGTTTAAAAATCGCCCTGGATTATCATCCCGATTTAATTTTGCTTGATTTAGTAATGCCTAAAATGGACGGCATGACTATGCTAACCAAGCTAAGGCAAGATGAATGGGGCAAAAAGGCAGAGGTAATAATTTTGACTAACTTAAATGATACTAACAAGGTTGCCGAAGCGGTAGAGTGTGACACCTATGAGTATCTAGTCAAGGTGGGTTGGAATGTTACGGATGTGGTTAATAAGATTAGAAAAAAATTAGGTTTGTAATTTGCTTATTGATTATATAAAAACAGAGACTGGTATAAGTTAGATACTGGTTTTTGTTTTTTTAAAATTAAGAGGTTTTAGGCAGATTAAAAAGTGGCTGCTAAAAGAGGGGAAAGGTTATTTTTGTCTTTGTATAACCTGGGGATAAATTTTGGATAATTATGGTAAAAAATTAATTTAATGCTGGCTTTAACTATGTTATAATATTTTAGCAGTTTATTTTTGGCTAGGACTTGCAATTTTTTTAAAAAAACATTAAGCTTAAAGACTCGGAAATCAATTGAATTATATATATTTATTAAAATTAATGAATTGATCAAATTTTATGAAAAAAATTCTAAGCCAAAAGCAAATAGCGCTTGCTTTGCCGGCCATAATAATGGTCTGCTTGGTAGGCGGTTTTTTTGTTTTAGCTATCCCAGCTTTAGCCGCCACTAGCGGACCTAATAATGCCGCAGCCGGTGCCAATGTCAATGGCCCTGGAACTAAGGCTTGGACAAATGCTGGTAATGTTATCGCCGATGACACTAGCTATGCTACTGTAGAGCTTACACCGGGTAGCAATTCTGAGTATCTACAAAGCACTAATTATGGTTTTGCTATTCCAAGCGGAGCAACCATTAATGGTATTCAAGTCTCAATAATGAGAAAAAGCTCAAGTAATTTAATTGGTAATAGCATAAATGACGAAGACCTTCATTTACTTAAAGGCGGTGTTATTGTTGGAAATGATAAGGCGACTGGAACTGATTGGCCCACTACCATGGCATCAGCCAACTATGGCGGTGCTGCTGATTTATGGGGTACCACTTGGACTCCGGCAGAGATTAATGCTGCTGATTTTGGCGTGGCTTTGTCCGCCCATGCTCAAAGTATTCTTTTAGACAGAACAGCATCAGTTGATTATATTCAAATTACAGTTTATTACACTATTACCGATACTGTACCGCCGATTATTGTTGGCACACCCAGCGATATGACAGTGGAAGCAACCGGCGCTGCTGGTGCCGCAGTTGCTTACTTAACGCCAACTGCCACTGATGATATTGATGGCACTGATCCGGTGACTTGTGTTCCAGCCTCTGGCTCAACCTTTCCTTTGGGTGTAACCACAGTTACCTGTAATGCCAGCGATGCTGCGGGCAATGCCGCAACCCCAACCAGTTTTACTGTTACAGTCCAAGATACTACCGTGCCAGTTATTGATTCTCATTCTGATTTATTAGTGGAAGCCGCCAGCGCTGGTGGGACTGATGTCAGCTATACTACCCCTAATGCCGTTGATTTAGTTGATGGCATTTTTGTTGCCACTTGTGCTCCAGCCTCTGGCTCAACCTTTCCTTTGGGTGTAACCACAGTTACCTGTAATGCCAGCGATGCTGCGGGCAATGCCGCCACCCCAACCAGCTTTACTGTTACAGTCCAAGATACTACCGCGCCATTAATTGTTCTTAATGGTGCTGCGGTTATCAATTTAAACGTTGGTGATACTTATACTGAAGCCGGAGCTACAGCCATTGATGTGGTTGATGGCACTGACAGCGTAACTATTGGTGGTGTTAGCGTTAATACTGCCGCCGTTGGTTCTTATGTAATTACTTATGACGCAGTTGATGCGGCCGGTAATAATGCGGTTCAGGTTTTACGGACGGTAAATGTTTCCGACGCTGCTGCTCCAGTTATTACTTTACTCGGGGACAATCCTCAAACTATTCTCCGAAACCAACCTTACGTTGAAGCCGGCGCTACAGCGTTGGATGATGTTGATGGCGATTTAACTAGCAGTATTACCATTGATAGTTCGGCGGTTAATACGGCGGTAGCTGGTTCTTACACTGTAACTTATAAAGTAGCTGATTTAAGCGGTAATACGGCCAGTGCTGCCCGGATAGTCAATGTTCAGGATTTGCCACCAGTTATTACGCTCTTGGGCACTGATCCAGTCACTATTAATAGAAATCAAACTTATACTGATGCCGGCGCTACGGCTTTGGATGATGTTGATGGCGATTTGACTTCAGCCATTGTTACTGTTAATCCGGTTAATACAGCCGTAGTGGGTACTTATGTAATCACTTATGATGTAACTGATACTAATGGCAGCGCTGCCACTCAAGTAACCAGAACGGTTAAGGTTCAAGATCTGCCACCAGTTATTACTTTGCTTGGTTCTAATCCTCAAGCCATTATGCTAAATGATGCTTACGTTGAAGCTGGCGCTACGGCTTTGGATGATGTTGATGGCGATTTAACCAGTAGTATTGTCATTGATAGTTCCACGGTTAATACGACAGTAGCTGGTTTTTATAATGTAACTTATACTGTAACCGATTCCAACGGCAGCACTGTGATTGAAAACAGATCCATTATAGTCTCAACCGATATTATTCCACCGGTAGTTTCTAATTTTGTAATTACGCCATTGTATGATATTGGTGGCACTAAATACGTTGGCGCTAAGTCAACAATTTCGGCCGATGTTTCTGATACCGGCGGTTCCGGCCTTAATACCAGTAGCTGCCGTTATTCAATTAACGGTGGGATGGGCTGGGTAAATGTACCAACTGCCTTTGATAGTATTAGTCAAAAATGTATTTTCACTGATATTGATACTTCGGCTTCAGTCGGAATAAATGTTTCCATTGAGGATAATGCCGGTAATGGTTTTGACGCTTCAGCCACTTGGATTAGTATCACCCCTGATTTAACAGCACCGGTCATTACTTTAGCTGGATCAGCAGTTGTTAATTTAACGGTCGGTGATACTTATACTGATGCCGGCGCCACCGCAACCGATGATATTGCCGGCGATATTACATCAGACATTGTTACAACCGGTACAGTTGATACAGCTACAGTTGGAACTTACACGATTAAGTACAATGTTTCTGATAAAGTTGGCAATCCAGCTTTGGAAGTTAGCCGTACGGTTAATGTTAGTGCTGCTTCTATTCCGCCAACCCCACCAGCTGGCGGCGGCGGCGGTGGTACTGGTGCTGGTGGGGCTTATCTGACTCATAATTTTATCATCCCAGGTGAAGGTTTATCAGTCAGAATTAATAATGGTGCTGCCTCAACTGACAACAGGGAAGTGACTCTAAGTTTATTCGGTGGTTATGATGCAACTAAAGTATCAATTTCCAACATTCCTGATTTTACTGACGCTGATCAGATAGATTATGTTACTAATGTGACTAATCCAGCCTGGACATTGACTGAAGGTGATGGGGTAAAAGTAGTTTATGTTAAATTCTTCAATCAATATGGATTACCTTCACCAATGATTTACGCTACAATCAATTTGACTGGCACTGGCATTACCGCACCAGCTGGGCTGAATGAATTAAATCCGCAAGTTTTAGGTGTACAAATTTATAACTATACTCGGGATTTATTCTTTGGTCGCAGCGGTGAAGACGTTAAGGCACTTCAGGATTTCTTGATCAGTAATAATGCCGGCAAAGCGGCTTTAGCTCTAGGCAGAATTGGTTCAACTGGCTGGTTTGGTCCCTACACTAGAAATGCTTTAGCGGAATTCCAAAAGAGTGTTGGTATAAAACCGGCTCTTGGTTACTTTGGTAAAATTACCAGAGCCTACCTGGAAAAAATGGGTCAATAATCAGTTTCTATAGAAAAACAGCTCCAAAAAATTGGGGCTGTTTTTTTGTAAGCAAATATTTAGTCAGAAGCTGCTTGATCGCTATATTTAGTAATTTTTGGTATAATTTAATTAGGTAAAATATTAATAATAAATAAAACTGGTATGAAAAAATTCATTTTTTGGTTCCCGCGAGGGTTAGCAATTTGTTTTATTTTATTTCTTGGCCTTTTTGCCCTAGATGTTTTTTCCATTTCTGATTCTTGGTATAGGTTATTGGTCGCATTTTTGATTCATTTAATCCCTGATTTTATTTTGTTGGCTATTACAATCTTGGCTTGGAAAAAACCGTTTTGGGGTGGTTGGCTTTTTATTTTTGCGGCTGTGGCCTTGGCTTTTTGGGTAAATTTTAATCTAATTTCTTGGCCGGTAGTTTTACCCCCAGCAGTAATCGGGGTATTATTTTTGATCCAATATTATTATTTCAAGAAATATGAAAAAAATCAGTTACCCTCATAATCCAGCGCCAGCAGAGTATAAGTAAGATTGATGAATTGCTGAAAAAGCGCTGGAGTCCAGTGGTTTTTTCGGCCCAATCAATTGAGTCGTGGGAAAATTAATTCACTTTTTGAAGCAATGCGCTGGACACCATCATACTACAATATCAATATAAATAAATAATAATTTCAGTCCGATGAAAAGAATAAAATTTTTAAAAAATTCCGGGTTGACTTTAATTGAACTAATGATAGTAGTTGGAATTATTGCAATTTTGGCTGTTATTGTTTTTGTTGCTACCAACCCGGTTAAAAATTTTTCTCAAACCAGCAATGCCCGGCGCTGGTTAGAGGCGAGTAGTATTGGTTCAGCGGTCAAACAATATCAAGTTGACCATCGGGGCAGCAGTCCGGCTGGTTTAACTTCGAATTTGCAAATGATTGGTACGGCCTCAAGCGGCTGTACGACTGACTGTGGTTCCAGTTCCGACATTATTTATTATAATCCTAATGAAGTTTTGAATTATTATTCCAATAATGTCTATGCCGTCCGTTCTTGGTTTGATATTTCTGGCTTAGCGGATTTTTCTTCGCTAACGGTTTCAATAGTTTTGGATTGCGATGGCAATTGTAATAGCCCAGTTAAAGTTAGAATTGGTAATGCTTTGTCATATACTGATTATGATTTTGTTAATGCTGCCCAAATTCGGACTGATGGCACTACGACTAATTACAGTTGGTACACTCAAACTTATTCAATTGCCAAAAGTACTTTAGGCAATTCATTTTATGTTCAGCTATTAAAATATACTGGATCAGGCACAGTCAGGTTTTTGATGGATGAAAGCGGTCCAGCCGGACCTTATCCGGAATTTCGGACTGATAGTAATGGAGATGGCTCTCATGCTGGTTGGACTAGGGATAATGGCGATTATTTTATAAAAGTCGGTGTGCCGGGAAAAACCAGCGATGCTTGTTTGGATTTGGGCACTTCTTTAATTGATCAATATTTTAAAGAAATGCCCATGGATCCTAAGGATGGCACAGTCCAAAATTCCTATTATGCTATCCAGCAGCTGGCCAACGGGGGAGTAAAAGTTTTTGCCTGTCATGCGGAAAACAGTGAAGAGATTTCAGTCATTCGTTAATTATGTCAAAAATTTTTTAATAAAAAAACTAAGTAACAAGTTAGCTTATAGCTTTTAGCTGATAGCTTACAGAAGGTTACTTAGTTTTTTTATTTTTGAGGGCGGGTTTCGCTAAAGTCTTTAAACAGCTGGTACAAACTTTCAATTTTTTACCACAAATTGTTTTGGTTTGCAGATTCAGTTTTTGCCGTTTGATTACTTTGATGTTGGAATGACTGACGGCATGACCTTTGAGCGGCAACCGAGCACAAATAGCACAGCTAGGCATAATAGTAAATAAATTATAAATTCTAATATTTAAATTCTAAACAAATCGCAAATTCTAAATTCCAATTTTCAAACCAGTTTGTAGTTTATGGCTTAAGATTTGTTTAAAATTTAGGATTTTGTATTTAGAGTTTAAATTTTAACAATGTAGCCAGTATATCAGAGCGGCTGTAAAAAATCAAGCCCTTATGCTATTATGTCAATATGCTTCAAGGAATTAGTATTTTAATTTTTATTGTTGCCTTTCTTTATTCGGTGATTTTACATGAGATCGCTCATGGCTGGGTAGCTAACCATTTTGGTGATGATACAGCCAGAATTTCGGGCCGATTATCACTTAATCCATTGGTTCATATTGATCCGATCGGCTCAATTTTAGTGCCACTGCTTTTGTATATATCACAATCCGGATTTATGTTTGGTTGGGCAAAACCAGTGCCAGTCAACCCTTATCGCTTACGGGGCGGAGCGGCGGCTTTTCGCTGGGTATCATTGGCTGGTGTTATGACTAATTTTGTTATTGCCGTATTTTCTGTTTTAGTTTTAAAGATAACTACTCAGTATTTAGGGATAACAGTGAATAATCTGGGGGTAATTCTATTTACCGCCCTATTCCAAATTAATTTGGTTTTGGCAATTTTTAATGCTTTGCCATTGCCGGGTTTTGATGGTTTTAACTTTCTAACCACCTTTAGGCCAGTGACTGAATTAATTGCCAAGTCACCTTTGGGCAATCCTTTATTTATGGCTCAATATGGCCTTTTTTTGTCAATTTTGATCTTATTTTTGTTCATGCCATTAATTGAATCAATCCTTTATTTTATTTTTAATTTGTTTGCCAGATTTTTTGGTATTTAGCCAGGCCCTTGACTTCTATAAAATTATTAGTTAATATTGCTTTATGTTTATCTGCCTTTAGGGCAGGTTTTTAAGACCTAATTTCAGGAAAAAGAACCAAGAATTATGCCAACAATCAACCAATTAATTAAGAAAAGCCGTAAATCTAAAGGAAAAAAGAGCAAAACTCCAGCTTTGCGGTTGGTTGCTAATACCTTAAGACGAACCAAGAAAGATAACCCCAAAGGGGCTGGTTTTAAGCGGGGAGTTTGTGTTAAAGTTACAACCACCACCCCAAAAAAACCAAACTCAGCTTTACGGAAAATCGCTAGGGTCAGATTGTCTAATGGCATGGAAGTAACGGCTTATATTCCTGGTGAAGGCCATAATTTGCAAGAACACTCCGTCGTTTTGTTACGTGGCGGCCGGGTTAAAGATTTGCCAGGTGTTCGTTATCATATTGTTCGCGGTGTTTATGATGCGTCTGGAGTCACTGCCAGAAAACAAGGCCGCAGTCTTTATGGTGCTAAATATGTTGCTGAATCAAAAAAATAGTTAACTAAATTTTAAATTTTTATGTCCGGTAGCAGTTTTCCCGTTTTTGCCAGAGATACTACCAGGGCAATCTAAATATTATTAATTATTAAAAATTTAATTTCCCCACCGCAGAAATAGTGGGGGGAATCACTACCGGATATGCGCGGAAAAACTCCAAAACGAAAAATTATTCCGATGTAAAATATCACAGTGTTAATATTAGTAAATTAATCAATCACATGATGCGGCGTGGTAAAAAATCCACCGCTCAAAAAGTTGTTTATAATTGTTTTGAAATTATTAAAGAAAAAACTAAAAAAGATCCGTTAGAAATTTTTGATACCGCTATGAGAAATGTTGGTCCGGAAGTTGAAGTTAAGTCCCGCCGGATTGGCGGCGGTAACTATCAAGTGCCGGTGCCGGTAATGGGCGAAAGACGAGTAACCCTGGCTTATCGTTGGTTAATTGCCGCTTCTAAAGCTAGAAAAGGCGCTCCAATGAGCGAAAAATTAGCTGATGAATTAATTGCCGCTGCCAATAAAGAAGGTGCGGCAATCAAGAAACGTCAAGATACTTACAAGATGGCTGAAGCCAATCGGGCTTTTGCTCACTTTATCAGGTAACAGTTAACCGTTAACATTTAACAATTAACTTATCCAGGGAAGTTGTTAAATTTTAATAGTTAATTGTTAATAGTTAATTGTTAAAATCATGCCCCGAGAATATTCTTTAGAAAAAACCAGAAATATAGGGATTATTGCCCATATTGACGCCGGTAAAACAACAGTATCCGAGCGTATTTTATTTTACACCGGAAAAAAACATAAAATCGGTGAGGTCCACGAAGGCGCAGCGGAAATGGACTGGATGGAACAAGAAAAAGAACGAGGCATTACCATCACTTCGGCGGCGACGACTTGTTTTTGGGCGCCTAGAGGCGATGAAGCCGAAAAATGTCGGATTAACTTGATTGATACGCCAGGCCATATTGATTTTACCGTTGAAGTCCAAAGATCGCTTCGCGTTTTGGACGGCGGCGTTGTAGTCTTTGATGGCGTGGCCGGAGTTGAACCGCAATCAGAAACAGTTTATCATCAAGCCGAAAAATTTAAAGTGCCGCTAATTGGTTTTGTTAATAAAATGGACCGCACGGGGGCGGATTTTTATAATGACTTAGACAGCATTCGCGAAAGGCTAACTAAAAATGCTTATCCGATTCAATTGCCGATTGGCGCCGAAAGTAATTTTTTGGGCGTAATTAATTTATTGACTGAAAAAGCTTGGATTTATCATGATGAACAAGGTAAAGATTATACTGAGACTGAAATTCCAGCTGACTTGAAAGAGAAAGCGGCAAAATATCGTCATGAGTTAATTGAAGCGATTGTTGCCCACGATGAAAATTTATTGAATCAATATTTGGAAGGTAAAACCATTGGCTTAAAAGAATTGAATCAAACATTACGTAAAGCAGTTATTGCCAATGAAATCATGCCGATTTTGGTTGGCTCGGCTTTAAAAAATAAAGGCGTTCAGTTATTGCTAGATGCTATTTGTGATTATTTGCCAAATCCTTTGGATATTCCACCGGTTAGGGGTTTTAATCCTCGTCAGCCGGAAGTTGAAGAAGTTCGTAAGGCTGATGACAGTGAACCGTTTTGCGGTTTAGCTTTTAAAATTGCAGCTGATCCATTTGTTGGTAAACTATGTTTTTTCCGGGTTTATTCGGGTACGGTTGGTGCCGGCTCTTATATTATGAATTCAACGACTGGCGAAAGAGAACGCTTAGGTCGGATTGTGAGAATGCATGCTAATAATCGTGAGGAAGTCAAAGAAGTATTTGCTGGAGAAATTGCCGCCGCGGTTGGTTTAAAAAATACTTTTACTAGTCATACTCTTTGTGACCCTGAGCATCCGATTGTTTTGGAATCAATTGTATTTCCTGAACCGGTTATTTACGTCGCCATTGAACCAAAAACCAAGCAAGACCAGGAAAAAATGGGTATTGCTTTATCAAAGTTGGCTGAAGAAGATCCAACTTTCAAGGTTAGATCTGATGAAGAAACGATGCAGACTCTTATTGGCGGTATGGGTGAATTACATTTGGAAGTCATTGTTGACCGCATGAAGCGGGAATTTAAAGTTGAAGCTAACGTTGGCCGGCCGCAGGTTGCCTATAAAGAAACAATCAAAGGCAAAGCCGAAGCTGAAGGTAAATATATTCGTCAATCAGGCGGTCGTGGTCAGTATGGTCATTGTTGGCTAAGAGTTGAGCCGAGAAGTCGCGGTGAAGGTTTTGAATTTGTTGATGATATCAAGGGTGGACTTATTCCGCGGGAATATATTCCCGCCATTCAAAAAGGCGTTAAAGAAGCTTTAGATAAAGGTGTAATTGCTGGTTATCCAGTGATTGACGTTTCCGCTACGGTTTATGATGGGTCATTTCATGAAGTTGACTCTTCAGAAGCGGCCTTTAAAATTGCTGGGTCAATGGCAGTTCAGGAAGCAATTCGGCGCGCCAATCCGGTTATTTTAGAGCCTTTAATGAAAGTTGAAGTTATTACTCCGGAAAATTTCATGGGTGATGTGATTGGTAATTTGAATTCCAAGCGCGGTCAAATTGAAGAAATGCGCGATCGCGGTCAAATTAAAGTGATTGAAGCAAAAGTACCATTAGCGGAAATGTTTGGTTATGCTACTGAACTGCGGTCAATGACTCAAGGCCGAGCTTCATACAATATGGAATTTGATAGTTATTCTGAGGTGCCAAATAATGTTGCCGAGCAAATCAAAACCGGAAAAGATAAAAAGAAATAATATTTTTAGGAGGGGCAGGCCAGAATTGGTCGTTCTTGCCAAGTTTGGCCGGACGGGAGTAAGATAAAAGACTATGCCCAATAATTTAGAAAAAATCATTGATTTAATCAAAAAAACCGGTGATAATTGTATTGTTTTGGATTCAACCGGGCAGCCGGCTTATGTGGTGACTACGTTTTCAGCCTATCAGAATTTGGTTTCAGGCAAGAATGAAGTGGTGGGTTTGTCTGAAGAGCAGTTGCTGGAAAAGATCAACCGGGATGTGGCTAATTGGAAAGCTACGGCCCAAGAAGAGAAACTGAATAATTGGCAGGCTCTTGAAAGCGCAATGGCGGAAATTATCAAGCCAAAATTAGTGGCAAAACAAGAAGAAAAAACGCTTAATCAGGCCAAAAGTAGCCAAAATCCCGGGGAATCAGAACAGAAATATTATTTTGAGCCAATTGACTAACATTGACCCTGCTCCTATTTTACTTATCCATTTTTCTACAGTTTAAAGTTCCTGAGTTGAATTAAAAAAATTCAATAAAATTGAACAATAATCAGTAAAATAGGAGCGGGGTTGACAACTTTAGGTATATTGTTATATACTCAAAAGTGCTTTATTAAAATTAATAAATAAGACATTTTAATTAATAAATACTAATTGCGATCCGTTTTACTATCCTTCGTAAAACTGGCTCACAAAAGATCGCTATGAAGGAAAAATAATATTATGGCAGAGAAATTTGAACGTACAAAGCCTCACCTTAATATCGGTACAATTGGTCACGTTGACCATGGTAAAACTACCTTAACTGCGGCAATTTTGAATTATTTGGCCGCCAAAGGTTTTTCCGCTCAACACAAATCAGTTGACCAAATTGATAACGCTCCAGAAGAAAAAGAGCGTGGTATTACAATTGCTACCGCTCATGTTGAATACGAAACCGCTAAAAGACATTATGCCCACATTGACTGTCCGGGCCATGCTGACTATGTCAAAAACATGGTAACAGGTGCGGCTCAAATGGATGGTGCAATTTTGGTTGTGGCTGCCACTGATGGTCCAATGCCTCAAACCCGAGAGCATATTTTATTGGCTTATCAGGTTGGTGTGCCAGCCATTGTGGTTTTCTTAAATAAAGTTGATCAGGTTAAAGATCCTGAATTGATTGATTTGGTTGAAGAAGAAGTCCGAGATTTATTGAAGAAATATAAATTTCCAGGCGACCAAATTCCGGTTGTCCGCGGCTCAGCTTTAAAAGCTTTGGAGAATCCAAATGATCCTGAAGCGACTAAGTGCATGGAAGAATTGATGAAAGCCGTTGATGATTATATTCCGGAACCGGCTCGGGCAATCGACAAACCTTTCTTGATGCCGATTGAAGATATTTTTTCCATTGAAGGTCGTGGTACCGTAGTTACTGGTAGAATTGAAAGAGGTATCATCAAATTAAACGACGAAGTGGAATTGGTCGGTTTACGACCAATTGCCAAGACGGTTGCCACTGGTATTGAAATGTTTAACAAGTCTTTGGATGAAGGTCGCGCTGGTGATAACGCTGGCATCTTGCTTCGCGGTACTAAGAAAGAAGACGTGGAACGCGGTCAGGTTTTAGCTAAACCAGGCAGCATTACCCCACATACCGAATTTGAAGGCGAAACCTACATCTTGACCAAGGAAGAAGGCGGACGCCATAGTCCATTCTTTAAAGGTTATAAACCACAATTCTATATTGGAACAACTGATGTTACCGGTGAAGTAATTTTACCAGAAGGTACGGAAATGGTGATGCCGGGTGATACTTTAAAGCTAAAGATTGTTTTGATTAAACCAATCGCTTTAGAAGAAAAACAGAAATTCGCCATTCGCGAAGGCGGTCGAACTGTTGGTGCTGGTGTGGTTGCAAAAATTCTTAAGTAACTAATAAAATGACCCTGCCTCCCCAAAAAGGGGGCAGGGATAAGTTCTTTAAACTACATGGTAGCAATTAAGAAAGTTCCTGTTTCTTCCCGAATTAATCCGGAAGAAGCCGAGGATAGCAAACAGAAAATTAGAATTAAAATTCGGGCTTACGATCATAAAATTATTGATCAGTCCACCAAAACGATTATGGAGACAGTTGCTAGAACTGGCGCGAAGGTTTTAGGTCCCATTCCTTTGCCAACGGAAAAGAAAAAGTACACTGTCTTAAAATCATCTTTTGTTCATAAAGATGCCCGGGATCAATACGAAATGCGTATTCATAAGCGTTTATTGGACATTTTAGACCCTAACCCCAAAACAGTTGATTCGCTGACTAACCTGAATTTGCCAGCCGGTGTTGACGTTGAGATTAAAATGGCTTAAGCTTAAGTAATTATTTTAAGAATCAGTAAATTGAAATATTATAGTTTGAGGAAACAAAGAAAGCTTTTTCTGGCCAAAACCAGAAAAATAACCTTTGTTGCTTCAAAAGTATAAATAAGGAGATTAGAAATTTCCTAAAAATTAGCCAAACAATTTGCCAGCGGGTTTTTATATCTGGCTTTTTGAGGCAGATTTTATTTTTTATTAAATATGAAGTTTATCTTAGCTGAAAAAAAAGAAATGACCCAGAAATTTGCCGAAAACGGAGATGTTATTGCCGTTACTCGGTTATTGGCTGGTCCCTGCGTTATCACCCAGGTTAAATCTGATAAAAACGATGGTTATACCGCCGTTCAGTTAGGATTTGGTTCAAAAAAGAAAATTGGTAAGGCTCTCAAGGGACATGTAAAAAATTTAGGAAATTTCCGATATTTGAAAGAATTTAGAATTCAGGCTGAAGATGAAAAAAAGTTAGCGGTGGGCAATTTGATTACTGCCAAAACGTTTGCTGCTGGTGATATTGTTAAAGTCAGCGGCACTTCTAAGGGTAAAGGTTTTCAGGGTGTGGTTAAACGCCATGGTTTTCATGGTAGTCCGGCTACTCACGGTCATAAAGACCAGCACCGAATGCCAGGTTCAAGTGGCGCCGGTGGTCCACAACATGTTTTTAAGGGAAAAAGAATGTCTGGTCACATGGGCGATGAGTTAGTCACCGTTACAAATCTAGAGGTAGTTGAAGTTAATCCCGAGACTAACGAAATTTTTGTTAAAGGCGGAGTGCCTGGAGCCATTGGTTATTTACTGTTGATTTCAGGAGTTGGTGATGTAATTGTTGAAACAAAAGAAACCGAAAGCAAAAAGGCCGAACTAACACCGAAAGCTGAAGTAGTTGAGGCCAAAGCCGTTTCCGGATTTGAAGAAACTAAAGATAAACCACAAGAAAATACTAAAGTTGAATAATTTATGATAAAAACTACTGTTTACAACTTAACTGGTGAAAAGATTAAAGAAGTGGAATTGAATCCAGCAGTTTTTGAAGTAAAAATTAAACCAGAGTTAATCACCCAGGCAGTCGTTACTTTGCAAGCCAATCAGCGGCAAGTTTTAGCCGATACTAAAGACAAAAGTGAAGTGGCTGGTGGCGGTAGAAAACCTTGGCGACAAAAGGGAACTGGTCGTGCTCGTCATGGTTCAATTAGGTCTCCGCTCTGGCGTGGTGGTGGCATTACCTTTGGTCCAACTAGTGATCGTAATTTTTCGCTTAAGATTAATAAGAAAGCTAAACGTAAAGCAATCTTGATGACTTTGTCGGATAAAGCGCTTAATGAAAAAATTGTTTTAGTAGATAAATTAGAATTGGAACAAGTTAAAACTAAAAAGTTTTTTGAAATCCTGAAGAATTTGAATTTGCGGGACAAAAAGAAAATTGCTAAGAAAAAAGATGAAAGTTCTGATAAAAAGCCAAAAGAAAAGAAAAAACCGGCCAAGAAAGTTTTAGTGGTTTTACCAAAACAAGATCTTAAGCTTTGGCGGGCTGCCAGAAACATTGATCGATTGGATATGATTTTAGCCGACAGTCTAAATGTTTTAGATGTCTTGCATGCTAATTATTTATTGTTACCGGTTGAATCGTTAGCCGTAATTGAAAAAACTTTTGTTAAATAATCAATATGGGAATTTTTAATAAAGCCAAAACTAAAAAAGAAGACGAGGCAAAGACCAAGATTGCAGCTCAGCCTAAAGTTTCAGTTAAATCAGAATCAGTTAAGTCTGTTGTTAAAGACCAAAAGCCAGCGGGTAAGCCGGAAGCCTTGAAGGGAACTACGACTCAGGCTTATCGGGTTTTGGTTAAGCCTTTGGTAACAGAAAAAGTCACTTTTTTAAATGCTTTGAATAAATATGTTTTTGTTATCAATCCGAAAATGAATAAAGTAGAAGTAAAAAAGGCAATAAGGACAATTTATAAGGTTAATCCAGTAGCGGTTAATATTTCTAACTTTTCGGGTAAATATGTTCGTTATGGCCAAGTTGAAGGTAAAACTAAAAATTGGAAAAAAGCCATCGTAACTTTAAAACCAGGTGATAAGATTGAAGTTTACGAAGGAGTCTAATAACAATTAACCATTAATATTTAACAGTTAACATGCCAATCAGAATATACAAACCAACTTCTCCGGCTCGCCGAAAAACCTCGGTTGATACTTTTGCCGATATCACTAAAAAGGCGCCAGAGAGAAAGTTAATCAGAATCAAAAAGAAAAAAGGCGGCCGCAATTCTAGCGGTAAAATTACTGTTCGTCATCAAGGTGGCGGCGCTAAACAATATTATCGTTTAATTGATTACAAAAGATACAAATTTGATATACCGGCTACGGTTTTGGCTCTTGAATATGATCCAAACCGTCGGGCAAGAATTGCTTTAATTCAATATCAGGACGGTCAAAAAGCCTATATGGTGGCTCCGGTGGATTTAAAAATTGGTGACCAAGTTGTTTCTTCAAAGAATCAAGTTGAATATAAAGTCGGCAATCGGATGCCTTTGAAATATTTGCCTTTAGGTTCAATGATTTACGAAATTGAAATTGCCCCGGGCAAAGGTGGCCAACTAGTTAGAACTGCCGGTTCAGCCGCCAAATTAATGGCCGTTGAAGGCGGACAGGCTAATATTAAAATGCCATCAACTGAAGTCAGATTAATTTCGGCTGAGTGTTTAGCAACAATTGGCCAGGTTTCTAACCCTGATGCAATGCATATTCGGATTGGTAAAGCCGGTCGTAACCGTCATTTAGGTATTCGGCCAACGGTCAGAGGTAAGGTAATGAACCCGGTTGATCACCCTCATGGTGGCGGTGAAGGTCATAATCCAATTGGTATGAAAGCGCCAAAAACGCCTTGGGGCAAAAAAGCTTTAGGCGTGTTAACCCGAAAAAATAATAAATATTCAGATAAATTTATTATCCAAAGACGAAAGAAGAAACGAAGAAAATAATTTAATTTGAAAAGTTATGTCTAGAAGTTTAAAAAAAGGTCCATACATTAACGAAAGATTATTAAAAAAGATTTCTAAGGTTAGAATTGGTGATAAGGTTGTAATTAAAACTTGGGATCGAGCCTGTCAAATTACACCGGAAATGGTTGGTTATACGATCGGCGTTCATGATGGCCGAAAACATGTCCCGGTTTTAATTGTTGAGAATATGGTTGGCCATCGTTTAGGTGAATTTTCTCCGACCCGAACCTTCCACGGCCACGGTGGTAAAATGGCTAAAGAAGAAGCCAAAGCTGCTGCTGATAAAGCCTCAGCTGAAAGGCAAAAAGCCCAAGCCGCCGCGACTACGACTAAGAAGTAAGTTAATATTTATATAGTTTATGGAAAAAGATATTAAAAAATCAGAAGCCAAAGCCGAAGTTGCTAAAGTTGACAGTAAAAAAGAAAAACCGGCCAAAAGCAAGAAAAAAGAAGTGACCGAAGTTAAAGCCTCGGCCCGGTATTTGCATATGTCAGCCAAAAAGGTAAGACTGGTGATTAATCAGTTGCGCGGTTTTGAAGTTTTAAAAGCTTTAGACAGTTTGCGTTTTGTTAATAAGGCGGCTTCTAAGCCGGTAATTAAGCTTTTGAATTCCGCCATTGCTAACGCTGAAAATAATTTTCAATTAGACAAGCAAGATTTGTATATTAAAACCATTACGGCCAATGCCGGTCCGGTATTAAAACGTTTTATGCCCAGGGCTCATGGTCGGTCAGCGCCAATTCATAAGCGGACTTGCCATCTAGATTTAATTTTAGGTGTTCGGGTCGGGGCTAAAAAGAAAGCGGTAGTCAAGAAAGATAATAAGTCCGAAGATATTAAAGTAGTCAATCCCGATGAAATAAAGAAAGATATTAATAAAAATTCTTCCAAGGGTCCAAAGGCCGGTTCCGGCAAAGAGAGTAAGGGCTTTTTGAAGGGCGTATTTCAGCGTAAAACAGGTTAGTCAATTAATTATTATATACTATGGGACACAAAGTACATCCAAAAATATTTCGTATCGGTACCCTTTACGGTTGGAATTCTAAATGGTTTTCCCGCAAGGATTATTCTAAATTTTTACGGCAGGATATTTTAATTAAAAAGTTTTTGGCAAAAGAATTAAAAGATGCGGCTGTAGCGCAAATTGATATTGAAAGATCGGCTACGGTTACAACTGTTATTATTCATTCCGCCAAACCGGGTGTTATTATCGGTCGTGGGGGACAAGGCGTGGAAGATTTAAAGAAAAAGATCAAAGCTAAATTTTTAGATCCCAAGAGTAGTTTGAATATCAACATTAAAGAAGTCAGTAATCCAAACTTAGTTTCCGAATTGATTGTTCAAGCCATTATTGCTGATATTGAAAAACGTATTCCTTATCGCCGGGCAATGAAACAGGCGATTGGCAAGGTGGAAAAAGCTAATGCTAAAGGGATAAAAGTTATAATTTCCGGTCGCTTGAATGGTGCGGAAATTGCCAGAACTGAAACTTTAACTTCCGGCAGTTTGCCTTTGCACACTTTAAGAGCTGATATTGATTATTCCCGGGGAGTGGCTCGAACCACTTATGGTGCGATTGGCGTAAAAGTTTGGATTTACAAAGGGCAAGTTTTTAAAAAAGATAAAGAGAGAGTCGATACTAAAGAGATTAAAGAAAAAAGTAATAGTAAATAAATATGTTGTCGCCAAGAAAGATAAAACATAGAAAACAGCATAAAGGAGTTTTTAGAGGCAATGCCACTGCCGGGACTGAGATTAATTTCGGCAAATACGCCCTGAAAGCTTTAGGTAATTGTTGGTTAACGGCCAGGCAGATTGAAGCTTCCCGCCGAGCCATTACTCGTTTTATTCGCCGAGATGGTAAGGTTTGGATTCGGATTTTTCCTGACAAACCAGTGACCCAAAAAGGTGAGCAATCAACTATGGGTTCAGGCAAGGGTCCGGTTGATCATTATGTTGCCGTTATTAAACCAGGTCGGATTTTATTTGAAATGGATGGTGTACCGGAAGAAACAGCTAAAGAAGCTATGAGATTAGCCGCTCATAAATTACCGGTAAAAACTAGTTTTGTTGTCAAATAATTTAGCAATTATGAAATATAAAGAATTAAAAAATTTAACTGAAAAAGAACTGCAGAAAATTTTGAGCGACTCAAGAGAAAAAATTCGTGAGTTGAGGTTTAAAGTTGCTTCTAATCAATTGAAAAATGTTCACGAAATTAAGAAAACCAGAAAAATAATTGCGGAAGTGTTATTTTTATTAAATTCCAAAAAGAAAGATACTAAAGAAGCCAAATAATTTTTATGACTAACAATTCTAAAAAAATAATCAGGAAAAAATTTGAAGGTACGGTTGTGTCCAATAAAAACGACAAAACTATTGTGGTTGAAGTGAAAAATACCAAAGTTCATCCAAAGTATCTAAAGCGTTATATTGTTTCAAAAAAATATAAAGTTCATGATCAAGCCAATGAATATAAGGTCGGTGAGGTTGTGTCTTTTATTGAATGCCGGCCGATTAGTAAAGAGAAACGTTGGCGAGTATTATCTAAAAATAAGAAGAATTCATAATTTTTGACCTATGGTGCAATTACGAACAATGTTAAAAGTCGCCGATAATACTGGAGCTAAAAAGATCCAATGTATTAAGGTTTTGAATGGCTATAAAAGACGATATGCCGGTGTGGGTGATATTATTACGGTTTCGGTTAAAGAAGCTGTTCCTCATAGTATGGTTAAAAAAGGTGAAGTTTTGCACGCGGTTGTGGTTAGAACCAGGAAAGAAACTCGGCGGTCAGACGGTTCTTATGTCCGGTTTGATGATAATGCCGCTGTTATTATTGACAAGAAGAATAAAGAGCCGAAAGGAACCCGTATCTTTGGGCCAGTGGCTCGTGAATTGAGAAATCAGGGTTTTACAAAAATAATTTCTTTAGCCCCCGAGGTATTATAAATTTATGAAGATCAAAAAAGGTGATAAAGTAAAAATATTAGCTGGCAAAGATAAAGGTAAAACTGGAAAAGTGTTGCAGATTTTTGTTGAAAAAAATAAACTTTCAGTTGAAGGGATAAATTTAATGTATAAAAATATGCGGCCGAAAAAGCAAGGAGAAAAAGGCCAGCGGATTCAATTTCCAGCAGCTATGGCTGTCAGTAATGTTGCATTAATTTGTCCTAAATGTGGTAGTATTGGTAAAGTTGGCTATAAATTTTTGGAGAATAAAAAGAAATCAAGAATTTGTAATAAATGTAAGGAAATAATTTAGTTTATAAAATTATGAGTCGTTTGCAAGAACAATATCAGAAAAAAATTATTCCTGCCCTTAAGGAAAAGTTTAGTTATAAAAATAATTTAGCGGTACCGCGGGTTGAGAAGGTTGTTATTAATATTGGTACTGGCCAAGGGCTAAGGGATGCCAAGTTTAACGAAGTAGCGGAAAATACCTTGTTAAGGATTACCGGTCAGCGGCCAGTCAAAACTGCAGCCAAAAAGTCTATTTCTAATTTTAAAATCAGAGAAGGGCTAATTGTTGGGATGATGGTGACTTTGCGGGGCAAAAGAATGTATGATTTTTTAGATAAATTGGTTAACGTTACCTTGCCTCGGGTTAGAGACTTTAGAGGGCTAGACGCAAAGAATGTTGATCAAAAAGGTAATTTGAATCTTGGTTTTAGAGAACATATTTCTTTTCCGGAAATTAAATCCGATGAAATTGAAAAAGTTCATGGTTTGCAAATTTCGGTCGTAACAACCGCTAAGACCAGGGAAGAGGGCTTAGAATTATTAAAGTATTTAGGCTTTCCTTTTAGCAAATAAAATATGGCAACTAAAGCACAAATTGCAAAATCAAAGAAGAAACCAAAATATTCCTCCAGGATAGTGAGGCGCTGTTGGCGTTGTGGCCGAAGACGGGCCTATATTCGCGACTTTAATCTTTGTCGGATTTGTTTTCGCGAATTAGCCGGCAATGGTCAACTGCCCGGAATTAGGAAATCAAGTTGGTAGTATTTAGCTGGTAGCTTGTAGCTGGTAGGAAGTAGCTAAGTTTTCTACAAGCTAAAAGCTAACAGCTAAAAGCTAAAAATATATGACTGATCCAATCGCTGACATGTTAACAAGAATTAGAAATGCCCTGGCTGTAAGAAAGCCAGAGGTAGTTTTGCCTTTTTCTAAAATTAAAATAGCCATTGCCGAAATTTTAAAACAGAATGGTTACATTAAACAAGTAGAAAAGATTGAAGGTGTTGGTGGTAAGTTTAATGAAATTAGAATTGTTTTAAAGTACAACAGCAAAGAACCGGCAATTGAAAACTTGAAACGGATTTCTAAACCAGGCCGGCGGGTTTATGTTCCTAAAGATAAATTGCCGATAGTTTTAAATAATTTAGGCATTGCGATTATTTCTACCCCCCAGGGTTTGATGACTAACAAAGAAGCCAAAAAGAAAAATTTGGGTGGTGAAGTAATTTGTGAAATATATTAAAAATTATGAGCAGAATTGGTAAACAACCTATTATTATTCCTGACGGAGTACAAGTTAACATCCAGGCTGGCCAGATTAAAGTTAAGGGTCCAAAAGGTGAATTAACTCAAGGTTTGCACCCTGATGTTATTGTTGAAAAAAAGGATAACGAAATAATCGTATCGGTTAAAAATTCAGATGAAAAAAAGCAAAATTCTCTTTGGGGCTTGTTTCAGCGTTTAATCAACAATATGGTTATTGGTACGACCAAAGGTTTTTCCCGCCAGTTAGAGATTAATGGTGTTGGCTATAAGGCCGCGGTGGCTGGCAATGTTTTGAATTTAAATTTAGGCTATTCTCATCCGATTGCCTATGATATTCCCAAAGGCATTGAAATTAAAGTTGAGAAAAATTTGATTACAATTTCGGGTATTGATAAGCAGGCGATTGGCCAAATTGCCGCTGAAATTAGATTATTAAGAAAGCCAGAACCTTACAAAGGTAAAGGTATTAAGTATTTAGAAGAAGTAATTGTTCGCAAGGTTGGTAAGGCTGCGGCTAAAGGTTCAAGCTAGTTTTTAAATTTTAAATAATATGGCAAAAAAAGAAGTTAATAAAAGATTAAAAAGTCAAAGAAGAAAAGGGCGCGTTCGCGCCAAGATTTCTGGTACTACCAAAAGACCCCGCTTGAGTGTATTTCGCAGCCTAAAAAGTATTTACGTTCAATTAATTGATGATCAAAAAAGTAAAACTTTAGTTTCCGCCAAAGGCACAGAGGTTAAAGGTTTTAAGGGAACTAAAATTGAATTAGCCGCTAAGGTTGGAGAATTAATTGCGGCTAAAGCAGAGAAAGCCGGAATTAAAGAAGTTGTTTTTGATAAATCGTCTTATTTATATCATGGCCGGGTTAAGGCCGTGGCAGATGGAGCCAGAAAAGGCGGATTAAAATTTTAAAAATATATGGTTACAAATAATCAAAATAATCAAAGAAGACCAAGAGACAATAACCGAAGAGATGCTCGAGAAGAAAGAGAGTATGATCAAACAATTGTTGATATTTCTCGGGTAACGCGGGTAATGGCTGGCGGTAAAAGAATGAGATTTCGGGCTTGCTTAGTCATTGGTGACCATAAAGGTAAGGTTGGCGCGGCCGTGGCCAAGGGGGCTGATGTTACCTTAGCTGTTAATAAAGCTTTAGTTAAAGCTAAAAAGAATATGGTGACTGTGCCGATGATTAATGAAACAATTCCTCATCAGGTTTTGGTTAAATCCGGTGCGGCTCGGATTTTATTGAAACCAGCGCCTAAAGGTACTGGTATTATTGCTGGTGGAGCAGTTCGGGTGGTTTTAGACTTAGCCGGAGTTTCTAATGTGGTAGCTAAAGCTTTAGGTTCAAAAAATAAACTTAACAATGTTAATGCTGCGCTTAAGGGTTTAAGAAAATTAAAGCGGATTGAACCAAAAGTTTCTAATAAGCAGAAAGAGTCAAAAAAGACCGAAGAGGTTATTAAAGAAAAATTAGAGAGCAAAAGCTAAAAATAAATTTTATGGCCGAATTAACTTTAAACAATTTACGCATTAATAAAAAAGCCAAAAAGAAAACCAGACGGGTCGGTCGCGGTAATGCTTCTGGCCGGGGTACTTACAGCGGTCGGGGTATGAAGGGTCAAAGATCTCGTTCTGGCGGTAAGAGTGGTTTAAAACGCCGAGGGTTGGTTAATCTATTAAGAAATAAACCAAAGCTTGGTGGTTTTAGAAGTTTAAGACCAAAAATGGCGATTATTAACATCAAACAGCTTGATGAGATATTTGAAAATGGTGAATTGATTTATGCCAAAAAATTGATTAGTAAAAAGTTAATTAAACCAAGCAAGTCTGGACTAAAAGTTTTGGGTGAAGGTAATTTAACCAAAAAATTTACGGTGGTGGCCAACTCATTTTCCGATTCCGCCAAAGCGGCAATAACTAAAGCCGGCGGTAAAGTCCAACTGATTGTTAGAAGGAAAAGACCAAAACCAGGCAAACAGAAAATTAAAAATATAGCTAAATAAAATTTTGTTAAAGCGACAAAATTACATGTGGTTTAAAAAAATAATTCAAATTTGGAAAATTAAAGATTTACGAAACAGTATTTTATTTGTTTTGGCAATGTTGGTAATCTCTCGGATTGCTGCCCACATTCCAATTCCAGGCATTGACGCTACCGCCCTTAAAGATTTCTTTGCTTCCAACCAGCTTTTAGGAATAATGAATATTTTATCCGGTGGCGGCATGGAAAATTTTTCCATTGTGGCAATGGGAGTTGCCCCTTATATTACCGCTAGTATCATTTTTCAGTTGTTGACTATGATTGTTCCAGCGCTTGAAGAGCTACAAAAAGAAGGTGAAGCCGGGCGGCAAAAAATTAATCAATGGACTAGAATGTTAACCGTACCTTTGGCTGCCTTGCAGGGGTATAGTTTAATTGCCTTATTGAGTAAGTCTTCAAGCCAAGTTTTTATGGGTTTAACACCTTGGCGCTTGGTGGTAATGATTGCCACGGTTACTGCCGGCACCATGTTTTTAATGTGGATAGGCGAATTAATTTCGGAAAAACATATTGGTAATGGAATTTCATTATTGATTTTTGCCGGTATTATTACCCGTTTGCCCAGCGCTGTCCAGCAAACTTTATTGGTTTTTGATAAAACTCAAATTATTACTGTCGGCCTGTTTTTAGTAGTTGCGATTCTGACAATCGTTGGTGTGGTAGTTATTACCGAAGGCCAACGCAATGTTCCGGTTTCTTATGCTAAACGAGTGCGGGGGATGAAAATGTATGGTGGTGTTAATACTCATTTACCTTTACGGGTTAATATGGCCGGTGTTATTCCCATCATTTTTGCCATTTCAATTATTTTATTTCCGCCGATGATTGCCCAGTTTTTTCTAACGGCTAAAACTCAAATTTTGGTTAACATTGCGCAGCAAGTGATTAATGTATTTCAAAATCAAATTTTTTACGGCGTAATGTATTTTTTATTAGTCTTTGGTTTTACTTATTTTTATACCGAAGTGGTTTTTCATCCCGACCAAATTGCGGAAAATTTACAAAAGCAGGGTGGGTTTATTCCTGGTATTAGGCCCGGTCGGCATACGGCTGAATACTTAAAAAATACTACTAACCGAATAATTTTAGCCGGTGCTTTATTTTTAGGAGCAATTGCAGTTTTACCTTTGGTTTTACAGAGTTTTACTGGTTTGACCACTTTAACTATTGGTGGTACCAGTTTGTTAATTGTTGTTTCTGTCGTGATTGAAACATTTGGACAGATTGAATCACAGCTTACTATGCGTGATTACGAAGGCCTCTAGCCAACTGTCACAATTTTAATTATAATGAATACTAGGATATTATAATAATTATATTATAATTTTTTTATGAGTTTTTTTACCTCAAGTACAATTTTTAGCACGCATGAACAGATCAAAGAGGCCTTGTATAAAATTCAAAGTTTGGATTCTAAGGAAAGGGAAATAGTTTATCAGACTTTGCTGGCCAAGCTGGGGGATGGTGGAGTAACGGCCGAGGAACTAAAAAAAGTCGCCAACGAATTGCGACAAAGCGGTCAAATTTCAGAAATTGACAAAAAAAATCTTTTAGCGCTGATTAAATAAATATGCGAATAATCATTTTTGGTCCTCAGGGTTCGGGTAAGGGAACTCAAGCGGAGTTAATCGCCAGGCGGCATGGTTTACCCTATATTTCCACTGGCGATATTTTTCGTTATCATTTAAAAAATCAAACTGAATTAGGCAAAAAAGTTTTTACTTATGTCAATGCCGGCCACTTGGTTCCAGACGAACTAACAAACAAAATCGTTGCTGAGCGGATTAATCAGCCAGATTGTCGGAATGGTTTTGTTTTAGATGGTTATCCAAGAAATAAAAGCCAGCTTGATTATTTAAACACCATTACCAAAATTGATTTTGCGATTGCCATTGAGCTTGATGACAAAACCGCCATTAAGCGTTTAGCCGGTCGTTTGGCCTGTAAATGCGGTTTAAGCTATCATTTACAGCATAACCCACCAAAACAGCCGGGTATTTGTGATAAATGTGGCGGCCAGCTATTTAAGCGCGATGATGACAAGCCTGAAGCGATTAAGAAAAGATTGGAGATATATCATCAAGAGACAAAACCGCTCTTGGCCGTTTATGAT
>JBAZMQ010000001.1:0-173776 GCA_041649675.1 Patescibacteria group bacterium | reverse complement strand
GCATTTTTGTGTTCTCATAAAATTTACCCACTTGGCCGGCTGCTTGATTTGTCGCCAATGAATTAATCATTTCTTGGGATGATTTGACTAAATCATCAACCTTATTTGAAGTTAAAAATAGCCACCAGGGCCTTCTGACGGTTACTTCTTTTTTGGCCGAGTCAGCATTGATCTGTAAATTGTATTTAACTGGGATGAAACCAAAAAGCTTGGCTGGCTGTTGATATTTGACTTCCACTTTATTTTGGTTTACCTTGATGCTTTTGATATTTTTATCCTGATTGGCTAAATCATATAAAGCCGATTGGATCTCAACTGGGGCGCTAACCTTGGTTGTTCTACTAAAAAATCCATCAAGCAGATTGGCCGCCAATCCTTCCTTGGCAATCGTGAAATTAGCATCGCTTAAATCCTGCAAAATTATTTTTCCGCCTTCAGATATTTCAATGCCTAACTGATAATCATTGCCCGGTGAAATTGGTACTTTTTTGCCCTCGCTATAATAATTATCAAAGACGGTATAAACTGTTTCTTTATCTTGCCATAAATTTACCACGGTATGCATCCAGTCCGGAAAAAGACTGCCGATTTTTTTGCCGGCTTTATATAGATAGGTGTCATAGGTAATTTTACCACCTTTGTATGGATCAAAGCCGCTAAAGGAAAATTCAAGGCTGGTGGATTTACCCAAAAAATATTTTTCACCACCGTTTGGCACCAAGATTTTGGCCGCTGGCGTACCATTATAAACCGGACCATCAACATAAGTAAATGCCCCATCGCTTTGGTCAGAAATTATTTCTTTATCGTTTTTAAAAATTGTAATCTTAATTTTGTAGCCACCACCCGAAGCCGCTAGGTTATTATCTTTGATTGCATCGTCAAAATAGATACCCGAAGTCCAGTTAAAACCAGATTCCGTTTGATTGGGATTTTCCGAAAAATCGGTATTATATAAATTACCCAGCCGCTGGCCATTGCGCCAAAGTTCAAACCGGGTTGTGTAGGTACCGCCTAAAGTATTGGGATCCAGGCCGGCGTAAGTATAAGAACCGGAAATTACCTTGGCGTCTTTGACAAATTCCTCGCCGCCATTGGGACTGGTCACTTTTAGACTTAAGGCCGGTATCTCATCGTTAGCAATAAAGGAAAACTCATTGGAAACTGACGACATGATGACTAAATCGCCTTCCAAGATTTCAACTTTGAGACTATAATTATCACCCGCTGATACCGCAACACTTTTCTTTTGGGTCAGATCGACATACCAGCCAGGTATGTAACCCAATGACTCACCACCCTTGGCAATACTTAAATCAAACGGATACATCCCGGAAACCGGTCCTAAAACGTTGCCATTTTGCAAAAGCTGGACTCGGAATTTAAGCTTGCCCTCCTTGGCTGGATCTAGGCCAAAATATTTAAAATAAACGCTAATAGTTTGACCGTTCATTTTATATTCCTCGCCGCCATTGGGATTAATAATGACAATGCCGTTAATCGCGCCGGGATTTGGGGTGGTCACGTTTTGGTTGATATTTAGTGTTGGCGCCGTGACATTAGAATTGGGTGAGGTCACATTTAAATTGGCACCTGAATTTGTATTGATGTTAGTATCGGCATTGGCTTTGATGTTTGAATTAGCGTTGGTATTGCTGTTGGCATTGATATTTAAATTCGGGGCAATAATATCATTGCTAGGCGGTGCCACCACGTTGGCGGTGGGAATTTCAGAGTTAGTATTGGTGTTAACGTTAGTAATTGTTCTACTACTGGTGCTGGTGTTAATATTTAAATTGGTTTGAATTGTCCTAAAAGGAGTCAAGCTAGCAGAGCAAACAACTGGTACTAAAAGTAAAATTGTCATTAGAATGATTTTTTTCATAAATTTAATGAGTCTAGTAGTTATTTTTTAACGGTTTTTGGCTATTTAGGAGCGGTTCCCTCTTTTTCCATGGCTTTTTTAATTTCTTCTTGAAGATAGGGGTAAATAGTAATGTCCCAAAAATCCGATATCTTTTGGTATTCTCTTTGGCACCAGACAGCTCTTTCTTGCGGTAAACCATAAACACCAACCAGGTCACTATATTTTTTGGGATTACTACCATAAACCCAGCACAAGATATTATAATAACGCTGTTGGTTCATAGAATGAGTATCCCAAAAAGGATAAGTGGCCGTGTCTACTTGCGAGCTGGTAATATAAAAATAATTGGCCCCGGCAATTGCGGCTCGGGTGCCATCTTCACCGGCCAGCGCCAAGATCAGAGTTGAAAGTTGATCAACAACATCTTCTTCACGGCCGGAGTAATTCAAATTATAAATGTCAATTAAGCCATGACCTAGTTCGTGATAAAGGATGAAATAGGTCGCATCAGTTATGGCTTGGTCTAATTCCGCTTCCGTTTGAACAAAATAAGCAAAGTTTTGGCCGAATTGTTCCAATAATTCATCGCAAATGATTATTTCTTTTGTCTCTGAGGTGTAATAAGCATTGGCAAACCCACATTCCGCAAAAGTGATGGGAAAATCTTTTTGTAAAACCAGAATTAAATTTAAAGTATCGGTCACTTTTTCAAAAACCCCAGAAGCTTTAATTGAATTATTTATTCCAGCATAGTTAGGATTTTTCGTCTGGCCGTACATAATTTTAAAATCACCTAAATCCGAAAGTGTGGTCTCATTGGCCACCGTTTCTTCTTTTTTGGGCTCTTCTCTCAAGGTCTCTGCAGAGGTAGTGGCGCTTTGATTTTCTTTCAAAGCGTTAAGCTCATTTTGAAGTCTTTTAATTTCTTGCTGCTGAGTGTTGATGATTTTAGGATCCGGCTCTTTTGGCTTTTCGGTTTTCAAACCGCAACCGATTAAAACAAGACCGAGAATAAATAGTAGAGTGATAATTTTTCTCATATTTTTAGCTTAATTGTCACTATTTTTATTATATCAAAAAACCATTTAAAATTATAGTTAACCATCAACGTCTTAGCTTAGCTTTGAAAACCAAAAAAAATAGGGCTCGACTTTGTCTTGCCCTCTTAATCAAAATTTTTGACTGCATCTCTTTTTGGACGCTAAATTTTGGTTGTTATGCCCTAGTTTTGAACTTAGGCAATAATTGTTAAAGAGCCGGAATTGGGGCAAAGATACAAGCAAAGTATCCGCTACCTTGGCCATCGCCAGGATGGCAACCGTACATGTTGTTTACAAACTCCACCGGATTTAGCCATTCAAGCATTCGCCGTTTGAATATTTCAGCAGCCTCATTCTGATCCGGTTTTTGATTAACTGTGATTTCTGTAGATGCTGCCATTAATTGGCCTCCTTCTCAGGTTTTGAAACACTTATATCTTTAAACTTAAAACCAAAATTAGTGGTTTTAAGTGAGGTTAAACTTAAGTTTTTTTATAATCATTAATAAAACAGCGTAAGCCAGTAATCCCCCGATAGTGGCCGTTATGAATTGCAGTCCGCCCATCATTGAAGCCAAGAGAAGAGATATTTTTGCCGGTAATAAATTGATAAGTAATAAATTGGTAATACTGTACAAAAATAGAAATTTAAGGAAACTGGCCAAGAAAATTGAAATGCCAAATTTATTTTTGCCTAAATAATAATAAACGCCAATTAGGATTATATTACTAATCATAATAAATGGCACAACTGGCGCTAAGGCTAAGGGCAATAAGCCAGAGATCAAGGCTAAAACACTTGGCATTAATCCCAAAAATACCGCTTCAATTGGACCAACTAAAAAAACTGCCAAGATTAAAGCCATATTAATCAACGGCCCAGTAATCAGCTGGGAATGAATTACGGTTGGCAAATAGGCCATTAAAATTGTTAGAGCCGAAAAAACCAAAATTTTCTCTGTAATTTTTAAGGTCGTAATGCCTATGCTTTGTTCTTTTATCATAAATTGATTTAATTTAAAAAGTGGTATTAAAATCAATATCTTTAGCGTAATCAACTTTGCCTTTATGCTTGCCCATATTTAGAGCCGAAGAAATTTTGATATATTCATTGATTATTTCTTTTTTCTTTTCAATTGACAAATCTTTATTATTTATTGCTGGTCCGCCAATACATCCGCCGGGACAATTCAATATGTCTAAAAAATGATATTGACTCTTACCGGTCTTAAAATCATCTAACGCCTTTTTAATATTTTCTACGCCATCAGTGACTAAAATTTCGCCTTCTTTAAAGAGCTGGCTTAGGTGGGAAGTTGAAGCTAAACCGCCTGAGACGGGGTAAATTTTAGTATACTCTCTGACCAGAAAGTCAAAATAATAGTCCTTATTAAAATCTTCTTCTTTAATACCTTGGGAATCAAAAATTTCTTTTAATTCTTTAAGGGTGATAACGGCATCAATATATTCTTTGAATTTTGGTGCTTCAATATTTTCTTTAGCTAGGCAGGGTGAAATAAATATGACTTTGTGATCGGGATGATATTTTTTGTAAATTTTAGCCATGGCTACCATCGGTGAAACAATCGGTACTAAATATTTAACTAAATCTGGGTATTGAGCTTTAATAAACATCACTACGGTCGGGCAGGGTGAAGCAATAAAAAACTTTTGGTCCGGATGATCTTTGACGTAATCAGCATAAGCCCAATTGACCATTCTAGCGCCATAGGTCAGTTCGGTAACCTGATCAAAACCTAGCTGTTTTAACATGCCAATAATGTTTGGAAATTTAAAATCCAGGGCAAAGGTTGGTGCCAGCAAGGCAACGGCTTTATTGTTTTTAATTAAGTCAATTTTTTCTTGCATAAATTTATTATAACAAAAACGTAGCTAAAAGTTAACTGTTGAATATTAATGGTTATGTGTAGGACGAAGTTCGGACTCTTTTGAGTAGGTTAATTACAGAAGTCAAAGTTAGTATGTTGTAATAATATGGATTATTTTTTAAAAACAATTAAGAAATGTTCGCTTAAACCAACCACTTCCGGCCGAGTACAAATTTTATAGTGTGTTTTGAGCCAAACTTTCCAGCGCCTCTTATTCTTTGATAGTGTATTTATCTTGTCAGTAAAATTGGCACCCAAACCTTCTAATCCAGCCATTTCTAAAATTTTAACACCTTTTTTTGCAATGGCTGCCTTAAGTTCTTCTGGTAAAAAGAAATGGCAAGCAGTAAAGCCATAATTGCCAATATAAGTTCCAGTGTCACGAATTTTTTTAAACCTTGGTTGTTCAATTTCTTCCGGAAACCGATTTAGCGACGTGACCATTATTGAAAGTCGGCTCATAACTGAAATAAAAACTGGCGCTTTTTTCTTGACAACTCGAATCAGTTCAGAAATTGCCTTGGCTCTTTTCTTTGTGTCAATTACATGAGATAAAGGTCCACCTAAACAAATAACTGCATCAAAAGTATTGTCATCAAATTTAGATAAATTAGTAATTGATCCGACTACCAAATCTTTTACTTTATTTTGAAGATGCATTTTTTTAATTTGTTTTTTTGCAAAATCTATGTTGGCTGGAGTCATGTCAAATAAAATGACATTGTATCCTTGCTTGGCCAGCTCAATAGTATATCTGCCAGGTCTCCCACCAGCATCTAAAATTAGTCCTTTCTTGGGTAAGTATTTTTTCAGAAAATAAAAAGTGGTATGAAATTCTAGTTCATGGTATGGGTCTCGAACTAATCTATTCCATTCCTTTTTGATGGCTTGAGTATAAAATTTTTTTACCGATCTCATAGTCAATTTTAGCATTAACCCTTTGACATTAAAGGCTTTTTTCTTCTCTTTTTAACATATTCATCGGTATATATTTTTTCTATTACCTCGTGAAGATTATTTATGCTTTTTAATAAAATAATACTTCTGATATTTAATACGGGGTCTTGTTGCAATATGCGATATGTTTTTTTGCTATCAGTAATAATATAATCTAATCCGCCCTTTAGCATCCAATCTCGTAACCATGAAACATTTTTGTGTACAAAGGAAATCAATATTTTATTGGAATGTGAAAACCATCCAGCTTCCCAGGCGCAGTCACGTCCATATGGAACAAGCAGTAGCCCGAAATGAGCATTTTTCATCTGGTCAACATCAGTTCTGACTATAGCATATGAAATTTTCTCATGGGCAATGTTCCATTCATTATGTAGATGTGGAATAAAAACATCTATATTTTCATTTACCAAATTTTTGCACACTTTTTCATTCCATTTATGGGCATCCGAAGAAATCCTTGAAATCAAGTAAATTTTAATTGGTTTTGCTTTTGCAGTTGACATAAAATGTTAGAATCAAAGATGTTGCGTTATTTAAAATACCTATTTTATTATATCAAAAAACCGCCTTAAATAATAGGCGGTCTGAACTTGGTTAATTCTTGGGCCTTGCAGGGAGAAGTTCGGACTCTTTTGAGGCGATTGATTAGGGAGATTAGATTTAGTGGATCATCTTAAACCAAAAGCGGATAAACCAGGATCACTACCAAAACAATAACCATGGTAATAAAAAAATAAATATTACGCGAAACAGTGCTGGTTTTAAAATAAACAAAAATATTGCCTAAAACATTTCTAGCAGATAGGGAAATAAAAATAAGCGGAGCAATAAAAAATATTGAACCAACATTAAATTTATAACCACTGAGTCGTAACTCTCTTAGGCCATGGAAAAGTCCCCAACCAATCGGCGAAATTGGTATAAAATAAATGCCTAGTGCAAAAATTAAAAAAATAATGTTGACAAACAGATGATATTTTTTACCAAGCCAAAGATAAAAGATGAATGCTGTAAAGATAATAATTGTTGGGATGGTAAGAATATTTAAAAGATAAAAAATAGTGGGTAAGGTCAGTAAAACTGCAAAGAGCCGATTGAATACCATTTCTAATGTGGTCAAGGCTAATTGGCTTTTTTTTGACGTCATTACCGACGAAGTAATTGCCGTAATGCTTGGACGCGACTCTCTCCTTTTGAAAATCGGCTCAAATATGGCCCATATAATTCCGACAGCAAAAATTAAAACACAGCCAAAAGCTATGAGCCTAAAAATTCCTTCCAGCTCATGACCTGGAAAAATCATCTCGTTGGCTAATATTAAAAAATTCAGCAAAAATAAAACTATTGAGCCGATAATTAGGTGCCGAGGGTGTATTTTCATAATTTTTAAATTATTATTTTGCTAATTTGATTATATCAAAAAACCACCCTGTCCAAAAGGCGGCCTGAACCCAGATAATTTTTGGTGGGGCGTGGAGGGATCGAACCTCCGACCATCAGCTTAAAAGGCTGCTGCTCTACCGACTGAGCTAACGCCCCATGTTTTATATTCGATTTTTTAAATATCTGCGACCGAATCCGGTTTTAAAATATTTTTCTCTTTTTAGAGCTTTATTTTTGTCTAAACATGCTTCATAATAAACCAGCCTTAACGGCCTACGTTCTGCCGTGGACTTAACTAATCCTTTTTGATGTTCAGTAAACCTTTTATCTAAATCATCCGTATAACCAACATATAATTTACCATCCTTTTCGCTTTTCAGAATATAAGTATAATACATACTTTCTTTTTCAAAAAATACTGAGCCCCGCCCGCCACGCAAGCCGATTAATCGCATTGGATTGCGTGGCGTTGCGGGCGGGTAACGCCCCATATTCTATTCTTCTGTCTGGATACCAGCCTCTTTTTTTATTTCATCTACCCAGGCTTGTAAGTTATCTAAAGAATTCTGTCGTGCTTGGTTTAAAGTTTCATGCAATTTTTTAGCCTGTTTAATATCTTCCATGTTAACGGCACTAGTTAAAAGAGATTGGACTTGTTTTTCCAACTCAATAACTGCTTGGTTGGCCGCTATAAATTCATTTTTGGCAATTTCTTTTGGTGACATTTCCGTTTGGTTTTGCGGCATTTCACCTTTTTCCAAATTTGTCATTGCAATATGATTTCTAGATTTTAATAAACAGATAATAACAAATTTTTAAAAAAAATGCAAGAAATGGTATCTAGTGGATAATTTGTGGCCAAAATTTAACTTGTCTGAGTATCTAAGATAGTGTAATATATTATAACTAGGATAAATTACTCAATAAATTTTTTATGGCTAAAACTAGCGAGAATTTTGGCAAAGTACCGCCTCAAAATATTGAAATGGAACAGTCGTTACTGGGCTCACTCTTGATTGATAAAGATGCAATCATTAAAATTGCTGATTTTATCAGTGTTAATGATTTTTACAAAGATAGCCACCAAAATATTTTTGAAACCATGAAGGAATTGTATGAGAAACGCGAGCCAATTGATTTACTTAGCTTAAGCAGCCGTCTGGAAGAGAAAAATCAGCTTGATTCTGTTGGCGGCCGGTCTTATTTAACTAGTCTGGCTAATTCCGTACCAACCTCCAGTCATGTGGTTTATTATGCCAAAATCGTTCAAAATAAGGCCACCTTGCGGCGTTTACTCTCTGCGGCTAGTGAAATTACTGAAATGGGTTACCAGGAGTCTGAAGAGATTGAGGGGTTACTTGATAAAGCCGAACAATCTTTATTTAACGTTTCTCAAAAATATTTAAAGCGCAGCTTTGTTTCAATTACTGACGTTTTGACTGAAGCCTTTGATCGGATTGACGAACTCCATAAAGGTTCTGGCAAATTGCGCGGGGTGCCGACTTTTTTTAATGATTTGGATAATGTCTTGGCCGGGTTGCAAAAATCAGATTTGGTTATTTTAGCCGCTCGGCCGTCTATGGGTAAAACGACTTTAGCTTTGGATATTGCTAGAAACGTTGCTGTGCGCGGTAAAGGCGCAGTCGGCATATTCAGTTTAGAAATGTCCAAAGAACAATTAGTTGACCGCCTGCTCTGCTCCGAAGCTGGCGTTGATTTGTGGAAAATGAGAACTGGTAAATTATCAGACCAGGGCGAGAATGACGACTTCAGCCGGATTAACCACGCCATGGGTTTGTTGTCCGAAGCTAAAATTTACATTGACGACTCAGCCAATGCTGGTGTGATGGAAATTCGGACTAAAGCCCGCCGCTTACAATCAGAGCATGGGTTGGATTTAATTGTTCTTGACTACCTTCAGTTAATGGAAGGCCGAAGCAATAAGGAAAATCGGGTCCAGGAAGTTTCAGATATTTCTCGCAACTTAAAAGCAATTGCCAGGGAATTGAATGTCCCGGTTTTGGCTTTGTCTCAGTTGTCCCGCGGAGTTGAATCGCGAGACACTCATGTCCCCCGCTTGGCTGATTTGCGCGAATCTGGATCTATTGAGCAGGATGCTGACGTGGTCTTGTTTATTTATCGGGATAAAATGTATCATCAAGATTTACCACCGGATAAAGCTAATATTGCTGAAATTTATGTCGCTAAACACCGTAACGGTCCAACTGGAAAAATTAAACTATTCTTTGATGAACATAATGTAACTTTCAAAAATTTGGAACGAAAAATAGCCGAAGCTGAAGATGAACTAACTTTTTAGCTGGCTAAATGACCTTATGCCAATTTCACCACCGCTTGATTCATTGCCTTATAACCGTGAACCGAAAAAAAAGAAATCATTGGCAATATTTCTCGCCTTATTTTTTGGTACTATTCTAACGGTTGTCTTAGATTTAATCTTAGGCCAGTTCCAAATCTCTATTAATTTTTGGCCAATTTTATTCCCAATTTGGTTAGGTTTTGTTATTTTAATTTATTCAATCAGTCCAAAAAATGACTAGCTATACCCCTTCAATCAAAAATTTAATTGATCAATTTGCTAAATTGCCTGGCATTGGTCCAAAAACTGCCGAGAGATTAGTTTTTTATTTATTAAAACAACCTAAAGAAGAATTAATCCGTTTTGGTTTAGCGGTAGAGCATTTGAAGGATAAAATTACAATTTGCCGTCAATGCCAAAATTTTGCCGAAACTAACCCTTGTTTGATTTGTCAGGATAAAAGAAGAAACCAAAAAATTATTTGTCTTGTTGCCAAACCTCAAGATTTATTTGCCCTGGAAAAGACTAATGAGTATCAGGGCGTTTATCATGTTTTGGGCGGAGTGATTGATCCCCTTGAAGGAATCACGCCGGATAAATTAACGATCAAAGAACTGGTTGAGCGGCTAAAAAAGACCGGTGTTTCTGAAGTCATTTTGGCTTTCAATTCGGATATGTCCGGAGAAACTACGGTGCTTTATTTGACAAAACTCCTAAAACAATTTAAAAATGTAAGGATCACTCGGTTGGCCCAGGGTTTGCCGACTGGCAGTGATTTAGAATATATTGATGAAATAACGTTAACTTCTGCCATAAAAGGCAGAAAAGAACTCTAGGTTCTTTATTATAAAGGTTTAAGTCATGGGACATAATCAAGAGTCTCGCGTAGACTGCCCTTTTGGCAGACCCGCAAAAACAGTTTAAGGATTGAAGCCATGAATATAAATGACATTCAAGGTGCATACAGAATTCCCGGGATTTATGTTCCCCTGGCCGCTAATTTCGGCCGGGCAACTGATTCTAATGCTTTGGCCAATTCTTTTAACCAAGTTATGCGTCAAGAATTTGCCCGCCAAGTTCAGCAAGCCGCCAAGCAACCGCCGCCACTGTCACCTTTATTTGGTAGTTTGCCCACCAAATCTGGCCGCCGAGAACCTTTTCATAAAATCCGGTGGCCAAAGGAAGAGTCTCAAGAACCTGAAGTTGCCGTAATGCCAAGACCGCCGATCATTGATTCGGTGGAATTTTCACCAGAGGGTTTGGCCGCCGCCGAAAAGAAAACGCCATAAGCAAAAGCGCCCAATTGAATTTGAGCGCTTCTTTTTATATCTTAGATTTTTAGATCTTTTCAATTTGGATTAAAGTGTAAGGCTGACGATGGCCAACCTGTTTATTGTAGCGAGTCTTGGCTTTATACTTTATCACCGAGACTTTATCCAAGCGATCTTGTTTTAAAATTTTAGCCTCAACCTGGCTGGCAAGTAAGGGTTTGCCTACCTGAACTTCTTTACCGTTTTCATCGGTTATTAAAAGGGTGTCTAATTTTACAATCTCACCTTCTTTTTTATTAATTTTTTCAACTTTGACTTTATCACCAGCTTTAACTAAGTATTGTTTGCCGCCGGTTTTAATTACTGCTAAAGACATAATAAAAATATTAATAATTAACCTATTCAGTTTAATCTTTTTATTAAAAAAAGTCAAGGCATAAAAATACCCTTACTTTCAAACTAGCTGCAAGCTCCTGGGCTGGTGATTTTAAAACTTAAAGTAATTTTGAAATGTAAAAGTCTACCGGGGCAAAATCATCAGTTAAAATTTTAGTTTTTGGGTCAAGCAAAATATCCTTTTGCCACCAATGTTTGAGTAATATTTTTTGTTCTGGGTTTGCTTTGGTGATAAGTTCGGATTGGTTAAGGTTATTTTTGGTGGCAATTAAAATTAAATTTTGATGGGTAGCAGTATTTTTACCATCGTATTCTCTGGCCGGAAAAATATAAATTTGATTAAAATATTCTTTTATGGTTTTGTATTCGGCTTGAAAAAAGGTTGATTTTTTTCCAGTCAGTGAAGAAATAACATTTAAAACCAGGATACCATCATCGTTTAGTGAATTATAAATTTTTTGGATTGCTTCCTTGGTTGTTAGCTGAAAAGGAATTGAATAATATGAGGCATAGGCATCACCGTAGATAACGTCATATTTTTCCTGATTCTGATTCAAAAAAATTCTGCCGTCTTCATGGATTATTTTAAGTCTGGCATCATCTTTAAGGCCGAAATAATCTTTGGCAACCTGAGTTACTTTTGGGTCAATTTCAACAACCGTCATTTCGGCGTTCGGATAACGCCGCAAAAAATCCATTGGGCCTAAGTAAGCCCCGCCGCCCAAAGTTAAAGCCTTTTTTATGTTGGGATTAAATAAGCTATCTAAATGATAAAGTGATTGATAGGTAGAAAATAATTGATTGGAATTTTTGTAAGCGATTGAATGGGTTTCGGTGGCCAAATAAAGTAATCTGATTGGTAATTTATTTGGACCATAGAGTCCGTCTTTGACGGTTATGTGATTGTAAGCGCTATCGGCTTCAAAGGCATAAGGAGAAGGTATGGCCTGAATAACAAACCAAGTTGTAAAAACTAGTAATAGACAGGTAACCTTTATAATTTTTTTGCCACCTAACAAAGAGGTAAGAATTAATATCAAACTGAGACCAAAAAGAATTTGAGTGCTGCCAAAAGTTGGGATTAAATAAAAGCCTGACAAAAAAGTGCCAAAAATGCTGCCAATCGTTGACAAGGCATAAAGATTACCAGCGACGCCGCCGGATTTTTCAATATTTTCTATTTTGAGGCGGATGGCATAAGGCGAAACCATGCCTAAAATTATACTGGGCAAAGTGAAAAGCGTTAAAGTAGCAATGAGTGATCCAATTTTAACCCCTAGTTTTAAGCAGTAATTTAGTACAGGCTCTTTGACAATAGTTATAAAAAGAATGCTGATGCCGGCTAAAAGTAAAACCCTGGTCAAAAAAGCCAATTGTGGATTTTTGTTGGAAAATTTTCCGCCCAGATAATAACCCAAAGTCAAAGCGCCCAAGATTACACCAATTAGACTGGCCCAAACAAAAATTGAAGTCCCAAGGTATGGGGCTAATATTCTTGAGCCAATCATTTCTAAAACCATTACGACGGCGCCGGCGATAAAAACAATTATTTCCAATCGGCCAATCTTAATTTTAAAATTAGTCATGTTTGTTTAATTTACTTGTTTAAGAAGAAAAATTTAATTTTTTATTTTTTCGGCGGTAGATAATAATCAGGCTAGTAGCTAACAGGATCATAAAAATAACCAAAAAACCCAAGGCAATAATTTTACCTTGAGAAGGCAAAAAAAGTGAAATGACACCAAAAGTGGCAGTGAGACAGTACAAAAATACCACTGCTTGCCGATGGCTTAGGCCAATATCTAAAAGTCTAAAATGCAAATGCTTATTATCGGCTGAGGCAAAAGATTTGCCTTGCCAAAGTCTTTGAATAATTATCCAGCAAACATCCAAAATTGGTATGCCCATAATCAATAAGGCAGTAGCAATTTTTGATCCGGAAATAACCGATAAGATTCCGAGCATAAACCCGCAAAAAACGCTGCCACCTTCGCCCAAAAATATTTTGGCCGGATGCCAATTAAAAACTAAAAACCCCAAGCAAGAGCCGGCTAAAATCAAACTCATGATTGACGTTCCGGATAACGGGGTGTCCCAATAAAGACTAACAACAAAGATAATAATTGAAGCAATGGCAGTAATGCCTGTCACTAAGCCATCAAGCCCGTCAAGAATTTTGCTGGTATAGGTTGTTCCCAGCAGCCAAAAAAAGGTTAAAATTATACCCAAAAGGTAAGGAATTTTTATCAAGCCACCAAAAGGATTGGTTACATTTTGGATTCTAATTCCGGCAATTAGAATTATTAAAACGGCAATGACTGGAAAAATAAATTGCTGCCAAGGTTTAAGATTGTAGCGATCATCAAAAAAGCCGCCAATCATTAAAACTAAACCGCTAACAAGAATTGCTAGAATATAAATATTTGAGATTCTGACATCGTGAATGTAACCTAGCGACCAAAAAATAATTACGGTTAAAACAAAAGCAATAAAAATTGCCAACCCACCCATTAAAGGAATTGGTTTGGAATGGATTTTTCTTGGCGCTGGATTGTCAATAATATTTAAAAATCCGGCTAGCTTTTTAACTAGCGGTGTTAAAATCAAGGCCAGAGCCAGGGCCAGAAGTAACGGTAAAATATAAAACGCACTATTACTCATATTTGTTTTATATTATACCATAATGTAACTAAGATTAAAAAGGCAGGAATCATTATCCCCCTTTTAAAAATTGCCGAAATTAAATTATCCTAATCTGGCTATCTAATATTAAATAGTTGATTAAATTGCTGTCTGATAACCCCCTTGATAGTTTCTTCAGAAAAGAAGGTGGTAACAATTCCTGGGATATCAGCTTCGCCAATGACTTCTTGGTCAGTGACAATCACAGTGCCTTCAAAATCAAGGCTTAAAATAAATCTTTGAACGGTAAAAGAAAAATTCATGATATTACCATTCCATTTTTTGTACGGATCAATAATCCTAACGCCGGCGGGAAAATCCATTGCCATTGCTTCATTAAGTTTGCGGTCAATTTTTTGGATTGCTTCCGGCTGGGTAGTTTGATGAGGTAGAGTAATTTTCATATTAGTAATAAAATTATTTTTAGAACTTACTATTTATAGTGGTATTTTAGTTATCTGTTGCTGCCGCATAAAAAAGCAACCCAATAATTAAAAAGATTATAGCCCCGCCAATAATTAGAATCATAGTAGTCTAAAAATGTTATAAATTTTATAATTACCTTTTAAAAAAGGAGCTTCCAAGATTAGCCCTGGAAGCAGATGTACAGACATAGAAATTAATGTCCGCTCCACTGTGTTGATCTCCATGTTCCGCCATCATCATCAGCTAGGTCTGGCTCCTCAGGTTCTAAATCATTAGAACCGTCATCGTTTTCAGGTTTCCAAGGGTCATTGGGATCGTCACCTTGACCATCCCAATACCGACCATCGCTCCCTTCGCGTGTATTTTGAGCTGGAGGGCGCCGATACACCAATGGTTTGGGGTGTATAATAGGTGGCGGTGAAAAAAAACGTAGCAGTACACCGATGACAACAACTGCTACTGCAATCATAAGGAACGTCAGACCCTGATGTTGCCCCAGCCAATTCCAAACCGAATAAATCATTTCCAATTCCTTTCAAAGAGCTCCAAAGAGCGGTTGTGGTTTGTGGCACTGATAATACTATATTATTCTCAATAAAAAAACATGTCAAATTATTTTTTGGCATAGCCGGGTAATCTAATTTGCTATATTTTCCCAATCGTGATTGCTCGTCTGATTTCAGCCATCAAGTCAAGATAGAACTTTAGATTATTAAGCGTGGCCAGCCGCATGCCCAGCGGCTCATTGGTCTTGAAAAGGCGCAGTGTTCATTCCCTTAAAAAAGAGCCTCCAGGGTTGATTTAGGAGGCAACTATTTGTGGTGAATGCTAAGGAGCAAAATTCATTTTACCGTTTTTGAGTTCAATAATCGCTGCATTGTCGCCTATCGATTACCGCAGTCGCGAGTTTCGCCGTGAAACACCTCTGAAATCACGTGGCCGCATTTGTGGCAGTTCTTTACGTAATAGGCTTCTCCTCTGCCACCCTCTTTTTCGTACCTATCCTCGTAGTCGTTATGGATGCCACCTCTCTTGCCGCAGTTTGGACATTTTTCCTCCCAGGGGCACAATAGAAGAACTACTCCGGCTATCACAATGAATATTCCAACAAAGTAGCATTGCCATTCCATTTTCCCTTGCTCCTTTCAAAGAGCTCTAAAGAGCGGTTGTAGTTTGTTTCACTGATACTATATTATTCTCAATAAAAAAACATGTCAAATTGACACACTTGGCATGCCTAGCAGTTTAATTAGCTATAGTTTACCAGACTTGATTTCTTTTCGTATTTCAGCCATCAAGTCAAGATAGAACTCTAGATTATTAAGCGTGGCCAGCCGCATACTTAAGGGTTCGTTGGTTTTGAACAGATGATGCAGATAAGCCTTGGAATATTGCTTGAGGTTAGTGTTATTAATCGGTGAAAAGTCTTTGGCGAATTTGGCGTTGGTGATGTTGATAGTGTGGTAAAATTTGTCATTCTGAAGGAGCGGAGCGACTGAAGAATCTCTGAGATTCTTCGTCCCGACTTTGCGTCGGGACTCAGAATGACACCAAAGATAAAGCCTTCCATGTCTGGCTTCGCGCGTGGGAATGACGCAATCAAACATATCAATTCCCTTTTTTACTGCTAAAACAATTTCTTCCGGTTTGCCTAAGCCCATCAGATAACGCGGTTTATTTTTAGGTAAATAAGGAATGGTCCAATCTAGTATTTGTTTCATTTTTTCTCGCGGTTCGCCCACTGCCACCCCACCTATTGCATAACCGTCAAAGTTTAGCGCTACCAAATCTTTGGCTGATTGGTGCCTTAAATCTTTGTATACGCCGCCTTGAATTATACCAAATAGTTTTGGGTTTTTAGTTTTTGGTTTTAAACTACTCTTACAGCGTTTCGCCCACCGACTAGTTCGCTGCATCGCTTGCTTAACCTTGGTTTTAGACGCCGGATAGCCAATGACATCGTCAAATGCCATGGCAATATCAACGCCCAAGTCATTTTGAATAGCAATTGATGACTCCGGAGTTAATAAGTATTTTTTTCCATTTTTTGGATCACAAAATTCTACTCCGTTTTCCGTAATTTTTCGCAAGTTAGATAAAGAAAAAACCTGAAATCCGCCCGAATCACTTAAAACTGGTCCTGACCAATTCATAAATTTATGAATGCCACCAGCTTTTTTAATTAAATTTTGCCCCGGCGTAAGCATTAGATGGTAAGTGTTGGTTAATACAATTTGTGATTTTAAGGCATTAAGTTCGTCAGTAGTCAGATTTTTAACTGCTCCCTTGGTGGCAATAGGCATAAAAAACGGCCCCACGATTTTGCCGTGAGCCGTTTTTAATTCAGTCACTCGAGCCAATGACTTTTTTGATTGCTTGATAATTTTAAACATTTTAATTGCTGATATCAATTACCAATCCTTTGCCGCTGGCAATTGGGTCATCTTCTAGATTAGAAGTGATGGCTTTGCCAGTTTTGGTTATTTGTGATTTTGTAACTTTGTCGGTGGCCACTAAGTCGGTCTGGTCAGTCAAGATCAATAATCTTCTAACCTGTTGTTTGGTTGGGGTAACAGAAAGATCAAACCAGACATTAACATCATCATAACCTTTGTTGGATGGAATGCGATTAATTTTCCAAGACACAGTATTATCAGATGAATTATAGTTGATAGTGCCGGCTTTGACTAAGTACTTATTTTCCCAGTTAACGCCACTTGGCAATTTAGCAGTTACCACCACATCACTGACTTCGTGTAAGCTGTTAGCTAATGACCAAAAAATCCTGAAAGTTGTTTTCTGACCAACTACTGGCGGCAAGGGACCGCTGCCAACAGCAATGTTATCATCATCAAAGTACCTGCCTTCAACCTTAAAATCAATATCGGTATTAATATTATTTTGGATTTCATTGCTGTCTACTTTTAAGTCAGGTGCTTCCAAGTCACCAATTTTAGTTAAAGTGGCCTGAACTTTGCTCTTAACCATTAAGCTGCTCTTTTTTAAATCAACTTGATTGGCATCTTTTACCTTAATTGAGAAATCAATTACGCCCTGGGCGAGAATTCGGACAACATCAAGGTCAGAGATTTGATCTTTGGTCCAGGTAATTTTATTACCTTCAACTGTACCACCATGTTTGTCGTCCAGAGTTGACCAATCTAAAACATCTGAGTCCAAGGTAATGCTCAAAACTACACCGGTTAAATCTTTTTGGCCCAAATTTTTGTAGTCAATTGAATAGGTCAGAGTTTGGCCAAAGCTTATCGGTTGGTTTTGATTTGAACCGTTGATAATTAAATTAATATTTAGACTAGGACTAATTATTTCAGTCGTGATTATCTTTTCCTGTTGGATTGATAATTCACCGGAATCTTTATTCAAAAATCCAATTTGAGCGATAAAATTGGCAATCGGATTTTGGTCATTGGCCAGGTAGCCACCGGTAATTTCAATTGTCCCCTGCTGTTGTTTTTCCAGTTTATCAATTAGCCATTCGTTATTTAAATTTCTGGCTTCGTCTGGTTTTTGAGTTGAAGCCGGATTAGCTTGCTGAAAAACAAAATTAGTTGGATAAGTTACTAACATTTTAACTTTTTCTAAATCTTGATCAGAATTATTTTTATAAGTAATTTTATAAGTGGCTTGTTTTTGGGCCAAAAGTTGACTTGGTCCTTCAATGTTAATTTCTAAAATTGAAGACGTAACTTGACTGCTAAATGATGTGGTTTCTTTAAAAACGGAGTTAAAATTTTGGGGTTGGAAAGAGGCCGTGGCGTTAATTGTTTTGATTGAGCCTACCTCACCGACCAGCTTGCCTTTGATTTCAATTCGGCCGCTACCGTTTTGGGCCAATGTTCCTAGCTGCCAAGCAGAATTGAATTCATTGGATGGCATCGGATTGGCTGAAATAAAATCAAAACCATCAGGATAACGAAATATAATTTCAAGATTATCCAAAGCCGCTTTTTCTATATTTTTATACTCTAAAACATAAGTTACTTCATTGCCTGAAGCGATGTTTTGTTCACTATTTATAGTCAGTTTAATACTTTTACTGGAAAAACTTTTGTTGGGATTAAATATGACAAATCCCAGCCAAGCAATGGCTGCCAATAAGGCAATAATGGCAACAAAACTAATAAAATAAACCTTTAGAAGGCCTTTGCGCCGGACTTCCAGATGAGAAATATCCGTCAAACTGCCATCACGATTTTTGTATATATTCATTAAACCTTTTTGAATTGCTAAATCTTCATCGTGTCTGGCTGATTTTTTATACTGCCTTAATTTGTATTTATCCATACTTTTAGATATGTTTATTTCTATTTATTAACTAAAACTGCCCCATAGAATTTATCGGTTACTAGAGTATCATGAAAACTAACTCCGGTGTCATCACTGGAAAGGTTAGCCGGGAATTTGGCTAAGGGTTTTAAACTATCATTCAATTTGAGAAAACTTTTAAGTTCACTGCCCAGGCTGCCGGCTTGTTTTTGGGCCAATAAACTGTAGTAAAAGGTATTTTGACCAGCTAAAACCATACTAAAAGGTAAGCGGTATTTGATTATTGTTTCCTGAACTTCGCCTGGCTTTAGTTGCAGCCAGTTGCCAAAAACGGTTTTGCCGCTTTCTTTATAAATATCAGTACCGGTTTTAACATCTTTATTATGATCAGTCTCAATACTGATTAAATCAATATCGGTTTCCATTGCCGGATCGGGTTTGGAAAAATACTTATCATCAGGCTTTTTAAATCCCTTGGCATCCAATAAAGTACTGCCCAGCGGTACGTAAAAACGGACATAACTGTTGTTTTGCACGCCGGTAAAAATATTGCCGTCAGGTTTGCCGTTATGGCGGCGAACCAATTTTACCGTGTCAATAATTGAACCATCGGATTGGATTTCAGCTTGATGCTCAATTGTTTCTTTGATTACAGCATCGGTTTTGCCGCCAGCCAGATTGGTATGGACTACCGAAAGATAATCACCGTCAGTCTCTCTTAGACGTCCGCTCCAACCGCATTCGTTGACGATATCCTCTATTTTTTGATCGTTAAAATAAACTAAAAGTTGCCTTTGATTCAAGGATTCTTTTAAGGTAATAAGTAATTTAGAAAGTTGATCTTTATTGGCACTAAAAATTTTGTCTAACAGTTTTGGTGCCATGTCGGCAATAAATTGTTTTGGCCGGTTTTCTTTTTTGTCGTATTCCAGTTGGACAATTTTTTGGGTTTCGGCCACAAAATTTTGGCTGGTAATATCTCGGCCATACTCAGGCATTGGAATCGGTCCAAAAACATCCAATAGTCTTTCCATTAAAGTTGAGGTCAACATGATTACACCATCAACGCTAGGTCCTTTGGCATTTTGATAAAACCATTCAGTTTTTTTAGCGGTTGTGGGGAAATCTGGCCACCAATTAGCATCCTGAAATTCCCAACGATATTTAAGCAATTGCAAAGGCTCGGGCGCTGCTACCTTTGGCACTAATGCCCCTTGGAGATCATAAGTGCCCCCAGCCGGAATTTCTATCTTTTTTATCTGGCCTTTATCAACATCAACCAAAGCAAAACTGCCCATAAATCCGCCGCCGCCGCGTAACTCATTGTTATTAAGAAAAATTACTAAATAGCGCTGCCATTGGTTTTGGCCCAAAGCTTTAAGCAGCGCCTTGTTCATCGTGTAAACATCATTTAACCCTTGGCTAATTTCGGGTATGTAGTTTAAAACCTTTTCAAAAGCCTGACGGTTTTGGGCGGGCAAATCATTAGGTTTTATTTTAGCAATTTTGATTCGGGCAGTGTTGAATTTATCAATTGCCAATTTTAAGTTGGTATCTAAAAAGATTAAAGACTGATAATAGCTTTTTACGTCACCTTTGTTATTGAATAAATTCTTGCCGCTATTGGCTAAAATTTCACCGGTTTCAGCAACCGTTTGGCCAGCTTCAAGTAAAGTCATGCCGGCATTGACCGTTTTATTTAGGCTGGGCAAAAGTTTCAGTATTTCGCTGGTTAGTAAGTTTAAATCATTAATTTCTTTTTGGGCGGAGGTAAAATTAATTTTTGCTTGGTTAAATTGGTCGTTGGCTCCGTTCAAATCAAAATTAACCGCTGCTTGCTGGCCCATTTTTAAATTTTCAATCGCATCGTTAGTGGCTAACAAAATCCGGTCTTTGGTGTTATTTAAATCCTGATAATAGGTAAAAGCCTGAAGCGGCAATACCAAAATTATTGAGACTAAAACAAAAGTCGCTAGTTTTTTATGCCAATCGCGCGGAATATAGAAATTAAATAAACGTTGATGTGTCGGCGCGGCAAAAACATCTTCAATCTCTTCGTTAAATAAATCCACTTCTTCAGCTAAGCTTAATATTTTTGTGGTTTCTTCTCTTAACTTTAGGTTCGAGGTTTTTTTGGCAGTTGATTGTTTAAAAGGTGAGACAATTACCTGAAATAAACTGGTTAGGCCAAGCCAGTCCAAAAAATTAAATTCTGCTTTGACTGACGTAAAATTAACCCCAATGGTTTTAAATTTTTTGGGTAAAGTTTTTGGTGGTTTAATTGTTGACTGAACCGGTAATGGTTGAGGCCGATTTATTGAGGTTGAAATTTTAGCTAAATTTTCATTCTCAAATATCTGTTGCAAAGGATTTTTTAAATTAACAATATGCGGAGAATTTTTAACTGTTTTGGTTTCAATGTTTAAAACTGTTTCTGATATTACATTTACTGTCGCCTGTGTCTCTTGTGGTAAATCAATTTTTAGTAATTCTTTTTTGTTGCTCAGGTCAGGAGCAATTATTAGTTTTTTGGCTTTTACCGCCCTTCTTTTAGTGGCAAATTTTTTAGCCACAGTTTTTTTTGGCCTAACTACTTTGACCGGTTTGACCGAAGTTTTTCTTTTTTTATTTTTTTCTTTTAAGCTTTGAGGCATTTTAGTTTTATTTAATCAAAGATACGGGTATATTATACCACAAATTATAATGATTGGTAAATTTCTAGGGTCTGCTTGGCACAGTTTTGCCAACTATACCTTTTTATCTGTTTAAAACCGCTGGTTTGTAGATTCTGATAAAGCTCGTTATTGGTTAGTACTTGATTAATAATTTTGGCTATATCGTCAGGGCTATTTGGATCAAAATAAACGGCAGCGTCTTGTAAAATCTCTGGTAAACTGGTGGTATTGGAAGCAACTATTGGTGTACCACAGGCTAAAGATTCTAAAGCGACAAGACCAAAACCTTCGCAAAAAGATGGTAAAACAAATAAGTGCGCTGAATTATAGAATAATGGCAATTCAGCTTCGGTAATAAATCCGGGTAAGATTATATCGGTTTTGACTTTGGAGCTGTCAATTGCCTCTTTGATTTCCGGGTAGCGTGAATCCGGTTTGCCACCCAAAACTAATTGATAGTCTAAATTATATTGAGATTTTAAAATTTCAAATGCTTTAATTAGGCCGGGTAGATTTTTATGATCCCGCCAAACACCAACGTAAAACAAAAATGGTTTAGTAATTCCGTATTTAGCTTTTAGGTTCTTTAATCCGGTTTGGTTAGTTATTACTTTAAAATTTTCAGTTACCCCAAGATAAGTAATGGCAATTTTATTTTGAGCAGTTGGAAAAAATTTTAGCAAATTATTTTTGGTATGTTCAGAAATTGTAATTATTTTTTTTGCTTTTTTAAGGCTGGTTTTAAATACAAATTCGTAGCCCAGCTTGCGGATTAATGATTTTTTTACTTTTGGGCCAGGGAAAAATCTGGGGGTAATATCATGAACAGTTAAAATAATTTTTCCGGGATAAAAAATGGCTGCATTAAAATGAGGGAAATGGACTAAATCAAGTTTATGCTTTGACAAAATCGACGGCAGTTGGATTTGTTCTTTAAGGCTGTACCAGGGGCAATCAATTTTTACTTTTTTTATCCGGCTATTTGGAATTTTGAACTCGGAAAAAGCCTGATTACGCATAAATAAAACGTATTCATTTTTTTGATCAATAGTAAAAAGCTGATCGGTTAAATTTTTAATATAAGCACCGATTCCGGTTGTTGATTCTGCCCCATACATTCTGGCGTCAATTCCTATGCGCATTTTACGTGGAATTTAATTTTTTGATTCAATAATATTTAAAATTTCTTTGGCCGTATTTTGCCATTTAAAATTTTTACTTTGATCTCGTCCCCTTTGTTTTAGCAAATTTTGCAAATCAGAATCGGCCAATAAACGGCTGATTATTTCTGTTAGCTCATTAAAATTATTTGGATCGGTCATTAAACCAGCGTCAGCTACGGCTTCCACCAATGATGAATTAAAACTGGTAATTACCGGCGTACCGCAGGCCATGGCTTCCAATGGCGGCAAGCCAAAACCTTCGTAAATTGAAGGATAAACAAAAATTTTGGCCAAAGAATACAAAGCCGGCTTATCTTCGGCGTCAACATATCCCAAAAATTTAATCTGGTTTTTTAATTTTGATTTTTGCCAAAGACGATAAATCCGTTTGTACTTCCAAGCCCGGCTGCCAGCAATTACTAATTGTAGCGCTGGATTATTTAATTTTTCAAAAGCTAACATTAAAGTTTCAACGTTTTTTCTTGGTTCCAGGTTTCCTAGATAAAAAATATACTCACTGTTTAAATTAAATTTATTTTTTACCCGATTTTTTTCGGCTTCGGTAATTAGTTGAAAAAATATTTCTTTAATTCCTGGATAAATCACCTTAATTTTTTCCGGGGCAATATTATAAATTTTTATGATGTCATTTTTAGTATTTTCAGAGATAGCAATAATTTTGTCAGCTTGCTGGCAGAGTTGTTTTGGCCCAATTAGTTGATGCCAAAGCCGGGTTTTATAAGTAAAAAACTCGGGATAGAGCTCAAAAGATAGATCATGAATGATTAAAACTTTTTTGCAATTAGCGGAAAGATTTAAAAATAAAAAATTAGGGATTAAAAAAACATCAACGCCGCCAAGCATTTTATCAATTTCGGCAATTTTTAAAAATCGTAAGGCTAAATTAAAAAATTTATTAGGATATTTAAAACCCTTAAAAATAACATTGGCAAAATTAAATTCCGGCAGCTTTGACTTTTTATTTGAATTATAAAATAAAAAATACTGATTTTTTGGGTCAATTTTAAATAAATGATTAAGTAGATTATAAGTATATTCGCTGATTCCAGAGTAGCGCTCTTCCATCAAACAGCGAATATCTATACCGATTTTCATGGTTGACAATTTTGGTTAATAAGCTATAATAGTTTTGTTTTACGGAGGAATCGTTCGCTAACATTTCCGCGAAAGGAGAAGGATCACATGGTAAATTTGAGAACTAGTCGGCTTTGGACGCTAAGAATCGTTGCAATTGGTATTACGATTGCCTTAATCCCCTGGGTGTTTCCTATTCCTGAAGCATATGATAATCAACGCTGGACTGAATTGGTATTAACCGGATTGGCCCTGGCCGGACTTATTGCTCTGCTAATCCGAATTTTAGTCAGTTCAATCACTGCAAACTTCATTTTGGCGCTGCTGCGATGGTTATGCAACATCGCCATTGTCGTTAGCATTGTTGGTTTTTTCGGCCTGTGTATCCTGGGTCATTTCCTGCCAAAAGATCAATTTGCCGCCCAACCTTGGGCCACCATGGGCCTGATTGGCTTTATGTTCCTTTGTGGCGCTGCCGCTAATTTTCGGCTAAAACTCTAAATAGTCTGACCACTTACTCTGTAAGCTGGTCTCTTTTTTTAAAAACCACACTTAATTTGAGTGCTATTTAATTTTTCCCATTCCAATTCAACCAACTCTTTAATTTCTTTTTTAAATCTCTGAGCGCCAAATTGTTCGGCGTAGTATTTAATTTGGGTTGGATTGTAATCTTGTGGTTTAAATCTAACAATTGCATCAGCCAATGCTTCCCAAGTTTGTTCGTCAAAAAATTTTCCGGTCTTTTTTTCTACTACTGTCTCGCAAGCCCCGCCGGCCGCAAAAGCAATCACTGGCCGGCCGGCGGCCATTGATTCAACCGCCGTGATGCCAAAATCTTCAATTTGGGGGTGGATAAAAGCAATGGCCTTGGCATAGGTTTTAGCTAATTCCGCCTGGTTTATTTTGCCTAAAAATTCAATGTTAGGTTTGGCTAATTGTTTTAATTTTTTTTCTTCCGGGCCAGTGCCAAAGATTTTTAAAGGTATACCTAAACGATTAAAGGCTGAAATTGCAACATCAAATCTTTTATAAGCCACTAACCGACCACCAGTCAAAAAATATTTATCAATTTTATCGCTAATTTTGAATTTATCCGTTTCCACCGGCGGATGAATAATCAGGCTGTCGCGCCGATAATATTTTCTAATTCGATCAGAGACATTTTTTGAATTGGCAATAAAGGTATCAACCCGTTGAGCTGCCAATTGATCCCAGCTTCTTAAATTTGTCAAAATTGCCGGAATAATTTTTTTGACCGCTCGGTTATATTTAATCTCTTCAACGTATCGATGAGTATCTGACCAAAGGTAGCGAGTTGGCGTATGACAATAACAAAAATGCAAAGTATTGGAACGCGTAATAATTCCTTTGGCCATGGCTGAACAACTGGAAATGACCACATCATAATCCATTAAATCGTAGCTCTCGGTTGCTGTTGGCATTAGCGGTAAAAACCATTGGTAATGTTTTAAGGCGCCTGGCCATTGCTGTAAAAATGAAGTCCTAATATCCTTATCTTTAAAAATTTGGCCAAATTTATTTTGATCATAAAGTAAAGTATAAATTGGCGCTTGCGGCCAAATATCACTAAGAATTTGCAGGACTCGTTCGGCCCCGCCATCTTGGATTAGATGATCATGAACTAAAGCAATTTTCATAGTGTTTGTCGGCGATAAATAACGGCGCCGGGAGTTTTAAATAAAATTTGTAAATCCAAACCTAAAGACCAATTTTCTATATAGTAAGTATCCAATTTTACCTCTTCTTCAAAATTTAAATCTGACCGGCCAGAAACTTGGGCCAGGCCGGTAATGCCCGGTTTAATCGTCAATAATTTTTTATGATGCCGCTGATATTTCTCCACTTCTTCTATCTCATGAGGCCGCGGGCCAACCAAACTCATTTTGCCGATTAAAACTAAAAATAATTCTGGTAGCTCATCAATGCTGAATCGCCGGATGAATTTTCCTACGCGCGTAATTCTTGGATCGGCTTTGAATTTAATCATGGGTGAGCCGTCCCTTAAATTTTGTTGCTGAGCTAAAAATTCAGAATCAAATCGGTATTGATGGGCATTTTTAATCATTGATCTGAATTTAAAATAAGTAAAAGCTTTTCCAAATTGACCAATCCGTTTATATTTAAATAAAATTGGGCCGGTTGAGTCTAATTTAATGGCTATTACCGTAATTAACATAAATGGACTGGCCAGGATAATTAAAATTATTGAAACGGCAATATCAAAAATTCTTTTATAAATTCGGCCCCAACCATCAAGTCGGGTTCGCTTAACTTCAATTACCGGCGTACCGGCAAAAGTAGTCACTTCCAAATTAGTCAATTGAGTGTCCAAAAATCCAGCGGCATATTTAAAATCTAAATGGTATTCATTGGCAAAATTAATTAAAGCCAAAGTCTCTTCGGGTTTTAAATTTGGATTAATTTTAATAATTTCATCAATGGCATCGTTTAAAACCATCTGTTTCATTTTTTCGGCAATCTGACTATCAAAATTATCAAAATGTTGAACAACCCTATAACCTAATGTTGGCCGGTACGTAAATTCATCTTTTAAATCTTTTGCCGTTTGACCATTGCCGATTATAACTAAGCGATGAACGCCAAAGCCAAACTGATAGGAAAACTTTTTTAGCAAACGAATAAATATTCTTTCCAGACTAATAAAGATTATGGCTAAAACCCAAGAAGTCAAAATAATAAAACGGGAATCAAACAGGTAGCGAGAAAAGACCATTACCGCTAAGATTAAAGCCAGGCCAGCTAAACAAGCAACACAAATTCGGCCGAATTCTTCACGAAATTTTTTAATACCCCTGATGCTATACAAACCAGTCAAGGCAAAAATTAATACCCAAGCGGCGGCAATTGCCACGGTTAAACTGAAATAATTAGCAAATGATAAATCAAAAACCACCGGCCGAACATTTTGCACAGCCGGCAAATAACGTATTGCATAAGCACCCACCCCAGCCAAAATTAAAGCCAAATAGTCCAACGGCGGCTTTATGGCGGTAAATATTAATTCTGAACGTTTCATTAGGCTAAATTAAACTAAATTACTAATGTCAAAATTTAACTTTAGTTTTAATATTGTACCAAAAAAGGAATTAAAAATCAATTCAATCTTGACAAGACCATTTTTTTATGATAGTATAATATTTGTCCAAGTAAACTAGATGGTCGCTCCGACTTTAAGTCGGAGAGGAAAGTCCGAACACCATTTAGCGGCAGCTCCTAACGGGAGCCGGTATAAGTAAGAGGGTAGAAGTGCTTAAGACTTCTGTTCTATTACGAAATCCAGGGCAAGTGCAACAGAAAATACACCGCCTAATCACTTCGCTCACAAGCGACGTGACGGTAAGGTTGAAATCGTGAGGTAAGAGCTCACGCGCGAATGACCGGTGACGGTCTGCGTGGTAAACTCCTGCCAGGTGCAATGCCAAATTAGGTAGGCAGCTTGAATCTTGCAGCAATGCAAGATCTAGATAGATGACCATCCGCCTTCGCCCTGCGGGCTTTGGCGGACAAGTCCCCAAAAGACTTGCCATCTGAAGTCCGCAGAGTAAAGGCAGACAGAATTCGGCTTACGGTTTGCTTGGACAAAAAAAGACATCTCATTAATCTTACTTTCAAGAAGCTAGATTGACGAGGTGTTTTTTATTTGTTAAGCTGGCTTTGCTGCATTGATCTCCTGTGGTATTGGAGGGTGGAGATACATACGCAGCAGAGCCGCTGGCTAATCTTTTGAATCCGCGGATACAATTTCCGCGCCCATGCCTTTTTCGTCCAACTACTCGGGATTTTACCGCGCGTTTTGGCGCACTACGGCTAGCCTACAAAGGTATAAGCCCACCACATGCACCCGAGATACCGCGATGTACTCAGAAAGGCCATCAGATTTCCAGCGGCCTTCCTTTTTTATTAATTTTAATAGCCATTTAGCTAATTAACTTAATTGGTAAAAATACCTTATTGACAAGGTATTTTTTGTTTGTTACCCTATAGTCAAAACCGTTTGAATTTCTGGGGTCGATACCAGAAAGCTTGAGCGGTTTACCACTAGTAAGCTGATGTGAACGTTTAAATCCAACCTCCACCCTCCTAGAGCGGTGCGAAAACGTTCCCTAATCACCTTGAGGGAAATCTAATCGTCTTGCATTAACCTACGATTCGCGTAGACAGGTTAAAACCAAACCAATATCCAAGACATGATTTCCCCTAACAGAGTAGTCAGCTTACTAGTGGTCTACTCAACAAATAAATAGTTTAAGATAAAACAAAACAGGGTCTATTCCCTGTTTTTAAGTTTGCTGTTGTTCAGTTTATTTCCTCAATCCTTCGTCAATTGCTTCGTTCACTAATCTGTCAGCCAATTTATTATCCGTTCGGTAAATATGGGTATATTTAATTTTTTTAAAACCCAGCGCCAGATTCCAGACTTTAACGAATAATGTTGCCAAATCTTGATTTTTGACTTTATATTTTTGACTTAGTTGCTGTTGGACCAATTCACTGTCTAAAAATACATCAACTTCTTGGGCTCCAAGTTCTTTGGCTTTTTCCAAGCCTAGAATTACGGCCTGATATTCCGCTTGATTATTGGTGGCAACTCCAATATATTTTTTAAAAGTTAAAATTTGATCATCATGTTTCAAAACCACGCCAATACCGGCCGGTCCAGGATTACCTCGGGCGCCACCATCGGTGTGAATTGTAACTTTTTTTAGCATAAATTATTTTATTTACTTATTTTTATATTGACACACTGCTGACTAAAATATAAAATAGCAATTATGAAGCTTACCAACTGTTCGTTTAACAATCCACTGAAAGGCTAGAAGGAAATTGAAGATGAAAAAAAATATTTCTGTTCGCACTTTTGTCTTGGCCTCAGTTGTCATCCTGGTTGCCTGCGGTTCAATCTGCACCTATTGGCTTAAGGATACTCCCGGCTACCAGTTATGGAGCCTATACGATTGGCAAACCTACAAGTCACCACTTTCTACTTACGTTTGTGGCGGTGATGTCTTTGGCCGGCAAACCTGGTGGTTTTTTGCCAGTCAATCAGAGGTTGAACCAGTCTTAAAAAAAATGTATTGTCAAAATCTAGATAAAGCAGAGACCAAAGATCATCTAAGCTATTTTAGGGACTTGCTCTATTCGGATGCGGAAATAAAGTACGTTGGCGAATTGATTGAGCCGACCAGAAATCAAGAATATCTTGAAAAAAATCCTTGGCTTATAGGTTGGGCCAACACCGTTGAAAAATATCTAGCAAAAAATGACACTCAAAGGCTACAAGGGTGGTGGCATTACGTACCACCGATCATTGTTTTAGGTTTTGTCTGGTCAGCTTACACTGATTGTCAAGAAGAAATTTGCAGCGCTATGCTTGACGGCAATAAATACATTGTTCATTGGCGGTTTAAGCCGTTTGTTTTGGAAGGACAAAAATGTTATTGTCCTCAATGCCCTCATTGCAATCCAAAACTCAAAATTTAAACCTACTAAGGATATTCTATTAAGAATGTCCTTCTTTTTTTAGACTATTTTTAAATCAACAATTTTTAATTGCAATTCCCGGTTACCGTTCCATTCATTAACATCAACTTCAAAAACCATATTGACTTTGTCCCCTCTTTTTAATTTAGCACACCATTGGCCAAAACAAAAACCAATGGTTTTTCTGATTATCGGTGTTTTATGGCTGACCATCAACCTTAAATGTTTGCCGTCAGTGCCTAATTTTTGCATTTCGGTAACTGTCAAATTGTTGGCCAAAAACCGAGGTTTAGGATTACCTTCGCCATAAGGCATAAACTTTTCCAGTTCTTCAAACAAAACCCAATTGACATCTTCAAGTTTAACTTCGGCGTCAATTTTTAAAATTGGAGCAATTTCTTTATTGTTTAATTCAGACTTAGCTAATTCTGTCATTTTAGCAACAAATTGCTCTAAACTTTTTTCATCTTTTAAAGTAAAACCAGCTGCCTGAGCATGGCCACCATAACGCGAAAGGAATTGATTGCATTTTTCAATTGCTTCAATAATATTAAAACCAGCAATGCTTCGGCCCGAACCGATAATTTCGCCGTTATAACGACTAATCACTAAGCTGGGCCGGTTGTATTCATCAGTTAATCGGCCGGCCACTAAGCCGACTACACCGGTTGGCCAACCGTCGCCAACGGCGATTAGAATTTTTTGATCCTTAACCTCACCTAATATTTCCCTGGCTTGTTGGTTAATCTTATCGGTAATTTGTTGCCGTTGCTGGTTAGTTTGGTTTAATTCAACGGCTAATCTTTCGGCTTCATTGGCATCATCGGTTATTAAAAGCTCATAGGCCGAGCTGGCGTGATTAAGCCGACCAGCGGCGTTCAAACGCGGGCAAATTTGCCAACCAACCACTCTTTCATCAATTTGCGTTAATTTACTGCTCATTTTTTCAATTAACTTAAGCAGACCCAATCTTTTGGTTTTTTGCAAAACAATTAGGCCATACTTAACTAAAACCCGATTCTCATCTAAAAGTGGCTGCATGTCGGCAATAGTACCAATGGCAACTAAATCTAGCAGCCATTTGTCAAAACCGTCTGGCAATTGCTTAACTTGATATTCATTCTGGCGCTGCATTATGGCTTGAGCTAATTTGAAAGCTACACCACAGCCAGCCAAACTTTTAAACGGATATTTTTCTCTTTGCAGCTGGGCGTTTAAAATCGCGAAAGCTTTGGGCAACTCCAGTGGTTCATGGTGATGATCAGTAATGATTACATCAACTCCATTATCGCTTAAAATTTTTACCTCATCTTTATTGGATATTCCGCAATCAACAGTTATAACCAAATCAGTCTTTTTGTTTATCAACTCCTTAGCCGCTTCCTTGTTTAAACCATAACCTTCAGTTTCCCGATAAGGAATATAAATATTGGCTTTAGCTCCTAAATTTTCTAATAATTCCATCAAAACTACTGACGAACAAACTCCGTCAGCATCATAATCACCATAAACAACAATATTTTGTTTCGCCGCTACTGCCTGCAAAATTCGTTTCGCCGCTTTTTCCATTTCTAAAAATAAAAAAGGATCATGGCTATCTTGACCATAATCTGGATTCAAAAATTGATCAATTTTTTCTTGACTGTCAATTCCCCGATTAGAAAGCAGCTGTAAAACGATTGGATTGATTTCTGGAAATCGGTCAAAGAATTCTTTAGTTATTTGGTTAGCCACCAGCCAATGCTTGTTTATCATAGGAGATTAATTTTACCATTTTACGTAAAAAAAATAAAATGGTAAGATGTAGGGAAAGCAAGATACTAATTTTTTAGCTTAAATATGGCCCAAAAACAAAAAAAATGGAAAAAGATAGTTTGGTTAATCCTGGCTATTGCTACTATTTTTTCAATGATTATCTGGACCGTTGGCATTGGTAGCCTCTAAATCCATAATACAAATATATAAAAATAATCCTAGAAAGTTGGATTATTTTTTATTAAATTTTTAATTGGCAATTAATTTATCTTTTTAATACCGCCAAAAAAGCTTCGGGTGGAATATCAACTGTGCCATGTCCTCGCTCCATCATTTTCTTTTTACCCTTTTTTTGCTTTTCCAGTAATTTTCGTTTACGGGTATAGTCGCCACCGTAAAGTTTAGCGGTAACGTCTTTGCGTAAAGCCGATAGCCGTTCGGCGGCAATAACTTTACCACCCAAAGCGGCTTGAAGTTTAACCACAAACATTTGCCGCGGTAAATTTTCTTTTAATGATTCAACGATTTTTTTACCCACATAATAAGCTTCGTCTTTATAGACTAACGAACTTAAGGCTTCAACTTTGTCTTCGGCCACTAAAATATCTAATTTTACAATCTCAGTTTTTTGGTAATTAATAAAATCGTAATTTAACGAAGCATAGCCGGAAGATACGCTTTTAAGTTTGTCGTAAAAATCAACCAATAAAGCCGTTAACGGCACATGGTAATGCAAAACCGCAATATTTTCATCCAGATATTCGGTATTTAAATAAAGCCCGCGCTTAGAAGCCACTAATTGCATAATTTGACCCAGGTATTCTTTGGGTGAAAAAATATCAACCAGCATGATTGGCTCCAAGACTTGATCAATCGCTTCGGGGTTTGGCAATTCCTGGGGACTATGAATTGTTATTTCATTTCCATTTTTTAGTTTAACCTGATAAGCAACACTGGGAACGGTAACAACTAAATCCAAGGAATACTCTCGCCTTAATCTTTCCTGGACTACTTCTAAATGTAAAAGCCCTAGAAAGCCGCAACGAAAACCAAATCCCAAAGCTTGAGAATTTTCCACTTCATAGCTCAAGGAACTGTCGTTTAGTTTCAGCTTTTCAATTGCTTCCCGTAATTTAGAATACTGATCGCCCTCTTTGCAAAACAAGCCGGCAAAAACCATCGGCTTAACCTCTTTGTACCCAGGCAAGGGCTGAGAGTTGCTGTTAGCAGAAATTATCGTATCCCCAACTCGGCTATACTCAATTTCTTTAAGCCCGGTAACCACGTAGCCGATTTCGCCAGACTGTAAGCTTTGAGTTTTTATCAATTTTGGATTAAAATAACCGACTTCCAAAACCTCGGTTACTTTTTGAGTGGAATAAAATTTTATTTTGTCAGTGGCTTTAATTTGGCCGTCAACTACCCGGATTTCGGCAATAATTCCGCGGTATTCATCAAATTTGGAGTCAAAAATTAATGAACGCAATGGTTGATCTAAAGTTTTTTTAGGTGGCGTAATCCGATCAATAACCGCTTGTAAAATTGCTTCTACGCCCTGGCCGGTTTTGGCCGAAACGGAAAGAATTTCTTCAGGCTGGCAACCAACCAATTGGCAAATTTCGTGCTTAACTTTATCAACTTCAGCGTTTGGCAAATCAATTTTATTAATTACGGGAATAATGGTTAGATCCTGTTCTAAGGCCAAGTATAAATTCGCTACCGTCTGGGCTTGAACGCCTTGAGTGGCATCAACTAAAAGAATTGTACCTTCAACCGCTGCTAAGCTGCGGGAAACCTCATAGCTAAAATCAACGTGGCCAGGTGTATCAATTAAATTTAATTCAAAATTATGCCAGTTCATTCTAACTGGTGTTAGCTTAATTGTGATTCCCCTTTCGCGCTCAATGTCCATCTGGTCTAAAAGTTGTTCTTTCATTTCCCGCTTGGAAACCGTACCAGTTATTTCCAAAAACCGGTCAGCCAATGTGGACTTACCGTGATCAATATGAGCGATAATACAAAAATTTCTAATGTTATCCATAATAAAATAATAAAATCCAAGGAGTTAATAAAGCGATGGTTTAACAGCATCGCTTTACGCCATATTAGCCTGATTGTTCAATTACGTCAACTTTTCTTGCTCTAAAATTTCGCGAGGAACTTCTGATTTTTTTAAAACTTTTCTCTTCATTGCTTCAATAAATAAATTGAGTTCCTGACTTTTTAGCAGCCAACAAATTAAAAAGTAAACGGCCAAACCGCCAGCGGTAGCGGCAATTGCCTGGGCCGCAACGCCCCAAAAAGTTTGGGTACCTAAAATATTTTCAATTGGGTATTTAATCGCCTGGGCTACAATCGCTAGCATGAAAGTGGCAACTAAAATTTTGCTAGTAGAAAAAATTATTTGTTCGCCGTCTAAATTTCCCAATCGGTAGTGCAAAACTATAAATAGTAAGATGAAATTTAAAATGCAGGAGAGCGAAAAAGCCAAGCTCAAACCAACTACTCCTAACTGCTGACTTAAGACGATAGCAGCTACAATATTGAATGTGGCCGAAATAATTGCCGTGTACAAGGGCGTTTTACTGTCTTGCTGGGCATAAAAGGCTCTGGCCAAAACTAAAATCAGAGCTTGGGCAAATAAACTAACAGCAAAAAAAGTTACTGTTTGCAAAGTCAAAACCGTGTCTTCCCAATCAAAGCGGCCACTGCCTAAAATCGCCCGGACAACTTGGGCCCTTAAAACGATTAATAAAGCTGTTGATGGAATTATTAAAAATAGAATTTGTCTGGTAACCAAAGAAAAAGTGGCAATAAACCTTCTCTTGTCCTTAACTAATTCTGATAACGTAGGAAAGGCAGCAATGGCATAAGTAACGCCAAATAAGCTTAAAGGAAAACTTTGAATATTATTGGCTAGATTAAAAATTGCAATACTACCAACCGCCAAAGTTGAGCCAACAATTGTAACGACAAAAAAATTAATTTGAGCAACCATTAGTCCCAGAGTTCTTGGTACCATTAGTTGAAAAATTTTTCGTAACCCTTTGTGGTTTAGATTAAAAATCCAGCGGTAATTAAAGCCAGTGGCCAAAACTGCCGGAATTTGAATTGCCATATGTAAGAAAGCACCTAAAACTACACCCCAAGCCAAGCCGTAAATACCAAAAGCTTTGCTAAAAAAGAGCGCGCCGATGATAATACCAATATTATAAACAATTGGCGCTAATGAATAAACAAAAAATCTTTTGAAGGACTGCAGGATGCTGCTTAAGATTCCCGAAATTCCTAAAAAAATCGGACTTAAAAACATTATTCTGGTTAAGGTAACCGTTATTGCCAATTCATTGGGTGAAAATCCAGGCGCAACTAATTTTAATATGTAAGGAGCCGCCACAATTAAAATTGCTGAGACTACGATTAAGGCGCAAAACATTACATTTAAAACAACATTGGCTAATTCCCAAGCCCGCCTTTTTGACCACAAATAGCCAGAGAATACCGGGATAAAGCCAGCTGACAAAGCGCCCAAGACTATAATATTAAAAACCAAGTCCGGAACGCGAAAAGCCGTATAATACATATCCAACTCCGGTCCGGCGCCAAACTCACCGGCCAAAATCCGATCCCGCAGCACCCCTAAACCCTGGCCCAAAATTGAAGCCGCGGCCAAAAGAATGGCCGCCGAGGTGATTGTTTTTGATTCACTATTGAATAATTTTTTAAGCATAAAAATTCTTACTATCGCTTTATAAACCTGGCATCAACGATTTTGGCGCCCTTGCCTTTTTCTAAAAGCATTACTGGATTGAAATCGATTTCTTTAATTTCCGGAAATTGATAAGCAAAGTCAGACAGTTTAACCAAAACCTCAGCCAAAGCATCAATATCTAATACTTTTTGACCTCGGGCACCGGCTAAAACCGGATAAATTTTTAGTTCTTTTATCATCATCAGGGCCTGCTCTTTATTTATTGGCGCCAAGCGAAAAGCAACATCTTTAAAAATTTCTGTATAAATCCCGCCAGCGCCAACCATTAGCAATGGCCCAAACTGCGGATCTTGTTTTACCCCTAAAATAATTTCAAACCCCTTAACCATTTCCGATATCAGATAACCTTCAATTTTAGCCTGCGGTACTTTGACTTTCAACTGTTTGGCCATATCTGCCAAGGCAGTTGTCAGTCCCAAATCATCTTTGATGCCAATTTTGACGCCGCCAACATCGGATTTATGAATAATCTCTGGCGAAACCACCTTTAAGGCCAGCGGGTAACCAATTTTTTTTGCTACTTTAATTGCCTCTTTTTCATTTTTTATTAAACCAGTTTGACCAAAAGGAAAATTCAAAGGCGAAAGCAACTTTTGAACATCCACTTCGGTTAAAATATCTTTGTTTAATATTGCTTTAACTTCCTTCTTTTCTTTATATTTACTTAAATCATTGGGTTTTATTTCCACCACTGGTTTTTGTTGCCACTGATAGTATTGCCACATTTTATTGATTACTTTAACTGTTTGCGAAGGCGAGTCAAATTGAGGCAGACTGTATTTATGATAAATCGAATAATGCTTGGCAATTGATTCTTCACCCATAAAACATAGTAAAATTGTTTTATCGGTTTTGGCATCAACCACGCTAATTGCTTCAGCGGTTTTATCAATTTCTGTCATTTTTTGTGGGGTCAAAACAACAATTGCGCAATCAACGTTTTCATCTTTCATCGCCAAATCAAGCGCTAGGCCGTAACGATCAGCTTTAGCATCGCCTAAAATATCGATTGGATTGGCAACGCTGGCCGCCGCCGGTAATTTATTTTTTATTCCTTGCATCGTGGTGCTTGTAAGTTTAGCTAGCTGCATCCCTGAATCCATAATCAAATCAGTCATAATAATACCCGGGCCGCCGGCATTAGTAATAACCGCTATTCGGTTTTTGGTTGGCAAGGTTTGAAAAGAAAAACCTTTAGCATAGCTAAAAAATTCATCTACACCTTCAGCTTCAATTATCCCAGACTGGCAAAAAGCAACATTATAGGCTTTGGCTGAGCCAGCAATTGAGCCGGTGTGAGATGAAACTGCTTTTTGGCCCTGCTCGGTTTTGCCGGCTTTAAAAATAATAATCGGTTTCTTTTTTGAAATGCGGCTGGCAACTTTCATAAATTGCCTGCCATCTTTAATTTCTTCCAGATACATCATAATTACTTTGACTTTAGTTTCGGCCGCCAAATATTCCAATAAGTCTATTTCGTTAATATCAGCTTTATTGCCAATGCTAATAAAATAACCAATCCCAATTTTTTGAGCCAAGGCTTTATCTAAAATTGCCGTACCCAAAGCGCCTGATTGAGAAACAAAAGCAATGTTGCCCGGCAAAGGATTTTGAGCGGCAAACGAGGCATTAATGGCAACGAAATTAGAAATATAACCCAAACAATTTGGGCCTAAAATTCTAAGCTCAAATTTTTTAGCAATTTGCAATATTTTTTCTTCCAAGGCCTGGCCGCTTGGTCCGGTTTCTTTAAAGCCAGAGGAAATTATTACCACGTTTTTACAATTTTTTTTGGCGCACTCTATAAGGGCATCAGCCACAAATTGAGACGGAATGACAATAATTGCCAAATCAACCTGGTCTTTTATTTTTAGAATTGAAGGATAAGCGGTTAAACCTTCAATTTCTGAATCTTTTAAATTAACCGGGTAAATTGGTCCGGAAAAAGAATTGATGAGATTTAAAATTACATCGTTACCAACCTTACCTTTTTGGGCCGAAGCGCCAATTACCGCTACCGATTTTGGATGAAAAAAAACTTCCAAAGACGCCAATTGGTTTTTTGCCATAGTGATGTTATTATTCTAACTTAGATTTGATTATTAAACCGGCAACAACACCGATAAAAATTATTCCTAAGCCCAGCCACATTTGCCCTTCGCTCATATTTTTTTACAATTAAACTTTTTTTAGTAGTTCTTTAAGGGTTAATAAACCAGCTTCAGCACCGACTTTAGTTACTACTGAACCGCTATTGATCATTCCCCATTTTAAAGCTTTGCTAATATTATTTTTTGCTAATAATCCGGCTAAAAAAGCCGAGCCAAAAGCATCACCAACACCAACGGTATTAATTACTTTTGCCTTTACGATTTTTTGATGATAAATATTTTTACCGTCATGCACCCAAGCACCCTTTTTGCCGTTGGTTATTACTACAATTTTTGAGCCCCATTCTTGCAAAATATTTAAAAGATAAACTGGTTTATTCAAAAAAGTTGGGTTTTTGCGGCCAATTTTAATACCAGAAAGTACCAACTCAATCGCTTCATCCTTGTTTAAAATTAGAACTTCGGTTTGCTTTAGAAAACCAGCCAAGGCTTTTTTGCCGGCCTGAAGCTGAAAGCTGCCCGGGTTCCAAGCAATTTTTATCTTATTTTGAGCGGCAAAACCAAAAATTGCTTTTAAATTGCCCGGCCAATTTTTGCCGGCTAAAGCCGTCAAATAAAACCAATTGGTTTTAATGCCCGAAAAATTATTTTTATTTAAAGTTAAAAATTTATTTGCTCCCCGGTCAACAAAAGCAATATGTTCTCTTTCGCCTTTGGTCACTGTTAAAATCAAAGAAAGGCCGGTATTACTTTTAGAATCCAAGTGGACTAAAGAAGTATTGACTCCTTCTTTATTTAATTTTTTTATTATTTCTTGGCCAAGAGCATCGTTGCCAGTTTTAGCAATAATTGCAGTTTTGCAGCCTAAGCGGGAAAATGAAACCGCTGAATTCGCCGCTCCGCCGCCAATTGATAAATAAGATTCCTTAATATCAATTTTTGAGCCATACTCAAAGGCTAACATTTTTTGGGCCGTAAGATTATCCGGCGTTGAAAAAAATTTTCCTTGGTCAGTATAAAAAATTACATCTTTTACCACCCCGCCGATTGTTACAATATCAAACATATTCATATTAGTTTAAATAATATTTTTAACTTTGATAGGGCAAAACTACTTTTTCTGATTTTTAACTACGCCAATGATCCTTTTTGCCACCTCGTCAACTGAAAAGTCTGCTTTAACCAAATAATCAATTGCTCCTAGATCATGGCCTTTTTTGATTTCTTCAATCTGGCCCAAATTGGATAGCATAATTACTGGGATGTTTTTGCTTTGCTGGTTAGCTTTAAGCTCTTCTAGACATTTAAAGCCGTTTTTACCCGGTAGTAACACATCCAAAACAATCACTGCCGGCTTTTGAGAAACTGCTTTTTTTAATCCTTCGTCGGCTGTCAACGCCAAACTGACTTCAAATTCATTTTCACCCAAAGCTTGCTTGATTAGCCTAACTAATGACTGGTCATCCTCAATAATTAAAATCTTTTTTTTCTCCATAAGCTTAATTTTAATAATTAAGCTATTGGTAAACTTAAATAAAAGGTTGAACCCTTGCCTAAATCACTGCTAAACCAAATATCACCTTTATGCAAATTAACAATTGATTTAGTAATATAAAGACCCAAACCAGTACCTTCGGTTTCAGATTTTAAAACTTTTTTACTGCGAAAAAATCGGGTAAAAAGTTTTTTTTGATCTTCAATTGATATTCCAATACCAGTGTCTTTAACCGCCAAAACCAAATAACCATTTTTGTTATCAACAAAAGAAATATTGACAACCGCTGATTTACTATTGATATCCTTTAAATCTTTTGATGTCATTTTGGCCATTGTCACCACTACCTGGCCGTTGTCCGGTGTATATTTAATGGCATTAGAAATCAAATTAGTGGCCACTTGAGCAATCCGGTTTGGATCAGCCGAAATTTTTGGCAAGGTAGCCTTGGGTTTATCCCAGACTAAAGCAATTTTTTTTCTTTGAGCTTCAACCGTAAAACCATTAACCACATCAGAAACAATATCTTCAAATTGAATTAGTTTGGCTTCAATTTCAAATTTACCTTCTTGCAGTTTAGACAGGTTCAAAAGATCACGGACTAAAACCAACAAACGCTCATTACCCCGATAGATTTGATCAACTAGCTCTAATTGCTCTGAATTTAGCTCCCCTGGCTTTTTGCTTTTGAGCATTTCCGAGCTCCACTTAGTTATTCCCAAAGGTGCTTTGAGTTCATGAACTGTAATGGAAACAAATTCTCTTTCCTTTTTTAAAATATTTTCTGGGTCATCTTTATCAACCGTTCCGTTAATATTTACTTGATCCTTATTTATCGGCAAATAGAGACTGAAAGTACTGCCTTTATTTTCTTGGCTAACGAAACTAATCTTGCCGCCGGAAGCTTCAATAATTTTTTTAGCTAAATAAAGATTAAGACCCAAGCCTTCGGTTTGCAATTTCATCGCATTTTCCGCCCGAAAAAATTTAGAAAAAATTAAATTCTGTTGATTTGCCGATATACCGATGCCGCTGTCCTTAATGCTAAGTTGTAAAAAGTCATTGGCTTTTTTTAAGCTGATAACTATAGTACTTTTTTTATTAGTATAACGAATGGCATTGTCAACCAAAGTGTCAATCACTGGTTTGACCTGGACTGGATCAATAAATACTTTAGGTAAATCATTTTCGGACTTTAAAATAATTTCACAATTTGAAGCCTTGGCCAAATCATTATGTTGGTTTATTACCTCTTTGGTTAATTTTAATAAACTAGTATATTGCGGACTTAAGCTTACCCCCTTTTCTTCCAGCCGAGTTACGCGCAACAAGTCATTTACTACTTTTACCATGAATTTATTGTTCTGGTAAGCTTCGTTAACCACTTCTCTTTGCTTGTCTGACAAAACGCCGGCTCGACCGCTTAATAAGGTATCTAATGACCAACGAATGGCAGCAATCGGTGTTCTTAGTTGATGTGAAGCGATAGTTATAAAATCACCTTTAACGTCAGTAGAACTAGAATTATTGGTTTGATCAGTTGCCTGGTTTTGGCCGGTGGTGCTAATTATTTTTTTTTCTGCCATAGACTAAATTAGATAGCTTAAACAAAAAATAAAACTTTTTCTTGTGCTTAAATTATAACATAAATTTAAATAATTACAAAACCCCCTTTGATTAAAGGGGGCAAAGAAAATTAAGTTAATTACTGATTACAAAATCAGTATTCTTGAAGAAATATATTCCGTAAAATGAGTTTTGACCAGCAGCATGGCAATGATTAGGGCAATTGCCACTGCGCTTTGCAGAATAATTGCCGGATGTTGAACCCTGATTTTAATTAAAATATTCAAAACTAAAGAGATAACCATAAAAATTAACATGGCAATCAAGATCACTTTTGAAAAATCAACAACTAAATTAGCCAAGCCTAAACTGTCAGCGGCATCAGTTTTAATGGTAATTACCTCATTATTCTCCGGCGTATTATTGATTATTGCCGCCGGCTGGGTTACCGCTGGTGACTCGGTGTTTATAAGTTTTGGCTCAGCGATTGGCTTAGCTTCGGCTTTATTCACTATGGTTGTGCTACCTTTTACGCTTGGCTCAGCCGTCGCCACCGGTTTAGCGTCAGCTAAAACTTTGCTGGTCGTTGGAGTTTGTTCTTTAACAGTTTCTTGGACTGGTTTAACTGTCGCTAAACTGGCAGTATCGCTTCTTTGAGTACCAAAAAATTCAACTAATAAAATAGTTGGATGACCGTTAATTTCGCCGTTTAAAACCGCGATACCGACATCTTTATATTTAGAATTCAAAATATTGCGGCGGTGAGTTGGACTTTTCATAAAAGCATCATGAACGGTTTCGGCATCAACAAAATCCATAGCTAAATTTTCACCGGCATATGTGTAATCGTATTCACTTTTATCAATCCACTGCCAAGGTCTTTTGCCATCGGGTGTATCATGGGCAAAATAATCTCGGGTAATCATATCATTGCCTTTGTCTTGGGCAAATTTATCTAAATTGTTATTCTCCTTTAGCGACTCAACTCCGGCCTCAGCTCTTGACTGGTTGATTAAGGCAACAATTCTGTCCGAAACTATGGCCGAAAGTTCAGCCGGGGTGGGATAGCTAAGAAATAAAATCCCGATTGCTACTAATTTAATGATTAAGGCTAAAGCCACATAGCTGGCTAAACTTTTTGGTCTTAACGACCAAGGTTTGAAATTATTGCCGCTATGAGGGACAAAAAAGTCTTTAACTAAGTTTTTGGAATCACCACAAAACCGCTGCCAAGTTTCTCGGCCGCTAGATAATTCCTTGACTTCCCTTTTTTCATTTTTACCAAGCCAGATTAATCTGGCCCAAGCGGACTTGATTAAATTAGCAATTTTTTGGCTAAATTTTTTAGACGGTTTTTGTCTAAACATATATTTATTGTATCTCTTTTCTTCCCAAAAGTCACAATTTAGGATTATGAACTTTGGGGAGAGGGCAAGTATGTCATCACGACATTCCTGCCACTCAAATACTTTTCGGACTCGTGCCGCTCCAAGACTAGGAGCGAGAAGGGTCACTGTCGGGTATTCGATACCCATGATGATCGAATTCATCAAGCTTTCGATGCGCTTTGGCGCGCCCAACCGTTGACTTTAGCATCGTCAACGCTTCACCTGAGCTAACGTGGTAGGCTATGCTCTTTTGGAGCTCAGACATGCCTTCCCGTTCGACATCGACGCAGTTGGCGTTTGCCGGCAAAGCAGCCAAAAATTGGCAGGCCGCTGCGAACCGGGCGTGAGAGAGGGTGCAAGTAACACCCAGGTAGGGCTCAACAATGCCAATTAAGGCCCCACTGGTCGGCGTTTTGATTACCAGTGCTTGGCCTGCGCCCATAGCATATTCCGCCCGCTCGTACGCCGACACACCTTGCCAGAGAATCGCTTCAATTTTGACCCGGATTTCGGGCTTAATTGTATCACGCTGCAACCGAGAGAGTCTTTCCCTTATCCCTTCTTCTAACTTGAGATGGAATTTATAAACTCGCTGTTGGCGCTCAATTGTGCCGGTATTATAGCCACTACCGTCCACAAACTTTTGTCCCTCACTGCAGTAATGGTACATTTCGCCCGCTGACTCCAGGTCAGCCAACAGCTCCTGGTACTCTTCGGCTGCCGCCTGCCAAAGCGGAGTTACTACGTCTCTCTCATCGTAGGCGCTGTCCAAAAATTCCCAGCCTTGAGCGGGAATTGAACCATACACCTTGGCAACAGCCGACATCATTTCACTTCGACTTAATCCGTGAACGCTAATCTTGATACTCATCTTATCTCCTTTTCCCGATGATAACGCTGTCGGTTCAGCGACTTGTAATACATTACACCTCCAGAATCCGGCTGGAGTAACCGTTTAGAAGAAAGCACACACCTTCTTCCGGCCAAAATCTCATTTAACAAATAAAATCTTAACGGGAAGAGAGTATCTCACAAATGATTTTAATCTTCAATCTTTTAGTTATTAACTTGAATTTTCAAGGTTCCCTAGGTTACCTCCCCAAAAGTCACAATTGATAATTATGAACTTTGGGGAGAGGGTAAGCACGTCATCAAGACATTCCTACCCATTGATTAGCATAATAAAGAACACTAGCTAGCCAGTTGGCTAATGACTCTGCGTGCGCCTCACTGTTGGGGATGGAGATGTATCTCGGCGGCAACATAACATACCTCAGGTATAATAATGCCGATACGCCTTTTTAATACTCCCCAGGTTGGGGCAGAGGCCGGAACATCCTCAAAGACTCTCAAGGTGCTGATACCAACGGTTATAACCTCACCACTTGCAACCTTGTAGGTTACAAGCCCGCCGCCGTTGGCATCCTTTTTGATCAATTGCACATCTTGGACGTGCAATGGTGGAGCCTCCCTGTTCGCCATTAGAAGTCCTATTACAATGGCGATGACCACGCAACAGAGCATTGCTAAAAACGTTTTCGTATCCTTTTTACTCATGATCCAGATCCTTCTTTCTTCTCAACCTTTTATTAAGGTGAGAGTAACTCCTCTATGACAGAGGACCTTGTTTAATTGACGTCCATTCTCGCTTAACTACTGGCGAGAAAATTGAGGAAAAAATGTTTTTCAATTTTCTCGCCAGTAGTTATTCACTGCTATTTATTAAAGATCAATATATTATAATAGCATATATCAACGCTTTTGTCAATATATATGCCTAAAATTAGCTAAAATATAACAAAAAGACAGGGCAATATCCCGTCTTTTATTAAAGTATGTTTAATTCTATGATTTTGAGGTTGGCTCTACCCTATCTTCACCTTTGCTGGTACTAACATTTTTGTCCGAACTAATTGACTCCATTAGCGCTCCAGCCCCAGCCGGACCGAAAAATTCTGTTGGCGGTTTAGGTTTATTTTTGGTTGCCATTAAATAAATAATTATGATTGCCAAAATTATTATTAACCAGGCTGTCAGCCAGCAATCCGGATAGCCCATGATAAACGGAACCAAAGTGAATATAGCAATTAACCACCAAACTTTTTGGCGAGATTTAATCTGACTTTTTTTATCACGCCAATAAACATAGATAATTACCAATAAATCTAAAATCAGCAGCAGCCAAATGTAAACTAAACAATTAACTGAATTAATTACATTTTGTAAATTATCGCCCAGTACGGAAATTTTAGCATTGTCCTGATCTTGGCTGACTGTAATTTCTGGTTCAGTAGTTTTATCACCTAAAACTTGGGTTTGATCAGCAAGTCTTGGTTTTGCGGTTTGGTTTGATTTATTTATCGCTTGATTTTCAGAAGAAATAATTGATAAGTCTTTAGTTTCAACTGCGCTGTCAGTAGTAAAGCTTAATTCATCACCCAAAAGCCGACTGGCGTTTTGCCATTGCCTAGGATCAGGCAAGGAAACTGGCCGGAAATAATAAGTGGTGTTTGGCGCCAAACCACTTAATATTACGGCATGATAAGTTAGCGGGGAAAAATCAACTGCTGTAGTAAAACTATAGCTTAATTTGTTGTCATTAATTGACATTTGACTGCCAGTTCTTGACTGCTGGCCAAAAACTACCTGGCTGGTTGCTGGGTGAGTGGTAAACCAAGTTATCTTAGCTGATGTTGGCGAAAGTTTGGTTATTGAAACTGTATGCAGCTGTATCATCGGTCCGCCACTAAAACTGGCGGTGGCCATTTGGTAATTAGCAAAGTCGGTCTTGGTTACCTGACCAGCCACGACAACGGCATCAATTTTATTTAAACCAACTGAGGTCCAACTGTTTTGTAGATTAATTTGCACCTGGTAATTCCCGGCTGCTAAATTATTAAAATAATACCGGCCGTTACTGTCAGTAACCGCAGTTTGAATTATTTGATCTTTGGCAATTAAATTAATTTGCCAATTAGCTAATTTAGCCTCGCCAATATCTAAAGTATCATTAACGTTTAAATCTTTAAAAACTGTGCCGGTGATATTACCGGTTTCAGCCGCTATAATTGGTTTGGGACTTAGCCAAAGACAGAAGAAAATAAAGGTAAAAAATAATACTTGCCAAGTCCTGGATTTTTTTAAAAACATAAATAGATTTAATTTTACAAAAAGAGGGTATCCCCTCCTAAAAATCTTTTTAAAACCTCAACAAATCTCGGCTACACTTTAGCAAATAGCACTCAGTTTTGTCAAATTAATTTTACTTTGATTCCAAAGCAGCAGCAGTGTAACGGTTTGAGGCATTCCAAAGCAGCCAGCCAACACTATTTGAATCATAGCTTGCCTGAATTTGGGCTCGGATCATTTGAGGTGTATATTCAGCTCCCATATCAAAATCCTGCAACCAGGGTCGCATCTTTGCCTTGGCCGGCTTTAAATCATCCTTTGCCCGAATTAAACTTTGATAAACCACTTCATAAGGGTGATCAGCTGGGTTGGCAAACCCTTGAAAATTGGGTGGATAATGAGAGGGATAAACCATAGGACAAACATAGTCAAAATTAAGGGCTGCATCCTCTAGGGTTTGGCCGATATTTAAGCCATCTTTTCGCCATAAAACCATGCCAAAAAGGTCAGCTGAGGTAATAATTGGGTAAAAAGTTAAGCTTTGATTAACGTAATTATAGAATTTTGCCATAGCCCTAGACTTGGCTTCAAAGCTATTATTGTCTAGATTAGCGTAGACAATTTGCTTAATATCTCCGTCAGAAGGAAAACGAATATAGTCAAAATTAACCTCATCAAAGCCCAGCCTAACTGCCTCTTTGGCCAAATCCATATTGTAATCCCAAACCAACCTTTGGGTCGGGTCAACCCAGGACAACCCCTTACGATCCCGCCAAGTACCACCAGCCTTTGATTTCAGGGCAATATCAGGCCTTTTTTCGGCTAAATAGGGATCTTGAAACACCACAATCCTGGCAATAGTATAAATCCCCTGTTTTTTGAGTTCTGCCACCCATTGGTCCAAATCTGGTATCCTAATCTCTTTTGACTTAATCTTGTCTGCTAGGGGCAAATTGGCGTCAAAAAAGATCTTGCCACTGTAGTCTTTAACATCAATAACAATGGAGTTTAACTCAGTGGTTTTAATCAAATTAACCAGTTCTTGCCGCCGTTGCTTCATCCCGGCCGTATAAGCGGTTAAATATATCCCCTTATTTTCAATCTTTTGTGGTCGATTTAAAACCTCAAAAGTTGGCTGGTTACCAGTTATTAGTAATGAAAAAAACATCAGTGGCAAAATGACTAATAAATTAATCAGGGGTAAAATCATAGGCTTTCTAAAATCATATCAAAAATCCCTAAACTAAGCTAATCCGGTTAGCTATTTTGAAGCCAATTTGGTAAAATGTAGTTAACAAATAATTAAGCATTTTTAATTTATGAATTACTCATTTGAAGCTTCAAACGAATTAATTATCCCCAGGGAAAATTTAAAAAACTCTAAAATTGATATACACAACAAAACCATCATCATTGGGTTTAATGAGCCAAAATTTAAAAAATCGAAGGAAGGCTTAAAAGAGGGTGATATTGATTCCAAACTAAATTCAAGATTCATTACTTATTTTCTGCCAGCTGTTGAGGTTTCAAGGATGCAAAACAAAAGATCAAGATTATTCATCGTTAGCGCTTTGAATTTTGCCTTCAGATTTAACGCCGAAAACGAAAAGCAAAGAGCAATAATGGCTGCCAATAACGCCATTAAATTGGATTTCCTAAAAAAGTTTTTTGAAAAATTTTTCCCAAATGATTTTTCAATCATTGAAACAATTGTGGCTCAAGATATTTTAAAAGTTCCCGAATCAAAACTGCTGGCTCTCTGGAGTATTATTGAAAGAAAATACCCCCAGGACATCCAGGCGGTGAAATTTCAACTAACAAAATTTTTATACCCGAAGTTATTTAACGAAAATTCTTACGAAAAGCTTTCGGCCAAACAAAAGGATCAGCTGGCAAAAACTGATGCAACCGATGCTTTTAAATACGCGATCGGACATTTGTTTGCCTTAGGCGATATAAATTTTGAAGGTAATTACATTCATAACCCAAACGGCTACGTCTCAATTGGTGGTGAGGCCGAACAAGTATTTAATAAGGTTAGGGACTTAGCCTATGGGATAATTCAGGATTATGCCGAAATTATATTTGATCGAAAAATAATTTTAGAAGACAACTACCGAATTGTTCTGCAAAATAAACACAAGGTTCCCCCACCATATAATGGCATGTTTGAAAAGGGCGAACTATTTGAAGCAACGTATGAAAATAATCGGGATTTAGATTTTTATGATAACGAAGAAAAGGTTAAAGATCAGATGGATTATATGTATAAAAACCTTATTACTAAAAAAGAATACCAAAAATTTTGGGCTGAGTATAAAGAAAGATACTTTAATTTAAAATCCAGATACCAGGAAGCCTATGGAATTGGTAACGACTGGTAAAAGAAATGGACATACTTACCTTAAATAAAAAAGCTTGGGATAAAATAGGAGGAAAAACTGCTTCGCCGTACATTAAACATAAAAAATATTTGGAAATTTTTAATTTATTCTGCAAAAAGCTGCCTAAAAATGCAGCCGTTTTGGACTTGGGCTGCGGTCCAGGCTTACCAATAACCAAAGAATTAGTTAGTAAAGGATTTAGAGTTACGGCCTTAGACATCTCAGATACGATGATAAAATTGGCTAAAAAAAATGTCGTTGGGCCAAAATATATTAAAATGTCAATGACTGACATTGCTTTTAAAGACCAATTTGACGGAATAATTTCAAGCTACACTATGCTTTGCCTGGATGTTAAAGACTTTATAAAAACCGCCAAAAAAATTGCCAAGGCATTAAAAAAGAATGGTTTTTTCTTTTTAATCCTAAATGAACCGCCGCCGAACTTTAAAGCCGAGCCGGAAGACAATTTTACCGAAATTGACGGCCAAAAAATGTTTAGCCGGCCATACCCGGAAAATGAGATCCAAAAAATTTTTTCTGAATGCGACCTGAAAATAATTAAAGTTGCCAGAGAAACCATTATTTCAAAAATGTATGGAAAAGAATACTGCTTAATCGTGCTAATGCAAAAATAATAAAATACTATGCCTGTAAAATTAATTGCTCAAAATTTTAATATCTACGAAGGTGACAATTTGCACCCTGGTGCCAGAACCGGTGAAATTAGTATTGATCATTTAATTTCGGCTGGTGCCGCTGGCGTTATTATCGGCCATTCCGAAACCAATGATTCACCAGAAGTTATTAATAGTAAAATTAAAACCGTTATAAATAATAAAAATTTACCTCCTGACTTCAAGCTGATTATTTTAGTTGGCGAATCTTGGCAGGAATTTAAAGAAAAATCAGAGCCAGAAGTGGCAGCGATAATTTATGGTAAATGTGAAACCGTTTTCAAAGATATCCCCAAGGAGATTGTTGCTAATTCAATTATCGGTTATGAATCTAAATGGGGCACACAAGGTAGCGGCCAAAGTAATGTGGTCCCGCCCCAGCCAAAATTAATATCAACCTGCGTTGCTAGCATTAGACAATTTGTTAGCGATAAATACCAAGACGCTAAACCTTTTTTTATTTATGGCGGCACCGCCACTCCAGCTCGGACCTTAGAAATTTTAACGGACAAAAATCTTGATGGCTTAATTCTTGGTTCAGCTTGTAATACTCTGCAAAAAACCATGGCCATTGTCCAAGCCATACTAGAAGTCAAAGGTAACGAAGACAAAGTCTTGATTTGTAATTTTAAAGCTTATATTTTGTCTGATTCTTATCAAGACTATATTGCAGAGCTAAAAAAATTGCCGGCCAATTTCTTTGTTTACGTTGCTCCACCTCATACTGATTTAAGATTGGTTAAGCAATTAACATGAAAACAAAATCGCACTTGGTAAAACTTGAAGCCTACTTAAAGAAAAAAATCTTGCCTGATTTAAAAAAGGGCCGGCCTTTTTGGGACAAGCCGCGCACGGTTGAAGTCGTTGCTTACGTTAAACGAATTATCAAACATTGCCCCGAGCTCAAACTTGACCAAGACGTTTTAATAATTGCCGCCTACGCTCATGACTGGGGTTACTCCGGTTTATTTAAAGTTAAGGAAGTTTTGAATTACGAGGAGGTAAAAGACGCCAAAACGCAGCACATGATTATTGGTGCCAAGAAAACCCGGAAATTACTGAAAGACAAATTCTTTAATTTTTTAACCGTCAAACAAAAACAAAGGTGCATACACCTGGTTGCCATTCACGATAAAGTGGCCGAATTAAAAGACGTTGACGAAATAGTCTTAATGGAAGCGGATATGCTAAGCGGTTTGGATGCTAATTCGGTTAAACCAACTTTTGATGCTAAATCAAATAAAAAATTTATTAATGAAGTTAAAACCAAAAGGCTACCAAAATTTATTACTGGATATAGTCTAAAAGAAGCTAAAAAACTAATTAAGGTCAGAATGGCTTATTACCGAAAAAACCGCTTAAGCTAAGGCGGCTTACAAGGTTAAATACAGCTCAAGAAACAGCCAAAAATGGCTGTTTTATTGCGCTTGATTTTTGCCTCAAGCTAGGCTAAAATTGGGTCAAAGGAGGCTGGGTCGCATTAGGCGGCTCAGTTGTTCCTTAAAACGAGTAGAATAGACGAAGGACAGAAAGGAATTTTGGCAAATGTTGAAAAAAGGATTGATAGTGGGACTAGATGTCCCGACAATCGGCCAAGCCACCGAGGTGGTTGAGGAGACGCATGAAGTCGCAGATGGCTTCAAAATAGGCTTTCAGCTCATCTATACGATGCTCAACCTGATGCTGGGCGCCCGTGACGAGGAAGAAGCCATCAAGAACCTGCGCGAGGCACGCGCCTTGTTCGGTTTTCTGCCCGGCAAAGTGTTTCTGGATGCCAAGCTGCACGATATCTCCAATACCGTTCTACAAGCGTTGCTCCAGATCCTTGGCATGAACGTGGCGATGGTCAATATGCACGCGCTAGGCGGAAAGAGGATGATGCTCAAGGCCAAGGAAGCCATTGCCCAGGTTTTCGGTGATGCTGAAGTCAGCGCTGACAATCGCCCGGGAATCCTGGCGGTAACAATCCTGACGGATCACGATTATGAGTCGCTGGTTGACTTAGGCCTGTTCGCGCCGCTTCCCGCTTTGGCAGACGATACCCCCGAAAACGTCAAATCAGCGTTGCAGCGGCTAAAAACCGAAGCTATGCTGGCTCAAGTCGGCCGCCTCGCTCTGTTGGCTAAGTCAGCCGGTTTGGATGGCGTTATCGCCTCGCCGAAAGAAACGGCTATGATTCGCGAGCTGTGCGGTCCCGATTTCTTCATCGGCAATCCGGGAATTCGGTCCCTTTGGTCACTGGTTGAGGGTGATGATCAGAAGCGTGTCACGACACCCAAACAGGCCATTGAAAATGGCGCCGATGCCGTGATCGTTTCCCGTCCGGTGGTGAAAAAAACTGCCGGTATGACCCGCCGCCAAGCGTGCGAACGGATCAAGGAAGAAATGGCGTCGGCAGCCTAGCCGACATAACAGACACGAAAGGAAAAACGATATGCCCGCAAAAGGTTATATCCAAAATTCAATTGGCCAGATGGTTGCAGCCGGACTGTACCGGCAGGCCAAAGCAATTCAGGACAAGACGTCATCACCAGGTGGTCAGGGATTCAAGCTCAAGCTGCACGAAGATGATCCAGAAGCCCCGCTTTCACCGGTGTATGTCAACCTTCGTAACCTGCAGTCGGTTACGCAACTGCTTCGAACAACTGCCGAGCTTTATCTGAAAATGATTGAACCCTGCAAATTTGACTTGATTGCCGGCATACCCGAAGCGGGCATTCCCCTGGCAACGGTCATTTCGCAGCTTTCCGGCGTACCAATGATTACACCGCGCAAAGGCGAAAAAACCCACGGTTCGGGTGCCAAAATTGACGGTCTCTTTCAGCCGGGTCAAACGGCGATAATGATTGATGATCTGATCACCAAATCCAAAAGCAAAAAAGACGCCATCGGAGTACTTGAGGCAGCCGGATTGATTGTCACCGATGTTGCCGTTCTCGTTGACCGCGAGCAAGGCGGCAGTCAAGAGCTGGCAGACGCCGGCTATACCCTGCATGCGGCTTTCACTCTGCGCGAACTGCTGGACTTCTACCTGGAGCAAGGAATGATGGCTCAAGCCCTTTACGATGAAATCATTACCTATCTGGGTCAGTGACCAGGAGGTCGGTCACAAAATTGTATTAAAAACGGCCATTCGCTTTAGAATGGCCTTCTTTTTTTTAAAAAATTGTTACTATTTTAATTTATTGTGATATACAAATTAAATTAAACGTGGGGGTTCGGGGGTGGCGCTAAGCGCCATTTTTAGTCAGAAAAAAAATCAAATCAACGTAATAGCGGGCTTGCCGCCCCAGGGGATCCCGACTTTACGTCGGGATAACTCGCCCTTGGCGAAAAATATTTATTCCTAACTAATTAAATTTTTTATCCAATTTTAAGAGATGGCCTAAAAGTAAATAAACCGGCCCTAATAGAAAATAGCCAAGCTGCATCCAAGGCGGTGCGTGCAAACAATGACAGATTGGCAAACCAGGGTAACTGGCCGCCGCCAAATTATGAATATTAAACCAATAGTAGCCGGCGGTTTCGGCAAAAATTAAAATCGGCCAGTACAAAAGACAGGCAACAATAAAATTCAAGCTAAAACTTTTTAGTTTAAAAAATACACCTAACCAGGTGTAGGCAAAATAGGCAGTGCTTAAAGCTAAAAACCAAGCAATTAAGGGATAGAGCTGTAAACCAAAAAGCTGGGGGAAATTATGATTATAAGCGTATTGATTATTGGTTAAAGCTACCCAGGCAATAGCCATAACCAAAGCTAAAACCAAACGATAAAACAACAATTTGTTTTTCATAAGCTTAAAGTCCCAAATTCATACCCGCCAATTTTTGGGCCATATTGCGCTGGGCTTTAGTAATTGCTTCATTTATACAATCTTTGATAATTTCACCACCGGTTTCAATTGCAAAATCCGGACTCAAAATAATATCTTGAACTAACAAGCTGCCATTAACTACCACCTTAACGCCGTTTTTTTCAACTTCGTATCTTTCAGCCTTTAACGAGTCTTGAATTGATTTTAATTGACCTAATTGTTTTAATTTATCTAACATTTACCCTGATACTTAATTTATTAAATATAATAATATAATTCACGTTTTTAATACAATTTAATTACAATCCCCGGCTAACTAAGAAATAAGTGTCAGGATTTACCATTGATTTAAATGAATTCTTTTTTGATTAAAACGATTTTGATCTTTGGGAATTTCAGCCGGATAACCAAGGGGAATTAAGGCAAAAGGAATTATAGTTTCTGGCAGCTTAAACAATTTTTTATAGCCGGCCATTCGGTCTGGCATTGGATAACTGGCCGTCCAAACTGCGCCTAAACCTAAGTCATGACAAGCCAGCAATAAATTTTGGACTGCGGCTGAACAATCCTGGATCCAATAATCTTGATCTGATTTTTTCAAGGTTAAATCAGCACAAACCAAAATTGCTATATTTGCTTCGCTGGCCATACTGGCCCAGGGGCTAAACTTGGGAATCTCGGCTAAAAGTTTTTTGTCCCTAATTACTACAAAATGCCAAGGCTGCTGGTTATGAGCCGAAGGCGCACTCATTGCCGCCTGTAAAATCTGGTTAACTAATTCTGCTGATACCTCTTTGTCTTGATACTTTCTTATACTGCGGCGAGAAAATATTGTTTGCAAGGTATCCATTATTTTTCTAGAATTTTTAAAATTTTATCCAGCTTATCAATTTCAATTCTGGTTAATGATTTTTGCAGTTCTTCAATTTCTGTTTTAGCCTTAACGTTAGTATGATAGTCTTCAGTTGCTTGAAACCGATCACGCTCATTTTGCCGGTTTTGAGCCATCATAATAATTGGCGCGGCATAAGCTGCCTGGGTAGAAAATAATAAGTTTAGCAGAATAAACGGATACGGATCCCAATGATAAATAAAAGCAACAATATTAAAAGCTATCCAAATGACAATCAATACTGATTGAGCAATAATGAACTTCCATGAACCCATCAGCTGAGCCAGTCCATCGGCAATTTTCTGGCCAAAAGTTAATGATTCGGTATGCCTTTGATGCCAAGTTTTTTGCTCAAGCGTTTCTTTTGCCATATAATTTTAAATTATCTAATTACTTTATATCCACTTCTCGGGGACAGGGAATCGAACCCCGATTACCAGAGCCAGAATCTGGCGTCCTACCATTAGACGATCCCCGAGAAGTGGACACAAGAGATATAAATTTTTTAAACACTTCCCCACCCTTCCAATCTACAGCAGGTCAAGTTAGACCTGCCCGCCGAAGCCGCAGGCGTAGGCGGGCGATCCCCGAGCTCTGAGGCCGAATAAAATCTAAAATTTAATCAACTACCTGCCCGCCGAAATTACTCAAAATATCATCCAAAGAATTATCAACTTCTGGTTGCCCTAAAGTTTGGATTTCTCGTTGCTGATTAGGCAAATCTTTAACCACTATTGTCTTAATGATTAAATCCTGACCCAAAACTTCGGCTAAAACTTTTTCTAAAATTTGCTTATTTTTTAAATCATTAATCCGTTGCTGGTGAAATTTGTGCCTAAAACAAATTTCCAATACTCCGTCTTCGCCAACCGTTGAAGGCTGAGAAATTTTTAAAGTTGAAGCCAGACTTTGATTATATTTCTTTAAACAAACCAAAATATCTTGCCATTTATCCTGAATCTGCTCAATTGTAATTTTTACCTTGGCCAAATTTTTTTTTGGCTTGGTTTCTTGGGCTTTATCAGTTTTGTCAGCTAAAATCGGTCGGCTTGTTTCTTTTGGCTTTTCTTTAGTTTCACCGGTTTGACTTTGATTCCCCCACCCGCCTAAATCATTATTGTCATCCTTTTTGATTTCTGGCTGGTTTTTTATAATTTCTAAAACTGCCAATTCTAACGGCAGCTGGGAAATATCCGAATACTTTAACTCTTGTTTCTTGGCCAACATTATTTCAATCGTTTTAATCAAAAGTTCTAAAGAAATTTGGCCGGAAAGCTCAGTTACTCTTTTTTCCAAATCTTTGCTTAAACCACTGCTAAATTGGCCAAGCTGGCTGCTGACTTTAATCAAAAGAATTTTTCTTAAAACTTCAATTAAATCAGCGGCAAATCTTTCCAAATCAATTCCCTCAGAAACCAAATGATTAATCAAAGTCAGACAAGCGGTTACGTCTTTTTTATTTAAATTTTCAATCAGTTCTAAAACTAAACCAAAATGAGAGCGTGGTAAAACTAATTCTGCTTGCTCTACGGTAATTTCTTTATCACTTAAAGATAACAATTGTCCCAAAAGACTTTCAGCATCACGAATGCAACCTTCGGAATAGTAAGCGACGTTTTCCAAAATTGACTTGTCAACAATCCGGCCTTCCTGGCCAACAATAAAACCCAAGCGACCGACAATTTCCTGCTGAGAAACTTTACGAAAATCAAAATGCTGGCAGCGCGAAATTATTGTTTGCGGGACTTTATGGATTTCGGTGGTGGCTAAAATAAAAATGGCATGAGCCGGCGGTTCTTCTAGCGTTTTAAGCAAAGCATTAAAAGCCGAAATTGAAAGCATGTGAACCTCATCAATAATGAATACTTTGTATTTGCGGCTAGTTGGCGTAAAGCGGGAATTATTGACAATATTTTCTCTGACATTATCAACGCCAGTGTTGGAAGCAGCATCAATTTCAATGATATCCAAAGACCGACCTTCAATTAATTCATTGCAAGAATCACAGGCATTACAAGGTTCGCTGGTTCCCTCTTTTCGCTTTAAACAATTTACCGCTTTAGCCAAAAGCCGGGCCGTTGTGGTTTTACCTAAACCCCGGGGTCCGGAAAATAAGTAAGCATGGGCAATATTGCCGGTTTCCAACTCGCTTTGGATAGTAGTTTTGATGTGATTTTGGCCAACCACTTCTTTAAAGCTTTGGGGCCGATATTTTCGATATAAAGTTAAGGACATAGTAACTAAATATTAACTCATTTTTACCGTTTAGGCAAGATGATCTGGGCCAAAAAAATGGCTTTAAATTTGCCCCTTGACTAATACTTAATAAATATAAAGACCCCGGTTAAATCGGGGTCTAATAGTGACAAAAATTTCTTAGCTTATTCCGACTTTTCTGATTCACCACCCTCGGCAACGGCTTCGGTTTCAATCGGGGCCTTAACTTCCGGTTTAGATTCCAAGTCGGCCAATTCTTTTTCGGTTCTCGGGGCTTGGATCAAGACTACAACGTCATTTGGGACATTAAGAATGGTTATGCCTTTTGGCACAATAATATCGGCCACATGAATTGCGTCGTCAAAAGTTTTTAAGCCCGAAATATTAACTTCAATTTCATGAACTAAATCTTGGGGCAAACAAGTGACTTCAACGGCATGAATATTAGTTACCATCATTCCGCCTTTTTCTTTAATCACCGGGGCTTCACCTATAAATTTAAGTCCAATTTCAGTGTGAATTTTTTCGTCCATTCTCACTTGGTGAAAGTCAACATGAATAAAACGATTAGTTTTTGGTTCAAGCTGATAATCTTGAATTAAAACTTTGACCGGTTTACCGTCATCAACAATCAAATCAACCAAAGTACTTTCACCAGCCTGGCGGTAGAGTTTTTCAAAATCAGAGTAAGCAATAGATAAATTCAAAGGTTTAATTTTGTGACCATATAAAACCGCCGGAATTTTATCCGCTTTTCTTAGCTGGGCAACCGCTTTAGCTTTTTGAACTCTGGTTTTTACATTTAAAGTTAAAGTCATTTTAGATTTATTTAATTATTAAATTTATTCAAAACAATCAATTAATACTTTTTGTTTACTGAGAAGTTGATGAATTTCAATTACATCATCACAACTGATTGGTTTAGCTGATCTGAATTTCAAAACATCATCAGTATCTAAATCCGTAATCAAGCCTAGCGAACTAACACCCAAACTATTGGTAATAATTAAGGCCAAAATCGCTGCCCGACAAACCTTACACTTGATATAAATCAAATGAGCATTATCCCCTTCTTCCAAAACTTTAGCTTCCAGAGGGTTATAACGCACATTGCAAACTGGACAGTGGGTAATCAAAGTCGGTGTATTATTAAATAAATTAAAGATTTTTTCCTCCATAAGTTATACTCTAATATAGCTAATTATCCATTTTTTGTCAAATCTAGCTGCAATTATTAATTTTGGTTTTTTGTTATCATACTTTCAACAATTCCAATTAAAGCTAGGCTAGAAACTAAAAAACTGCCGCCGTAACTTAAAAACGGCAAAGAAATACCAGTTACCGGAACGATACCAATATTCATACCAATATTGATAATGATTTGGCAAAAAAACATTGCCGAAACACCCAAAATAAAAAATAAAGCAAAGCTGTCTTTAACCGATTTTGCCGCTTTAACTAAACGATATAAAATTATTGACCAAAAAAAGAAAACTAAACCAACCCCAAAAAATCCAAGTTCTTCGGCAATAACGGCAAAAATAAAATCGGTTTGGCTGGCCGGCAAAAATTTCAACTGGCTTTGAGAGCCAAAGCCTAAACCCTGACCTAATAAGCCACCGGCGCCAACGGCAGTCATAGCTTGTCTAACATGATAACCCCGACCGTAAGGATCGGCTTGAGGACTTAAAAAAGTTAAAATTCTATCTTTTTGATAAGGTTGCAAAAAGAAAAACCAGGCCATCACACCGGCTAAAATTAACAAAATGAATAAGGCCACCAAATGTTTTTTGTCCGCTTGGGCAAAAATCATCATTAATAACCAAATTAAAAACAGAATTACGGCTGAACCAAAATCCGGTTGCATTAAAACTAAGAGACAATAAAAACCGGCAATCCCACCGGCGATAAAAAAATTCTTTAGCTCTTTGATTGATTCTCCTTTCTGTGACAAAAACCAGGCCAGAAACATAATCAAGGCAACTTTTGCCAATTCAACTGGCTGAAAATTAAAACCTAAAACAGAAAACCAGCCGGTAGTGCCTCTGATAGTTTTACCAAAAAAAACTACGGCCACTAATAAAATTGCCGTAAAAGTATAAGCTAAATAACTAAAGTCTTGCCACAACCGATAGTTTAAAAAACTAAGAAAAAATAAAATAAATAAGCCTAAGATGGCAAAGGTTACTTGCTTATTAAAATTAACAAAATCGGGTTTATCTGAACTAATGGCAATACTATATATTGCCGCCAAGCCAAAACAGATTAATAACAAAACCGAACCAAATAACAGCCAATCAAAATTCTTTAAGCCGAAGAAGTACTTTTTAAATGGCATAAACCTTATTTAGCTCCGGGCGTATAGGTAATTACACTTTGTCCTTGGACTAAACCGGTTTTAACCTCAACTAGCCCTTCATCACCTTTTAAGCCCAATTGGACTTCAACTGTTTTTGGTAAACTATTTTCTAAAATCTGGACTGTTTTTTTACCATCTTGTTCCTTTACCGCCCGCAAAGGAATAACTAAAACATTAGAAACCTTAGCCGTTTTAATAGTAACATTTGCCGTCATTCCTGGCTTAATTTTGGCCATCAAACTTTTAACATTCTCTGCTTGCTCACCAGAAAATATAACTGTAACTTTATAATAGACTACATCTTGAATCTTGGTTTGGGCTGGTTCGATTACCGTCACATTGCCAGCAAAGATATCATCTTGGGAAAAAGCATCCAGGGTAATATCAACACTATCACCTAAATTTAATTTAGCAATATCAGATTCGGGAATATTAACTTCAATTTCATAATTTTGATTAGCCAACATTTTGATTACTGCATTTCCGGAAACAGTTTGACTGAACCCGGCCTGCTCGCCAACTTCGTAATTAACCTCGGTAATTACGCCATCAATTGGCGCTTTAATAATAGTATCATTGTAATTATCAATTGCTAACTCTAAATCGGCTTGGGCATTTCTCGCAGCGGCTTCATATAATGTAATATCTTCGGGCCTAGCTGGTGCAGTTTTGAATTGCAAATCAGCTTCGGCTTTGGCCAAATTTTTTTCCGCTGTTCTAACCGCATCCTGGGCATCAGCCACTTCAGTTTGATAATTTAGTCTCGCGACTTCCAAATCATGTTTTGAGTCCTGCATGGCGCTAACATTACTATCAGCCGTTGCCCTGTCAGTATTCACCGCGGTTTTTAAAGCATCCAATTCAGCTTGAGTTAAAGTTGAATTAACAACAGCATAATTTAGTAATTGCCCAAGATCATTTACCGCGGCATCTACTTGAATCAAAGTAGCTAAAATAAGGTCAACGGCTGAATCAATTTTAGCATCATCATTACTAGTACCAATGGCATTATAAGCCGTCAGAGCTTGACCAACCCGGCTGGTGGCAATTGTATATTCATTATTAACTTGATCGCGCAAAGTAGAATTGTAAGTGATTAAATTACTAGAACTACCCTTGTAATTTAAAGTGTCATTAATTCGCTGCAGAGAGATATTAGCCTTGCTGATTGAATTACTGACATCAATAATTATATTTTGCTTGCCGTTATCTAAAGCTTGTTGATAAGTGGATTTGGTATTTTCCAAATTGGTTTGAGCGCTAGCTAAATCAGCTTGGCTACGTTCAAGGGCGGCCTGATAAACGGCAATATCTTCTTTAGTAGCACCGGTCTTTACTTTAGCTAAATTTGCCTTGGCCCGAGCCAATTCATTGCTATATTTAGTGATATTAATTTGCAAGGCGGCAGCTTTTTGAGTAGCTAAAATTTGCCCGGCTTTTACGGCATCGCCAACTTTAACGTTAATGGCGCTAATTTGCCCGGAATTTTTGAAATTTAATTCAATTTCTGAAGCTGATTTGACTTGGCCGGTGGCCGTAACCGTTTGAGCTACATCACCTAATTTAACCAATTGCGTGTCATATTTAACCTCTTTACCTTTGCCTAAGAATTGGAAAGCCAAGCCGCCAACAACGAGCAAAATAATAATTATTGCCCAGAATATCTTTGATTTTATAACTTTTTTCATAACAAAAACATTTTTAATAGTTATAACTTAATTATAGCATTTTTCTATAAAAAATTCAATGTTAAAAACAAAAAATGACGTCACCGGTTAGAGTGACGTCATTTTACTATCTAAAAGTTTAATACTGTGTCAAAACTCCGTAATCAACGTTATACACCGGTTGGCCATTATATGATATTTGACTGGCAGCAATCGTATCAATATATCTTGCCTTTTGGTTTTCAATTACATATAAGCGCCAATCTGGGGTTTTAAGATAAGTGCCATCGGCATAAAGCTTAACCCCTAAAACTGACTGTCCACCATAATTAGTAATCGTATCGTAATTGACATCATATAATTTGCTGTTACCCCGATTTTGTAAATCAGCTTGATCAGCCGGTCTAATTTTTTGATTATCCACGATGTAAACTTTACCGTCGGCAGTTCTCAAAAGTGTACCGTTGGCATAACTTTTTGCCCCCAAGACCTGTTGAGTAGCGACTGAAGATTGCTGAGTTGTATATTGAGCAATAACGCCATAATCAACATCATAGATTTTTTGGCCCAAATAGTAATCCTGAGAACCAGCAATCATGGTGGCCACTTGCCGGGCTTTTTGATTTTCCACTACGTACACCTTCCAGTCCCGAGTTCTTAAGTATGTACCATCAGCATAAAATTTAACTCCCAATACCTTATTTGAATTATATTCAACATTCGGCTGGTTGTATTGGATTACAACATCACTTGTAACATTATAAATTTTTTGATTTGCATACTTTTTAAGCTCATCAAGACTGCTAATGTATCTGGCTGATTGATTTTCAATAATATAAATTCGGCCGTCACTGGTCCTAATCAACGAACCGTCAGCATACTGTTTAACCCCCAAAACTTGCTGACTAGGACTTAAAACCGGTAATTGTTGATAATCGGCAATTACCCAATAGTCAACGTTATTAATTTTTTGACCTTCATATTTTTCATGTAATTCTTGCCAGGTGCCAATATGACGTAATTTTTGATTTTCCACTCGGTAAATTTTCCAATCGCAAGTCCTTAAAAGATCGCCATTCTTATAATTTTTGCCATCATACCTTTGGCCGCTGAGCTCAACAATCACGGAAAAGTCAACATCATAAATTGTTTTGCCTTCAAAGGTTTTTGCCGTTAAAGGCGGTTTTTTTACTTGCTTAATAATTTTTGTCCCTGAAACTATATAGGTTTCACCGTCACAAGTTCTTAGCGGCGTGCCTTCAGAATATTGCTTAATACCCAAAACTTGAGGCCTAACTGAACATTGACTACCGGCTTCAATTACCCGGGGTAAGCCCGGGGCATTGATTAAGGCAATCACGCCCAAGTCTTTAATTTGAAATGATGTCCGATTGTTAACATTATCAAAAATGGCTTTTTGGCCTAAAACCCACTGGCTGTTATTATTCAAATAATAGATACCAACGTTAGACGTATCGGCTGGTAAATTAGCCAGAGTTAGAGAAACAGTTAAGCCGCGAGGAAAACTGGTGACCTCGTGTCCGTCAACATCATTAGCAATAATGGTAAATACTTTATCGGCCAACACAAAGTTTCCTTCAACACAAGGCCTGTTACTGGAGTTAACTGAAGTAATTTCGGTATCAAACATGGTATAGCCAGAAGTCACTAATGGTGGAACTTCCAGGGTAACCGACACGCCATCAAGCTGTCTAAACTGCCTGCCACCACGAAATTCGGTTGGAATATATAGAGGTTTGTTGATAGCAACAATCTCTGGCAGAATCACAGCCCCGCCGCCACCACCATAGCCAAAAGCTAAGTGATTGCGTAAAAATTGCCCTAAGCCTAAATGGCCTGAAAGATAAACAATACAGACGATAGCACAGATACTCAAAATAATATTAGTTTTTGCTTTTTTAATAATTTTAAACATAAAGATAAAGAAATCAATGATTTAGCTCATTTCTTAGGAATTCAAGCCAATTTATTAATAGTCTAAATTAGTTTATTATCTTAACATAATTTGATACAAAGTCAAGTCCTCAGCATCAAAAACTTGCCTTAGTTCAGCTGACTCAACAGGAATAAAATTAATGGCCTGTTTCATTCCTTCTAAGTCATGGCTTACAATAATGTACTTTACCCCCTCCAAAGCCAGCTTTCTTAGTGTTTCCGGCTGAGATTCATCACTGCTTTGCCTTAAAATGTCTTCAATTTTTTGAACTAATAAATTTTGGCCCTGACCCCAAACGCCGCCTAATTCCATATTTTCTCCTTGAATTATTGGTTGATCAAAATAATCTTTAGCCGGATTTTGAATGATTAAATACTGATTAAATTTAAAAGATAAATATTGATGCCAGGGTAAAAACAAGACCTGATAATCCCCGGCCCGATCCTGATTTAAAATTTTGTTCACCTCAGACCAACTATTGGGATACCAAACTGGCTGTAGCTGCCGGCCAAAGCCGCCCCAAATTGTATAAGTGTATAAAACCGGAATGGTAAACAATATAATCAAAATAATTTTTACCGCTGGTTTTATTTTTCTTTTTGCAAAATCTAAGATGGCATCAACCCCCAGGGCGCCAAAAAATACGTAACTTAAAACTAAAAAAGCGGTCCATTTTTGACTATCACGGAATCCTTGCCAAAACCAGATATGTTTAAAAAGCCATAAATTTAAACTTTTAAAAATAGTATCGCTAAGCCCACAGGAAAAAATAAAACCCATCAAACCAACAACCAAAAAAATGACAGTGACTTCCCTGTTTTTACTTTTTCGCCCTTGGCAAAAACCGATAACTACCAGGCAAAAAAGTAAGATTGCAATTATTAACCAAGGAATAAAATTGGCCCTTGGCCACAAAAAATAATTTGCCCAGGGTTGGTTTTCCCCCCAATAACCGTAAAGGCTCAAAACATTTAAGGTCGTTCCTAAACTGGAATTTGTTGCCGTTTTAAATACTGTCCATTGTTCTTGATTAAAATTATTAATAACTGACTGTTGGGCGTTTAAAAAATATGGTACTAACCAGTAACTACTAAACAAAAAAGTTAAGATGCCAACAATTAATAGTTTTACAAATATTTTTTTGACCAAATCAATTTTTTTAGCCACCCCGGCTTTGATTAATTTATAAATTGTCAAACCAAAAAATAAAATGATTGCCATGGTAAACAGATGCAAAGAAAAAAGCCCAATTAGCAGTAAGCTAAAAACTAGCCCAAGACTATTTGGCCAATTTGGCTGCTGAAAAAATTTCAGCAAATAATAGATAAAAAATGGCAAGCCGGCATAACCAAAAAGTAACAGCCAATTTCCGGCCAAAAATCTTTCATAGACAAAAGGATTGGCCAAAAAAAACAGGCCAGCCCAGTACGGAGCAAAATTCTTTTTTGGCAGCGGTAAATAATAATAAGCCAAATAGCCAATTGAAAAAAATAATGAAAGAAAAACAATTTTTTGGATAACCCAGCCGGGCAATAAATAATTGACAGCGGCCAACAAATACTTAAAAGGTAGGCTATTATAAAACTCACCACTAGCCAAAAATATTTTTATTTTTGGCGTAAAAACCATATCCAAAGTTAAAACGTAACCGGGTAAAAACAGCTGCCAGATTATCAAAGCCGCAGCGATAAAGAAAAACAAAATTGCTAAGCTGTTTTCTTTTATTGTTTTAATCATATTTTTTATCTTCATTGGAAATATCCAAAAGGGCAATAACATTAATCACTAGCAAGAAAAAACCCAAACCCAAAAAGCGGCCATAATTGCCGCTTCTGGGCCAGGTAAAACCAAATAACAACAGATAGATACTGATAATTGAAACATTAATCAAAAGTAATAAAACATTGTTTCTATTTTCAAAAAATTTCAATATTGCTTTTTTGCTTAACCATTTGGTTTTACTATCCTGCTTTTCAAAGAAAAGATACGAATTGACAATCAAAAGGATTAACAATAGTACGATAAATTGATAATAGTTTTGTTGGTTTGGCCAATTAGCGCCAAAAAATAGCAAATAGCCGCAAATTATTAAAATATTTACCCCGGAGATTAGCAGACCATCTTGGTTGTAAGACCAAAACATTTTTTTAGTTCTTTTGGCTAAATTGGCTTGATTGGCCAAGGGAATTAATAAATCGTCAATCTGATCGTTTGCCTTCAAAAATTTTTCTCTAGGCTCTTTCAATTTTTGAATTTGTAAAACACCAACTGCCAAAAAGAAGTAATAAATATAGCTAGCCGCCAAACGGGCTAAATCGTCTTGTTGATAAACCATAGAAATCAAACCAACCGCCAAAAAAATCCCAGCGGGAAAAAGTAAAATTCTGCTATCCCATTGGTAAAACCAAAAAATCAAAATCAACACCAAAACCAAGGCTAAATCAAAGCCGAAACTGAGAAACAAAACAATGAATAAAGCCAAAACCAGAAACAAAAACCACTTGCGACTTAAAATATCTTTTTTAGACTTTACCAAGCCGCTGACTAAAGTATCAATTATTTTTTCCACTGTTTTTATCATAAATTAAAATAAATTGCGGCCAGAACTAAAATTGTTAGCGTGAGCCAAAAAAATAAATAGCTAAACTTATAAAAATCATTTTGCACTAGCAAAGAAACATCGTAAGTTCCGTCTAAATTTTTCTGGCAAACCTTTGAGTTTTGGCACAAAGAATCAATATTTAGCAACCAACCATTACTGTCAGTTTGAACCTGAAAATGCAGATTGTCATTAATTGATTGTTTAGTTAGATTAGCCAACTGATTTAACCAATTAGCCTGTTGATTTTGAACAAGATAAAGCTTGGCGCTCAAATTATATGCCGGCGGCCAAACTAGCAGTAGCGAACCTTTGGCCGCAGTTAACTTAATTCGGCTTTGCCAACGGTTAAGCTGGATTGTCTCAATTGACTTTAAGCTAAAAGGCTTGGCCAGGTTTTGTTGAGCATACAAATAGTAGGAATAAATTTCTTTTGGGGCAAACTCTTGCAGTCTCACATTATCATATTGATTAATCAAAGTTTTTGAACCGTCAGACGGCGCATAAAAATAAAGACTGAAACTATTGCTGTTTTCAATTTGAGGATTAATTATGGTTTCAAACTTATTCCAGCTGTCATTTGAGCTTTCAACTGATTCAAATTTTTCTTGCTGCTGCCATAAATCATTTTGCAAATTATAGTAATATTGAATCTTGTTGCCAGCTACAGTCTTATAATCAAATGAGAGTACGTAAAGCTTGTCGCGCTGCAGGCTGACAGGAAAAGTAAAATAGCTGCAGGCAAAATGATTTTGTGAAGCCAGAGCTAGTGATTTTTTGCCATTCGTACCATTATTTTTTAGAGACATGCCAATACTCGCCTGCCCGGGCAAATAATTACTGCAATCCTGAACTTGTTTTGTCCAAAAACCTTGCTCAAATGAATAATTAAAATTGTTTAATAGATTTGTGCTTAAGCTTAGATAGCTAAGACTATTTTGGCCAGGCGCTAAAACTAACCAATTTGCCAAGCCGTAATTCTTAGGAAAGTTTAAGCCAGAAACCGGAATTTCTTTTACCAACCCATAGGAATCAAGGGCAACATTGTCATACAAATCAGTTAAAGTCTCTGAACCATCAGATGGTGCATAAAAATAAAGGCTGAAGCGATTGGCCAAATCAATTTCTGGTTTGATAAAAGTTACCAAATTATGCCAGCTGCTATCAAGAGTTTTTATTGAGCCAAATTTTTCCTGCACTAAATTAACAGTATTTTTTAGATTATAATAATACTGAATCTTATTACCCTTCAAGGTTTTGTAATCAAAAGAAAGTTTGTAAATTTTATTTTTATTTAAATTAACAGGAAAAGTAAAATAGCTGCAGGCAAAATGATTTTGCGCAGTCAGGGCCAGTGATTTTTTGCCATTCGTCGCATCATTCTCCAGTGACATATTAATTGCTGGCTGTCCGCCGAGGTAAGCGCTACAATCAGCTACTTGGCTAGTCCAAGCGCCAGTTTCAAAAGAAAAATTATTTTTAGCCAATAAATTAAGGCTATCAACTTTGTAATTTTTAACATTGCCATTAAGCAAGTTGGCAATTGATGTTGCTAAATTATTTTTGTAGCTGCTTAAATCTATAAATAAATCGCCAATCTGGATGATAGAATCACGATCAATATTATCAATCTGAAAAACCGTCAAATCATTAAGCTTAAGAATTGAATCATTAATCTGAAAATTTTGTCCAGCCAAAATTAATTTAACTAACCTAGTTTCCCTGTTGTAAATAATTTTAAGGTCATTATCTTTTGTTAAATAAGACCTTACTTCAAAGGGCAAAGTAATATTAAATTTATTGGTAAAAGTTGCTTGGCTTAGATTATTGGCAATTTTATTAGTAAATATGTCTATATAAATATTATTAGCCTGTGACAATAAAAGATTGATCAGTTTACTTTGGTCAAAGGGATTGACTTGAACCACCACTGAATTTGAAACGGTTTTGCTGATATTTTTTAAATCAGCAATTAAAAAATCCAATTTTGGCTCTTGGGCTGATACATTTTGGTCGGTAAAAACTAGGGAAATATTTCTAGCAACATAAGCCTGATCGGAAAAATTTATTTGTTTAGCGGCCAATAAAAAAACTAGGTACGCCAAAAAAGTAAGCACCAATAAAGCAATTACTAATTTAAAATAAATTTTTCGTTTATTTCTTTTCATAATGTTTACCGATTTTCTTTTGTCTAAAAACTTGAAATAAACTCAAAACAATTAAGACGAAAAATGTTAAGCCAGAAATGGTTAAACAAATAAGATAATAGAGTTGCTTTTGAAAATAAATAACCAAATAAATTTCGCCGGTTTTATTAGTTTGGCTGCTAATATCTTGGGGTTCAAAAAGGAAGGCATTGCCAACCAAATTGCCGACAAAATGATTCTGGGGTTTTAGATATTTTTTATTAATTAATTTTAAATCATCATAATCTGCGGCCAAACCGTCAACCAAGCAACGGCTATTGCCAGTCAGCTTGAAAGTTTTAAATCCCGATTGACAATTTTGACTATCCCATTCTTTTTGATCGGTAAAATAGACTCGCCAGGCCGGCGAAAACATTTGGTTAAATTGGACCAAGAACGGCAAATTTTTATTTAAGTTAGTCAATTTTAGATAGTACTTGTTTGGATTGTTGCTAAATGCCTTAATATCAATTGTTGGACTGTTGTTTAACCAAACACCTTCGTCAATTAAATTTACCACATTGAAATTTGATTGATTAAAAACCAGGGGCCGAACGGATAAATCTAATTTTGTATTATAAAAATTATCAAAATTTAGATTAAATAATTTTTTAGGCGAATAAATAAAAAAGTCATAATCATCAGCACTGTTAAATCTAAAATGACTAAAATTTGAATAATCATTGGCCAGGTAAACATCACTGCGACTTCTAAGCGCCAGCTCAAGATTTTTGGCAGCATTTTCAATATTAATAACTTCATAAGTATCAATATTTTTATTGGCATCTAAAACATCATTGAAGACAAAAATACTTTTGACATTAAAAATGGCTAGATTTTGAAATTGATCCTTGTCAAAATTATTATAGATTTGGTTGTAAAATTTAGCTAAATCACCATTAATAAATCTTAGATTAGGAACCAATAAACTTTTGTACTTTGAGTAAGTAGCCGTATTCAAATCTAAAAAGTATGGCGACCATTTAAAGTGCAGCCAATGATAAGGCGCAAAAATTGTTGCCTCAGAAAAATCATAGTCAGTGTCGGTAAAAAGTTCTTGTTTGTAATCATTGGGAATATAATTAATCTTTTTAAAACCATAATGATTACTCAAAAATGGCAAAGCATTGATAACTAAATAGCTAATGACTATAAAATAAATCAAGCCATTGAAATAATGATTAATTGATTTTTTTTGGAAAGAGTGAAACAAAATTACTAGAAGAAAGGCTAATAAAAAACTTTGAACAAATTGTAAAAAGCCATAGTCGTTATACAAAAAAATTAAAACCGTTTTATTAGCTTCATTAAAAAAATCTAAGCTAAAAAAATTACCCAAGGTATTTAAAAATAATACAAAACAAAGGGTAATAAAAATTTTTAGACTCCTTCTGTCTTTCAAAAAGAACAAAACTGCAATTAACAACAAAACGTTAAACAGCAATTGAATAAATTTATAAAATTCAAAAGTATTATTTTGCGCGTAATTATCGGCAAACCCAGGAATACCCCGATTATTATAAAAAAAACTGAGAGCTGAAGGGGTAAAACCGCCAGGATTAGTTAAAGAATTGACAAAAGACTGTTTAAAATTATAATTGGCCGGTTGATATTTGCTAAACGAATCTTTGTAATTGCTCACTACATCGCTTGAATTACCAAAGAATTGAAAATTGCCAACCAGAAACGGGCTAATACATAAAAATACAACAATAGCCAAAATCAAAAGCCGTTTTAAATTAAAATTAATTCGGTCGTAAAATATCCAAACCAGGAATAAAAAAGTTAAACCAACAATCGGAATTAAACGTAAATAAGAAAACAGATAAAGACTGCAAAATACCGCCAAGAGCAGATTCAAAGTTTTACCCTTATCCAGGTAGTTTAATAAAGCATAAAAAAAGATAATAAATAATGGATAGATATAGCTAATGGTAAATAAAGTGGTAAGCAAAAGCGAAAAAGGATTAAAAGTCAAAAACAAAGCCCCGAGCCTGATCTGGTTTGGTTTTAGCTCAAAAAATAATTTCTTCAATAATTTTTGACCAAAATAAAAACAGAGGAAATAATAAACAAAATAATAAATTATTTGGCCTAAGTCAGAACCAAAAATTGAGGTTAAAAAAACTTGATAAAAAGAAATAATTAAATGGGAAAAACTTTGAGCTGAGTTATCAAACCCCAAATAAAAACCATCAGTATTGGCAAATTGTCCCAGTTTGGCAAAAGCAATTTTTTTGGCTTCTAAAATATTTTGGTAATAAAAACCGCTATCGGCAAAAGCCCAAATGCCTCGCTGAAATAGCAAAAAGGCAAGGCAGATAAAAGCCAAAAATAAAAATACCAGCCAATGCCAGTTGCGAAAAATAAAATTTTGTTTTCTATTTATCATGATAAACAATCTTTTTGTATATGCCTTCTAAGTGTTGCCGCTGGCGACCAGAAAGAATAAGTCCGGCGATTAACTGAGCATAAATTAATAAATACTGTTTAAAACTTATCTTTAATCTGAACCGTTTAATAGTTTCCATTCTTAATTTGAAGGCTCTCTTAGCATTGGCTTTTGCCTGATTGGCCGTAGAGTTTTTGTGATAACGATAGCCCAATAAAAATTTACTAACATTGGAAATTTTAAATCCAGAATAAACAAGCCGATACCATAAATCAATGTCTTCAACATATAAATACTGATTTCTATATCCCCCAACCTGCAAAATGATTGATTTACGAAACATGGTGGCCGGATGAACCAGTGGTGAATAAATTATTAAATTATTTTTTATAACTTGGGGATCAATTGGTTTTGTCCGCTGATCAATTTCTTGGCTATTTTCATCAATAATTTTGACAAATGACCCAACCGCGGCAATATTATGATTTTCCAATAAAAACTGAAATTGTTCCTCTAGCCGAGTGGGTAAAGAAACATCATCGCCGTCCATCCGAGCAATGATTTCCGCTTTAGCAATTTTTAAACCATAATTTAAATTATTAACAATACCCTGATTTTTATCATTTTTTACGTAAACAATCCTTTTGTCGGCTAAAAATGGCTGAATAATTTGCTCGGAGTTATCAGTTGAAGCGTCATTGATAATTATCAGCTCAAAATCGGCAAAGGTCTGGTTCAAAATGCTTTCAACCGCTTGGGCCAAAAAATCTTTAGCATTATAAAACGGCATGATAACTGAAATTTTTGGCAAAATTTTATCCATAAATTTTTTGATTCCTGAAACGATCAAAAATTTTAACTCTGAATTTGGCCGGCAATAAATAAAGCGTTAAAAATTGGCCCAAATTGTACAAAATATCAAAAAAATTAGGCTTATAGCTTTTATTCCTCACGAAATGAAACCTAATTTTCAGAGTATTTAATTCCAAAATTTTAAGTTTTTTGAAAGTGATTGACTGTGATTGCTGACGATACAAAACTAGGACTTGGGCTAGATTAGCAAATTTATAATCTTGGCCAATCCGAAAAACAACATCCAAATCTTCGGCTACGGCTAAAGTTTCATCATAGCCACCAATTTTTACCAAGGCGTCTTTGCGAACAATTGCTGAGGGTTGAGCTAGGGGCGAATAACGAAAAATTTTTGCCCGTAGCTCCTTATCAGCAACAGCATATTTTCTGATGCTTAAATTACCTTGAGTTTCATTAAAAAATTGAAGGTAACCACCACTGATAGCAACTTCAGGCTGGCTCTGCATAAAGCTAACTTGATTGGCTAAACGGTTGGGCAAAGAAATATCATCGGCATCTTGCCAAACAATATATTCACCTCGAGCCAAACTAATAAGCCTATTTCGATTTTTACTTATACCTAAGTTCAAACCGTTTTTGTATATCCTGATTCGCAAATCTTTTGCGGCATAGTCACTGATTATTGCCCAAGTGTTGTCAGTTGAAGCGTCGTCAATAATAATAAATTCAAATTCAGAAAATGTTTGATTTAAAATACTTTCAATTGCTTGTTTGATATAAGCCTGATTGTTATAGGCAGTCAGGAGAACGGAAACTTTAGGTTTTAAGGATTGTTCATTCATTATTTAGTGATGTTCTTTTTATCCCTAATAATATAAAGTGGCCGATTCATCACTTCGGTTTGAATATTACCAATATACAAAGCAATCAACCCCAAACAACTTAGAGTAATTCCAACTAAAAACAAATTAATAACTGCCAAAATTGCTGGTCCGGAAAAAGCAAAACCAAAGGGATCATTGATCATGTATTTATCAATAAAAATGAAAAATCCCAGTGGCCCGGAAAATACAATAATAATCAGCCCCAGATAGCCAGCAACTTTTAGTGGCAATAAACTATGGGTAACTAAAGCTGATACCGCCAGCTTGAAAAGCTTAACTTTGTTATAAGAAATTTTACCATTAATCCTTTTGCCGGCGGTAAAATAAACATAATCCCTTTTAAAGCCCAGCCAATCCAACAACCCCCGAGTGATTCGGTTATGCTCGGTCAAACGATTAAATTCATCAATTACCTTACGATCAATTAAACGATAATCAGTCGCTTTAGCCGTAATTTTAGTGCCACTAATAAAATTCATGATCCGGTAAAATAAGCTTGAGGTTAAACGCTTAAATAAATTAGCGCTTTGGTATTTTTTTCTAACTCCGATGACCATGTCTGCCCCAGCCTGCCACCTAGTAATAAATTGTGACAAAATTTCTGGCGGGTGCTGCAAATCAGCATCAATCAGAATAGCGGCACCGCCAAGACAATACTTTAAACCAGCGCTGGTGGCAAACTCTTTACCAAAATTACGGGAAAATTCCAAATACTTTATTTTTAAGTCCCTTTGCGACAATTGATTAATCTGCTCCAAACTCTTATCCGTACTGCCGTCATTCACAAAAATAATTTCGTAATCATACTGACTACCTAATTTTTTGAACTGCTCAACCAACGCTTGATAAATTAAAAAAATATTATCTTGTTCGTTATAAACCGGAATAATAATTGAAATCAGTTTTGCCATAAAATTAATATAAATTTAAATTAAATATAGCTTGAATATAATAAAATTTTAGCTTAATAAAGCAAAATTATTTACTTTATTAAATCATTATACTCTATCATTAATTAACGAAAAAGTCAAGACTAACAATTTATCTAAAAACCCAGCCATAAAAGCTGGGACTAATATTTAAAAGTATGAGTTTTAGCTGAATGCATTTTCCCCTCCCCTTATTGAAATTTAAACGACTATTAAAATACCTAACAGCAAGATAAAACCCAAGGTTGAAAGTATAACTCTAGGATACTGCCGTCTAATTTGAATGAATATGTTAAGTAGCAAAGAAATAATTGCTACGGTCAAAATAAATTTATAAAACCAACCTGAAATATCAAATAATAGATTAACATTTTTACTTAAGGGGTAGTCTTTGATAAAAAAGTATTGTTTTAAAAGAGATGGATTAACTGGTATAATTTTATCCCAAGAGATATCATAAGTAGAAATATTACCCGCCTGATCTTCAATCGTGATATTTGGTAAAACTACTGTATTAAAAAGTTTGCTATCACTGTAATTAAATATAATCGTTTGCCCGCTCCAAACATCTTTTCCTAAATCATCTTTAGTCAGCTGTAAATCAATTTTATAATCAGCCAGGGTAGCATAAGCTTTTTTTACATCCGAGCTAACATAGGCTGTTACTTTTACCACTCTTTCATCACCAACTGTTGGCTCAGAAACTATCACTTTGCTTTTTTCTATATCAACTGACGGCAAAACCGTATCAACGCTAATGTTGTATTGGGGCGAGACCTTAAATTCCAAGCCGCGAAAAGATTTAATATTAATTTTATTTTCACCTTCGTTTAATTGAACGGCCAAATTAATAATTCCATTATTTAAAGCATTGCTGGCTGCAATTTCTAAGGAATTATTATAAACCAAAACTTTTTGCGCCTGCTGGGCCGAAATTTCTAACTGAACTTCTTTTTGATTAACTAAGGCGTTATTAGCTGGCGTTATCAAAACCGGAACAGCCAAAGCTATTTTCTTTTCTACCACCGCCGACGTAGAGGTGGCAACCGTTGGCGCAGCCACTACTACTCCTTGAGGTTTTGGGGCAACTGCCACAACCGGAGTGGGAATCAATTTTTTTGGTGTATTATCAATTTTTGCTAAAGCAACTTTCTTATCCCCCTCAGTCTTGGTTACTACTGAAGCTGGCTGAGTAGTTGACGCTGGTTTAACTGCCACTGGAGTTGCCGGTTTTGGGGCCGGACTTGGAGTAGCAGTGGCTTTAGTCACGGTATTATTTTGCGCGCTGGCTCTTGGCGCACCAAAATATTGAGCGGCCAAGGTCGTATCATGGCCAGTGTAAGTACCGCTAACCATGCCCACCCCGACTTCCGAAAAATCCGGATCAATCATATTGGCATAGTGAGTTTTACTTTTAGCCCAAGCATTAACCACATCAGAAGCATTAGCAAAACCCAAGGCTAAATTTTCACCAGCAATGTCATAGCTGTAACCGACTAAACTTAACCAATCTGTTAAATTCTTTTTATCTGGGCCGACATGAGCAAAATACTGCTGCAATAACATATCTTGAGCTTTATTAATTGCTGCCTGGTCCAAAGTGCTATTTTCTTTCAAAATAGAAATTGATAACGACGCCCGAATTTTATTTGTCAATTCAATTACTTTTTTACTTTCCTGGCTTAAAATATCTGGCGTTAAAAAAGCGGTAATGGGAACGAAAAAAACAAAAGCAATAATAATCAATTTCATTAAAACCGCGCTGAAACTATAAAAAACCAAACGCTTTGGTCTTAAAATCTGCGGCTGATATTTATTGCTCCGTCTAGGTATAAAAAGATTTTTTATATTTTCCGTCCGAGGATTGAAACCCTGCTTAACATCATCACCGTCATCAATTCCATCATTATCCGTATCGGAATTATTTGGATCACTGCCATAGACATTGATTTCGTCATAATCAGAAAGACCATCATGATCAGTATCAATCTGGCGCAAGTCAACGTATTTTATTTTTTTGTCCTTTTTGCGCTGTTTCATAGCTAAGTTTTAAGCTATCTAATTTATATCATATTTTGAATACTTTGTCAAATTAAACAACAAAAATGCCCTCTTTAGGTTTATTAAGTAAAAAAAGAAGCCCTCAGATTAAACAATCTAAGGGCTGAACACAAATAGCAATTACGGTGTCTCCTCCGCAAACACCGCTCTTATCGTTTGAGTTGGCTCATTAACGAGCGCAACGGAGGTTAGATCCGTTTCACTCGCTGTTGCACCTTCCCAGCGTAATAAATACCATCCAGGGTCAGGTATTGCCCGAACCAGGATATTGGTACCAAATTGACCCGCGGGAATAACTTCCGGATAATGGTGATCACCATAACCGGGTTCAACCGTACCTTGGCCGACAACGTCCATGGTCAAGGTGTAGGCTGGTCCGGTAAACGTGCCGCTTCCGTCCAGGTCCAGACAAATCAACTTCTGAACGACTGCACCAGGGATAAACGGCCCGGAAGGATCAGAGCCATCAATACCGACTTGGCCATACAAAGGCGGGAAGAAATCGGTTTTCCATCTCAAGGTAATGCTTACCGCGGTGGCAGAAACATCACCCGGACCCGTAGTGATATCCACGGTTCCTTGGTTACTGGAATCGATTTGGGTGATTGGCATATCAAAGCTCGGCTTCGCGCGCCAACCAAATCCCCAGGACTCTTCAGCCAAGCCATCAGCCCAAACATCAACGACGATGTCAAACAGCTCCGGGTCAATCGACGTAACCGCGAAGTCCACCCGACCTTCCGGATCACCGTATGGCGAAACGAAAAGCGGAACGATCTTCGGGGTCTTGTCTATAAACAAGGAATTCAATGTGCCGCGGATTTGGAACGGCTCGATACCAATGTACGCCTGCTGCAAGTCGTTACCCGGTGGCAAATCGCTTGCCGCCAAAGGAACACCATTAACAACCGCCTGAACCGCCGCCACACTGATTGCGTTGGCAGTGTTGTCAAACCCACCGGTGGCCACCTGAATATTTGCCTCTTTAGTGATCGGATCGATCACCTTAAGACCGGCAAGGCCCCAATTATCTTTGGGCCACCAAGGGCCGGCGGGTTTGGGAGGCAATATTGCTTCCAGGTCACTGGGCACGCTAACTTGCGTGAAAAGCACCAGGTCATTCGGATTGTAGCAAGTCACTTTAACCAGCAGGTTGTCCCAAGTGCCATATGACGGCGACTGGAGAACCTCAATCAACGGGCCCTGACACTCACAAACCGTGACTTGGAATATCGCAATGGTTTCCAGACCCGAGGCATCAGCCAGGGTCACCGTAACCGTAGCAACACCAGCGACATCATGTGTATACAAGCGCACCAAGCCGTCTTGCGTGAAGTCGAGTTCCAACAACGGGTCAGACGAAACGACCGACTTCCAAACCAACCCGGTTGGGATATTGTCCGTGGCCGTCAACTGCACTGTTTGGAAATCCCATTGGTGCATGGTTATGTCGGCGATTGGCTCAATCACTGGCGGTGTATTGTCTACGACATTGACGACCAAAATAACCGTGGTCGTATTACCGCTGGAATCAATGGCCGTGTAGGTTACACTGCCTGATCCCGGCTTGGTCGTATCAACGCTGACTACCACTTGAGCCGTAAGGCCGGTGTCGTAGTTGTCCGTAACCGTTGCCACAGAAGCAACGTATGTCACACCAACGTCCCAGCTTTGCGGGCTGCTAACGGGCAACGTAATCACCGGAAAACCGCGATCAACGACCACGACTGTCCGAATCACTTCCGTTGCCGGATTGCCTGATGCGTCTGAAACGTTGTAATGAACCATGTAGGTTCCCAGAACAGACGTGTTAACGGCGCCGGTCACAACCAGGTTTGCTGTCAGGTCTCCGTCATCAGGATCCGTGATCGTAACGCCCGGGTCAACCCACGGCGTAAACACGTCAACGATTGCCGGATTGTCACCCAAGAGGGTTATAACCGGTGGCGTGGTATCAATAGCCGGGTTAAGACCAACCCAGTTCCAGGCTACCCAGCCGGGAACCGATGGCGGCGTTTCACCCAGACAATCAATACCGATATCCGTACACTGAGGAATTGCCCCGGGCAACGGATACTCCACCAACCAGGCCCAATACTTGAGCACGCGGTAAGTGGAAACAGTCCCGGCGGCTTGGCTGAAAGCGTCAAGCGACAATAACGGTTGTCCGCTGGTGAGTTGAATCACCCATTGCTGGTGGCCATCCACGATTGTCAACGCCTCGATCACGCATTTGTACTTACTGGCGTCGGATACGATTGTATCCACGCGCACAATTTCGGGATCGCCGGTGCCGGGTCGCGGAAATGAAGTGATGCTGATTGACGGCACCCGCTTGTAAACGGTTGTCGCCAATGGCACATCGTCGGCTTTGGCATCGGTCCACGGAAAGTCCGCGTCCGCTGCCATTAGCCAGGCTTCGATCTCGCTGTACCGGTTGTCGCCTGTCGCGACATAGATATTGTGGCACCACTTGCCATTCACGACTTCCACAAACGGCGGAAATGGTTTCCAGTTGCCATTGATTTTGGTTCGTACTGCCACTTTGGCACCCGCAGGAATAGCTCCTGAAACACTGCCGCAGACAATTCCGTCCGCGTCATCAATCCCAGGCGCCTTATCAATGGTGATTGACTTACTGGTGGTATAAGCAACTGTCAAACGTTTGACTTCGCCCGACAACTGTCCAAGAGAAGGCAAACCACCAGCCGGCGTCGGCACTTTGGTCTTGTCGTATATAACGATAATACTTGCAATTTGATTTGCATCATTCTGGTTATCACAGACCAAAAGTTTTGCCGAACAGTTAACAATCGGCTGCAGATCTTTTGGTCCGTAAACCAAGGTGTCTGCACCAATAACGTAGCTGGCCGCAGCGAGATTGGCGCCGATCATACCAGCCACATCAAACTCAATCACGCTTGTGGCTGGAGTGGGTGAGGTCAGATTGAAAAGTGCGACATTCGGTTTGAACGTCACTGAAATGGTGGCGACTCCGCCGCCGCAATTATCCGGTGTTTCACCTTCAATCTCACCTTCGGTTCCACCTTCGCCTTCATTTTGGCCTTCAATCTCACCTTCGCCTTCACCTTCTTCACCTTCCCCTTCATCAAACGGCAAGGGGTTGGAAAAGACAAAGGCAGCATCACTATTGGTAGCTGAGGCCGATTCAAGTCGGATAACCGTCATCCGGACAACCAACTCGGGAAATGGTATAGTCGCGGTGACTGTACCATTGCGGACCTGAATAAAATCAGTCCAGCTTGAAAAATGCTGGCCCATCCCAATCGCATTGGCAAATATTGATAATGCTGCCAACTGCTCATGGCTCAGATTTTTTTCCGCTTCTTCCGCCTTCTTAGGGCCAAAGAGCTGTAAGGAAAGTTCCACCTCTGGGTATTCTTTACTAACCCAAATGGTAAATTCTCCATACGCTCGCTCCAGCGCGAAGTTTTTTGCCGTCAGGATAATCTGGTTGTCTGGCGGATTTAAAACCACCTGTGGATCCTGGACAACGTCCAAGCTGGACAGTGCCATTGTTCCAAGGTAGTTTCCGGCCGCGTCGTAACGGGGCACGGAGAACTCTGGTTCCGAATTAGGGCAACCAACGCCCAATAAAACAACCGCCAGCACCAACAGTGTCAACAATACTCGATTCTTCATGGCACAATACCTTTCCTTTATTTGAGATCTGCCAATTTTAAACCAAAGCCCCAACCTAATATTGAAGCCTATGACTAACACATTACAACATCACAAAAAAACCGATTTTGGTGTCGGTCCACCTCCTTCCTTTCTTTTCTTTCTTTTTCTTTTTTTTGGTTTCCTGTTTTATTAACAAAGCTAATAATCGCCTTTTGCGAAATTTAGCTTAGTTGTCAAGGTTCAACTCGTACGCTATTCTTAACAGATTTTTGAATGTTTGTCAATGGTCAAAAATTTTAAAAAACCAATTTCCTGATAATAGAAATTGGTAAAAAATAATAAAAAATTTTAGCTAACTAGACCTGAATTTTTGAAAAAAGATAAGCACCAAGACCTAAAAGAAGGACAGTAATAACGGCTAAAATTGAAAAATCAGTTACTAAACCAATATGGGCTCCGTTAATCAGCGCCCCGCGAAGACCATCAACGCCATAAAGCAAAGGGTTAAGCCGCATTACGGCTACCACTGGTTCGGGAAAACCTTCAATTGGAAATAAGGCTCCGGACAAGAAAAATATCGGCATGATTAAAAAATTCATAATGATTGGAAAGGCTTGCATGTCTTGCAGCTGAGTGGCAATGGCCGTGCCAAAAGCGGTAAAAACCAAAGCAATCAAAATTACAAAAACCAACGCCAAAGGCAGCAAGGCCAAACTGATTGGGCGAAAACCAACAACCAAAGTCAATAAAAAAACAATTACCCCCTGCAAACCAGCCACCGTAGCGCCACCCAAAGTTCGGCCAATCATAATTTCAAACCGGGAAGCTGGCGCGACCAAAGTTTCTTTTAAAAAGCCAAACTGCCGGTCCCAAATTATTTCAATCCCCATAAAAATTGCCGTAAAAATTATTGCCATGGCAATTACGCCCGGACCAATAAACTGCAAATAACTCCCCTGCCCGGCTTTTTGATAAATTGGTCCAAAACCAAATCCCAAAGCTAATAAAAATAAAAGCGGCTGGCCAAGCGATCCAATCATTCTGGCTTTTGATCGAAAATATCTTTTAAGTTGTCTTAACCAAAGAATATATATTGTATTCATATAATTATCTCCTCCAAATTTTTTGGTTTACTCTCATCCGATCTTGAGTTGATACCTCTTCGGTCCGAATACTTTTGCCGGTCAAATCCAAAAATGCATCTTCCAGCGATGGTTTTTTAGTTTTTTCCTTTAGCTGATTTGGACTACCCAGAGCAATAATTTTACCGTGATCAATAATTGCTACTTGGCCGGCTGACTTGTCAGCTTCTTCCATATAATGAGTCGTAAAAAATACCGTCATGCCTTCTGTCTTATTCAATTCCTTAATATAATTCCAAATATGATTTCTGGTTTGCGGATCTAACCCTAAAGTCGGTTCGTCTAAAAATAAAATTGCCGGGTGATGGATTAAGCCCCTGGCAATTTCCAAGCGTCGCTTCATCCCGCCGGAAAATCTCTTGACTAGTTCGTCCTTGCGGTCCCAAAGTTCAACAAATTTCAACATTTCTTCAATTCTCTTTCGTCTGATTTTCTTGGGTACATTGTATAAAACCCCGTGAAATTCCATATTTTCCCAAGTTGTTAGCTCGTCATCCAAACTCGGGTCTTGAAAAACTATGCCAAAAGAATGGCGTACGGCATTTTGATCTTTAACCGGATCATGACCGTTAATTAGAATCTGGCCACTGGTTGGCAAAAGCAACGTGGTAAGCATTTTAATAGTGGTGGTTTTGCCTGCCCCGTTTGGACCCAAAAAAGCAAAAATATCTCCTTTATTAACGTTAAATGAGATATTATCAACTGCCGTGAAATTACCAAATTTTTTGCTTAAATTTTTTACTTCAATCATTTGCTAATTAATTATTGACTGTTACCAATAAATTATACACCTTTTTCTTCTTTTCTGCTAGGCGATTGCCATTATTTATTTAAGTTCAACACTCTCAATTATTACATTACTAATTGGCCGATCCGGGCCTTGGGTTTTTATATTTTCAATTTTATCAACTACATCCAGACCCGCCACCACCTGACCAAAATTGGTGTGCTTACCGTCCAGCCAAGGCGTAGATTCAGCGGTAACGATAAAAAATTGGCAGCCATTGGTATCCGGTCCGGAATTAGCCATGGCTAGCGACCCTCTGACTAATTTATGACTGTTAATTTCATCGGCAAACCGATAATCTGGCCCGCCCGTTCCCCAACTATTTTTTAAACTATCATCTTTAGTTAACGGATCGCCACCTTGGATCATGAAATCCTTTATTACTCGATGAAATTTTGTCCCGTCATAAAATCCAGCACTAGCTAGTTTAACGAAGTTAGCCACAGTTTTGGGTGCGTCTTGATTAAAGAATTCAACCGTGATATTGCCTAAATTGGTTTTAATAATGGCTTTAGTAATATTGCTTAAATCTTTATCTGGAGTCGGACTAGTTTGAGTTGACGGCATAGTGACATTTTGATTAACTGCCTGATTTTGATTCAAGACAGATTGATTAGTGTTAATTTCTTGAGTTAAATTTGTATTTTTTTGACAACCAACCAAGGCTAAACCAAGGACTGATAAAATAATTAATTTCTTCATAGATAGATTAATTGATTAATATGTGACTTAATAAAATTTTAAAACCAATAGCAATTAAAATCAAGCCGCCAACAATTTCTGATTTTTTCCCCCAAATTTCACCGCATCTTTTGCCAATGTAAATTGCCAAAATTGACATGATAAAAGTTACTAGCCCAATCAGGGTCACGGCCAACCAAATATTGACTGGCAAAATGGCAAAAGTGATTCCTATGGCTAAAGCGTCAACACTGGTGGCGATGGAAAGCAAGATTAAAATATTCCAGCCATGAATATCAATCTGTCTTTCTTCAACGGGTTTAAACGATTCAAACAACATCTTAACACCAATGCCGGCTAAAAGTAAAAAAGCCACCCAGTGATCAATTCCAGAAATTAAAGCTAGCAAATTAACACCAATAAACCAGCCAATAATAGGCATCAAAAACTGAAAAAGGCCAAAGAAAAAGGCAATTTTTAATGCTTTAGCCAAAGGCATTTTAATGTGCTTGGCGCCATTGGCCATGGCCACCGCAACGGCATCAAACGATAAAGAAAAAGCAATAAGCAATATATTAAAAATTGACATAATTATTTTTGGCAAACATAAAAGACCGGTGATTTATTAGCATCATCACTTTTAGTCAACGTACTTCTCCGACTGGCGGCATCACTGGACGAAAGTTCACCCATCAATACAGTTTCAATTAATTTAAACCCAGACCGCTTAATTTGTCTTTTAACTTCACCAACACTAGGTATATGAATAAACTGCTTTTGGTCTAAATTTTTACCACTCACATTTCTTTGGAAAAAGAGGTCACCAAATTCAATCTCTTTAATATTATAACCTAAAGGTTTTAAAATATAGACTTTTATCCATTGGCCGACCCAAAATATTGACCGGGAAAGGGAATAATTTCTTTTGTGAGTGGTAAAAATAAAATAACCACTCGGCTTTAAGACCCGGTAAATTTCGTCTAAGGCTTTTTGTCTTTTTGCTTGACTGGGAATTTGCGTCCAGCCGTTATTGGCAAAAATCGCATTGTCAAAAAAATTGTCTTTAAACTCTAATTTCGTTGCATCCCCGATTTGATAATCAATATTCAGATTTTTGGCAGTAATAATTTTTTTGGCCGACTCAATCATTTTAGGCGTTAGATCAACGCCAATCACTTGATAGCCTTTTTGAAACAAAGGCAGCGTTGTCCGGCCACTGCCGCAGCCAACATCCAAAACGCTGGAATTTTTGGCAAAATATTTATCAATTAAAATTTCCTCGCTTTGCCACAAACCTTTTTGGCCAATTTCCAAATATTTATCCTGGGTTAATTCCGAACTGAATTCATCAATAATCTCTTGCTGCAGATTATTAATCTCGCTTAAATTGTTGGTTTTAAATAAATTCATACCAAATTATTATACCTCACTAAAGACTTGGAAGCAAAATAATTACCAAGCAAGTGATTGCTAAATTGATATATTTTAGGTAAAATTTAAACATGAAAGGAACAAATAAAAATATTACCAATTGGTGCACCTTATTAAGTGCTATTTTTTTATTTACAATTTTGTCCACCCAAGCCATGGCTCAAGACGATACATCAACGACCACAGCCACAACTACCCTGCCCACATTAGTCCAAACCGAAGCTGCTGTGCGCTCATATTTTGCCCAAATACCGGCCATGATCTCCATTGCCAAATGTGAATCCGGTTTTCGCCAATATACTAGCAACGGCACGCCGCTACACAATCACCAATATGTCGGCGTCTTTCAAATTGACGAAAATATTCATGCTGATTTTGCCAGCAGCTTAGGCATGGATATCTACACCCTTGATGGCAACTTAGCTTACGCTAAAAATTTATACGATAACTCAGGAACCAAACCCTGGGCTGGTTGTGTTAAAAATACTAACCCGGTCCTGACGCTTAATTTGAAACTGGGCGATACTAATTCGCAAGTAAAAACCCTGCAACAAATTCTTAATAACGCCGGTTTTACTGTTGCCAAATCCGGCCCTGGTTCTGCCGGTAAAGAATCAACTACCTTTGGTTCAATGACTAAAAAAGCCTTACAACGCTTTCAGTGCGCCAAAAAAATTGTTTGCCAAGGCAGCGAATCAAGTACTGGCTACGGCACAGTTGGCCCACGGACCAAAGCCTTATTGCTTCAAACCGCTAAAACTGAATAACTAAATATTTTATATAAAAAATCTCCAAAATAAGTCTGGGGATTTTTTACTTAAAGCTTGTCTTAATGAGTGATAAAACTTGCCTTACGGATTCCGATTGACGATATTAAAAAACTATGTTAATATTTTATATTGATTTTGTTGTTTGAACAAATTGTCTATAAGGAGGCTGTCCGATGACAGATAACAAGGTTCAATTAGTTGCTTTTGACTTTAATGGAACGATTATAGCCGATACGCAGGCCTGCAAGGAAGCGGATGACGCTGTTATCACTGCCTTTGGAGGCAATCCGCCTTCACTCTCAGAGTACCGTCGAACGATTATTATTCCGGCCGTAGAATTTTACAGACTTCATGGCTGTAATAGGCAACAACTCGAATCTGAGCCGGAAAGAATGGGTGAGGTTTTTCACGGATTCTATGAACCCAGAGTTTGCAAACTGCGAACCAGAAAGGGCGTCCGTCAAGTTCTTTCCTACCTTGAAACAGAATCAATACCCGCTATAATTCTGAGCAATCACACCAAATGGGGTATTGAAGCACAGCTTAAGAGGTGGCGGCTGCAACATTCTTTTTCCGCTGTCCTGGCTAATACCGCCGGCCAGACTTCAATGGTGCAAAGAAATAAGCTGGAAAAGATGTCTGCGTTCCTTGCTGACGGCAGATATAATCCTGCGAAATGTTTCATCGTCGGAGACAGCCCGGAGGAAACTGAAATTGGCTGGCAGCTAGGCATGAAAACAGTAGCCATTAGCGGCGGTTACTATTCCAAGCGGCGTCTTAGAATGGCGGCGTCAGGACGGGGGCCGCATTTCCCTATTATTTCAAACATGGCCGATCTTTTGCCGATTATTGGATCTATATAAGTGGAACAAAAAACTTCCACTTATTTTTATTAAAAACCCTCCAATAAATTGGAAATTAATAAATTGGAGTTTTTTTAAACTCAAAATGACTAATAAATTAATTTGTTTTAAATCCAGTCGGTTTACCAAGCTCAATATTTTGATGCGCCTTAATTATCACTTTAAAAATTTCAGCTAAAGTTTTATCCCAGACAAAATATATGGTTTTCTTTTTTTCAATTATTTCACTGTTAAAACCCAGGGCTTTAAATCTGGCTTTGGAAACTTTAGGAATTGACAGTTCGTGCAAATCCGGCGCCAGGGCATCAATCGCTTTGGCAAATTTGGCGTCAAAACTTTCTCTTAACTCAAATTCTTCATAGTAAGGCAGATACTCTTTTGGCAGTATTTTTTTGGCCACCTTGCTTTCTTTCAAATTATGCGCTTTTTCTTTTTTAAACGTAAGAATATCCCCAGTTACTGTTTCGCCAATATCGTGAATCGCCAACATAATTAATACCCGGCCGAGATTGATTTCTTTTTTGTGTTCAATATACGGATAAAGAAAACTGGCAATTATTGGCAAATGACCAACATGTTCAATCAATGGCTCACGATTTTTTTCTGCCAAAAAATCAACGTCTTTGAAGTGAGACAAAACGTGCTTCATTCTTTCGGCCGTGGCAGCGCTGCGATAAGTACTGGCGTAAGCGCTTTGCAAGTCAAGTAATTTTTGAATTAGTTCTTTGGCCGCCATAATTATTTAATAAATCTAAGTGAAATGTTAAACAATTTTAATTAGTTTACCCAGCGCCTGATGGCAGAGTTGCAATTCCTTAATTTTGACATATTCATCAATCATATGGGCTTGATTAATACTGCCGGCGCCAAAAATCAGACCTTGAATATTATGTTTTTTTAGTTCACTGAATTCAGTGGTATAAAATATCCCCTGCGACTTAGATTCTAAGCCTAATTCTTTAAGGATTAATTTCATCTTTTCAATAATATCGGAATTGATTTTTAATTCCACGGGATCAAGATAAGAAATTAATTCTACCTTGGCTGGTTTGGCGGCCTTAGTAAAATTGGCAATAAATTGCTTAATTCCTTGATTCGGTAAAATTCTAACATCAACTTCAATTTCCGCTTTGTCCGGTACAATATTAGCCATTACTCCCCCTTTAATTACTCCGATATTCAAAGTTGGATTTCCCAGAATTGGATGTTTTATTTTTTTCAAGCTGGTAGCAAATTTATTTATTGATAAAGTAACATTGGCTAATTTTACAATGGCATTATCACCCTGGCTGGGTACGGAACCGTGTGCTGCTTTTCCGCTGGCTAAAACCGTAAAAAACATCCTGCCCTTGTGTGCGCTGATAATTTTTAATTCGGTTGGCTCAAGGTTAACGCAATATTTAATCTGCTTTAAGTTAGTTCTTCTTAATTTCATTAATTGCCTAACGCCAACCATGGTATTTTCTTCGCCCACTGTAAACGAGCAACTTACATTTCGGCTCGGATTTTTTGCTAAGGCTGACAAAATACAAGCCGCATTACCTTTTGTGTCGCAGCTACCGCGGCCAAATAATTTACCCGTCTTAATTTCGCCCAGCGGGTTATGCTGCCAGCTAGTTTTTTGGCCAATTGGAATGGTATCAATATGGCAATTAAATAGCACTGGTCCCTGGCCGACTACAAAAACATTGTTTCTATTCTTTTCAATTTTTTGCAATTTAGGTTTTAAACCAATGCTTGCTAAATAATTAAATATAAACTTGGTCACCGCCTCTTCATTGCCGCTTTCTGATTTAATACTGACTAATTTTTTTGCCAATTCAATGGGGTTAGTAATAATTTTCATATGATTTTAGTATACCAAAAAACCGCCGCTTAGGCGATTCAAACGACAAAATTGTAATACCTTTTTAATGCGCTAATCACCGAAGCTGCAAAGCGCCCTTGGGACAAAGATTTGAACAAATTCCGCACTCCCGGCATTTTTCCCTATCAACTTGGGGTGCGTTAAAACCTTTTTGCGACAAAGCTTTTTCCGGGCATACCTTTATGGCCGGACAAGCATGATTTTGCGGACATTTATTTTTATCAATGTAAATTGGCACTAGAATTGCTTACTTAATATTCAATGTTTAGATTATTTGATGGTAGAACTTTGTGGCAATGAGTGGCAAACTAAAAGTTACAATTAAATATGATAAAGTTTTTTTATCTCTTTACAGACAGTGGGGTTACCCATGATAAAATTATGGTCTGTGTAGCTATAAGAATTTTTACCAATATTGACTACTTGGCCACCGGCTTCGCTTACCAGCAATGACCCAGCCGCATAGTCCCAATCATCACCATATGGATCCAAGGCAATGCGGCCTTCAATTTTACCACTAGCAATCAAACCAAACTCATAACCGCAAGTAACCGTTTTAAAAAGCATGGTTTTTTTCTTCAAATCAAGAAATAAATCAAGATTTTCTTTTTTATCAAGGTTTATTTCATAGGTCAAATAGCCATCAACCAATTGACGGCTACTTACATGAATTGGCTTGTTGTTTAGCTTAGCGCCTTCGCCAACTTCAGCCCAAAAAATTTCACCGGTCACAAAATTATTGATTATAGAAAAAATTACTTTGCCCGAATCAATAAGGGCAATCATGGTAGTACAAAAAGGAACACCGCGTATAAAATGCGCTGTGCCATCAATTGGATCAACAACCCAAAATCTTTTAGCCTTCTTTTTCCCGCCAAATTCTTCACCAAAAAAATCAATGGTCGGATAAATTTTGTGCAAGTTGGCGGCAAGATACTTTTCCGTTTTTAAATCAAGCTTGGTGACAACCGTATGAGCTAATTTCCCTTTTTGTCTAGAAATTTTAATCTTACCGTAATATTTCAATAATTCTTTGCCCGCTGATCTAATTATTGGCAAAACTTTTTTAGCGTATGTCATATGCTATTATTATACCCCGCCAGTCGCCTGAGCTGCTATTGGATGATTGCTAGCAATAAGTAAAAATAAAAAAAACTAAACCAGTAGTCTTTATAAAAATTGAGCAAGGTGTTTGTTTCACGGTCATTTATTACATTATTTTTCATATTATAACATTTTCTTTAAAAAAACAAAAACCACAATAAAATTTTAATAAAAAATCCCCAGATAAGCTGGGATTTTTCTGATTCTAATCATAATACTAATAATGGTGCTGGCACCTATATCCTCTAGATTATTTAAACCTCCTGATTTTTAGAATAATTATGTCATGAATTTTGTAATTTGACAGATTTTAGCCGTAAGAATAAGCTAAATTATTGGAGGTGGCTCTTTGAAAATTAGCTACCTTTCATAGAAAATTAAAACATCAGCTAGGCACTGGGCTTAGACTGATGGTTTGGTTGTAATAGGATCTCAAAAACAAGGAGTTGAGTCATGAAAAGCAAATGGAATGTGATTGTGATTGTAGCGGCAATGATACTTTTGGCCGGTTGTCCTCAACTGCCAAAAATCATCGAGCAGCCAGTATCACAGACGGTCAGCGTCGGCGCGAATGTTCAGTTTAGCGTCGGAGTTGAAAACGCCGAAACAATCGGCTGGTTGAAAGATGACATCATAGTTGCCGATGCCGGTGGAGAAATTCTATCACTTCCCGTTGTCACTGAAAATGATGCGGGACAATACCGGGCATTTGCCAAAAATTCAGCCGGCTGTGTCTATTCTAACGTAGCCACGCTGATGGTTATCCCAAGCGGTGAAGGCGAGGGCGAAGACGAATGCGAAAGCGAAAACCTAGCGTTTGATTTTTCCGGATTGCCGTGGACCAAAAAGTGTTACCCTTCGCCGGTTGGTCCTGGACCAAATTCGTATAGTCCAAAGAATGCCTGGGTTGATGATAGCGGCGTTCTTCATTTGGCAGTCAAAGAACAGGACGGCAAATGGCAGTCAAGTGAAGTAATTCTTGACCAATCGTTTGGCTACGGCGTGTATATTGTTCAACTTAAGAAACACTACCCCGCCCTGGCGTCTGATTCTTATTTGGTTTTCGGTATTTTCCTGTGGGATGATACTGACACCGACCCAAACAACCGGGAAATTGATTTCTTTGAATTCAGTCAGTTTGGCAACGCCGCAGACGAAAACAACTGCCAATACGCCGTTCCACCCTGTGGCCAATGTCTCGTAGGTATGGATAACTGTAATCGGTTCCACCAGGACATAAACGCCGACATCACCACTTACCTGATCTGGAGTCCGGGCAAAGTGGAAATGCGCACTTATCAAGGTAAATATCTTGATAGTCCGCCCACAGATCCCGACACCTTGATTAAAAAATGGTCATATGAAGGTCCGCTTGTGCCAACGCCCGGCGAGGAAAGAGTCCACTTGAACTTGTGGCAGTTTGAAGGTAAGCCGCCAAGCAATGGTGCGACCCAGGCAGTTCTGATTTCGGGGTTTGCTTTTCAGCCAACTCCACCCGATTGGCCCGACGAAATCAAGGTGACGACCAATCTGACCAGCTATCCCTTGACAACCGTATTTGACTGGCGGGTTACCCAAGTACAAATTGGCGACCAAGTCATCCCTACTGATAAAACCGACCTCTACGGCAAGATTCTCTACTTAGCCACCCTACAACCCGGAACCAATGAGTTCGTTTTGCAAGGGCAAGATGATTCCGGCAACAAGGTGGGTAATTCAATCACTTACAAAATCACCTGTGATCAAAGTTTAACCACAACCCAAGATGAGCTGCTTTATATGCCCACCGAGGACCTGTCGGCCACACTGGTGGTTAATCTAACTAAGAGCGTGATCTGGGGTGCTTTGCCCGAAGTGATAATGCTAGCCGGAACACCTGACGGGCAATATGTTGTTGACGTCAAAGGGAATGTCTATCAGACTTCGGATCACACGCTAAACGGCGATCCTCTGCCTTTCCCCGCATCCATCAGCACTAATGATTTGTATTATGCATCAGACGAGACTACCTCGTATTACCTGCCGTTGTTTTCGGCCGATAGTCGGTTCTGCTACTTAGAAAACAACAAGTACGACATTACGACCCGAACACTTGTGGATAGCAACTTCCCTATTAACGTGGATGGCGGCTACAACACCGTCCGCTTGAATAATGGCACACTATCTCAAGTGGAAAACGGTAGCTGGAATCTGGTGGATCTATCCACGGATACGCTGAATGCCTCGGTTATGCCGGTTAGCTATGGACATCACCTCGCCCTGACTGACCCGTTAGGCAACTATTTCTTCCAAACCAGCTACTCCTCTGCACGGGGTTCGGTCAGCGTCTATGACCTGCATAATTTCCAACACCAGTTCGGTTACTCCGGCCTAGGTGATTTTGCCGGTGCAGTTGATTTCTTGCCAGACAGCAGCCTTGCCTTTATTGGAGCTGGTGGCAATCCCTACTATGGTAAAGGTGAAATTGCCGTCTATAGCTTTGCCGACAATGCGGTTGTCAGCCGTTATGCCCAGTACGGCGCCTACTACGTCAAGGTCGGACCTGACGGTCTGGTCTATGCTCGCAGCGCCTACAACTACAATAATGGCAGCCTCGATCACCAGGGAATAGAAGTCTTGCGCTATGACAGTGACACCAAAGAACTGTCGTTTGTCAAAACCTATTTCCTAGGAAATAGCCGTGACCCGATCGGCCAGCAGTTCTTCATTAAACCGCCGGCAGTCAACTAGCCGTTCCTTTGATTATATTTTCCCTACAGATTTGTACCAAACAAGACTGCAGGGATTTTTTTATTAAACTAAAAAATCGCCTGGTAAGCGACCTATAAATTGCGATTGGTAAATTAAGAAAAAAATACTAATATACTTTAAATTCCTACTCTTATGTGTAGGTCAGTTTACTCCTCGGTTGGAGTAAACTAAGGAGAAAGCGTGCCTCTACCTCACAATCACTAAAGTAGAGCTTGTCGTAATGAGTGGCAAACTTATAAATTGAACCTTATAAATCATTTGTTAATTGGCCGAAATTTTAATTTTTACAATAAATCATTATTATCTATGAGATTAATTTCATCTCTTTTAAAAAACGGGATGATTTTTTTTCAAATCCCCTATAAACCCCAGAAGAAGATAACACAAGTTTTTCTTGTGTCCGGGTAATTGCAACAAAACAATTTCTACGCTCCTCCTCCATTTCAGGTGAGGTATCTCCCTTTTTACAACTTTGCCAGGATGGCATTTCTCCTTCTGCGAGTCCGATGATATACACAATTTCAAATTCAAGCCCTTTGGCTGCATGTATTGTCATGAGCGTCACCGTATTAGGTACAATTGGAGGTTCTTTTGAACGGAGAGCTATTCCCTGAACAACATCTGAAAGATCTAAGTCTTGACCAATTTCAGATTGAATTTCTCTTAAACATGCGGTCCAAGCTCTATAATCATCATCCGCGTCACTGACGGCATCCTGTGTAACTCGACCAGTTTCAAGTAAGGTACTTATAGCATCCTTGACTATTTTTTTCCAACTTTGCCTAGATTGGATGAGCTGTTGAATTAAAGATCCCAATTTTTTTGCCACATCATTATCGGACGACATGACTATCTCTGACCAATGTTCAATGTAATTTTTGCTCACCGATTCTGCTTCGGCAATTAATAGTATTGGGTCGAATTCTAGGCCACATACCCTATTGGCCGCATATGCAAAAATATTAAAAATACGTTTATTGGTAGGATGGATTATTTGATCAATCATTGCTTGCAACCAAATAAATTGCGGTGAGATAAAATTGTCTCTCCTTTGTGATATCACCGCCCTTACACCTTTTAATTTGAGACTTTCTATCATAGATTCAAGTAATGATTTTGTCCTGCCTAAAATTATTGTCTTTCCCCAGGATCCCTCCCCTTGTAAATAAATAGCATTGGAGATTGACGCATATTCATCCCTATCATTGCCGAAAATTTTCACTTGCACGGCGTCTAAAGGAATATCTCTTCCAGGAGTTGTGGGTTTTTTGTCAGGTGTTCTTTGGGTATTATAAGCAACTAATTGATTTGCCATATCAACAATTTCAGGTGGACATCGATGATTCTCGACAAGTTGGATAAGCTCTGGTTTATATTCTTCCCTAAATTTTTCTATCTGCCTATAACTAGCACCTGCCCAATGATAAATTATCTGATCGTCATCGGCAACGACGAAAATATTTTTAAATTGATCGCCGGCAAGATAATGTAAGAGCCAATACTGAGATGGTGAGGTGTCCTGAAATTCATCAATCAGCCAATAGGGATATGATTGTCTTATTCTGGCTGAAATTGCGGGCATCTTTGCGAGTAATCTGCAAGTTTCCAAGATGAGCCCTTCAAAATCTATTCCATTTTCACTCTTCAATGCTTGCTCATATAGTTCGTATACCTCCTTGAGATGTGGGTTGTTAATATTTAGTAATGTTTTCTCAGGAACAATTAAACGAGATTTCAAAATTTTTATTGTGTCCAGCAATTTTACGTCATCAATTGAGAATTTTTTCCCTTGCTTTATTGAATAATTAATTGCATCAAGCAGAAGAGCTTCCTGATCTTCTCTTTGGGAAAATATGCTAAAATCAGGATGAATGTTGATATGAGAACCATGCTGCCGTAAAATTTGAGTGCAATAAGCATGGAATGTTCCGATAAATGTTCTATTATCAACAACTCCAGGTATTAGCGTCTCTACGCGATCATGCATTTCGGATGCAGCTTTGGTGGTAAATGTTAATGCTAAGATCTTAAATTTTCGTTCAGGATTATCAGAAATTAATTTGGCAATGCGGGTAGTAAGAACTCTTGTTTTCCCTGCGCCGGGGCCAGCAAGAACTAAAAGAGCGCCATCACCCCAGTTAACGGCATCACGTTGAATTGGACTAAGTTCAATAAACGATTCATCAAAATTCGAAGTCATAATTGATGGTCAGATTTAATTCTTTCAATTATTGAAATAAATTTTTCTGGCATTTTCTTTGCGAGAGTTATATCTCTTGAGACTAATGAAGCGAGACGACTCATACAGGGAGTTTTTTTATTGCTAAGTTTATTTTTAAAATCATCAACTGAGCATGTCAATGCACTAGTATCACCAGTGTCTGCAATAATTTTTCTAAGTAGAGGTCCATTTCCATCAGCAAGTAGCTGAGCCTCAAGAGTATTTGGCGATTGCAAAAAATCAGAATGTTCTTGAAGATATTTAGCATCAAATCCTCTTTTTGATAGTTGCTTTCTCATGGCTTCTCCAGCACCATCGCCGTCAGTAATCATAAACCACGGGATTTTAAAAGCCTCTGCTAAAGCTGCATAGATATCTGGCCTTCCATTATTCTGAAAATCAATAATTGCTACACCATATTGATCTAAATCAAATTCATAAGCATCACCAATGGCTTTGAGTAACAAATATTCAGATACCCCTTCCGCCAAAACCCAAAAACGTGCAAAAAATATTTCTCCACGAATACGTCTTCCTTGAAAAGATAAATTTCTTTCTTCTTCTTCTGAGACAAGTACGCTAGACTTACGTCGTAATTCTTTTATTTTATTCGATATTAGGTCGTCATTATCTACTTTCCAGCAATGTACTAAATCATTCATAATATTTTCATCAAAACTTTGAATGGCATCAATTGAGTTGGTTAGCTTATTCAATTTAAAATAATTTCTGCCTGCTCCTTTAACAAAATTTTCAACGTCTTCTGTCCACGGTATATCAGACTCAATCTTTTTTGGTAAAAATGAAATTGAAGTAGAATCATCCTGCAAACGAACAACTCTAAGGCTATGGAGTGGCACGTTCTGAACAAAATAAGGCGAATGAGTTGTTATTAATTTTTGCCCAGCAATTTCAGTCATCTTGGACCATAAAGTACGAGCAGCCTGAGGATGTAGATGAACTTCCGGCTCTTCAATTGCGTATATGGGTTCAGCACCAAAATTATTCTCAACAAGTTTTTGAGCCGCTGCAGCATGGCACAGAAAAATAATTGATAAACTTTGAAGGCCTTGACCATGATGATTAAGCGGAAGCCAGGGGCGCAAGTCTTCATTTTTAAGAATTATACCAGCTCGTGTAATCATATCCCAAACATTTATTGGCAGCATACGAATTTTTGCAGAACCAGGACCATTTTCAATAGTAATTTCAGTTGCTTTTCCAATGGTTTCTGATATCTGCAAAAATTTGGGATCAGCCCGAAGTAATTTTTCATCAAGAACATCGAGATCATTTTTTATCTCCTCTTCGATTTCTTTTGGAATTTTAATGGATTTCAAAAGACCACCCCAATTACGTGAATGTGATGTAAACTCATCATCTGCATCTCGTAAAGCACCTACCCAAAGAAAAATTATATAATTAAAAAATCCAGAGAAGTTAACTGATCTACTAGCCGACGGGAATGGATCTCCCGATGAATTCAGGAATTGCCAGGTTGTTTCAAACAACTCCTTTTCGGGATTCCATATATAAGATATCGTAAACGTAACTTTATTTAAATTTGTGGGCGTAAGAGTCATTATTTGTTCAAGTTCAGCCACCATGTCCGTAGGCCATTCTCCCGATGATCCTTCTTCAAACTCAAAACGAATTTTTACTGGTGGCGCATTCCGAGGATCTATCTTATCGTTAACTAAATGAATATCATCCTCAGTAAACCCAGTCCCTTGTTGACCCCATCTTCGAGATAAAGCAATTCGTACTGCTTCCAGTATTGAAGACTTACCAGCATTATTAGCGCCGATAAAAACCGAAGTGTCATCCAATTCAATGTCCAAGGATTTAATTGATCGGAAATTTTCAATTTTTAGTCTTTTAATCTTCATATTTATTGGTTATTTTTTATAGCTTTAAATTTACATTAGCTCCTTTTACGCCAAAAATCAAGCGAATATTTACAAAATTTAGCAAAAAGATTAATATTAATGGGTACAATCAAACCAGCCTAAACCTTGCATTTGTGGGGCATGGCTGAAAATCCTGGTTAAGGACATAGATCCCATCGTTTAGGGTATCCCTTAACCAGGTCATATTCCGAAAGGAGTATGGGTAGCGCAAGCTACCGCCCTAGCGGTGGGTTTTTTGATTACAACAATATTAATTATTTTTTTAAAACTAACTCTATGAAAGAACCAAAATTTGTCGAAAAAACAACCGACAATCTTTTGTTATCATTAGCTATTGGTTTTGGGTTAATTATTGTTTGTAATTACGTTGGATATCTGGTCGGGGGTGGTGCATCATTTATCGCCTTTGCCCTGAATATTTTAGGATTATATTTTATAATTAAATCGATATGGAAAGCGACTAAACAAAGTAGACCGCAGTTAGGTAATATAAAAACTACTTCGATTAATAAACAATTTATTATTGGTATATTTGTGCCTATAGTCGTAGTAACATTATTGATCGGCATTGTTTACTCGATTAAATATATATCAAGACAAAAATATATATCGGTTCAATCAAAATACGAAGATTGCATAAATGAATGCAGTGATAATAATTTAACTGGTACCCAAAGAAGTGTCTGTAAAGTAGACTGTATAAGAAAATATAAATAATCGAACACAATATGACAAATAAAAAAGTTCAAGGAGCGGACGTTAAACATCTTAGAAAGAAGCGAGCGAAGAAAGGGGTTAATCCGGATAAATTTTTGGAGGTAATGGCACGACTAGAAGCTATTGATGTTGAAATCAAAAATCAGGAAATGCTGCATGACGCAAAAATAAAATCGCTGGAGCTAGAGAAACAGTATCTTTGGGAAATGATTCAGCCAAAGTAAAACTACTTGCCTTCAAATACTTTACGTCTGAAATTGTCGATTATTTTAAATCAAATCATTCGAAGCATAGCAGTTGCAGCCTCAAAAATTGATCAAAATATTCTTTAAATTCTCTCTATGCTATTTCGGGGCAAGCTCTATATGTATTTAAACTCATAATTTCAGATCGCTTTAGGCTAGCGTTATTGACAGCCAGTTCGAGTTTAATCACGGCGCTAGGATGTTAAAACGGACGATTTAGAGCCGCATATAGTAAAAAAAGAATTACCCTATCGCCAAGGGGTAAACTTGTAAAATACGACTGAATTTGACTCCGTTTGGACAAAACGGTATTTTTTTGTGTAAAATAAAGGTAGATTTAATTTAAACTGTATGACTTACATGAATAAAAAATTACTAGATTCTATCAACCAAGAAAAAATCAAAATTTTTGGATCACTTGAAGAGGCGAATAAGGCAAGGCCTACAAATGAAATTATAACAAACGGTAGAATACAGATTAACCCTGAGGCTGGAATTGAAACTTGGGTTTGTTCTAATTGCAAAAAAATGATTGTTGCAGATATACACGGTAGTCGAGCAAAAATGAAAGTTGGGAATAAAACCACATTAGTTGTTAAATATGAAGAGATGGCTGCCATCTGTGAATGTGGAACATATAACAGTATAGCCGTAGACGGTATTTATGATTATGCCGATGAGATTGATCGATTCAATCAATTAATTATTGATAAAAAAACTGGACAACCTCCAATAGAACGAGATTCCCTTTTTATTGAAGATGAGCGTAAAGCCAAAAAATTTGCCCAGGAAAAAAGTGAGCCTTTTGTAAAATTTATTGTAGATTTTTTATTAAAATTAAAATAATTATACACAGGCTTAGTCTTGACTTTTTTTAAAATAAGGTGTAAGGTGACTAAATTGAATATTAAAAATTAAAGACGGTACTACATTTTTGTAGGAAAATCCATCGCGAGTGATGGTCAGAAGCGGTAAGGAGCCCGCAATAGTGTGTGAACACTTAGTTCATATGCTGTTGCGGGCTTTTTTTGTTTATTTTTTATGCAATACAAGCAACAGCAAAAAATATCATATGAATATATAGACGTTATTTTAGAAATTTATGACGAGATGTTTTTTAATTGCCGAGATGGGCCTGGCTAGTTTTAGTTTTAGTCGTTCTAATTAATCTCAATAATCTAAACTTGTATGTTACATACTATAGCAGTCGCAAAATTATTGCGCAAAAATCTAAAAGCACCGAAATGGTTAATTAAGGATTTAATTCCTGCCCAAGGAATCACAATTCTGTCTGGCCATCCTGGAAACTTTAAAACCTGGATACTGATCGAAATTGCAAAATCTGTTTCACTTGGTGAAAAACTATTTGACCAATTTGACTGTTTAAAAGGGAAGGTGCTGATAATCGATGAGGAAAATAATTTAAGTTTTATGAAGGAACGGTTCAAGTTAGTCAACATGACAAATAAGGGAGTGATTCACATCTCCAGTAAACATGGGTTTCGGATTGATAAACTTGAAGACGAAGAAGACTTACTAAGGTTCATAAAAGCTAAAAAAATTAGGCTCGTATGTATTGACAGCTTTGTTAGAATCCACGGCAAAGATGAGAATATTGCGGGACAGGTGTCGGATGTTTTTTCGCTGTTTAACAAGATTACAAACTTAGGAGTTACTGTAATAATTACCCACCATTTAAGAAAGGGTAACGAACGTGGTCAATCAAATATTAACCTAAGAGGGTCGTCGGATATTTTGGCTGCTGTGGATTGTCATTTAATGGTTGCCGCACGTAATAAAAAAACCATTATCGAAGTTACTCAGGGCAAATTAAGAATCGCCGAAGAGATGGATACGTTCCAGTTAAAAATTGATAAATCTGACAAATCGGTAAAATTTAGTTATGCAGGAACGACAAAGCAGGAGGAAGACAAGAATGACATGGCTTGGACAAAAATTATCGAAGAGATAAAAGATAACGGGATCAAATCAAGACAGGATTTAGTTGAATCTGTAAAAAGTTTAATTGGCGAGTCGGCTACAGATGAATTGCTTGATCGGATGGTTAAGGATAAAAAACTTGAGAAGGAAGTCGGGGTCAAGGGAAAACATTTTTATCGGCTAACGTAGCCGTAATCTAATTCTGCATCTCAGTTTCCGTAACCTAAAGGTTACGGGAAACTGAGATGCAGAGAATATCGGTCAACATACAGGAAATAGTCAGAAATCATTCGAAATCAAACGCTTGTCTCATATAATCAAATTACAACGACGATGAAATATTTCAGCTATTATCGAGTCAGTTCAAAGGGGCAGGAAAGGGACGGTGTATCCTTGGATGCCCAACGTGAAGCTATTGTCGCATACGCGAATAGTCACAGTCTTGTCATTGCCAAAGAATTTCGGGAAGTTCAGAGCGCATCAAAAATTGCCAAACGCAAAAAATTCTACGAGATGATCGGCGACCTTGAATCACGGAATGATATTGCCGGTATTATTTTTCACGATGTCGACCGAAGCAGTCGGAACTTTCGTGACTGGGCGATAATCAGTAATTTGATGGACGAGGGTTTGGAAATCCATCTAAGCCGGGAAAACATTCAGCTCAAAAGTAACGGCGATAGGCTGATGGCTGACGTTAAAGCGGTCATGGCGGTAAATGACACTCGTGTTTTGAGTACCAGGGTAAAAGAGGGCATGTACAAACGGCTGAGTCAGGGTTATTCGCCATTCGGCAATGTGCCGACAGGTTATGTAAAGGGCGGCAAGAGCATACGTGTAGTGGATCCGATTATGGGTCCGCTTATTTCGGAATGTTTCAAACTGTATGCCACTGGCGAATATTCACTGCTTGATTTAGAGACCATTATGTTTAACAAAGGCTTACGGAGTAGTTTCGGCAATAAAATGAGATATACAAAGCTCTGCACGCTTTTGAATAATAAATATTACCTGGGCTTTGTCACGGTAAAGGGGCAGATCTTTCAAGGGCAACATCAGCCATTAGTCTCGGAAGAACTTTATAGCAAAGTACAGGCCGTCAAAAAACGGCATGCAATACCTAAGTTGCAAGTCAACGAATACAAATTTGTCCATATTCTGAGTTGCGGTCTCTGTGGAAAGCGCTTGCGGTCAACGACATCAAAGCATAAATACCACTATTACTACTGCCGTAATAAATTGTGCAGCATGAAGCCTATAAAGGAAGAGTTGGTTGAGACTTGGATATTAGACGAATTAACAAAGATACGGTTCACGCCCGACCAAGTCGATGAGATGATTGAGCAAGCTCATAAAACCAAAAAATCATTAGCCTTGGCCATGATTCAAAAGAAGGAATCAATTGTTCTTCAAATCGGGCAAGCCAGATTAAGGCTAAGCAAGCTGATTGATAAAAATATAGATGGCGAGATTCCCAGAGATATGTTTGACCTGAAGCGGGCCGAGTACGCCAAGAATATAGCTGAGCTTGAAAGTGAGTTGCAAAGAATTAATCCAAATGATGACGGTGGGTTAAATCATAAATTAGAATTAGCCAGTCTGCTGGGTGATCCCGTTCACGCTTACCAGCAAGCCAACGGAGAACAAAAGCGCAGGCTGATAGATAGTCTATTAAAAAACATCAGGGTTACGCCTGATGGAGTTGATTATGATGACGAACTACAATTTATTAAAAAGGGATATTCTCAATCTCATTAGTTGTGTTGCTGGAAGAGCTCTCTTCTATAGCATCAATAAATTTAATAAGACTAAAAATATTACTAAAAATTAGTATACTTTCATTTCTATTTAAAATTTCATTATCGTGCGCTAAACTATGGCTATTCCTTACGGAGTTAAAGGCGTCCAAGATAGAAATTGACGATTTCAAAATTCTTAATGACATTTCTGATTGAATCAATTTATTTTCCTCCAAAAATTTCACGTAGTTACCAAATAAAGTATGGAGAAAAGTATCCTTACTATATTTAATATTGTGTTTGTCACAAAGTAAGCGCATACGTTTTATTGTAAACGTATGCATTCTATCAATCGCTTGATCGGGTTTATCTTTAAGTATGCTTGTCTTTATCGAATCAGTTAATAATTCATAATTATCATCAAGATTATATTGTTCTAAGGCATCTAAATCTCCCATCGCAGTATTATTTTTTAAACGCTCAGCTATTTTTAAACATTCTTCATGTAGCTCAGGGTTAAAGGCTTCGCTCCACATACTTTCATCAACACTTAGTAAAGTCCGCTCTGCTTTCCAATATTCTAAAATGCCAATAAGAAGTTTTGATATCGTATAGTTATTCTCGATCTTCCAGAGAGCCCTCAATCGATTAGCCTTTGATTCACCAAAAATTTTATATTTATCAACATATACATCTAAACCAATAGAATCTAAAACTTGATTTGCAAAAGTTCTATTAGAAAAGTTGCAAACTACCCCACCTCCCATTTGAAAATGTTTTTCAAGCTTTCTTTTTTCGATAGCAGTTAAATCCGACATAGTATATTTATAGTTCATCGACCGGCATTGGCGACAAACTCAACTCAAATCGTTTAAATTATTGCAAATTTAATGTTTTTAATCAATTTTAAGTTTACCACCACGATTTTAAAGTGGCAAACTCGATTTCTTCTCTTAACTAAAACAAAAAGAACTACTTTTTCACTAAGTAGTTCCCTTTGGTAGCCCCACGGGGAATCGGACCCCGGTTTTCAGGATGAGAACCTGATGTCCTAGCCGCTAGACGATAGGGCCACAAAATCAATATCCAAAACTGGTAAATCCTTACCTTCGCTATCGGCAAAATGCCACCATTCAGTCGGAAAAGGAATAAAACCGCTTTTGACCATAATATCTTCCAAAATTTTTCGATTCTTAATCTGTTCTTCGGTTAAATCAAAACAATTTCGGTGAGCCTTGGGACTGAAATTATCAAATTCCGTTGGCAGCAGTAAATCCTTGCCCTGCAAATCAACCAAGGTTAAATCAACGGCAATCCCTCGATTGTGATCCGAACCAGTTTGGGGATTAGCAATATAACGCTCGTCAGGCATAATCTTCCATAATTCTTTTTGAACTGAAAGCGGCCGATAGCCATCCCAAATTTTTAAACCTAATCCTTGCTTTTCTAGCTTGTTTTGGATATCACTTAATTTTTGAGCCGTTGATTTTTGTAAAAAACATCTGGCGCTAGAATAGAGTTTTTTCTTTGTGAAATTATCTTGGCTAGCGTAACGAATGTCAATTTTTATCTTTGGATTAACTGACTCCAAATCAACTAAACCAAATTGGTTTGTACTCATAGTTAAACACTTTAAACAAAAAATCAATCTAAGTCAAATTTAGAAAAATCAAACCTATTGGCCCGGCGCTGAAAAAATACCAACGCCAGGATTGGCAAAACAATCCAACAAAACTTGCCTAGCTCACTAGTAAAAATAATTTTGGTAAAATCGGAAAGCGAATTAGAAACTGAGGGCGGCAAAAACGAAAGAATTATACTGATTAATAATCCGACCTGAAGTAAGGATAAAATTATTACCTGCCACCAACTGCCCGACAAATTGCTAATCATTTGGGTCAAAGTACTGCGCGAAAGCATTAAAAACAAAACTGCAAAAACAATCAGAAAGGCTGATATTTGATAACCAAAAATGTGAGTTTGATTTAACCAGGCAGCCAATTTATCCATAAATGGCAAATTAGTGGTAACGGCTAAAGCCAGGTAAGTACTGATTAAAATTGCCACGATTCGATCGCGGCCTAAGGTAAAGCTATAAATTAAAACACTAATGATTAAAAAAAGCAAAATAATCAAATCCCAAGTTGGTGTTACCCAATTGATGCCTAAAAAGCTAAACCACAAATCTTTGCCCGAAAAGGCAGCCTGGTTTGCCGTATCGGCTACTTGATTGGAAAAAACATTAATCACATTCAAGGCCGTGGCGGTGGCAAAGTCAGAGTTGATTACCATAAACTAAATTTATGAATCAAAAATAGAATTTTATTCACCCCTCACAGTAATTATAATTCATTATCCAACTCTTTCAAAATATCACGCTGATGCCGGTTTAATTTGGTCGGCGTTTTAACAATTACTTCAACTAATTGATCACCTCGGCCTCTGGCTTGTAAATGGGGCACTCCCCTGCCTTTAAGCTGAAAAACTTTGCCGCTTTGCGTCCCTTCGGGAATTTTTAAATCAACTTTGCCATCTAAAGTGTCAATTTCAACTTTACCGCCCAAAGCCGCTTTGACAAAAGATATCTCAGCTTTAGTTTTTATATCAAAACCTTTCCGTTTAAACCTTGAGTCAGGGATGACTTTAATTCTCAAATATAAATCTCCAGCGCTAGCACCTTTTTGGCCAGCCTGACCCTTACCGCTTAACCGAATTGATTGGCCGTCATCAATACCGGCTGGAATTTTAACTAAAATATTTTCGGTTTCCTTGGTTGTACCTTTACCGCGACATTGACTGCATTCTTTTTCCGCCTTTTTACCGCTGCCTAAGCATTCCGTACAAGCACTGGGAAAGCCAATACCAAAACCAACGTTACGAATAATTTGGCCGGTCCCACTACAGGTTTTGCAAGTTACAGTTTTGGTTCCGGGTTCAGCGCCACTGCCACTGCATTTTTGGCAAACAACGTCTTTATTTAAATTTATATTGGTCTCGGTACCAAAAACTGCCTGCAAAAATTCAATCGTTAATTCAACCTGAATATCAGCGCCAGCGTTTCTGCCGCCTGACCGATTTGATCGCCTGCCGCCCATTCCAAATAAATCACCAAAAATATCACCCATATCACCAAAGTCAAAATTAAAACTTCCACCCTGACCTTGATTTTGGCCAAAAGCGGAAGCAAAATCGGAAAAATCACCAAAGCCACCAAACCCTGCCCCGCCCTGAGACTTGGCTTGCTCAAAGGTCTGACCATATTTATCATACTGAGCTCTTTTTTCGGCATTACCTAAAACCGCGTTAGCTTCATTGATTTCTTTCATTTTAGCCTCATCGCCGCCTTTGTGCGGATGATGCTGGTGGGCCAATTTATAATAAGCCTTCCGAATTTCATCGGCTGAGGCACTTTTGGGTACTCCAAGAATTTTGTAGTAGTCTTTTGCCATAGAATAGCTTGTAGCTTATAACTGTTAGCTTTTAGAAAGATTTTAACTAAAAGCTATAAGCTAACAGCTGTAAGCTTATTTATTCTGCTTTAAATCCAATTTCACTTTTTGGCGCTTCAGCTTCCTGAACTTTGCCAAACGTTGTTTCGTATTTTTTCAAGCTTTCATCCAACGCTCGAATAATTCTTTTCAAGTGGCCGGGGCTGGCAATAATTTTTCCCACTACCCGACCGGATGGTTGCACAATATTTAGAAAAGTTAATAAAAACTCTTCTTTGGTGTGACTGACATACATGGCGTTGGCATATTCGCCACCGGCAAAGCTATCACGAATTTGAATTTGATTTTCCGGTAATTGCTTATCCATAAATTTTGAATTATGAATCAGGAAATAGGAATCAGGAACTTTGCGATCCTGATTCCTTATTCATAATTCCTGATTCAATTATAGTTATTTTTTGTCACCTTTATCGTCAACTACTTCGCCTTCTTCCGGCTTAGCTTCGCTGCCCGTTGGCTGGCCTGGTTGGGCTGCTTGCTGAGCTTTATAGATTGCTTCACCGATTTTTTGAGCCGCATCATTCAATTCCTGAGTCCGGCGTTTAATACTTTCTAAATCTTCGCTATCCTTGATTTTCTTTAATTCTTCAACCTTAGATTCAATATCCTTTTTAATATCATCAGTAATCTTATCACCGGCATCGCGAACACCTTTTTCACTTGAATAAATCAAAGTATCAGCCATATTTCTTGCTTCAATCAATTCTTTCTTTTTTTGATCATCACTGGCATGAATTTCGGCTTCCTTTTTCATTTTTTCTATCTCGTCTTTGGAAAGTCCGGACGAAGCGGTAATGGTAATTTTTTGTTCTTTACCGGTTCCGCGATCTTTGGCCGAGACATTCAAAATACCATTAGCATCAATATCAAACGTCACTTCAATTTGCGGCACACCTCTGGGAGCAGGCGGAATACCGTCTAGCATAAACCGACCCAAAGTTTTATTATCATGAGCCATTGGCCGTTCACCTTGCAAAATATGAATCTCAACTGAGGGCTGGCTATCGGAAGCGGTTGAAAAGACTTGTGATTTAGAAGTTGGAATGGTGGTATTTCTTTCAATTAAAGGGGTAGCCACCGCGCCCATGGTTTCAATGCCTAAAGTTAACGGCGTAACATCAAGCAATAACACATCTTTAACATCACCTTGCAAAACGCCAGCTTGAACCGCTGCGCCCAAAGCGACAACTTCATCGGGATTAACCGAAATATTTGGTTTTTTGCCGAAATATTTTTCTACGGTCTTTAAAACCAAAGGCATACGAGTCATTCCGCCAACCATCACTACTTCTTCAATATCCTTCACGTCCAGCTTAGCGTCAGCAATTGCCTTACGGCATGGCTCTAAGGTTTTTTCAACCAATTCGCCAACTAACTCTTCCAATTTAGAACGAGTTAATTTCAAAACCAAATGTTTTGGCCCACCGGCATCAGTGGTAATAAACGGCTGATTGATTTCCGTTTCTTGAGCGGTGGAAAGTTCAATTTTGGCTTTTTCGGCTGATTCTTTAATCCGTTGCAAAGCTAAATTGTCTTTAGCTAAATCAATGCCTTGATCTTTTTTAAATTCAGCAATAATCCATTCAATCAAAACTTGATCAAAATCATCGCCGCCCAAATGAGTATCCCCGTTGGTTGATTTAACTTCAACGGTATCTTGAGAAATTTCCAAAATGGAAATATCAAACGTCCCGCCGCCCAAATCGTAAACCGCAATCTTTTGGCCTTTCTTCTTTTCAAACCCATAGGCTAAAGCCGCGGCGGTTGGTTCATTGATAATCTGTTTAACTTTCAAACCGGCAATTTCCCCGGCATCTTTGGTTGCCCGGCGCTGAGCATCGTTAAAATAGGCCGGCACAGTAATTATCGCTTCAGTGATTTTTTCACCCAAACGACTTTCTGCGTCTGCTTTCAACTTTTGCAAAACCATAGCCGAAATTTCCTGAGGCGTAGATTCTTTGCCATTTAACACAACCTTAACACCATCGCCCGCTTTAACAATTTTAAATGGCATCAATTTCAAATCTCTTTGGACTTCCTCTTCTTCCCATCTGCGGCCAATTAACCGCTTGATTGAATACAAAGTGTTTTCCGGGTTAGTTACGGCTTGGCGCTTGGCAATTTGGCCAACCAATCTTTCGCCGGATTTATTAATTGCCACCACTGATGGCGTGGTTCTCGCTCCCTCGGCGTTTTCCAACACCTTGGGCTCACCACCCTCAATAATGGCCATACAGGAATTTGTGGTTCCTAAATCAATTCCTAAAATTTTTGGCATAATATTTTTTGATTATTTATTATATATTAATTATTATTTTTTATTGACCTTAACCGTAATGGTTTTTGGTTTGGCTTCTTCGGCTTTGGGAATGGTAATCTTTAATATTCCATCGGCAAACGAGGCATCGGCTTTGTCCGCTACCACGCGCGAAGGCATGGCCACGGAACGAAAGAAACTGCCGCGCGCCACTTCTTTGCGATAATAATTTTTTTCATCAACTTCTGATTCTTTCTTGGTTTCACCTTTAATCGTCAAAACATCATTTTCCACGGCAATTTCTACATCTTTTGGATCAATGCCCGCTAGCGGCGTTTCAATCACCACGTTGTCTTTAGTTTCATAAACGTCAATAGCTGGAGTGAAGCCATTCATTACTGACCGATTGACAAACCGCTCCATATCTTCAAACGGTTCAACCAACGGAGTCCATTTAATTAAGGTCATAATTTTATTCTCCCTTGACAGCTTCTCGGAAATCCCCGAGACAAGCTGGATTAATTTGTTAAATACTATCTGTCATTCTGAATCCCGACTATTTTTATTTAAGTCAGGTAGTCGGGATGAAGAATCTCACACCAATGAATATCGTATGAGATTCTTCGGCCCTTGGCCTCAGAATGACAAAATAAAATTTATTTTGCCACTTTCACTTTTGCCGGATTTACAACTTTGCCATATAACAGATAACCGGACTTTACTTCTTCAAAAATTTCATCTGCTTCAAAACCTTGCATTTTTTCGTGAACTACTGCTTCGTGAAATTCCGGATTAAATTTCTCACCGACTGTTTTAATTTCTTCAATGCCTAAATTTTTTAAAAAATCTTCAAACTGTTTTTTAATGTGAAAAAACCCAACTACCCAATCTTTTTTGGCATCATCTTTTGGTACGTGCTGGCAAGCCAACTTAAAATGATCAAAAATCGGTAATAACTGAGCAATTAAGGCCGCGTTAGCAAACTGGATCAATTCACCCTGCCGGCTTTCACTCTCCTTTTTCAAATTTAAATAATCAGCTTTTGCTCGGCGCCAACCGTCCAAATGCTCTTCAGCTTTTTTTTGGGCTAAGATTAGCTCAGCCTTTAATTCTTCAATATTAATTTCATTGTTTTGTGATTGTGCTTGGTCTTGCATATAATAGCTGTTAGCTGTTAGCTTATAGCTTTTAGGCAGAGCCCTACAAGCTAAAAGCTACAAGCTAATTTCCTAATCTATTAATCAGCCCCTGGCTATATTTAATTAAACTAAAATTATTTTGATAATCCATTCTCAATGGCCCTAAAATTCCCAAAAGACCAGAGCCATTCTTGGCTTGGTATTTTGTCATAATTGAGCTGCAATCTTTGGCAAACCGATTTTGGCTGCCAACTAAAACTTCAACTTGCGAATCGATATCGTCAAATATTTTATTAATTACCAAGTCTAAATGATCGATTACTCGACTTAAATTATAAACGACTTTTTGCTCGGCAAATTCGGGCTGAGAAAACAAATTAGAAATACCGGTATAATAAAAATCATTGTCAGAAAACGCAACAAAAACCGCGCCGTTGCAAAACTCCGAAATTCCTTTAGCCAACTCCTTAAGCGCCAAAGGTTCAAACGTTTTATATTGACCAACTAACTTATCCAAAAACTCCTGCTGCTTTTTGCTTAACTTACTGTCGCTTAAAAAATTACTAACAAAAAACTGATAGCCTTTTTCCGTTGGCACCCGCCCAGCCGAAGTGTGCGGATGATAAATATAGCCCTGGTCTTCCAAATCGGCCATTTCATTTCTAATCGTGGCTGACGACAAATCAAAACTGCCGGCCTGGGTAATAAAATTAGAACTGACTGGCTGGGCGGTTTTGATATATTGAGAAATTATAATTTGCAGTAAATCCTGCTGTCTTTCGTTCATAATTTCGGATTAGCACTCCTTAGCAATGAGTGCTAATTTAATGATACCATAAAAAAAATTGGTGTCAAGAGGTAAAAAAATAACACCTTTTTCCAAGAAAATCTTGCTTAAAAAGGTGTTTTTAACTCTTCCCTCCCCTAGACGGGTAACAGCTTATGCAGATCATTGCAAAGCACAAATGCCGGTAGCACATCCGGCTCAATTTTCATAAACCTCTCCCGAGGCACCAAGAACTTATTGTCGTCAAAGTCGTCATTGTGGGCCGAGACTTCCCACAAAGAGACATCGTCATAAAGGGCAAAAAACCGATGCCAGACTCCGGCTGGTAGCGTAATGAATTCACCCGGCTGCAGTTGAACTGGATTATCAGCCTTCACTGTACGCCAACAACCGTTGACTTTCACTCGGACCGATTTCATATAATCCGGACAGCCATCAATCTCGTTGGAATTGTACAAACTGATGCCTAGCTTGCCCCAGCGGCTGGCCCCAACGCCAATTGTTTCATTTTTATTTACGTGCTTATGCCAGGGTGTTTCCTGGTTTTGCCGCTGAAACATCAGCTTATGGCAATATTCGGAAGTATTCTCCACCGTGATCAGCACCAGGCCACATTGACTGAAGTCAGGCTTAACTCCTAATGCTGGAAAGTTGGAAATGTCCAAACCCTGACCCCATTTGACCATTTCGGAAATGTCCAAACCCTCTTTGCCTTCTTCAATTTGCCTTCGCCAGTCCATCGGACTGTAGGCTGCCCAGGGCGGCACGCTGACTTTGAGCTTTTGCCACCTCCCCAAGGTTTCTTGAATCAACCTATTTACTTCTGATTGTTTTATGTGATGCTCCATGTGTATCCATCCTTTCACCAGTTATACTACGCCTAAACCATTGGATAATCGAACCTAATGACTTTTTTCGCCTATTTGTTAAGGTTCGACTCTTTCTTCCATTCTGTCTGCTAGTTTAATAAATTGGCTAATAAAAGTCAAATTTAATTAATCAACATAAAAAATCAAAAAATAACACCTTTTAAAAACAAATTGCTTAAAAAAGGTGTTTATTGCTTGTTTCCCTCCCTACCTGACCAGCAGCTTGAGCTCATTGCCGAGCAAATACTCCGGCGGCACATCCGGCTCAATTGCTATAAACTTTTCCGTCTGATTCATAAAGGTGTCGTCATCACCAGGAGTACCTTCATGGATAGATGATACTGCCTGCAAAGAGACACCATCAGCACTGGCGTAAAAATGATGCCAAACCCCGGCAGGAAAAGTAATGGATTCGCCTGGCGCCAACGAAACTCTTTGTTTAAAATTCACCGTACGAGGAAGATTATTGACTTTCACAAGCGCTTCGCCGCCATAATTCGGCGAACCATCGGATTCATTGGGGCGGTACAAACGTACCACCAACCGACCAACTGTACTGTTGCCAATAACGCTAACCGTTTCTTCCTTTTTTAGGTGCTTATGGAGCAGCATTGCCTGATTTTGCCGTTGATACAAGAATTTAAGTCCCGTATCTTCCACTGTAATCGATAACGTCCCCTGATGAGAAAAATTGGGACTCATTCTCACCCCGGACACTGGAAAGTTGGAGAGGTACAAGCCCTGCCCGCGTTTAATCATCTTATCAATGTCCACGTGTCCGGCATCAACTTCCCTGCGCCAGACCTCCGGACTGTAAAATGCCCAAGGCGGCAAAGCAACGCCTGACTCTTTCCACCAATTCAATGTTTCTTTAATTACCCAATTCACTTCTGAACGTTTCATGTGATAATTCATACGATTGATCCTTTCACCAATTATATCATGCTATACTCTGACCAAATCACTTATCCAATTAAACTTAATGGCTAATTTTACTAATTTTTAAGGTTCAATTTTTTGTCCCTTTCTATTTAACAGCATAATTGCTTAAATACTGATTGTCAATTTGGTAAGTTTAAAAAATATGCTACAATAAAAAAAGGAAAATTTATGAAAAAAAATAATAACCAAAGATATTTTGCTGATCATACCAACCGCCGAATATTTAAACTAATTTTAAATGTCTGGACGGTGGTAACAATTTTTCTCTTTTCCTTGGATTTCTTTTCCGGCGGCCGCTACAACAGCTCAGCCGCCACCATTGGCATAATTTATTTGGCCATTCTAGGACTTTATGCCGGTGAAAAAGAATTTACCCGCTGGAAAGATAACTTTATCTCCAAATTTTTAGGTGAAGGGTTTGTCATCGTTTGGACAGTTATTGTGATACTTTTTGCCGTAACGGCTCCATTATCCGAGGGTAGATTCAAAATTCCCGGCGAATTAGCCGTTGTTTATACCAGCGTCGTTGGTGTTTATATCATTACCAAGCGATCCAAGGGTCTGCATAATAACAATTAGTAGCCACTCTTGCCAAAATCAAGATATAATGCTAATATATGCCAATAGTATGTGGACACAAAGCTACACATACGAATATTCGTAGATTAGCATTAATTCGTAGATTAGTATTATATCCTATGAAAAAAGAAATTCATCCCCAATATCATCAAAACGCTAAGATTATCTGCGCTTGCGGTAACTCCTTTAATGTTGGCTCAACTTTGCCCGAAATTCATGTTGAAATTTGTTCAATGTGTCATCCTTTTTATACCGGCAAACAAAAGTTGCTTGACTCAGCCAGACGGGTAGAAAAATTCAAGGAACGCTTATCCAAAAAAGAAGCCGTCTCCAGTGTTCGCAAAGGCAAAAAGGCAAAAAAGGAAAAAGCTGACTCCAAGAAAAAATCAACCAAAAAATCAAGCGAAGAGTAGCTCAATATAACCAAAGCTCCCCAAAAAGGGAGTTTTTGTTATGCCAAAATTAGGCATTGCCCACCTAACTGCCTAGGGCCTAGCAACCTAAACTCTAAACTTATGGACCAAAAATTTATTGATTTAAAAAAACAATACACTCAGCTCGGATTGGATTTAACCAATCCCGAGATTGTTAATGATACCCAAAAATTAAAAACTGCCTCGCAGGAATTCAGCCGACTAGAACCAATTATTAGTAAAATTGATGAGCTAGAAAGAACCGAAAGACAATTAGCCCAAGCTCAAAGCGCAATATTAGATGACTCTGATGATGTGCTTGTTTCAATTGCCCAAGAAGAAATTACTAGCCTGACTGATCTTAAGGTTAATTTAGAAAAAGAAATTAACCAGGATATAAAGCCCAAAGATCCGATGGACCAAAAAAATATCATCATGGAAATCCGGGCCGGCACTGGTGGCGACGAAGCCGCTTTGTTTGCCGCTGAGTTATTTCGGATGTATTCGCGCTATGCCGAAAAAAAAGGCTGGAAAACTAACATCTTAAATGCTAGTCGGATTGGTATTGGCGGATTTAAAGAAATAATTTTTGAAATCTCTGGCCGCCAAGCGTTTAAAAATTTAAAATACGAAAGCGGTGTTCATCGAGTCCAGCGCGTACCCGAAACCGAAAAAAGCGGCCGGGTTCATACCTCGGCTTCAACTGTTGCTGTTTTGCCTGAAGCCGAAGAAGTTGACATTGAATTAAAACCCGAAGATTTACGAATTGACGTTTTCCGTTCCGGCGGCCACGGCGGCCAAAGCGTTAATACCACCGATTCAGCCGTTCGGATTACTCATATCCCGACTAACACTGTTGTTACCTGCCAAGATGAAAAATCACAAATTAAGAACAAAAATAAAGCGATGCAAATTTTGCGTTCTCGCCTTCTGGCTTCGGAGCAAGAAAAAAAGGACAAGGAACGCCGCGATGCCAGAAAATCACAAATTGGTTCGGGCGACCGATCCGAAAAAATCCGGACTTATAATTTTCCTCAAGACCGGGTAACGGATCATCGGATTAAAGAAAGCTGGCACAATATCGCTGTCATTATGGACGGAGAAATTCAACCAATTATTGATAAAATCACTGAATTAGACCAATAAAAAAGAGGTGATCAAAAATCACCTCGCACTAGAGAACAAACACGGCTTTTTGCCCAAAATTTTTACCAACGGTCGGAAAAAACCAATCCGGTAAAGTAGCTGACCACGTACTGAACAAGACAGGACCCACCATGAACCGAGCGCAACTGCCCGTCAGGGTTGTATTCATTCTTGCCATCAACGTACCCCAAGCGACCATGGTCACCGCCGCAAACGCAGCAAAAACCATGGTTTGCTGAGCGCAGATGCCTAGAAGCGCACCAGCCAGAATGAATTAAAACTGCTTTCCCTCGCGGATTGTACTTGCTGGCCGTATTGGTTTGACTTAGCCGATTAAACGGCCAAATTGAAAACCCGCCGCAAACACAACACCTGGCATTATACCAACCAAGAAACCATTTCACTAAAAAGAACCTCTTTAACATAACGTTTCCTCCGGTTAATCTTACTTTCGGTTAATGACTTTTAATCAGTTTAGAAATTATTCTTTCCTTAGTCAAATTAAGTAATATGACAATCCAAGAAGCTTTAAAAATATTTACCAAAAAGTTACAGGCTAAAAAAAATAAAACTGCAGCCTTAGACGCGGAAGTTTTGTTGTCTTTTGTGATTAAAAAACCAAAAGAGTTTTTATATTCTCATTCAGAGGCTAAACTGACCAAGCTCCAACTCAAAAAACTAAGTAAGTTAGCAGCCAGACGAACTAAAGGCGAACCAATTGCCTATCTGGTAAAACAAAAAGAATTTTTTGGGCTAAGTTTCTTGGTTGATAAACGCGTCCTAATCCCCCGCCCGGAGACGGAGTTATTGGTTGAAGAAGTGATTAAAGAGATCAGAGATCAGAGATCAGGAATCAGAGACGAAAGATTATCTGTCGCGGATATCGGAACCGGATCGGGCTGTATAATCATTTCACTCGCTAAAAGCTATAAGATAAAAGCTATAAGCTACCTTGCTACTGATAATTCTAAACTAGCTCTGCAGGTGGCTAAACTTAATGCTAAAACTCACCAAGTTAAAATTAAATTCTTACATGGCAATTTATTAAAACCGCTTAAAAACGTAAAAATTGATATCCTGATTGCCAACCTGCCTTATGGCTGGCCACAATGGAAAAATAATAGCTCAATGCAAACAGCGGCTCTGAAATTTGAGCCAAAAAATGCTTTGTTTGCCAAAGAAAATGGGCTTTATCTCTATCATCAACTCTTTGAACAAATTGCCAAACGAAAGCAAAAACCAAAATTTATTTTTATTGAGTTTGATCCAAGGCAAAAAACTAAGCTACAAAAACTATTAAAAAAATACCTGCCAAATTATCAGGTAGAAATAAAAAAAGATTTAGCCGGACTAAACCGAATTTTAGTTATAAAGCTAGGGCCTAATGTCTAGTGCCTAACTAACGACTACTGTTTTTAATAACATTCTCTACGGCCGCCCATTTGCTTTTTCCTTCCTGCGGCACAATAATTACCACCTCATCACCCGGCAAACCGTGGAAATAAGTGACTGAGGCAGTTAAAAGTTTCCAGCGCTGGCCGTCCAAAACTGCATACCATTCGCTATTGGCGGCATTTTGGGCTAATGTTGCCACAATTTGTTTTCTTTCAACCGGGCCAATTTGTTTATAAATAAAAGAACCATTCTTGGAAATGGTCAATTTTAACATATCACCTTCAACTAATTTTGACTTGGAAGAATAGTTAGCCGCAATATTATATTCAACTCCATCACCGGCCACCATCTTTTCGCCGTTAAAAACTCCTTCAACGATTCTTTCGGTGCCGTTGCTAGTTACCACAAAACCATTGCTTGCCTCTTTGGTTTCAGCCAAACTGTTTAATAAAGTTTGGGCGTCAACGTCCTTTTCGCTTAACAAGTTAAGCGCTTTTTTTATATTATTCTGAGTATTTTCTAAAACATCCTTGAGCAAATCCAAATGCCGTTGAATTTCCTCCTTATCTAAATTCAAATTTTGCAAATCATCGTTTGTTTTTTTCTTTTTGCCTAACATTTTTATTTTGCCTTAATTTTATTTTACCTGATTTTCTTTTTGGTACAGATAGACCACGGTTGTTTTTTGGTTTGGTTTGTCAATAATTTTTGGCTGCCAACCAGGAATACTGAAAGCATATGATACTATCCGGCAGCCAGATTTAGTATTTGTTTCAAATTTTGGTTTTAATTTTGCCATTGCCTGGGGCGTGAGAAAAGTGCAAATTACATCGGCTTGGCTAAAATCAGTCCGGAAAAAATTGCCATATTTTAATTTAGCCTTTTTACTAAGACCCAGTAGCTTTATTTTAGCCCAAGCCAAAAAATATGGCAAGAAGGCGAACTCAAAACCAGTGGCTAAGGCACCAAACTCAGCGGCGGCAATAATTATAATTCGGCCATCGCCAGCGCCTAAATCGTAAACAATTTCACCCGGTTTAACGTCGGCAACTTTTAACATTCGCCTAATATCTTTTTTCCACAAAGGCACCCAGGGCGCAGCGGATAAGCCGGCTAAAGCCAGGCTACCTAAAACTGCAAAAACCAAAAGGAAGAATAAAAAACTGAGGGCAAAAACCAAATCAGACATATTTTTTACAAAGTCCTTTCTATTGGCGGAGTGATATCCGACTTAGCTAAGCCTAAACGGCTTCTTTCCAAAATATCGGCCTCGACTTTACGCCGATCAGAGCCATATTTCCAGCGTGAAAATTCTTTAATATCACCAATCATTTTTTCATCGCCGGCAATCGGCGGGAAAGTATGGATATTAAAAGCTTTTAAAGGCTGATTATCAACCAAAAGCCGCAGATAAGCATTATATCGTTCAATATTGATTAAATCATATTCACTGACTACTGGCGCCATTTGTTTGGCAATTATTTCGGCATCCTCAACGCCAATCCGAAAAGAAACTAACGTTCCGACATTGCCAAAAATAGCATCTTTAATTTTATTGCCAAAGCTTTTGCCTTCCGGGCCACTGCCTTCGGTTAGCTGACCGATATATTGATGGCCCAAGGTTAAATTAAGTTTGTACTTACGCGCTTCAGCCATAATCGTAGCTACACTATCGGTAATAAAATTTTGAAACTCATCAATGTAAAGATAAAAATCTTTCCGGGCCGCTTCAGCCATATCGGTACGGCCCAAAGCCGCCATTTGCAATTTAGCGACTATAATTAAACCTAACAAATTACTATTTACTTCCCCGGTTGTACCTTTGGCCAGATTAACCAATAAAATTTTCTGTTGATCCATAACGCTGCGGAAATTAAAACCAGATTTTGGCTGGCCAATAATATTTCTAATCATGGCATTTTCCACAAACCGGCCGACTTTGGAAATTAAATAGCCCAGCATTTCTGATTTATGAAAATCAGAAGTTTTGGCCATTTCTTGTTCCCAAAACGAACGAACCATTGGATCAGTGACCTTGGTTAATTTATATTTTTGGAATTCCTTGTCCGTAAAAATTCTAGGAATTTCCGCCATGGTGCCCAGAGATTGCCGGTCAGCCATCAAAGTCAGCATCGCATTTCTCATGTTATGTTCAAACATCGGGCCAATCATTGACGGATCAGTCACTAATTTATAAAAAATTGAAATCATTTCCTGAATTACAAAATCCTGCTGTTCGGGCGTTTCGGCTTCCAGCATATTTAAACCAATTGGCCGATCAACATCCGAAGGATTAAAATAAATTACGTCTTCCATTCTTTCTTTAGGAATGCAAGGCAAAATACTTTCAACCAAGCTGCCGTGCGGATCAATTACGCAAACACCCTTACCATTTCGGATATCTTGAATTGCCAAATTACCCATCAGAACCGATTTACCAGTACCAGTCATTCCGTTCATATAAACATGTCGCCGGCGGTCATCAGTTTTTAAATAGACAAAGTTTTTTACGCCCCGGTAAATATTTTCGCCCAAAAGTAAACCTTCCGGCGGCAAATTCGGTGCCGGCGGCAATTTTTTAGCCAGCAGCCAACGAATAATTGGCGTTTCTAAAAATGGCGTTGGGAAATGATAAATACTGGCCAGTTCTTCGGTATTTAATAACAATTTTTGTTTACGCCGAAAATGCCGGTAGATAAAATCATTGACCAATTTATTGGCCGAAACCTTCATGATTTTTAGACTATTGCCGTATTGGTAATAATTAAACTGGGAAAATGAATCAACAATATTGCTTAAATAAGTTTGAGCCGTTAGTTTATTTTGAGCCGAAACAATAATTCGGATATTACAATCAAGTCCCGCCCGTGAAGATTTTTGTTCCAAACCTTTGACTAACTCCTGTTCCATTGGCGAAAGTAACCGGTTAGGCTTGGTTTTTTCCACTGCCAGCTGTTCAGGCGTTTTGGTATTAAAGATATTAAAATACTTAAAAAAACTAAAAATACTGACCTCATACATGGCTTCCTGAATCGTTTTGCCTTTCTGCATTTGAATGGCCACCTTTGAACCTTTTTTATGCCAGCTCTTTTTGGCGGAGCGGGCAATTATTTGAATTGCGGCTCCGTCACCTTTGGCAATTTTGGTAAAAGAACTGGCCAAAGCATTTAAAGGATCGGAATTTAAGGCTTGGTAAGTTTTGATCGGAAAAATATAACTCCGGGTGAATTTTAAATAGCCGGCTAAAATTGTACCCTGAGGGGAAAAAATATTATAATCTTGGACCTCGCTGATACTGGCTTCTGGATATTGGGCCAAAATCTGCTGCTCCATGTAATCTCTCATGTAATAAGGGGCAGCCACGTAAAAAGAAATTAAGCCGTCTTTAAAAATTATTTCAAAAGAAAAGTGGTCAGTCCGGCCCCAAAGCCAAGCTCTTGGTCCTCTGTGCGCTTTCAGTCCGCCTAAAGTCGAAAACCAACTTTCAGCCAAGGCAATTTGACTACGAATTATTTCAATAGTTTCTTTCTGATCAGCCGAGTCAGCTGATTCCTTGGGAACCGTGACTAAAAAAACCACCTTTTGAAAGGCGGTGGGCAAATAATTTCTAGCCCTAAGCAAAGCGGCAATTAAAACCACCAGAAGCAAAAAAAGAAACAATATAGCCAAAACATCAAAAACAACAAAAAAATAAGCCTGGTTAATAATTGCTGCTGGATCAAAATTGATGGAGTAAGTATTATCCGGGACTCCAAATTGATTCATAAATTACTTTAGTTTTATGATTTTATCGGTTTTTATTTTTGCTTCCTGCTTGATAAAAAACTTATTTACACCAGGAATAATTTTGAGCCAGGAAAAGATTAATTTAAAAATATCCTTGGCCTTAATTTTAGTCTGCATTAAAATTCTTTCAATTTTAGCAGCGGTTTTTTCCCCTTCGGCTTTAAATTTCTGCTGGATTTTTGGTTCCATTTTTAAATAGGCAGCCTGCAAGTCTTGCTCCAAAATTCCTTCAATTTTTATCAAAGCTGGACTTTTCGGCGCGCTTGGCGGTGTGATTGGCTGGCCTGGAGGCAAAGTCCCGAATTTTTTAAGGGGTTGCTCGGTTTCCTGAATCTCTTTTAAAACCTCCTGTTTCATTCTTTCTTGCTCAGATTCCGAAATCGGGCTGGGTATTTCTGGTGTTGGTTTGAACTCAACTGAATCAGTTTTGCCAATTCCAAAACTGTCTTTTTTTTCTAATTGATTTTTGCCGGTTTCGGCTAAATTTTGGAAAGGATTGGTAGGCATATATTTTGTTTATATTATACTATAATTCAAGGCAAAATACAAAAATCTTTCCCACCGACTAAAATTATGCTATAGTTAAGTAAAATAAAATAACTTTTACTTATGTCGAGTACCCAAAAAATTGAGTTTGAAAATTTTTCCTGGCTTAACATTTCTAATCCAGACGAACAAAATTTAAGAGAACTGGGTGAAAAGTATAAATTTCATCCGCTTGATTTGGCCGACTGTTTATCAACCAGCCAAAGGACTAAAATTGATGTTTACCCTCGCTATACTTTTATTGTTTTTCGGGTGCCAATTTATAATCGTGAAACCCGAGAAATTCTACCGGCCGAAATCAATATTTTTATCAGCAAAAATTTTCTTATTACCATTCATCATGATGATTTACAAAGTTTTACCGATTTCTTTGAACTTCTGCGTTTGAGTACTGATTTACGCCAAAAATATAACGAAAAATCACCGGAAAAGCTCCTTTACGAAATTCTGAACAAATTATTTCTGTACTGTTTTCCGATGATTGATCATTTAAGCATTGACTGCAACAATATTGAAAAAGCAATTTTTTCGGGCAAAGAAAGACAAATGGTTTCGGAAATTTTGATTATTCGCCGCAATATCACCGACTTTCGCAAAATTATGCAAGTCCACAAAACTGTTTTGAAAAAAATGATTTATAGTTTTAAAGAAAATCCTTTGTTTGTCATGAAAAAAACCGATGCTTATTTTGAAAGCTTATTGGATTCGGCCAAAGAAATTTGGGACACTTTAGAAAATTTGAAAGAAACCATTGAAGCCCTTCAGGAAACCAATGAATCTCAAATCTCTTTTAAACTGTCTGACACCATGCGAATCCTAACCATTATTTCGGTTTTTACTTTTCCGCTGACTTTGATTGCCGCTATCTTTGGTATGAATACGGTTGTCAGCATGCCTTTAGTTAGCAGTCAATTTGGTTTTTGGTATATTATTGCTCTAATGGCAACCATTTGGTTAATCATGTTGGCAATCTTTAAAAAAAATAACTGGTTGTAAGATACAAATTATCAGTAACAAGCAAAATAAGCATAAACCCCTAATTCAGGGGTTTATTTGACAAATTTTTATAAATGTGCTTTAATTAAATGTTTAAGTGTTCTTTAAAATATAACTTTAAGGAAGGTTGCCAAAAGATTACAAATTTGATAGTTTTTTGGCAGCTTTCCTTAAAGAGTGATTAAGGGAAGAAAAAATAAAAAGCAAAATCTGATAATAAGGAGAACGTCGGATGCCGATACCAAGTTTAGATGGAAAAACGCCAGAAAGTTCACGCTGGGTTAATTGCCCTGGTTGCAGCGGCGGCCATCGCGAAATAATTTGGGGGCCTGGCCATTGCGAAACCAGTGGCAACCGCCACGACAAAAATTGCGGCGCTAACCGCATAACACAGCAGCCACACCTAAGGACGATATACCTTTCCCTGGCGTTGTGTGGAGCCATATAACTTCTGGCCCAAGGCCATACAAACCCGTAAAGGATAAGAAAGGAGCTTGCATGGAACCAGCTACGGGTAGTAATGCCACATTACCAGTTGACGACTGGACAGTCGTGGATGACTGGACAGTATTAGATTCAGGAAATGGTTTTTTCTCCTGGCCAAAAAAAGCAGGAGAAGTGATCAATAAAAGAATCTACGCCGTTAACCCGGCTCAGGAATTTTGTGGGGTAATCATTTATCCCACCCGGTTTCTGGCCATCGCCGGGGCATTCTCGGAAGAACAAGTTCGGGCTGCCCTGGCGGGAGTAAAAGAAATCCCGTCATTTACCGTTTTTCCCTTCAGGGGTAGAGAACAAACCCTTGAAGCCCACCTTCAAACTATACGCCATGACAATGGAAAAACTGGCCAAACGGCCATACAAAACCCATAAAGGGTAGATTGGAGTCTCGCTTATGAATATTGGTGCACCGATAACAAAATGGACCATCTTTGAACTGGCTTGTGCTAATGGTATCGTTGGTTGGACCATGGAAGCGGCAGCGATGCTTAATGCGCTGCTTTACAAAGGTTCTGGGCAAGAAGTCAAAGGAATACTTGGCTATCCGCCACGGTTCCTCGTAGCGGTTGGTGAATTCAATCTGGAACAGGTCCGTACCGCCTTAAATCTGGGCGAATCAACCCCGCTGCCTTTCACCGTCAGCGTATTCGATGGTGAAAAAGACGCCCTTGAAGCCCACCTTCAGACCCAACAACCTTCAGCCGCCGCCGGGATGGTAATGGTCGTTCCGGATCCGATGGCAATGGAAGTTGGTCCGAATACGTCGGCAGAAGATGTTCTGAGTGCCATCAGCACACACGGCGGTTGATCCCATCCCCCACTTCCCTTTCTCCCGCTCTTTAAACCCAAGCTCAGACTTTTGGCACCTTGCTAATCGTCTGGGCTTTATTTTTTCCAAATTGCTAAATTGACTTGATATTTTTTTCTAAACGTGCTTTAATTAGATGTTTACTTGCTCTTTTAAATTTGAGACTAAGGAAAGTTGCCAAAAAACTAAAAACCTAATGGTTTTTTGATAGCTTTCCTTAGAGTAAATAAGGGAAGAAAAAACTGAAATTTCAAAGTAATAATAACTATAGATTAAGGAGGCAAAAAAATGCCTATTCCAAAAGATCTCCCAAGGACCGAATGGACTGATTGTCCCAAGTGCCGTGGCGGTACCAGGTTAGCAATTTATCCATGCGGCTGTAAGCTGCTAGTAAGCAACATCCATGCGGTAGATTGCCCTAAAAGAATTGGGTCCAAAACATTGCGTAAACGGACAGACACTAAGTGTTTAGCCCATCAAACCCAAAAAACCAAGGCTAAATTGCGACAATCACTGACAGCGGTTTACTAACAAAAGAACGACCCAATGCCCTTTAGACCAAAGACCCAGATGATTAGCCCTAGCTATATCCGGGTCTTTTTCTTTTTAGTTAAATTATTTATAAGTATTGACATAATCAAATAAATATGTTATACTTATTAGTTACCTTATACAACCAGGTAGCAAAAGGAGGACCAATGAGGAGTAATAAAACAAGGACTAAAAAAACCTCAGCCAAGAGCAATACTGGCTGGGCGATTGTCCTGGGCTTTGTCATCGGCTTAGCGCTGGTTGTCGGCGCCATCATAATAATTTAAGACAATTTTAACACCCCGGACCGATTGCAGTGATGCGCAGTTTGTCCGGGGTTTTGCTATTTATTTCAAAATTTTTTTGATCTGATCAATAGTTTCTGCTTGAACTAGTTGTTTACGCAAATCCGCCGCCCCGGCAAAACCTTTGACATACCAAGCCAAGTGCTTTCGGGTCTCTACTATCCCCCATTTGCCTTTAGCTTTCTGGGCTAACAAAGCATGCCTGATTGCTACTTTTTTAATGTCTTTAAAATCAAATTCCTGATATTTTCCTTTTTTTAAATAATCTTTAATTTGTTTGAACAACCAAGGTTTGCCATAAAGACCTCGGGCCAAACCAACTCCATCCACACCAGTCTTTTCAATCATCAATTTGGCATCTTGAGGCGTAAATATTCCACCATTACCCAAAACCACACCCGAAAAATTTTCTTTAACCTGCTTAATCATTTCGTAATCAATCGGTGCTGAATAAGGATTTTTAAACGGCCGGCCGTGAATCATCAAAGCCGAAACCGGCAAATCACTGATGGCTTTTACAAAGTCCAAAGCCGTTACTTTTTCAATGCCACTACGAATTTTTACTGAAACCGGCAAATCAGTATTTTGTAAAACTGTTTCAATCAGCTTATGGCAATGCTTTAAATCTTTCATCATAGTTACCCCGCCGCCGTGAGCCACGACTTTTTTGGCCGGACAACCAAAATTCAAATCAATGCCGTCAAACCCAGCTTTTTGGGCAATTTTGGCGGCTTTGGCAAACATTTCCGGCCGCTTGCCAAACAGTTGGCAAACAATTGGCTTTTCGGTTTTGGCAAATTTTAAAAGCTCTAAAGTTTTTTTGGCATCATAATGCAAGCCGTCGGCTGAAACCATTTCCGTATATACCACGTCAGCGCCAAAAGACTTGCAGAGCTGGCGAAAAGCTGAATCCGAAACGCCGGCCATCGGAGCCAGCGCGAGAATGGGTTTATCTAATTTTTGCCAAAAGTTTTTCATGTTGCTAAAATTTTACAATAACGCATAATAAAAAATTAGTCGCTATTTTTTAACTGCTAATTTTAGTATAGACAAAGTCCGCTAAAGCCACGGCTGAATTCGGGTGGCCAATTTTTTGACAAGCCGCTTTCATCTTTGCAATCTTTTGCGGGTCAGAAACCAAATCATTAACCGCATTTACCACTTCATCAAAATTTTGGACTTTAACCGCTGCACCGGCATCAACCAAATAATTAACATTATCTTCTTCCTGACCAGGAATTACTTTATTTATCACCATCGGTAAACCCATTGCCATGCATTCCGAAACGGTTAAGCCGCCGGCTTTGGAAAAAATTAAATCCGATACCGCCATTAGCTCCTGCATATAATTCACAAAACCAAAAGTTTTTATTTTTGAATTTTTATTCAAATCTGATTTATCCAGCGCTTCTTTTAAATCCTGGTCGCGGCCGGCCACCACTAAAAACTGGACTTTACCGTCATGCTTTTTGGTAATGCCGCTAATAATCGCCTGCAAAGCCGAGTAAGTGAATTGCCCGCCAACAATTAAAACCGTAAATAAACCAGCTTCCAGGCCAAATTTTTTTATTAATTCGGCCTTGGCTGGCGTTTTAGAAAATTTAGTTTCAATTGGAATGCCAGTTACCGCCACTTGCTCGGGTTTAACTTTATAATCAAACAAACATTGTTTGACATTGTCAGTCGCCACAAAATAGTAATTGACCTCCGGCGCAATCCAAAAGCTATGGCAGCCAAAATCGGTTAAGACCATGGACGATAAAATATTTATAATCTGCTTCTTTTTGGAATGAGATACTAAAAGCATCGGCAGCGGATGGGTGGAAATTATGAAATCTGGTTTAAACTCTTCAATAAAAGGGATAAATTTACCCTCAATTGCCAGCTGGGACAATAACTGCGGCAACTTTTGTTTTGATTTATTGTTGTAAGTACGGTAAAGCCAGCCCCAAAGTTCGGGGGTTTTGGCGCTAACATAATTATAACCGTCAACAAAGACTTTTTTATAAACCTTCATGGCAAAATCAATCACATCAACATTTTTGATTTCAACCTCCGGATATTTTTCCTTAAAGGCTTGCTCAATGGCCCGGGCAGCCGAAACATGTCCCATACCGCCGGTGGCATAAACAATTAAAACTTTTTTTGGCATTTATCTTAGGAATTAAGAATTATGAACTAAGAATTAGGAATTAAGAATTAGGAATTAAGAATTTTATTTATCCCTAATTCATAATTTCTAATTCAATTATTTCTTATCCTTAACAATATATCCGTCTTTAGTATCCTCAACTAAATAACCTTGGGCTTCAATCTCCTTTCTAATTTCATCGGATTTCTGCCAATCTTTGGCCACCCTGGCTTGCAATCTTTTTTCCGCCAAATCAATTACTTTTTCAGGAATCTTTATCTCCTTATTTTTACCTAAATCTACTTTTAAACCCAGAACTTCATTAAAATCTAAAAAGGTAGCAAGCTTATCATTATTACCCAAACCAGATTTTAAAAGATCCCAAGTAATGGCTAATGCTTTAGGAACATTAAAATCATCTTTTAATGCTTCCGTAAATTTATCCCTAAATTCATCATTAATTTTTCCCTGCTCATTTCTTTTTTTATAATCTAAAATTCTATCTCGTATACCATTTAATGAGATTTGGGCGGCAGCTAAAGATTTCCAAGTAAAATTTTGCTTGGAGCGATAATGTGCCTGCAAAAATAAATAACGCAAAGCCATTGGGTCAAAACCTTTGTCTTTAATATCTTGCAAAGAATAGCTGGTGCCGGCTGATTTGGCCATCTTGCCCCCATCAACGGTTAAATGCTCGTTATGGAGCCAATAATTGACGAATTTGACCCCATTGGCCGCTTCGGACTGGGCAATTTCATTGGTATGGTGCACCGGAATATGTTCAACTCCGCCCATGTGAAGATCAAGCGTATCGCCTAATAATTTTTTGGCCATGGCCGAACATTCAATATGCCAACCCGGAAAACCCTGACCCTTAGCGACCAACTTTGACTCAAAAGGACTGGGCCAGGTTTGCAAAGCATTTTGGTGAACCCCAGCTTTGAAAAACCACAAAGCGAAATCAGCTGGATGTTTTTTATTTATATCACTAATTTCACCTTTACCCGCGTCAGTGATGTTTTTTTCTAAATCCTGACCGGAAAGTTTTGTATAATCCTTGGCTTTAGTCACGTCAAAATAAATCGCCAAGTCAGTTGCGTAAGCATAACCTTTGACTAATAACTCTTTGACCATTTTTTGCATTTCTGAGATATACTCAGTTGCCTTTGGTTTTTTCCAAGGTTCCAAAACAGCTAAAGCTTTAACGTCTTGTTCAAAAATTTTAATATATTTTTTGGCAATCTCAAAAGGCTTAAGTCCTTCACGCTTAGCGCCTTTTTCAATTTTATCTTCACCTTCGTCCTCGTCCGAAGTTAAATGGCCAACATCAGTATAATTCCTAACAAATTTAACTTTGTAGCCTAAATATTCCAATGACCTTTCAATCAAATCGGCCATCACCATGGCCCGCAAATTACCGATATGCTGGGTCCAGTAAACCGTTGGCCCGCACTGATAAAAAGTCACCACTTTATCTTTAAGTGGCTTAAATTCCTCTTTTTTCCGCGCTAGAGTATTATACAAAAAAAGTTTTTCCATAGGTTAATTTTAGCAAAAAAATACCAAAAAGAGAAGGCTTACCACCTTCTTCTTGTCTTGCTTATCTTGCTTATTTACTGCCACTCTTTGCCCTGTCTGACCAGTAACTCTTCAGCTTTTTGTGGTTCAGCCATTAATTCCTTAACCACTTTTTCCATCCTGGTTCCTTGAGAACCTTTAACTAAAATCAAATCTCCTTGTTCAATGCGCTGCTGCAAAAATAATCCAGCTTCAGCGCTATTTTTGAAATTAAAACAGTGATCTTTGTTCATGCCAGCGGCAATCGCACCGCGAACCATATCGCGCGAAACTTCGCCAACCGTGACTAAGTAGTCAACCCCGTAATTATAAACTGCCTGACCCACTTCTTGATGTGCTTGCTCCGTATAACTGCCCAGTTCCAGCATATCACCCAGGACAGCATATTTCTTATGATGTTTATCTAAATTAATTTGTCCAAGCTGATGCAGCGCTTTTTGGGCAGCTAAAGGTGATGAATTATAACTATCATCAATAATCAAAGTGTGTTTAATACCAGGTATAATATGCATCCGACCTTTTGGCGGCTGGTAAGTCTTTAGGCTTTCAATAATCTTGTGCAAATTGATTTTATAAATAATGCCAACGGCAATTGCCGCCAAGGCTGAATAAACTAAGTGCTGCCCCAAAACCTGGGGTAAAAGTATTGGCACGACATTGCCTTTATAATTCAATTTAAAACTAATCCCCTGAATCGTTGTTACGTCTTTATAATCAACATCATGGCTAATGGCAATTTCACTGGCAAAGATGTCAGCTTGCGGAATTAAACCAAAAGAAACAACCAAAGCCGCCGTATTCTTTTTCATTTCATTGACTAACTTGTCATCGTAATTCAAAACCGCCCAACCAGATTTTGATAATGATTTAATTAAATTGCTTTTCTCTTTGGCCACTTCTTCAAGGGTTTTAAAATATTCTAAATGGACCGGCGCCACAGCCGTAATCACGCCAACTTTAACGGGAATGAATTTAGTTAAATATTTAATATCACCTGCATGGTCAGCGCCCATTTCTAAAATTAATATTTTTGGATAATTTTTGTCAGTACTAATTATCAATTTTATTGCTTTTAAAAAAACTGCCAGCCAGCCAATGATTGATTTACCCGCTGCCTGACTGTTGATAATTGTTAAGGGAATGCCAATCTCGTTATTATAATTTTTTATATTTTGTCTAACATTAAAAGATGAGGACAAAACGGTAAAGATTGCCTCTTTGGTTGAAGTTTTGCCAACACTACCAGTAATGGCTACGATTTCTGGCTGATATTTTTTTAAAATCTTAATTGCAAAAACCCGGAGAGTTTTTTCTAATATTTTTTTTAGCTGATTTTTCATGAATTGAGATTATGAATTAAGAATTATGAATTTAGAATTAAGAGTCAAACATAATTCGTAATTCTAAATTCTTAATTCTTAATAATCTGGCTTAATCTGATAATAGTTTAACAAAAATTGGGCAATCTGACCAAAAAGTGGCGTAGCGCTACTTTCGGCAAACTTAACGCCTTTGGGATTATTAAGGACAGTGACCATAATGAAAGCTGGCTTAGAAATTGGGCCAAACCCGACAAAAGTATGGTTGGTTTTACTGCCATAACCACCGCCAGGCGAAGCCACTTGAGCCGTTCCGGTCTTACCGGCAAAATAGTAGCCTTTATTACCAGCTAACTGGCCATAACCATGTTCAACCACCGAAGTTAGCATTCCTGTCAGCAATGAAGCGGCCTTGGGTGAAATTACTTGCCTGACCGATTGAGGGCCAAATGTTTGTTTTTGGCCATTAGGATTTATAATTTCTGAAACAATGTATGGTTTATATAATTTGCCCTGATTGGCAATTGCACCATAAGCGGCTACTAATTGGATTGGCGTTACCATGATTCCTTGGCCATACGAAGCGGTCATGCCGTAAATTTCACCTGGCTTGCTTAAGGCAGAAAGATCACCCGGCACTTCCTTTTCTAAAGTTATACCAGTCAGCTTTCCGAAGCCAAAATTCCTGACATAATTTTCAAAAGTTGTTTTACCAACTTTCTGCTCAACAAAAATTGCGCCTGTATTTAAAGATTTTTCCAAAATCCCAACCATCGTCGTTTTACCGTGCGCTTTCAAGTCAGAATTTTTAATTGTAAATCCGCCAATTTTAACTTCACCGGTATCTTCATAGGTGGTATTGATATCAACCGCACCCGAATCTAAACCGGCTGCCATGGTAATACCTTTAAAAACTGAGCCCGGCTCGTAAGCTGAAAAAATTACTGGGTTGTTAAAAGCGTTAATATCTTCAGTGTCTTGATAATTGTCAGGATCAAAATCCGGCAAACCACACATAGCTAATATTTCACCAGTTGGCGCCATAATCACAACGCTACCGCCATCGGCTTTGAATTTATCGGCAAATTCTTTTAGCTTCTGGCAAGCCACGAATTGAATTTGCCGGTCAATGGTTAAAACTAAGTCCGAGCCATTTTCGGCTTTTTTGACTGATCGCTGACCAACAGTGATAATTGAGCCCAAAGCGTCTTTAGCCGCTTTAATCAAACCCGGCTGACCGGATAACTCCTGATCAAAATAGCCTTCCAAACCATACTCGCCAACTTTTTTGTCATCTTTAAAACCAATAAACCCAAAAACATGTCCACCAATGCCCTTTTCCGGATAAAAACGATAACTTTCTGGTGCAAAACCAATGCCCGCTAATTTTAAATTCTTAATTTGATCAACTTGGGCCAAAGTAATTTTATGTTTAATCGGTTCATAGACATCATTAGTTTTACTTAGCCGAGCAAGTAACTCCTGCTTTTCAGAATCAGTAAAATTTAATATTGATGCAATGGCATTAGTTACCTCATTAGGTTTTTCAATTCTGATTGGTTCAGCATAAATTAAATAATAGCCGCGGTTAGTGACCAAAGGATATAACTGATCTTTTTCTTTAGTATAAATTGAGCCTCTTTCCGCCAGCAAATCTTTGTAAGTTTCATGCTCTTGCGAAGCTAAGGTATTATAAAAAGAATGCTGCAATATTTGCAAGCTAAATAACCGAAAAATAATTACTACACCAACAAAAAAAATAACCAGCAGCAAAAATATCATTCTAATATTCAAATTACTTTTTGCCGGCTCTATTTTTTTTGGTGAGTAGAATGCCATGATTAAAAAGTTTCTTTTTCAATTAAACCCCGTGAGGACTAAACGGGGTTAATTGATTGATATTAAAAGAGATTTCAAAATAAATTATTGGGCCAAAGCCACTGGTTTATCGGCTAAATAATCAGTTTTACCGACTGCCACCATCCCTAAAGAACCCACTTTATCCTTTAATGCGCCAACTGACTGTAAACTCAAAGTCTGCAAATCTAGATCAGCTTTCTGCTGTTCTAAATCACTAATCTTTTTTTCTAGCTCTTTTATTTGGTAACCTTTTGTTGCCAAACTGTTAACTTGAATTAAATAAGTGACAAAAAAGACAATGCAACAAACTGCCACTATACCATTAATCAAAGGAAAACTTAATTTAAACCCTGATAATTTTTTTTGGGCTGAATAATTTTTCATCGTTGGTTTGGCCAGATGGGAAAATTTAGTCATATTTTTGTTTTGCTCTCGAAACTGTCGAGAATTTTAAATTTTTATTTTTATTTTAAATTTTTTCAGCGACTCTTATTTTGGCGCTTCGGGCTCTGGGATTTTCTAATACTTCTGATTCAGTCGTTACAACAGGTTTTTTGGTAATAATTTTTAAGGTTTTTTTGTGATCACATTGACAAAGGGGCATTGTCACTGGGCAAATACAGTCACGGCTTTCTTGCTGAAATAGTCCCTTAACAATCCGATCTTCCAAAGAATGATAACTAATAACAACCAGTCGGCCGCCCTTGGCCAATAAACTTATGGCTTGAGGTAAAACTTCAGTCAAATTTTGTAATTCTTGATTCACTTCAATCCTTAAAGCTTGAAAAATTTTAGTGGCCGGATTAATCTTTGACTTAAGCCGATAAAATCTTTTGTAAATATCAGCAACGATTTCAACTAGTTCGCTTGGCTTAGTAATTGGTTTTTCTTTCCTAAAAGCAATAATTTTGTCAGTAATCGGTTTGGCTAATTTTTCCTCACCAAAATTTTTGAATATTTCAATTAGCTGCTTTTGATTATAAGTGTTTAAAATTTCTTTGGCTGTTAGCTCTAACTGATTGCCAAAACGCATATCTAGCGAACCTTGCGCCAAAAAAGAAAATCCCCGACTGTGATCTTGGAGCTGACCACTGGATAAGCCAAGGTCAAGTAAGATGCCGTTAACTTTATTAAACTGGAAATCATTTGCTATTTGTTTTAGTTTTTTAAAATTATTTTGAACAATGATTAATCTATTTTTATAATTTTTAGCCACGGTTTGGGCATTTTGAATTGCCAACGGGTCTAAATCAATACCCAGAACTTTACCACTTGGCGCTGTCCTTTTTAAAATTTCTTCAGCGTGGCCGCCACCCCCTAAGGTGCAATCAATAAAATTGTTACCAGCTTTTGGCTGCAAATAATGAATGACTTGTTCAAGCATCACCGGCTGGTGAAAATTTTTCATATTGTAAAATTAAACTCCTAATTCACCCAAAGCTTCGGCGATATCACCACTCTTGGATTCCGTTCCTTGCTTATATTTATCCCATTTCTGCTTATCCCAAATTTCCAAACGATTATATAAACCGGTGATAACCACTTCTTTAGACATCGCTGCATACTGCCTAAGGTAGTCGGGAATTAACATTCGGCCTTGTTTATCAATTTCTACGTCCATGGCGCCAGCCAACATTAAACGGGAGAATGCCCGGGTATTGGCTTTGGAAATCGGCAAAGCCGCCAATTTACCGGCTAGTTTTTGCCATTCGTTTTTTGGGTACAAAAAAAGACAGTCGTCTAAACCTTTAGTCACTACTGCCCCTTTGGACAACTGCTGACGAAACTTGGCGGGTACGGCTAAGCGGCCCTTTTGGTCAATGTTGTGTTGGTATTCTCCAATAAACATAAATCTTAAACTAGCTCTGACTGATTTTAATAAGATTAGTTAAATTTATTAGTTTTTTCTTTGTTTTTGGTTTTTAGTTTTGATTTTTTGGCTTTTGGCTCTTAATCAGGCTTATCCACCCTAATTCCTAGTTATCCCCACTTTCATCCACTTTCCACCACTATAATTCCATTTTACACCACAAGACCACCACTGTCAACCCACCCACCTTCTAACGATTAAAATCGCTAAAATAACAAAATATTTGTAAATTTTAATGTAATTATATTGCAAAAATTTAAAAGGTGGGCGGGTCAACCACTTCACAGCCCAATAAAAAAATGGCCTTTTCGGCCACTTTTTGAATAAAATTTGCTAGTTTTGTCAATATTCAATTAAAGTCTGTGGATAAATCAAAAATTACCCCTTAAATCCCCAATTTCTTTTTTACTCTTAACACTACTTCGCTTAAATCGGTTTTTGCTTTGACTAAGTATTCATAGTTGCCTACGGCCGCTGCCTGTTCAAAAGAACCTTGATCAGCCAAATTGCTTAAGATAATAACCGGAATATCTTTAGTTTCCGCATGACTAGCGATTTCATTTAAAATTGTTAACCCATCAATGTCTGGCAATAAAATATCAAGTAAAACCAAATCTGGTTTTTCTTTTTCTAAAATATCTAAAGCTTCTTGGCCGGTTTCCGCTTTAATAACCTTAAAACCTTCGTCGGCTAATTTTTTATTCATCAAAAACAAAAGGTCACGATCATCTTCAACCAGTAATATTTTTTTATCAATCATAAAATTAGATATCTTCCTGCTTAATTACTTTTTCTTTTTCATTAAAATAAAATCTTTTTTTGATTGGCTGGCCTAAAAGTACCTGAGGATACCAATACTGGTCATCATCCCACATCTGTGCATAAGGAATTTCAGAGAATTTAAACCATTTTGGTACACCCTCCTCTGATTCTTTAGGTTCGCCCTCAAACTCTTGGCAAAAATAAACATAACAACGAGTACTCCAACTTTTTAAACTGACTGGCCAAATATATTCAATAAATCCCAGCTCTTTGGAGTTTTTAACAGTTAATCCAGTTTCCTCTTTGATCTCGCGAATCATTGACTCAAGCGGCTTTTCATCAATTTTCACCTTACCGCCCGGCCCATTCCATTTGCCAACTCCAAATCCCCTCTTCTTTTTAATCAATAAAACTTCTGCTTGGTCATTAACAATATAACACAACGTCGTAATTAACTTAAATTGAAGTGGCATGCTACTATTTATGAATTACCAATTTAGTTCCAACTGGTGCCCAATCGTAAATGAATTTTGCTGGCCCAATACCTAACCGAATACAGCCATGAGAAACTGGGGTACCTAAATGGTTTGTTCCTTCTTTGGTACCATTTGGCCATTCGGGCAATTCATGAAGAGCATTAGCCCCGTCAAACTGCATCCAGTAAGGCATCCAAAGGCCAGCCAGCCTTGACCAAGCTTTTGGCCGCTTAGCAGTTATTTTGAAAGTGCCAACCGGAGTTGGAGTTAAAGCCTTGCCAGTTGAAACGGTAAATACATTAAGTCTAACTGGGCCTAAATAATAATTTAGGCGCTGGGCAGTTAAATTAACATCAAGCCATTTTTCTAATTTCACTTTATCTGGTTTGCTTGGGTCTAAACCTTGTTTGAATTCTTCACCGTCAGAAACACTATTACTATTACTGTCAGAATTTTTTAAATCAGTATGCAAAGCTAATTCATAGCCGTCATTCAAACCATCACCGTCAGAATCAGTGTCAACCAATCTTTTGTCTTTGTAAAGCGGTGAATAACCATTGATTAATTCCTGATTATCGGCAAACCCATCACCATCAGTATCGGCATTATTAGGGTCAGTATGATAAATATTTATTTCTTTAAAGTCAGTTAAACCGTCAGAGTCAGAATCAATATTGGCATTATCAGCGGCAAAAGCCAAGGCAGGCAAAAATAAAATGAAAATTCCAACGAGCATGGCAATTTTTTTCATCGTAATATTAGGTTCTTTGCCATAAAAAGGCGGCACAATACTATCAAGCTTAGCCTTTTTCATTTTTTTAGTAATAACCTCTACCAGCTCGTTCAAGTCTTTAAATTCCTTAAGCTTTATCCCAACAATTGGGATTTTCAAAGCCCAAGCCAAGGTATTGGCCGTCGCAATTCCTATCCTTAAAGCGGTAAATGGTCCGGGACCACTGACAACGGCAATTCCCTTTAATTGTCTAAGCTCGCATTTAGCCAACACTAACAAATCATCAATTTTTGCTAATAAAATTTCGGCCTGACGGTAAGGCGCTTTAAATTGCTTTTTGGCCACCATCTTGCCGGCCTTAGTTAAACCAATTATCACTTCGCTAGCATCTGATGTATTAATTAATAAAATCATATTGGTTAACAAAAACAAAAATTTCTAACGGGATAAATATTTTTTAAACCATCCAACTATAATTGGATTAATTTTCTTATAATATTTTGGCTGCCGCCAAGTGTGTGGCACGCCAGGCATAATCACTAATTTCTTTTGCCCTTTTACCAATTTATAAGCCAATCTGGCATGCTTGATAGGGACACTCTCGTCTTTAGAACCATGGACGATCAAAGTTGGAATTTTAATCTTTTTAACTTGAGCCGGTGTATCATGTTTTAAAATATCAAAATAATAGCCAATTTTTATTTTATATTTTTTCCCGGTGCTTTTGCTGGTTACCACAAAGTAACCGGTTTTTTTGGCTTCAGTTAACTGTAAAATGATATGCCTTTCAAGATTAGTTTGACCGCCACCTCGAAAAACCACACCGGCCAAATCAGCTATAACTTTTATTCTCTTATCACTAGACGCATAATGTAAAATTATTTGACCGCCAAAACTATGGCCGGCCAAACCAATCCGGTTTTTATCAACGAGTTTATTTTTATAAATATAATCAATGGCTGTTTTCAAATCAAACAAATATTGACTAAAGGTAATATCTTCAAGCTGGCCATAGCTTTGGCCAACGCCATTACCAAAGTCAAACCGGAAAACCAAAATGCCACTAGCCGCCAATTTAGCCGCTAAACTTTTCAAATGAGCCTGCTCCTTATACCCTTTAAAGCCATGACAAATAATTACTGCCGGATATGGCGGCTTGGTTTTAGGGATATTAAAAACGCCAACAATCTTTTGGCCCTGACGATTTTTAAAACTAATATTTTTTCTCATTAGAGTTTATGAATTTTATCAATTACCACTATTTTTCTGCCCTCCAAAATATCATACAAAAACTTATCGGTAATGTCTTGGCGATATTTGTATTCGGCAAAACTCATTACCGTATAATTGACCACTCGGCCCAATTCCCTTTCAAAATCATGGACAATCTTGGCCAAGGCTTTACGGTTAACAGTGCCGATTAATAACAAATCCGTTGGATAGTTATCAACACCGACAAAAATTCCGGTTAGAATAAAAAGTTTGATCTGGGCCAATTTTTCAATCTTACTGACAAAATTACGCTCCAAAAGTAACTGTGCCTTCAAAAGCAAAGCCTTTAGCTCTGGATATAAAATAAACTCGGTATCGGCCAAAAAATATTTTTTCGCCCCCGGTTTTTCATCAGCCGCTTGATTTTTACCAACCGACTCTTCTAGATGAACCGATTTAATAATGCCGATCTTTTCCAAATTTTCAATCTCCCGTCGGATTGAATTTAGCTGAGTACCTAATTTTCTGGCCAATTCACGGAGATAATAAGGTTGAGACGGATTATTCAAAAATAACCGCAAAAGCTTCACTCTGGTCTTTGAACTAAATAATTGTTCAAGCATAATTAGTAAAATTCAAAATCCAAAATCACCAATTCCAAACAAATTTCAAATCATCAATTACAATTTTTCAAACGAATCTTGAATTTGTAATTTGAAATTTGGTATTTATTTAGGATTTGGAAATTGGAGCTTGGGATTTTTTAAAAGACTGGTCACCGATGACTATTTATAGTATAATATAAATACTAAATACTGACAAATAAACCGGATTAAATGGATTATTTAGAAACAAAAATTAATCAGCTAGTTGTCCAGCGACCTGGTCAGCCAAAAACCTATGTAAGAACATTTGCCACCAAGCCAACCAAGGACTTGGCTGGTAAGCTTGGAAAAGTATTTGGCTTAATTGAAATCCAAGCTGATGATGAAAAAAATTCTGATTTAATTGACCTAATTGTTGATGAAATTAAAAATAACTATTACTACCAAAAAAAATCAACACTAGAAGAAAAGCCGTTGCTGCTGTCCGAAAAGTTTGAAGCGGCTTTAAAAAAAACTAATCTATCAATTGCTTCTTTCCTAGAAAGTGAACAAATATCTCTGAATCTAGAAAAAATAAACATTATGGTTGCTGTTATTTGTAACCAAGATTTGCATTTTGCTGTTATTGGCAACATTGGAGCAATTCTTTTTTATAATACCAACCTTAGCTCCTACCGAATAATCAATATCCTGGAATCAACCCAGGCCCCATTAAGCCTGCCCGACCCTTTCCGATTATTTTCCCAAATCATCAGCGGAAAAATTAAATCAAGGGATATTTTATTTGTCAGCACGGCCAATATTCTTGACTATTTCTCTTTAGAAAGAATAAAAAATATAATTGCTACCAATTTACCGTCTGAAGGACTATTGGAATTAAAAAAATTATTAGCCACTACCGGCAGTAAGGAAAACTTTGGCATAATGACTGCTGAATTAGAAAAGATAACCGCTTTAGAAAAAAAACCAGTCAGTCCGCAAGAGTTTGATTACCGTCAAGCCGCCTCGCAAGATTCAATCAAAGAGTTGATTAATACTGAAAGAGAAACCGAAAAATTTTTAACCCCGTCAATTATGCCGGAAGTTAAAAAATATACTATTGCCTTGAAGAATCAATTGCAAAACTATCTTGGCCAAGCTAAAAAGAAAACCAACCGTCTTTATGAAAAACAAAAGAAAACAATCATCCCAAAATTTAATTTCCAACCAAGATTCAATCTAAATAAAATAACTCCAAAAATAAAAATAACTAATCCCCTGGCTAATCTTCACTTTGATACTAAAAAAATAACCCAACCAATTTTAACTGTTAGCAAAACCATTGGTTCCAAGATTACCAACCAGCCGTTTTGGGCCAAAGCAGTTACTTTGATTAATAAGGCTTTGGCTAATCCGATTGGTAAGTATAAACAGTTGCCAAAATCAAGCCAAGTTTTATTAATAACAACAATCATTTTAGCCGTGTTATTCTCCCTTAGCTTATTTTGGCTAGGAATAAAAAATTGGCAAGATCAGAAAAAAGATGCTTTTAACTTGGTATTTGCCCAAGCGGAAAATAAAAAAAATGAGGCGGAAGCCAGTTTAATTTACCGCGATGAAAATCAGGCCAGGCAATTTTTGGTTGATTCAAAAAACATGATTGCCAACCTAAAACCGATTACAAAATTTCAAAAACAACAAATTATTTTGCTCCAACAAGGTATTGAGGAGCAACTACAAAAACTCCGCCATTTAATTGAAATTACCGAGCCAATTCAAATTGTTAATTTTGGCAATCTTGATTCTCAGGCCAAAATTGCCAATGTTATTCTGCTTTCTGGTAGAAATGTTTACACTCAAAATCAAAATAATCAATCAATTTATAAAGCAAATTTAGATACAAGAGTATTGACAGCAGCTCTATCGCCGGATTCAAACACTGCAAGCTTAATTTTTGGCACAGCTGTAAGTGATAAAGAGTTGATTTTTTTAAACGCTTCAAACACTCCATTCTTGCTCACACCCGGCACTGATTCTTTTCCAAAATTGAATATAAATTTTAATAAAAATATCAACATTGCTGATTTTACTTCCTTCAAGGGTCAGCTCTACACTCTAGACAGCAAAAATAGCCAAATCTATCGCTATTCAAAAGTTAATAATGATTACAGCAAAGTTAACGGCTGGTTAAAAGATAATATCGTTTTGAATGACGCCAAAGCCTTTACGGTTGATGGTTCAATTTACATTGTTAAAACTGACGGTTCAATTATTAAGCTGCAAAATGGCAAGCCAGTTGATTTTAAAACCAATGTGGTTGATCCAAAAATTCAAAATCCAACCAAAATCAAAACTGATGAATTTTCAAAATATCTTTATGTGCTTGATCCCCCAACCAAGCGCCTGATAGTTTTTGATAAAAATGGCAATTTAATCAACCAATACCATTCTGAGGCTTTTACTGACCTTAAAGACTTTATCGTGGTTGAAAGGGAAAAGAAAATGTATTTATTAAATGGCACTTCAATCCTTGGCGTACCAGCTCAACACCTAAAATAAATAAAGGCAGCTTGGCCAACTTAAAAAAATCCCCGCTTAAACACTGGAGATTTTTTTATTGACAAAGTTAAATAATGTTACTAATATTCCTATAACACCTTAATTTCAGTAATGTAAAGCATCGGAAGAAAGGAACACAGTATGATTAACAAGGTAGCATTTTGCGTTGAAGGATTTTACACGTTGTTTAATCCCAACGCCAAAGGTACACCAGACCTGGATACCTTCAAGCGCGTGCTTGAAATTATAGCCAGTCTGGGCTATGACGGTGTTGAGATTGTAGCGCCAACACTGAACCCAAACCCGCTTAGCATGTCTTTGGCCAAGCGCGATGCCTATCGCCAAGCCGCCGAGGCAGTCAAGCTGCAAATTTATGCCATCCATTGGTTATTAGCCGGGCAACAAGGCGTTCATTTAACCAGCCTTGATCCAGGGGTCAAGGTAAAAACCGCCAAAGTAATTGCCGAGCTAATGGATTTGGCTTATGATCTTGACTGCGAAGTAGTCGTCCACGGCTCGCCTAAACAGCGCACTTTGCTGCCAGAAGTCAGCCAACACGAAGCCTTACTTGCCGCCACCGAAGTTTACCTTCGGGTATTTGACCAACTCCAGCCAGACAATGATGTCATCGCTTGCTTTGAACAACTGGCTTGGGAGGAAACTAACTTTTGCAACACCATGGCAGACCTTGCTCATATGGTGCAAGTAGTTGACCATCACCAATTCCAAGGACACCTGGATATTAAGGCTATGGCCCGGGGTTATGGCTCCAGCCCCGAAACCGTGGTTTCGTTGATTAAAAAGTATACCCCGATAGCCAGGCACTGTCATCTCAACGACCCCGGCAACTTAAGCGGGCCTGGCTGCGGCGAGTATGACTTCCAACCCGTTGCCGCTGCCCTTAAGGAATCCGGCTATCCGCACTGGCTCTCAGTTGAAGGCTTTAATTTCAACGAGCTTGACCCCGAAGAAACAGCGCGCACCAGTATTAGCTGCATCAAAACGTTGTGGGGCTAAACTCAAGATGCAGACGCCAAAAAAATGGAGGAATAACACCGAGGCAACGCAAAAATTTGCGAAGCCTCTTATTTTTTTTACAAAAAGAAAACCCCAACATAAAATTGGGGAATTCTTTCTACCTATTTTGAAATAAATTATTTCAAAGTAACTTTGGCACCGGCTTCTTCCAAGGTCTTTTTGATTTTGTCAGCTTCTTCTTTCTTGACACCTTCTTTGACAACCTTTGGCGCACCGTCAACTAAATCTTTGGCTTCTTTTAAGCCTAGCTCGGTAACGGTTCTAACTGCCTTAATGACATTAATTTTATTGTCACCAGCTGAAGTTAATTCAACGGTAAATTCCGTTTTTTCTTCAGCTGCGGCGGCACCAGCACCGGCAACAGCTACGGCAGCAACTGGCGCGGCCGCCGAGACACCAAATTTTTCTTCTAACACTTTGACTAAATCGGCCAAATCAATGACTGACATTTTTTCAATTTCTTCAACCAATGATTTGAATTTAGCTGGTACTTCTCCGCCAGAGGCGGATACTTTTTTTTCTTCTGACATAATTTTATTCTCCTTAAAATTTATTATCTTAATTATTAATTTTTAGTTTCTTTAATCGCATTTAAAACGTAAACAAAATTCCGCAAATTTCCGGCTAAAACATTAACAAACCCAGAGACTGGAGCCTTGATTGAGCCAAGAACTTTGGCCAATAAAACTTCTCTGCTTGGTAACTTAGCCAGTTCAATAATTTTTTCCCGAGGAATGAATTTGCCTTCCAAAACGCCGCCAATGGCTTTTAAAGCCTCATGGTCTTTAGCAAAGTCTTGAATAATTCTAGCTGGCGCTACTTCATCATTAATACCCAAAACCAAAGCTATACCCTGATCTAGGGTCTTTGGGTCAACGTCAGTAATCCCCGCTTCCTTAAAAGCAACTTTCATTAAAGTCTTTTTGGCCACCACGTAATCAACATTTTCCCGATGGCAATTCTTTCTTAATTTTTCTATCTCTTTAACTTTGAGTTTATCAAAGTTGGCAAATACAATTGATTTGCTGCTTTTTAGCCGAGAGACTAAATCTTTTACGGTTGTTTCTTTTTGCTGTCTTGTTTTAGCCATAATATTTAGTAATTAGCTTTTAGCTTTTAGCTTTTAGCAATGGACTACAAGCTATAAGTTACCAGCTAAACAAAAAGCTGTGGTTTGGCCACAGACTTGCAATAAAAAGCTAAAAGATTTAGCTATTTGGCCTGCGCAGGGCTAGAATTTGTCTAATTTGAGCAATTTTGCCCCTACGGTCTGTGGTCTCTCTAAATTGTACTTAGTTAGTATAACAAATAATCAAAAAATGTCAATAAACACAACGGCTAACTAACGGTTGTTCCTCGGTAGCTTTTGTTTAACAAAAAATTATTCAGATTATTTAAATCGCTGCCTTTCATCACCACCAGCTTCATACCCCATTTTGCCGCCAAACGACTGGCCACCGGATCAAACGGTACATGCATTCCCGGAATGTGTTTATTACCAACAATAACTAAAAATTCCTTCCAGCTCATCTGCTTTTGCGGCTTAGCATTGGCAAACTTTTTTGGATCTTTATCGTAAACATAAGTAATATTTGAAAGGTTAATTACGGTTTTTGCGCCAAAAGCCTTGGCCGCTAAAACTGCATCTTTGTCCGAGGAAGATCCAGGCTTATAACCAGCGCCAACTGTAATTCGTCTATTTGTCCTGACTTTTTTATTTGGTACAACTAAGATACTCTCATCAGCCGCATCACCAAAAATGGCACTGACTAATTCGGCGTTAAGCTTGGTTGAGGCAATGCCAATCCAATCCAAATCCCGGTTGCTCACTTTTGGATTAACTGCTTTAGCGGCTTTATTGTAATTACGGCAGGTATTACCGCCGCCACAAATTAAAATCACCCGGTTACCTTTTTTAATGTAATTTAAAATCAATAAACGAAATTTTTTTAAAAAATTAACATCCACTCCGTCGGGCGCAATTAACGAACCACCCAGCGACATAACTAAAGTTTTTGCCATAAATTTTATAGTTAGCTATTTAACGGCCGTAATAAACCATTGCGCGGTTTTGTCCTTAATAACCAATTTGAGTTTTTTAAATTTAGAAAATAATTTTAAAATTTCTGCCTGAGAATAAAAACTGTGCACCAATCCTTTCTCCGGCCCGACTGTGGGAATAAAAACTCCTTTGGCCACATTAACTCTTCCCTTCTGAAATGTCCGCCATTTATCTACTCCGGAAATGTCGGGTAAAGTAATAAAAATTTTTCCGCCAGGCACTAATGAAAAATAAATACTGTCAATCAATTTTTTTACTTTCTGCTTGTCAGCATGATGCAAGGCCCGAATTGATATAACCAAACCAAATTTATTTTTAGGGATTTGGTAACGGTAAATATCAGATAATTTTGCCCTGGACTTACCAGCCAAAACTTGGTTAGCCATCTTAACTGCTGTTTTACTGGAATCAATGCCTAAAACAGTAAAACCAAACTGATCAAGTAATCTTAAATATTTACCTTCGCCGCAGCCTAAGTCCAAAACCATTTTATTTTTAAATTTTGATTGCCGGAAAAATTTTTTAAAAAAGGGGTGGATATCCTTACCCAATGTTGCCCAACCCTGGCCATTCTTTTGATAATCTCTGTAAATCTTGTCCCAAACTGTCATACCCTATTTTAAATATTTTGCTTTGGCCTTAGCATGTTCTTCGTTCGTTTTACTGTAAATCACCTGGCCGTCAGGCGTAGTTAGAAAATAATAATATTGATTAGGCGTTGGATAAATAGCGGCTAAAATTGCTGACAAGCCGGGATTACAAATCGGCCCAGGCGGCAAACCTTTGTATTTATAAGTATTGTAAAGATTATCAATATTGATGTCACTGTAAGTTGGCCGAACACTAGAACCACCGGTAATATAATTAACCGTCGCGTCAGACTGTAAAGGCATATTAATTGCCAATCGTTTATAAAAAATGTCTGCTACCATCTTACGATCACTATCTACCGAGACTTCTTTTTCGATAATCGAAGCCATGGTTATAATCTGATGAACGGTTTTGCCTTGTTTTTCGATTTCTTGTCTCAATTCAGGTGTCAACTTTTTACCAAAATTATCTAACATTTTTTCGACGATATCTTGGACTTTCGCATCACGAAAAATTGAATAGGTGTCCGGAAAAAGATAACCCTCAAGATCTAAATTTCTTGGTTTACTATCCAAAAAATCATACTTATCCCACCAATCAGCTTTTTTCTGAACAACGTCAAAAAAATCTTTAGCCGTAGTAATATTATCCTTAACCAATTCTTCGGCCACCTTTTTATTATTCCAACCTTCAATAAAGGTTAAACTGATTTCCCGAGTTACACCTTTACCATGGCTTAAGATATTGGCAATTTCTTTAATGTTTAAATTACCGGCCAAATCATAAGTTCCTGGCTGCAATTTACTACTAATACCATTAATCCAAACATAAAGTTCAAAAATAATATCATTATTAATGAAGCCATTCTTTTTTAACTCTTGGCTAATTTTGGTACTGCCTAAACCCTGAGGCACGATAAAAATTCTAGTTTGACTATCTTTAGAATTAGGCACACCAATATCATAAAAATAATAAGCCACCCCACCAACGACGGTTATAATAATAATCGATAGAATCAATTTAATTACTTTTTTAATCATTTTCAAAAGTTAATTATTAAATGGTTTTGTTCACTCCTCGCCATTCTTTTTGAACCTGATCATAACGCTGGGGTGTGCCCGTATCAAACCACTGGCCCTCAGCTTTAAAACCAAACAGTTTTCCGGCTTTGGCTAAAACCGGAAAAACATCTTTTTCCAACATCACAAAATCTTTTTGAGGCAAATAATCAAAAATTTTTGGTGAAAAAACGTAATAACCGGAATTAGCATAATCTGATGGCGCCTGCTGCCGACTGGGCTTTTCTACGAAATCCAAAATTAAATCCCCTTGCATTTTAACTACTCCAACCTGAGTCGGGTCCGGCGCCTTAACTAAAGCAATGGTTGCCACTGCCTTATTATTTCTATGAAATTCAACCATTTTATTCAAATCCAAAGAGAACAAATTATCACCATTACACATAAAAAAATCTTGGTCTAGCGGCTTACTTTGTTCTTTTAACATCAATAAAGGTCCGGCTGTACCGCGCGGCTTATCTTCGCGCAAATATTGGATTGCAAACCCAAATTTGCTGCCATTACCAAAATAAGCAATCATTTTGTCAGCCAAATAGCTAACCGAAAGAATAATATCTTTTACGCCAACTTCTTTGTAAATATCAAAAACCTGCTCGGTTAGAGTCCTGCCCTGAAGTGGAATCAACGCTTTAGGAATTTCATAGGTTAACGGCCGAAGACGAGTACCTTCGCCGCCAGCTAAAATTATTGCTTGCATTTTTATTTTGGTAATTTAGAAATTAAAAAATTAATTAACTTTTGCTCCTTAGGATAATTAACTAGTGGAAATTTGGCCTGCAATATTTTGCCTACCTCTCCTGCCTCGGCTGGCTCACGATACGCCCGATGCGATCTTAAAGACTCAAAGATATCAATTACCGAAAGTTGATTTGACATTTCTTCAATTGTGGCCGGCCGATTACCAGCTTCTAGAAAAACCGCTGCTTTGGGATCATTGTCCAAATGATGCTTTAAAAATTCATCATCAGGATAAGATTCTCCACTACCTGGCCGGTGATGTCTTAAAACAATCTCAGAAATCATTAAAAACATTTTTCTTTTTTCGTCATCGTCAGCAAAAGAGTCAGCAATCTCTTTGCAGTCTTGCCAGCTTGAAACCGCGTGAGTCTGAATTTGTTGCCTCTCCTCTGGCGACAAGGGTTTGTCTTTAGTTAAAATTTCTAACGGCACTTCATCTTTACCAATATCATGCAACAAAGCAGCCGTGATAAAAATTTCTTTTTCTGGCTCAAGTAATTCTGTACTGTCAGCATAACTTTCAGCCAACTTAGCAACATCAATAGAATGTTTGTAAGAGGTCTCAAATTCTCCATTGGCGGCCGCTGTTTCGCCATTATCCAAAAGTTTATTTAATTTTTCGTAAACTTGTCCTGACGTAACAATACGCCAAAGATAAGGACTTATTTCAACTCCGTTAGATGTTTCGGCAATTTCAGCAGCTAGATGATCACTCATAAATTAATCTTCAATTAACGGCACAAAAGTAAACCCCGGATAAGTTCTTTCCTGGTATTCATTTTTGCCGGTTTTTTCAATTAGCCTTAAACTTTGGTCGGCAACCGGTATTACCAGCCGCCCGCCAATTTTTAGCTGATCCTTTAGGGCTTTTGGCACTTCATAGGCCGCCGCCGCAACAATAATCCTATCAAAAGGTGCTTTTTCTGGCAACCCTTTGGCGCCGTCCTGACAAAAAAATTCAACATTAGAAAAATTATATTTAGAAACATTTTTCTGGCCAAATTTTTCTAACTCCGGCACCCGCTCAACCGCATAAACCGTACCGCCAGGACCAACAATTTCGGCTAGCAGCGCCGTGGTCCAGCCAGAGCCCGATCCGATATCAACAATTTTTTGGCCAAGTTCGGGTTTAAGCAATTCAAACATAAAAGCCACGGTCAACGGCTGCGATATTGTTTGGCCATGACCAATTGGCAAGGGCGCATTTAACGATTCTTGGCTAACTAAATCCGCTGGCAAAAAATCCCGCCGTTTTATTTTGTAAAAAGCGTCAATGATATACGGCGTCTTAAGATAGCTTTGCTTAATTAATTCAGTGATTAATTCTTGCATATTTTAACTAAAAAATAAAACTACTAAGACTATAACTCCCACGACAATGCGATAATAAGCAAAAACCTTCAAAGAATGATTTTCTAAAAATTTAAGAAAATATTTAATACACAAATAACCGACTACAGCTGAAGCTAAAAATCCAACCAACAAAATTAAAGAATTAGAATAAGAAAAAGCCTGCAGCTGATATAAATCAAGCATTTTTTTGGCGCCGGCGGCAAAAACTGCCGGTATGGCCAGCAAAAAAGAAAAACGGGCGGCCTGTTCCCGTTTTAAATTTTGGGTCAAACCTGCTACAATGGTAATACCGGACCGCGAAACGCCCGGAATCAAAGCCAGGGCTTGGGCCAGACCAATGATTAACGAATTACTTAAAGTTAATTGATTCATTGACCGGTTAGTCAGCAAATACTTATCCGCCAAATAAAGAATCACACCAAAAATTATAAAAACCCAAGCCACTAAAGCCGGGCTGCGAAAAACTGTTTCAATCTGACTTTCAAAAAAATAACCAACCAATAACGCCGGAATGGTAGCCAAAAAAAGATACCAAGCTAAACGCTGATTAACATCCGATTTAATATTCCAACGGATAAAACTTTGAAAAAACGCAGCCAGGTATTTGAAAATATCGGAGAAAAAAAATAACCCTAGTGCCGCCAGAGTACCCAAATGCAAAACCGCATCAAACGACAAATCATTGATAAAATCAAAACCAAAAAAATAGTGAAAAAAAACCAAATGACCGGAGCTGGAAACCGGTAAAAATTCCGTTAAACCTTGGATTATACCAGCAATAGTTGAATAAAGTATATCCATAAACAAAAAATTAAAATTATATATTCTAATTCATACTTGCCCGCCGAAGCTCGCTGAAGCGAGCGTAGGCGGGATTCATAATTCCAAAACCATGGATCTGTCTTATATTATTATACCAATTATTGCATTAATTACCAGCCAAACTTTAAAACTGCTAACCGATGGCATTAAAGGCAATTTTGATCTCAAGAGCATGTTTATTAGTTATGGCGGCATGCCCTCTTCCCATACTGCTTTTGCTGTTTCAATCACAACCTTAATCGCAATCAGGCAAGGTTTGGATTCACCAATTTTTGCCTTAGCTTTGGTTTTTACTCTATTAACCATGCGCGATGCAGCTGGCTTCAGAAATATCTTAGGCCAGCAAGCCAAAACCTTCAATAAGTTTATTAAACGATTACCCGAAACGGAAAAAAAAGACTTGCCGCTTTTTCGTGAACAAATGGGCCACAGTGTTTTAGAAGTTTCGGCCGGCGCTCTCTGGGGAATAGTTTTGACCTGGTTTTTGAGCTTATTATAGTTTTTTTTGTTTAAGAAACGTCATCTTTAGTTTATTTTAATTTTCTCGTGAAAAACGAGATTTTTTGTACTCAAAAATAGCTCAATTTAAATAAAAAAATTAAATAACATTGACAAATAACAAATTATATGATATATTACAACGAAGCTTAACCATCGGGAGGTCCGTCTTCCCGGGACTGGTCCGTCTAGTCTAAAAAAGTGTTTAAGCACAACTGCACGCTCAAATATGAGCGGCAAGAAAAAAGGAAACAGTATGAGTAAGTTGGATGTGTTTTTGGTAGTATTAGGCTGCGGAGTATTTGCCTGTATTGTATTGATCTGGCCAATACACTTAAGCCATCAGCTACGGCGGTTGAATAAACATGGCACCGCCAAAGAGGTAATAGGTTACCTCTATCAGCTCGGCGTAATTTTAGAAACCACTGAAGTAGAATACGCCAGGCTAAAAACCAACTACCGGATTTACTTTCCGACCAGCGCCAGTCAAGGTGATGTTTTAACCAGTCTCGGTACCTGGATAAACAGTTTACCACCTGAGCGGCAGCCTAATGCCGCCATTGCGGTAGCTGCGGCCTTGTGGAGCAACGACCGGCTGGTAACAAGTCAGATTAAAAAATATCTGAAACGCCAGCCGGACATCGGCAAAATGGTTGCAAAGTATGTGACTCTGTTAAAGGTCAACGACCTAGAAATCCAACTGCAGGATCTGTAAAAAGTTCATTGCAATTAACGACCCCGGAGTTAAATCTCACTCTGGGGTCGTATCGTGTTTGATAAACATTAACCTATTATTAAATCTGCTTAATTTATAAATTTAAGGCTTGACAATTAATCCCAAAAAAGCTAAAAAACATAAAGCATTGCATTGTCTTGCTATGCTAATTTCCGTCAGCCAAAAACAACCCTGGGACTCAGGGTAAAAGAAGGAGGAATAAACTGTGTTTTTCTCAGGAATATCTGATGAAGCCGGGCAGGCTATTGACGACCAAATCAAAGCCCATGAAGAATTGGGCTGGGAGTATTTGGAATTAAGATTGGTTGATGGCATACCAATCCTTGACCTGCCGTTATCAAAGGTGATAAAAATTGCCAGGCAACTCAAACAAGCCGGTATAACTGTTTCCAATCTGGCCAGCAAAATCGGCGACTGGTCGCGGCCGATTACGGGAGATTTTTCCCTGGATATCATTGATCTGTATGCCGCAGCGGCTTGCATGGATATCCTGGAAATGCCAGAGCGACGAATTCGGGTCATGAGCTGGCCCAACGATCCCAAAAATCCCGTTTCTGAAGCCGACTGGCGCCGTGAAGCCATTCGCCGCATGCGCGAATTAGCCAATATCGCTGGAGATCTTAGGATAACGCTTGCTCACGAAAACTGCAGCGGCTATGGCGGTATATCGGTAGAAAACAATGTCGCCCTGCTTGAAGCCATGGCCGCCTATTCCGCATTTAAGGTTCTTTTTGACACCGGTAATGCACCCGCCCACGGCAAAAACTCCTGGAAGTGGTATCAGGCCGTCAGAAAAGATATTGGCTACGTCCATATCAAAGACGCCAAAATATTGGACCCTGATAAACCAGAAATTTACACCTACCCTGGTGATGGTGATGGCTATGTCGAGGAAATCATCCAAGACTTGCTGACTAAAGGCTATGATGGCGGTTTTTCCATTGAGCCGCACCTGGCGGCCGTAGTCCACACCGGACAAAAAGCCGATAGCGAAGAAGAGCTCTACAAAAGCTATGTTGAATACGGCCGGAGGCTGATGGCGCTCGTTGCCAAAATCCAAACCGCTCATTAATCCTAACTCTGTTTTTCCCTTACGGAATCACAGGGTTATTTTTTTATTTCTGACACTTTGGACAAAAATGCGTCCCGCGGCCGTTTAATTTTATTTTTTCCACTACCCCGCCGCAACGCTGGCATTTCTCCCCTTTTCTGCCGTAAACTTTTAAATACGGCTCCATGCCGCCAGGCTGGCCAGACAAACGAACATAAGTATTAGCCGATGTCCCCTTTTTGCCAATGGCAAACTTTAAAATCTTTGGAATACAATAAAATAATTTTTTGATCTCTTCGGGTTTTAAAGTCTTATTAACTCTGGTTGGCCTGACTTTAGCCCAAAAACAACTTTCATCAGCATAAATATTGCCCAAACCGGAAATTAAATTTTGATCCAATAGAATCTGTTTAATTTTTCGGTTCGGATACTTTTTTAATATCGCTAAAAAATATTTGAAAGTAAACTCCTTAGTTAAAGGTTCGGGTCCATGTTTTTCAATCACTTCAGCCAAACCTGAATCATCAACTAGCTTTGCCCAACCGAATTTCCGCAAATCATTAAAAAATAGTTTTGAACCATCGCTAAAATTCAAAGTCAAATGAGTAAATTTATTCGGTAAACCATTGCTACCACCTTTTTGAGGATTTGTCTCGCTGGAACGAAGCGGCAGCGGATGCCCCCCAACAACAAGCCTCTGATTTCTGTTCTCTGTTTTCTTATCTCTGTAAATCAACTGTCCAGTTAGCTTAAGATGGATCAAAAGCGACAACGGACCGGCAAGATCTAAAATTAAAACTTTAGCTTTTCTTTTTATGTCTGTAATTTTTTTATTCTTAATTTGATTTTGAAATTCCAAAACCGTCAATGGCTTAACCATCTTTGGCCAATTGCAAACCGCAGATTTGATTACCTTACCTTTGATTATTGAATTTAACTCTCGGCGTAAAGTTTCAACTTCAGGTAGCTCAGGCATATTTGACAAAATTATTTTTAAATAGTAATTTCCCTATAGTAAGTAGCACCCTATTTCACTTCAGTGGACACAAAAACTCGTTACAAGGAGTATAGAAATGATTGATTCAAAAAAGACATCAACCTCATCAGTAGTAATGGCGGCCCAAACAATCTTTTGGATGATTATAAGGCTGCAAAACCTGGGTATTCCCAGTTCGGTCATTCAAAAAATGGAAGCAGGCCTTGCTAACCTGGAAAAATTTGCCAGCCGTCTTCCGGAATACGATCAGGTCACCGAAGGAATCAGGCAAATAGTCAATATCTTTCATCAAGGTATAATACCGATTAAAGACATTGATCCAGATAAACTCTGGGTTCAGAAAGGCAACCCTGAGGAGATGCTTATCTATCTCCAACTTATCAAATTCAGTCTTAACGGCCTGATTAAATTAAGTGAGGATTTCCCGCTCGGCATTATTGACCAATTCGCTGAAGCCACAGAAGAGCTTGGTACCTGGTACAAGCAACTGACCAGCAACAGCCCCGTAGGAACAGCAATTGACGCTCTCTTTTCTCCACAAACACCAGACTCCTAAAATCAAAAGGAGTCTTTTTTTATAAATTTAAAATTTCCTCGGCTTGTTTTAAATCTTTGGTTAAAACATATAAATCCGCTCCGTACATATCGCCCGAGTCGCCGGGAAACTGTAAACCGCCTTTCTCAATAAAACTCTTTATCCCTTTTTTGATTAAAATATTTTTTGCCAACTCCGCTTCCGAAATTGAATCAAATTTTTTAAATAGAATCGGTTCCATACAATCAAAATTTTTGTTGTCCATTACCCTTAAAATTTAACCAAAGTTTTTTAAAAAACGGCAAAGTCAAAGTTTGAATCATAAAGGCCACGGCCGGCACAATGGCATTTAACCAGGCATGCGGAATTTTAATAGCCCAAAGATAAACCCCGATTGCCAAATAAGAAAATATTGCCAGTAATATTCGCCTGGTCCAGCTGGTTTCCCAAGCCTTATCTTTTTGAACGCTTAAATTTCTTGCTTCAATTTTTTGAATTCTTTGTTCTAAATTTTCCATAATTTTTTTATATTTAATTTTTCCATAGCCCTCCCTCTCCGATCACGGAGAGGGTTGGGGTGAGGTTACAAACTCAATAATTACTTAAACTAATTTAAACCACAAAATTTTATAATTTCTTCAATCACACCTTCTAAATTATTATCAATATCATTATTCCAAAGCCTCAAGACTCTATGACCTTGACTCTCGAGGTATCTGCTTCTTTCCTCGTCCTTAATTATATTCTTTTCTTCGTTGTGCCAACCGCCATCAAGCTCAATTACTAATTTTTTGGTTGGACAGTAAAAATCAACAACATATTTGCCAATTTTATATTGACGCCTGAATTTTAAATTCTGCAATTCACGATTTCTAAGACAACCCCAAAGTTTTCTTTCGTGAGGAGTTTGGTTTTTACGTAATATTCTAGAAATGTTGGTATTCATGTCCGCTACCTCATCCCCTTCCCCTTCTCCCAAATGGGAGAAGGGAACTTCTTTAATTTACTAAATGTTGATTATAACCAGCCGCTACCAAATCCTCATAGGCCTGCCAAACATCAGCGGGAATTTCTTGCGGAATTTGAAAACCTTTTTGCGGATACAATTTAATCCGCTGTAAATCCCCAACTAAAAGATTAATTAATTTTTCTTCAGAAATTTGATCATTTGGGTAATTGTCAAAAGAAATTGGCGGTGAAGTAACAATTACTTCAATCTCTGGCCAAAACTTTTTAATCGTGGCAAAAGCCCGGCGTTCCATATATGATTTTTGGACCAAAATTATTTTTTTTGGATTTAGGTCAAGACTATTTAACAATTTTTTGGTAAACAAAATGTTTTGACCGGTGTTTTGCGATTCTTTCTCAATAATAATTTTATCCTTGGGTACGCCTAACTCTATGGCCGCATCAGCAAAAACTTCGGCTTCGGCTTTGCCCCATTCAGACCAGCTGGTTGAAAGTAAATCATCTTTATGGCCAAAACCGGTGCCGGAAAAAACAATGTAAGGCGCAAAACCGTCTAAAAATAATTGGGCTGCCCTCTGAGCCACCCTCAAATCATTGCTGCCTAAAACCAAAAGACAATCAGCTTTTTCCAATTTCTGATTTAATAAATGGTAATCCCAAATTTTTTTTGCCAAAGTACGGATTTTGTCTTTTGTCTCCATACTTGAAGATGTATATTAAGCTTCCTGCTTATTTAAACGCTTTAATATTTTTAAACCAACGGCCTGAAAAAAATCAGAATCAACTTCTTTAAGAGAATGCCATAAGTCCGGCACTCCTTTTTTAAAAAGATTATCAACCAATTTTAATTCACCAGCCGCGGCTTTGGCCAAAGTTTTATCTTCTTTGCCTGATTTGGCGCTTACTTTCCTTTTTAAACCCAAGTTCCATCTATCCTCCAACTCAGTTTCCAAATACAATTCAGCTAACCTGGTGGGTCTGTGGTAATCATATTTTTCAGCTGCCTTAGCCATGGCGTCGGCGCCAAAAGTATTTATAGCCCTTTGACGCTCTTGAACATAAATTCCTTGCATGGCATTTGGCAAACGATGAATGGTAAACCACTCAGCCATCCCTTCATCCATAATTGAATGTCCGGTTAGCTTGCCGGCATGGGCTGACTCATGAACAAAAACATCGGCAAAATGCTGGGGCGGCAATTCAAGACCTTCTTCAGTAATGGCAATTTCCCCACTTTCGGGATCAAAAAGTCCCAATGTTCCATTCTCAGCTTTCCTAATTTTTACTTTATCAGCACTAAGTTTGGCAGTGCCTAAAGCCATTTCCATTTTTAAAATTTTGTAAGCCAACTCTCTTTTAGCTCCTTCATCCTGAACCTCTTCGTAATCTTTAGCCCAAGAAACCAAAAGCTCAGCTACGGTTTCAACTGATTCTTGGCGCGGTTCTTGAGCTTCTGATTTTGGCACGCTAATATCTTCAGTTTCAGAAGTTTCACCTTCTTCAATTTCCTCAATATCCTTAAGACTGTCAGTTTCGGCTCCCTGCGGCTCGGCTCTAAATTGTTTTTGATGTCTTTCAAACATAAATTTATTGTTAATTCAAACTATTTAAATTTTAACATATTCAGACGAATATACTACCCCTTCACCACTAAAAAATTAAATTTCAACAAATTGGCCGGTTTCCGTATCTCTTTTAACCTTATTATAACTATAAACTTTTCCGTTCATAACGATATAGACGCCGTGAGGCAATGTTTGCAAAGCAATAACCGCCGCACCGACATTAAACATAGCATCGGAATCAGAAAATTTCTCCGGTCTCATGGCGCCCGTGATTACAATAGTTTTATCCTTTATTTCACTTAGCTTGTTTGCAGTCTCAATCATTGTATCAGTACCATGAGTCATAATAATCTTATCGTTAGAAATACTTTTGCCAGTCTCAAGAATTTTTTGTCGGTCTGCCTCAGTGAGATCCAGGCTGTCTTTTTGCAGTAAAGAAATAATTTCATACTCAAATCCAGGATTTACCTTCTCTAAAATCCTTTTGACCGCTGGCTCACCTATTTCAAAGGCATATCCTTTAGTTAATCTGGGATATTCTTTATCAATAGTTCCGCCAATTTGGATAAAAGTTATTTTCATAGTTCTACTTTCCATGGCACTGCTTATACCTTTATTATCTTCCCTCTCCGAAGACGGAGAGGGTGGTCCTTAAGCGAAGCCAAGAGACCGGGTGAGGTTACGGAGTTTGTTGCCTCACTCCTGTCCTCTCTCCGAGAACGGAGAGAGGAACTATATTAATTAGTTTCTCCTAAATTTTGTCTCTATTACACTATTTATATTTCTATGGTTAACCGCAGGGGTTAGTAGGAGACTGGGGAGCTTTTGCCCAATCGATTTTTCTCGCCTGCTCGTCTGCTGAATCTGCGACTTTGTCTTTCGTAAACTCGGCAGACGAGCAACGTTTTAATAATATATTAAATTTTAAAATAATTTAGGGAAAAATCTTCCTGTCTTATTGCAATAATCTTCGTAATCATTAGGGAAGGTTATTTTTAACATCTTTTCTTCTTTGGCAACAAGTAAATGCCATATAGGGTGGAGAAGGATTGCCCAGATAATAAATATCCAATTGTTTAATAAAATCGCCAATCCGAAATTAAAAAAAGTTAGAAACGCGGCATATAAGGGATGACGAAAATATTTTAAAGCTCCTGTTGTTATGAGGGTTTTTCCTCTTAATTTTGGGTTTAGTGAAACGATACTCCAAACAATAATTACAACACTAACAATAGTTAAAGTTGTAAAAATTAGCAGACGTGTAAAATCTTGGGCAATAAATATTTTTGGAGTGTCAAATAAATCTTTTAGATAAAATGCAAAAAATAATAATACCAAGCTTATAAGTAATCCTATCGGCCCCGAACCAAATATTCTATTAAAATTATTCATATTATTTTATAAATTTATTATAATATTTTTATTTTCCGCAACACTTTTTAAACTTCTTGCCGGATCCGCAAGGACAAGGATCATTGCGGCCGACTTTTTGGCCGTCAAAATGAGTATTGTCATCATTGGGCAACGGTTGATTGTGGCTAGCCGCTTCTTTTTGCTGTGGCGTATCAGCCGCCGCTTGTTTGATAGCGGAATAACCTTTGGTCATTTCCTTGGCCGGCGCATTAAAATTCAAACTGCCGGCTTGCTGCATAACTGAAGGCGCGATTTGCGAGGCCACACCAATTTTATAAATACTATAAACCACTTGCTTTCTAATTATCACTAACAAATCTTTAAACAGCCGAAAAGCTTCCTTTTTGTATTCTACCAAAGGATCGCGTTGGCCATAACCACGCAGGCCAATACCGGTGCGCAAATGATCAATGGCTTCCAAGTGCTCAATCCACAAAGTATCAATGCTTCTGAGTAAAATTCCTTTTTCCACGTCGCGCATGGCATCATCTCGGCCAACGGTTTTGCCAATTTGTTCTTCCAAAGCATTGTAATTTTCAACGGCCAATTTATATAAATAACCGATCAATTTGCCCCTGGCAGTTTTATCTTGAATTTCATTGCCCGCCTGCAGCTGAATGTCTTTTAATTTTAACCGAACCGGGTTTGGCACCGAAAAAATTGTATTAATTACTTCATAAATTTCCTCAATATCCCAGCTACTCTCATCGCCGGCGGCAGTATGAAAATTAACCACCTCCATCAATTCTTCTTGAATCAAATTTAAAACTTGAGTTTTTAATTCCGCCTTGGCCAAAATGTCGCGGCGTTTTTTATAAATCGTTTCGCGGTGTTTATTTAAAACATCATCATATTCAACCAAATGTTTTCTGGTATCAAAATGATAGCCTTCAACTTTCTTTTGAGCCGCTTCAATTGATTTAGAAATCATGCCGTGCTCAATTGGCATATCATCGGGAATTTTTAAAGTTTCCATCATATTTTTAATCCGGTTGGAACCAAAAATGCGCATCAAATCATCATCCATGGAAATATAAAACTGCGAGCTGCCGGGATCACCTTGCCGACCGCCGCGACCGCGCAACTGGTTATCAATGCGCCGCGATTCATGCCGCTCCGTGCCAATAATTAAAAGACCACCTAACTCTTTAACTTTTTTTTCTTCTTCGGAGTCGGTTGGGTCGCCGCCCAATTTAATATCAACACCGCGGCCAGCCATGTTAGTAGCGACTGTCACGGCGCCCAAACGTCCAGCTTGGGAAATAATTTGGGCTTCTTTTTCGTGAAATTTGGCATTTAAAATCTGCGGCTCAATGCCATCGCGCTTAAGCATTTCGCCCAACAGCTCATTTTTTTCAATGGAAATTGTACCAATTAAAACCGGCTGACCTTTGGCGTTTCGTTCTTTAACTTCTTGGACGACCGCTTTAAATTTGGCTTCTTCATTTTTATAAATCCGGTCGGCCAGATCAAGCCGAATCATTTGCTTGTTAGTCGGTATTACGGTTACGTCTAAATTATAAATTTTAGAAAACTCTTCAGCTTCGGTCGCAGCGGTTCCGGTCATGCCGGCCAATTTGTCATACAACCGAAAATAATTTTGGAAAGTCACAGTCGCTAACGTCCGGCTTTCTCTTTGAACTTCAACACCTTCCTTGGCTTCAATTGCTTGGTGCAAACCTTCGCTGTAACGACGGCCATACATCATCCGGCCGGTAAATTCATCAACAATAATTATTTCACCGTCTTTAACGACATAATCGCGGTCAAGTTTAAAAAGAGCATAAGCCCGCAAAGCCTGCTCAACATGATGAACTTCGGTAATGCCGCCTTCGGTATAAATGTTTTCCACGCCCAACAATTTTTCCATTTTGCTAATTCCCTCTTCGGTCAAAGTCGCTGCCCGCATTTTTTCATCAATATTGTAATCTTCGTTTTCTTTAAGCTGAGTAACTAGCCGCGCAAACTTTTGATATTTATCAGTTGACTCCATGTCCGGCGCAGAAATAATTAAAGGCGTTCTGGCTTCGTCAATTAAAATACTATCCACCTCATCAACAATGGCATAATTTAATTCCCGCTGCGACATCTGTTCGGACTCCGCAACCATGTTGTCGCGCAAATAGTCAAAACCGAATTCATTGTTGGTACCGTAAGTAATATCAGCTTGGTAAACTTCCCGCCGCGGCGAGGGCCGCAAATGAATCAGGTTTTCATCGGTAGAATTTTGATCAGTATATTCAGGGTCATACAAAAAAGCCGCCTCATGAATAATGACGCCGGAGCTTACTCCCAATAAATTGTAAATCGGACTCATCCAACCGCAGTCGCGACGGGACAAATAATCATTGACTGTTACCAAATGACAACCTTTGCCCGTAAGCGAATTTAAATATAACGCTAAAGTCGCTGATAAAGTTTTTCCTTCCCCAGTTTTTTGTTCTGAAATTTGTCCCCGATGCAAAACCATACCCGCCAAAAGCTGAACATCGTAATGACGCAAACCTAAGGTTCGCCGGGCAGCTTCCCTAACACTGGCAAAAGCCTCAGGTAAAATATCATCCAAGGTTTTGCCATTCTTTAACTCATTTTTGAATTTTTGGGTTTGTTCTTTAAGCTGCTGGTCAGATAAAGCCTTAATTTTTTCTTCAAGCTGATTAATTTGATCAACCAAAGGCTGCAAAGTTTTAATAAATTTAGCATTGGGGTCACCAAAAATTTTACTGAGTATAGCCATTGGAAATTAAATTAAAATATAAATTCTTTAAATATTGTCCTAATATTTTACTATATTTTTGCAATCTTGACAAGGGTAACAAATCTTAGTACCATAATGAGTCGGGCGTACAAACTACAATATTTGCAATTACCCTGAAAGGAGGGAGATGCATGGAAAAACAGAAAATATTAGTTGTTGATGATGACCCAGAATTGCTGGAAATTCTATCCGAATCTCTGCGAACGGCTGGGTTTAATGTTCTGAGTGTGAACGACACAAACGAAGCCTTGGAAGCAATAAGCACTGGGCTACAACTTGACTTAGTTGTTTGCGACAAAAATGCCCCGGCTCTGGACGCCGGCTTGGAGTTGTTGCATCAAATCCAAGAGCTCAAATACGGTGTAAAGTTCATCCTGATGTCTGGCGACCCAGACGTCACCAGACGGTTTGAAGACCCGGCCGCCTTGGGACTGGATGGCTACTTTAATAAGCCACCAGCAACAAGCCTGAAAAATATAATTGTGCTCATCAAACAGGTCCTTGCGGCCGAAATAACCTGACAACCAGGGCGATTCCAAAAAGTGAATCGCTCTCTTTTTTTAAAAACCCAAATAACGAATTTCTTCTTCAAGTTGAACTACCAGCTGATTACGCACCCGCATTTTAACTTCGGAAATTAGCATAATCACGTGTTCCGCCTTGGCATTGCCAATGTTAACAAAAAAATTTGCTTGTTTTTCCGAGATTTGACAACCGCCAATAGTTTTTCCTTTTAGGCCTAAACGGTCCAAAATAAAAGCAATTGACAGCTTGCCGTGCATGGTGGCTTTTTGCCATTCCGCTTCGGTAATTTCAAGCTCTTTCATAAATCTTTGTTTATCAATATCAACTTTGCCTAGTTTGATATTTTTAAAAATACAACCGGCACTGGGTTCGGCTGGTAATTTTTGATTGCGTTCAGAAATTAATTCAATAACTTTATTATGAATCTCTTTTTTGTCACCTGGCTGCAGTTTGACTGTTACTGACAAAACTATGCCCGGCTGACTTTTTAAAATGCTATTTCGGTAATCATACTGCATTTCCGTTTGACTCAATTTTTTTACCTTACCGTTTTGATAAATTTCAACTTCTTTAACTAGCTTGCCGATGCTAATCCCGTACGCACCCGCATTGCCAAAAGCCGCTCCCCCAACCGTTCCGGGAATCCCCGCTAAAGTTTCTAAGCCGCTTAACCCGGCTTGAGCCGCCAAGCCGACTAAACGGCTAAGGTTAACTCCGGATTCCACAAAAATTTCATCACCTTGAACTTCAAGTTTGTCACTTAAGTTTTTAATAATCAAACCATCGTAACCATTGTCAGAAACCAGCAAGTTGCTCCCCCAACCTAAAATAAAATATGACAATTTAAGCTTCTCGGCAATTTTAACTGCGTTTAACAATTCCGCACTGTTTTTAGCCGTATAAAAATACTTGGCCGGTCCGCCAATTTTAAAAGTCGTATGCTGAGCCATCGGCTCATCAGTTTTGACATCTCCAAGTTTTTGTTGCAATTTATTAAGCATAATCACTTTTAGATAATTTCTAACAGCTAAAAGCTACAAGCTAATAGCCTAATAACTTATCTCTCACCCGATACACATCCCCTGCTCCCATAGTGACTAAAACCATTCCCGGTTTAATTTTATCTTTCAAATAATCAATGGTTTGATTTAAGTCGCCTGAGTAGATTGTGTTTGGTTGATACTTTTTGGTCGCTTCAGCTAAATCTTTTGAGGTAATATCAGTGGCTTGCTCGCGGGCCGAAGCAAAAATATCGGCCAATAAAACCAAATCCACGTCCGAAAAACTTTGAGCAAATTCATCAAGTAAAGCCTTGGTCCGCGAAGCCATGTGCGGCTGAAACACGCACCAAACCGACTGGCTGGGATAACGATGGCGAATTGCTTTTAAGGTAGTTTTTATGGCAGTTGGGTGGTGAGCATAATCATCAATAAAAGTAATATCATCTCTTTGGGAAACATCAAATCGCCGCTCCGTGCCTAAAAAATCTTTTAAAATTATCCGAATTTTTTCTAAATCTATCCCTTCATTTAAACCAATTACAATTGCGGCTAAAGCATTTAAAACATTGTGGTCACCAAAAAGCTTTAAACTAAATTCGCCAAACTCTTTGTCTTTTTGCCGAACTTTAAAGTAAGTCTGATCAAAATCTTGCCTGACATCATAAGCTTGCCATAAATTATTTTCGTCAAACCCGTAAGTAATAATTTTTTTATCAATTCCCAAAATTATTTTTTTAAGACTGGGCCAGTCGCCACAAACCACGGTCAAATCTTTGGTTTTTAAAATCAACTCGGCAAAAACTTTTTCCATTGATTCTAGGCTCGGATAGACATCAACATGTTCCCATTCCAAACTCGTAATTAAAGAAATAGCCGGTTCTAAATCTAAAAATTTCGGGATTTTATCTTCCCGACTCCGCACGTATTCATCACCTTCAACAATAAAATGTTTACCCTTACTCCAGGCGGCATTGCTTTTTAAATCCGGCACAATGCCAGTGCCAATTAAAAAACTTGGTTGTAAACCAGCTTTAAAAAAAAGATAAGCTAAAATTCCGGTCGTAGTGGTTTTACCGTGCACTCCGGTAACGGCAATGGTTCTTTTTTCCTGGCTCAATAAGCCGCGCATTTGCGAATCAGTAATAAAAGGAATCTTTCTTTTTTTTGTTTCTTCTACTTCAACGTTGTCATCACCCCAGGAAGTGCCAATCACTACTAAATCCGGATTGCAATCCAAATTTTGAGCCAAGAATTCCTCATAAACTTCAATGTTAGAGTCCGCTAATATTTTATCAGTGATGAATTTTTCTGAAACATCCGAACCAAAAACTGCCATACCCCGCTGCTTACAAATCACGGCTAACCCTGACATGGCTACACCCTTAATGCCAATAAAATATACTGTTTTAATTTTACTTAAATCAACTGTCATAAACTAAGAAATCATTTTAATAATTTTTTCTGTGGCATCAAGTGGCATCATCTTGGCAATATTTCGGCTCAAATTATTTAGTTCAGCCGAATCAAACAATAATTGCTTAATTGCTAAAACAAAACTTTCAGGGGTTAAACCTTCTTGCGATAGCATAGCAACAGCGTTATTACGGAAAAACTCCAAAGCATTTTTTTCTTGATGACTTCTGGCCATCGGAATAATAATAGCCGGCTTCTTTAGGGCCACCAACTCGGTTAAAGTAGCCAAGCCTGCTCGGCTGATAACTAAATCAGAAATGGCATAAGCGTTTTTTAGCTGGTCGGTTAAAAAATCATAGCTGCGATAGCGCGAGTGGGTTGCCTGTTCTTTGGTCCGACCACCGGTTAGATGAATTACTTGGCAAAACTGAACTAACCCAGAAACACTGGCTAAAACTAAATCATTTAAACCAGCCGCCCCCGTGCCGCCGCCGGTTATCAAAATTGTCGGTATGGCCGGATCAAAATTAAAAAATTTATAGCCTTCTTCTTTATTTCCTTCTAAAATATCTGGCCGAAAAGGATTACCAACCCAAACTGTTTTTTTGGGCCCAAAATCAGCCAACGATTTTTCAAAAGTAACCGTAATAATATTGGCCACCGGCGCCATTAGTTTATTGGCTAAACCTGGTTCAATATCTTGCTGGTGAATCAAAGTCGGGCGGCGCAATAGCCAAGCGGCCCAAATTAAAGGCACGCAAACAAAACCACCGGCCGAAATTACCACTTGGGGTTTAAATCGGCTAATAATAAAAAGCGATTGAAGAAAACCCGCCATGACCAAAAACGGATCAAATAAATTTTTGATGCTAAAATAACGACGAAGTTTACCGGCAGAAATTTTTTTGATTGGAATTTGGTAACTGGAAATTAAAGTAGTTTCCGGCCCATCTTTCGTGGCAACCCACAAAAATTCCGACTGCGGCTCTTGTTTTTTTATTTGCTCAAAAATAGCAATCAGAGGGCTAACTGAACCCATTGTTCCACCCCCGGAAAATATAATTCTCATGTTAAAAAAATAGCAGATTTTTAAGAAAAAATCAATGATAAATAAAAATTAAATTAAGCGTGGGGGCTCGGGGGTGGCGCTTAGCGCCATTTTTAGTCCGAACTGAATTCAATCAACGTGATAGCGGATCGCCACCCCAGGGGATCCCGACTTTACGTCGGGATAACTCGCCTTCGGCGAAAAATCACGCCACTCATAAAATACTTTTTATATAATAAAACTGTAACCATATGGTCACAGTTTATTTTTATATCTATTTTAACTGTTTAAGCTTTTTGTTTGCCGCGAAATATTGGCTAAAATTCCCGCTGCCCCTAAAGCCGCTGCCAAGGCGGTACCACCGTAGCTGATGAAAGGCAAAGGCACACCGGTTAGCGGCATTAAACCGACAATGGCAGCAATATTAATAAAGGCTTGAAAAACAAACCAAGAGATAATACCAACGACAATATAACGGGCGTAATCATCAGGAGCTGATTGAGCTAATTTAAAGCCTCGCCAAGCTAAAACTAAAAAGGCAATGACCAAAGCGGCAGCAAATAAAAATCCTAACTCCTCGCTAATGACTGCAAAAATTGAATCGCCAATTACTTCGGGCAAATAAGCAAATTTCTGCTGCGATTGACCAAAACCTAATCCCAACCAGCCACCAGAACCAATAGCCAGCAAAGCTTGGCTAATATGGTAACCGGTTCCCTGCGGATCAAGTCCGGGATTTAAAAAAATTGTTAATCTGGCCAGCCGATAAGGCGCCATGGTAAATAATAGGCCAATGCCGGCTAGTCCCGCCAAACCCAGGCTAAAAATATGCATTAAGCTGGCACCGGCTGAAAAATAAACTGCCAACGCAATTGTGGCAATTACTAACAACGTACCAAAGTCAGGCTCTAAAATTATCAATAATGAAACCAAACCCAGCATTACCGTGAAAGGCACTAAGCCATTCCAAAAATCTTTATTCATTTCTTTACCGCGATAGGAAAACCAGCCGGCCAAAGACAAAATTAATAATAATTTAACCACTTCAGTTGGCTGAACCGAAGTAAACCCCAAGTTAAGCCAACTTTTTGCTTGCCCATGACTCAAACCAATGCCGGGAATAAAAACTAAAATCAAAAGTATAATTGAAGCGGCAAAAAATTTAACTGTGTGTTTTTCTAATTTATGGTAATCAAATTTATAAAAGAAAAAAAATAAAATCAAGCCCGGCAGCAAACCAAAAAGCGCCTGATGTTTGAATAGATAATAAGTGTCATTAAACCGTCGGTAAGATTCAACGCTAGAAGCGGAGGAAAGCATTACTAAACCAAAAAGAACAATGCCAAAAATTACTGATAACAAAAAATAATCAGGCAAACCTAAATATTTGTTCGCTGTTCGAAAAAATTTTGGTGCATTATTTCTTTGTGAAGCCCGAACCATTCTCATAATTTTGCTACTACCTGATTAAATTTATCACCACGGTCAAACTCATTGATAAAAATATTAAAAGAAGCACAAGCTGGCGACAACAAAACAATATCATTGTTTTTGGCCAAGCTGGCGGCCAAAGTAACTGCCTGCACCATGTCAGCGGTATGATAAACAACTGGTTTAAAGTTAACCCGGCTTAAGACCTTTAGAATTTGATCACTGCCGCCACCAGGTAATAAAACTACAGCCCTGCATCGTTGACTAATTATTTTGGCTAATTCCCGATATTTAAAATCGGGAATATTTTTTGAAGTGCCGCCGGCGATTAAAACTATCTTTTTTGCCGGCAAAGCCTTAAGCGCTGCCATTGTTCCGTCAGGCGTAGTTGCCGTTGTATCATTGATATATTTTATACCTTTAACTGTTCTGATCAATTCAATTCTTCCGGGCAAGCCAAAAAAATTCTTCAGACCATTTTGGATATCTTTTGGCTTAGCGCCAAAAATACCAGCGACTGCGCTGGCGGCTAAAATATTTTCCAAATTATGCTCACCCTTTAATTTAGAAATTTCTGGATTAACCAGTTTGCTTATTTTGCCATTTTGTTGAAAATATATATAATCCCCTTTTAAAAAACAACTGTTCTGATCAGCTAAATATTTTTTGGAAAACCAAAATCTTTGGCTCAAAACTTCGCGACCCATCTTTTTGGTTTGAGTATTATCAAAATTTAAAATTACAAAATCGTTTTTACTTTGAAATTTAAAAATATTTTTTTTAGCGGTGATATACCCGGCCATTGAAGAATAGCGATTCAAATGATCCGGATAGATATTGGTAACTATGGCAACATGTGGACTTAATTTTTGCTGGCCCAATATTTCCAACTGCCAGGAAGAAAGTTCCAAAACAACCAAATCGTTTTTTTTAACCTTATCCAAAATCGCCATCATCGGCTGCTGGGGCTGACCAGCCAGCCAGATTCTGATTTCTGATCTCTGATTTCTGATCTCTGATTTCTGATCTCTGATTTCTGATCTCTGATTTCTGATCTCTGATTTATTTAATATTTCATAAATCAAAGTACTGGTAGTTGATTTCCCGCGAGTGCCAGTTACCCCAACAATCTTTGCCGCACAATTTTTAAAAAAAAGACTGGCTTCATTTTCAATCAAAATACCGGCCTTCTTGGCAATTTTTAAATATTTTGACTCTTTGGGCACATCCGGATTTTGCACGATTATGTCAGCATTCCTAAAGTCAATCTCTCGGTGTCGGCCCAATACCAGTTTACATTTTGATAAGTTATTAAGTTTTTTAAGTGATAATTTTAATTCCTTAGCCGTTTTTAAATCAGTCACGGTCACTTTAGCGCCATGTTTTACCAACCAATTAACAGAAGCGACTCCGCCGCCGTGGAGTCCCAAACCCATTACTGTAACTTTTTTACCCTTTAAGTTGGCCATTTTATTAAAAACTAATAACAATATATTATCATTAAAAAAAAGTCTTGAGGAGTTTCCGTCTCTGTCCGGAGGGCTTTTTCTTTTTTAATATAGACAAAATTGTTTTCTTCTTTATTCATAATTCATAATTCTTGATTCTTTTAAATTTTATCCGCTAAAAACAAGATTAAGCCAACAATTGAGCAAACTCCGGAAATTACCCAAAACCGCATTACGATTTTTGGTTCCGGCCAGCCTTTGGCTTCAAGATGATGATGCAGCGGCGAAGAGATAAAAAATTTCTTGCCAAATACTTTCTTGGAAGTCATTTGAATCAAAACTGAAACCGTCTCAACGACAAAAATAAAACCGATGATTGGCAAAAACAAAGCACCGTTGGTCAGCATCGCAATAATCCCTAAAGTAACACCCAAAGACATTGACCCGGTATCGCCCATAAAAAACCTGGCCGGATTGATATTAAACCACAAAAAAGCCAAAAGAGCGCCGCCGATAACCCCGCAAAATGCCGCTAGATCGTAACGGCCTTGAGCAAAAGCAATGGCGCCATAAGCCCCGAAAGCCACCAATAAAGTACCACCGGCCAAACCGTCTAAACCATCAACCTCATTGACCGAAAAAGCAGTGGCAACAATGACAAAAATGAAAAATGGGATGTACCACAAACCGATATCAATGTAACCGGCAAACGGTACATAAAGAGTAGTCCAACCTAATTTATAATAAAACCACCAAGCGCCAACGGTGGCAATAAAACTATAAATTAAAAATCGATGGCGCATTCTTAAACCTCCACCATTTTTACCCATGCGGTAACTATCAAACAAATCATCAACTAAACCGACTAAAGCGGAAGCCACCAGCGCCCCCAGCGGCAATAATGTTTGCTGACGGGAAAAAAAATTTAATTGACCAAAAATGCCGTCAAAAAATTTTGCTAAATAAAAAAATAAAAGACATAAAAATAAAGTAGTTGCCCAAACTAAAATACCGCCCATAGTTGGCGTACCGGCCTTTTTCTTGTGCATTCGGGCAAAAATTGGGGCCGCCTTAGAATCTCTTATCCCCTTGCCGATGCCGTATTTGTATAAAAAGCGAGTCAGTATCGGTGTCCAGGCTAAGGCCAAGACAAATGACAGAGTCGCCAAAATAAAAATTTTACTGATGAAAAAATTTTTCACAAATTTAGTAATTAATCAAAACAATAAGCATTGAAGCGAGAATAAAAATTAACTGAACAAAACTACAACTAAAAACCAAAAAGTAGCTAACAATTTTTTCTTTACGATAGAATATGGAAGCTAGACCAAAATTCAAAACTAAAAAAATGAGACCTAATCCTGGCAACAAAAGAATTTGATACCAAGGCCCTAAAAGGTCAATACCATAATAGATATTATAATGAAGCGGAATTGAATCAGAAAAAGCTCTCTCTTGCCAAAGCAACCCCACCCAGAGCGATAAATTAATGAGTAAACTAAAAATCAAATTAATTTTAATCTTTTTATCCCGCCAATAAGAATCAAAAAGTATGGGATTATAGGGCTGATTAAACATAGGAAATCTAGAGTTAAACGGTTAAAGCTATCTTAATAATAATAATAATTCCCAGTTTTGTCCACTTTTCTTTTTAAAAAATTAATTTTATGGTATAATTAACATCGCTAGTTACCTAAATCAAAAACCAAAATCATAGATATGTTTAATGAAGCCCAACTAGAAGACATTCTCCTAAAAACCAATACTATTGCCCAAAAAGAGCTGGAACTTTATCTAGATGAAGCTAAAAAAAGAAACCAGGGCCTGGAGCAATACTTAACCTCTCAAAAAATTATTGGCGAGGAGCGGCTTTATGAAATTGCCGCTCAGTTTTTCAACGTCCCGTTCATCAATTTAAAAAATGAGAATATTCGTAAAGATATTCTTTTTTTGATTCCCGAAACAATCGCTACTACTCATAAAATCATCACCTTTGATAAAACCGATTCTGAACTTAAAGTTGCTTCTCTTAATCCAGAGGATCTACAAATTTTTGAATTTTTAGGCAAAAAAACTGGCTTAGAAATAAAAATTCATTTGACTACACCCGAAAGCATTAATGAAGCTTTAAAAAATTATCACAAGGGTTTAAAAGCGGAATTTCAAGAATTAACCAAAGAAAAAGAAACTGCTGACCAAACCGAAACCGGTTCAAAACTAAAGGAGCTGGCCCACGATCTGCCAGTTATCAGAATTGTTGATACCCTACTGGAATACGCCATTTTTGAAAATGCTTCTGATATTCACATTGAACCAACCGAAAAAGAAGTAATGGTCCGTTATCGGATTGACGGGGTTTTAAGAACAGTGATGACTTTGCCCAAAACCGTCCATTCAGGCATTATCGCCAGGATCAAAATTTTATCAAACCTCAAATTAGATGAACACCGCTTACCTCAAGACAGCCGTTTTAAAGTCGCCACTAACGATTATAATGTTTCTTTCCGTGTTTCTATTATTCCGACTTATGATGGCGAAAAAATCGTTTTACGGGCATTGAACGAACAAACCGGTATTATTAGCTTGGAACAATTAGGTTTTCAAAAAGAAAATTTAGAAAAGGTTAAAAGAAATATCAAAAAACCACACGGCATGGTATTGGTTACTGGTCCGACCGGTTCGGGTAAAACCACCACTCTTTATTCTATCTTAAATATTTTAAACCGGCCGGAAGTGAATATTACTACCATTGAAGACCCGATTGAATATCGAATTCCAGGATTAAACCAAAGCCAAATTAATCCAAAAATTGGTTACACTTTTGCCACTGGTCTGCGCGCTTTTTTACGGCAAGATCCTAACATTATTATGGTTGGAGAAATTCGGGACCAAGAAACGGCCGAAATCGCGATTCATGCCGCCTTAACTGGTCACCTGGTTTTATCGACCCTACATACCAACGACGCCCCAACCACCCTACCACGTTTAAGTGAAATGGGTGTACCAGCGTTTTTAATCTCTTCAACCTGCAATTTAATTATCGCCCAACGGTTGGTTAGAAAAATTTGTCAGGAATGCATTGAAAGCTATAATTTGACCAAAACTGAGTTGGATAAATTGGAAAAAGAAATTAATTTCCAATCAATTTTGGAGGCTTTGGAAAAACAAAGTTTGATTACCAAAAAACAAAGCAAAGAATCATTACTTTTTTATCGCGGTAAAGGCTGCAAAAAATGCGACAAAACCGGCTACAAAGGCCGCATGGGTCTTTATGAAGTTTTAGAAATTACCCCTAAAATTGCCGAATTAATCCTCAAGGGTACCACGGCAGCCGAAATTCAAAAAGCCGCTAAAGCTGATGGCATGATTACAATTATGGAAGATGGTTTTGTTAAAGCGAAAAGCGGCATCACTACCATTGAAGAAGTGCTTCGAGTGACCAAAGACTAAATTAGTTTAAAACGAAAAACAAAAATGGCGACCGAAAATAAGCCAGAAAAATTTAATATTTCTCGTTGGCTAAAAATCCAAAAAAAGATCCCTTTGGCCCAAAAAATATTTTTTGTCCAACAGCTTGGTATTATGCTTAAGGCCGGCATATCTTTGTCGGTTGCCTTAAAGACTCTAAGCGAACAATCATCTTCTAAAAGTTTCAAAGCAATTTTAATTGACCTTGAACTGAATGTTGAAAAAGGCAACCTCCTTTCCAAGGGCTTGGAAAACTACCAAAGAATTTTTGGTGATTTATTCATTAACATGATCAGGGCTGGCGAAACTTCCGGTAAATTAGAAGAGGTTTTAAACCAACTATTTATTCAGATGAAAAAGGATCATGAGATTATCGCCAAAGTTAAAAGTGCCATGATTTATCCGGCGATTGTAATAACGATGATGCTAGGCATTGGCATATTAATGTTGGTTTACGTTATTCCAACCATTTCCAGCGTCTTTAAAGAAATTAATGTTCCCCTGCCCTTAGCCACCAGAATTTTAATCGGCGCCAGTGAATTTTCGGTAAAATACGGAATTTATTTAGCTATTGGTGCTGGCATTTTCATTGCAATTTTTGGCCGAATCGTTACTTTACCAAAAGGCAAACGTCAATTACATAGATTCCTTTTACTCTTACCGATCATCGGCGCCATAATTAGAAAAATTAACATCGCTCGATTCTGCCGAACCTTAAGTTCACTTTTAAAGACCGACATCCCAATCGTTCAATCGTTTGAAATTACTTCCAGAGTTTTAGGCAATACTATTTATCAAGACGCCTTAATAGAGGCAAAAGAAAAAATAAAAAAAGGGGTCAATATTCAAGTTTCTCTAGCACCTCACTCAAAACTCTTTCCTCCCGTAATTCTCCAAATGATTGCGGTTGGTGAAGAGACCGGCGCTTTAGACAATATTTTGGAAGAGTCAGCGATATTTTATGAAGAAGAAGTTAATCAGACCATGACTAATTTGCCTTCTATCCTTGAACCAGTCTTAATGGTTATTTTAGGTGTGGCCGTGGCCGGAATGGCCGTGGCCGTTATTACGCCAATGTACTCCTTAAGTCAGGCAATATAAATGCACAAAAAACTAAAAATCTCAGCCAGAGATAAGGCAGCTGGCACTGGTTTTACCCTAGTTGAAGTTCTGGTGGCAATTTTAATTTTGGCAATTACCAGTATAGGCGTGTTAGGAATGTTTCAATTTTCCGCCAAGGTCATTACTGAAAGCAAAGCTAGAATTGGTGCTATTACTATTGCCAATGAAGTATCAGAAACGATTCATAATTTACCTTACGACAAGGTCGGCACTGTTGGTGGTTTAGTCCCGGGCTCAATTAGTCAATCCGACTCCACCACTTTAAATAATATTAATTATAATATTGCCGTTAGCGTTGATTACGTAGACGATCCGTTCGACGGCACAGTTGAAGCCGGAACCGACGAATTGGGTAATGATTATAAGAAAGTTAGAATCGCTGTTTCTTGGTTAGGTCACTTTGGCACAAAAGAAGTAGTGTCGGTAACCACAATCGCGCCAAAAGGTATTGAAGCAAATCAAGGAGCTGGGGTTTTGTGGATTAATACTATTGATGCTAATGGCCAACCCGTTTCCCAAGCTTCAATTCATATTATTAACAATCAAACTAATCCAATAATTAATGACTCTTCACATCAAACCAACTCTTTAGGCTACTATTATTCCAGCGTACCGCAAGCCAATAGCTCTTACCACATTATTGTCACCAAAGATGGCTACAGTACTGATTCAACTTGTTCAATTGATCCTGATGGCACTAGCTGCAGTGATTCAGCTGGTAATCCTAACCCGATCAAACCTGACGCAACTGTTATTGAAGGTAGCCTAACCAGAATTAGCTTTGCGATTGATAAAATTGCCACCCTGGATATCCATACCCTTTCTCAAACCATTCCCTCGGAATGGACAGTGAATACTGACGTTGGTACCGCCGACCAATTTTTCCCAGCTATTGCCTTGGGCGCTGACCAAAACTATTATTTTGCTTGGCAAGATTTCCGTAATTACAACAGTCGGATTTATACCCAAAAATATACCGCCCAAACTAAACAATGGAGCAACGATTTAGCAATGACTAGCTCTGATAATCAGGGCGGAGCGGATTTAGCAATTGATAAAAATAATAATATTTACATCACTTGGCATGATGATAAAAATAATAACCAAGATATTTATTTTAACAAATACGACACCGCTGGCAATGGTTTATTTAGTCAGCCGATAAAAGTTAATACTGACAGCACTTCCGCTGATCAAATTTATCCTAAGATTGCTTTAAATGCTTCAAGTACGGCCGAATATATTGCTTTTAAAGACGAAAGGGCTGGCAATGGCAAATCTGATATTTATTTACAGAAATTTGATGTTAATGGTCAAATGATTTGGGCTAGTGAATTAAAAGTCAATGCTAATTCTTCGTCAATGTACAAAGCAACAGATTCTTTCAATTGGGACTTTAATAACTTAGCTGACTACCAATGCGACGGTGGCAATTGCGACGGCACGACAAATGTCAAAATTGTTACTGGCGTTGCCCAATTAGTGCCAATAAAAATTTGCAATGGCACAGCCAGTGATTGTGCCACTTTTTCCAGTGCCACATCCTGCACCAACCAAAGTACCTGCAATTGGGATGCAGAAGGACCATGCAGCGGTGACACCTGCGGGTGCTCAACAATTACTGACCAAAACCAATGTATTTCTGCGCCCAGTTGCAGTTGGCAAGCAGGCGCTCAAAGTTGCAGTGGCAATTGTTCTTGTGGCTCAATTGGCAGTAAAAATACTTGCAAGGCTACCAGCGGTTGCTCTTGGTTTTTTTGGTTTTGCTATGATAACCCCGGCTGTAACTGTAACCAAATTTCTAGCCAGTCTACCTGCCAAGCGGCCAGCTGCAGTTGGGGTTCCCAACAAGGTACTTGTTCTGGCACTTGTTTATGCCAAAATCAAACTACTGGCCCAATCTGCACCCAAACCAGTTGTAATTGGGATATTCAAGGGCCATGTAGTGGCACTACGATCAGCTGTTCTAACTTCTTGACTCAGTTAAGTTGCCAAAATCAAACTGGTTGTCAATGGACTGAATCAGGAGCAGGCTATCCAGCTAACGGCCCAAGCGTTTTACCTCTTAGCTCTTTAACTGTCAGCAATTTAGTTTCTTGGGATTCTTTCACAGAAACAGCGACAAAAAATGGTGGTGAAATTTACTATCAACTATCTGACGATGGCGTTACTTGGAAATACTGGAACGGAACTAATTGGGCCCAAGCGGGTGGCCCAAACTACAATACCGCCAGTGTCATTAATGACCATATTAAAACCTTTTCAACCACCCGAGGGAAAATTATCTTTAAAGCCTTCCTGCTGAGTAACGGCAGCCAACAAATCAATTTGGATCAAATTGACATTGGCTATTCCCATACCACCAGTGGTGGCGGTTATTCTCAATCAGTTAATTTAGCAATTGATCAGGATGAAAATATTTATGTTGTTTGGGAAGATTACCAGATTGATAATTATGATATATTTATCCAAAAAATTGATCCAAACGGTAATATTGTTTGGCCAAATGATATTCGAATAAACACTAATGCCGGCGGCAACCAAAATAATCCGGTGGTTAAAATTGATAATGAGAATAATATTTATATTTTTTGGGAAGATGACCGTAATGGCGATAATGATATTTATGGCCAAAAATATGACTCTGCTGGCAATGTCTTATGGCCAAATGGCGATCAGGCAATTAGCTCCCATTCTGGTAGTGTCCAAGAAAACCCCAGAGCCGCTTTGGATAGTTCTGGCAACATCTTTGTAGTTTGGCAAGACATTAGAAATGGTGATACTGATATCTACACCCAAAAAATAAATTCAGCTGGCACTACTCAATGGCCAAACGACATTAGAATTAATGCTAATACTACTGGCGATCAAAAAAATCCAGGTATCATAATTAATCAAGCCGGAAACTTGGTTGTTACCTGGCAAGATAATCGAAGCGGCAATTATGATATTATTGCCGCTGAATATGCTGCTGATCCAAATGCTTACACCAATACTGCCAATGTACCTTTAGTTATAACTGGGGCTAAAAAAGTTGGCACCAATCCTGACATTTTTAAATACAGTCAAAATCTTTCTACTAATGCTAGTGGGCAACTACTTTTAAATAATTTGGAGTGGGACACTTATTCAATTTCGCTTCAAGCTGGTTCACGATACACAATTATTAGTACTGAACCGCCGTTACCAGTTTCACTGAATCCAGGAGATAACATAACTATAAATCTAAATTTAGAATAAGATGAATGTTAAATTAATGCCGCAAAAAATAACTCAGCCGCTTGGTTTCACTTTAGCTGAAACATTAATTGCAATTGGTATATTCCTAATGGCTAGCTCTTTAGTCTTAACTTTCATGAAACAAAGTTTTGAGGCCAATCGTTTTGCTTTGGAGCAAAGTGATGCCATTAGTTATGCCCGAAAAAATATTGATACTATGGTAAAAGAAATCAGAAAAGCATCACCGGCCGAAAATGGCAGCTACCCAATAGAGTCGGCCCAAAACCAAAGCCTGGCTTTCTATAGTGATATTAATAATGATGGAGTGTTTGAAAAAGTAAGATACTTTCTAGACAACACTGAATTAAAAAAAGGTGTCATTGTTCCAACTGGTTTCCCAGCGCAATACACTGCTACCGAAACCATCACCACAGTTTCAAAATATGTCCAAAATTCCAGCACGCCAATTTTTTATTACTACAACAGCAATTACCCAACCGACACCACCAATAATCCCCTACCAACGCCAGCGGCAGTTAACCAAATTCGTCTAATAAGATTATTTTTAAAAATAAATATTGATATTGACAAGGCTCCTGATAGTTATATTTTAATCTCAAATGCCCAGATCAGAAACCTCAAAGATAATTTATAGATATTACATCTCAATACTAAAATAAAAAATGAACCACCAAATTTATAAAAAAAATATCTTGGTTTACCAGCAAAAAGGTGATATACTGATAACAACATTGGTTTTTATGGGTGTCTTTTTAATAATTGCCAGTGGTCTGATTGGTTTAGTTAATCAACAAAGGCGCCTAAGCCGCCAATGGGAAGCTCAGAGTCTGGCTCAACAAATTGCCGAAGCTGGCGCAAATTACTACCGTTGGCATTTAGCTCATGCTTTGCAAGATTATACCGACGGCACCGGCCAAAGTAGTTGCTATCCTTGCGGCCCTTATGTTCATGAATACCATGATCCAAGTGGTGATTTATTGGGTTATTTCAGCTTAACAATCACTCCGCCCGACCCAGACTACCCAGGCTCAACTGTAGTTCAAATTAAATCAACTGGCTGGACAGTAAACTACCCTAACACTAAAAAGATTGTGGCTGTTCGACTTGGCGTCCCTTCCCTTGCCCGTTTTACTACGGTAGTCAATAGCAATATTGATTACGGAACTGGTTCTGAAACTTATGGTCCAGTGATTTCTAATGGTGGTGTCAGATTTGATGGTGTCGCTCATAATATAATCAGCAGCGCCTTACAACAATATTGGTATAGCGGTTCTTGGCACGACGGAGTTTGGACTAGTCAATCTCATGAAAGTCAAGTGTTTTTGGCCGGCAAAGAATTTCCCGTACCAGCAGTCGATTTTACCGGTTTTACTCAAAATCTAAGTACGATGGAAGCGGCTGCTACATCAAGTGGATTTTTTCTACCCGCTTCAGGCTACCAAGGTTACCACCTCCAATTTCAAACTAATAATACTTTCCGCTATCGCACAGTAGAAACTAAGACGTCAGACTGTAACAATCAACCAACTGGCGGCATCGGCAATTACAAAACTGATTGGCAAACCACAACGATTCCCGAAAATGGCATGATTTTTGTCAAAGATAATGTCTGGATTGACGGGACAATAGACCATAGCCGAGCAACAGTTGTTGCGGCCAAAGAACCGCTTGATACTGGCACAGCCGATATTTTTCTAAATAACAATTTGTTATACACCAACAAGGATGGACACGATGTTATTGGCCTTATTGCTCAGAATAATGTGGTTATCGGATTATACAGCGCTGATAATTTAGAAATTGATGCTGTTTTAATCGCTAAAAATGGCAAACGCTATCGACCTGATTATGGCTCAAGCTATGAATGCGGTTCCACTGTATCAAGAAACCAATTTACGCTATATGGCACAACAATCAGTAATTTAACGCCCTATATGTCTAGTGGCTCAAGTGGCTACGCAAATCGTGCTTATGTTTACGATCCTAATACTCTCTACGCCCCGCCACCATATTTTCCGACCAGCGGTAAGTATGAATTCATTTCCTGGGAAGAAATGAACCGATAATAAAAAACTATGTTATTCAACTTTTCTAAAAATACTTTTGGCCTAGATGTTAGCGAAGGCGCTTTACGATTAATTCAACTCAAAAAACGAGGTAAAAATTTAATTATTTTTTCCTTTAATGAAATTAAGATCGACCAAGGCATTATCATCAATGGTGAAATTGCTAAATTGGATAATTTAGTATCTTCAATTACTAAATTAGTTAAAACTAGCCAAGAGAAAAAAATAATTGCTAAAGACGTAGTCACCGTTTTACCTGAACCAAAAACTTTTATCAAAGTTATTGAAATTCCTTATATTAGCAAAGAAAAAGACCTCTCGGAATCAATTAAAGAAGAAATAAAAAAACACATTCCCTTAAACTTAGAAGAGGCTTGCTTTGATTGGCAAATAGTTGAACAAAGCAATAAAACAACAAAAATTTTAGTCGGAGTAGTACCCCAAGAAATATCTAATTCCTATTTTTCAGCCATCCAAAAAGCTGGGCTCATACCACTAATTTTTGAAATAGAAGCGATCGCTATTGCTCGCGCAGTAATTGACGAAAAAGAAAAAAATACCAAACAAGCTAAGATTATTATTGACTTTGGTGCTACCAGGACTGGTTTAATCGTCTATGATCAACAAACGGTTCAATTTACTTCCAGCCTACCAATTTCTGGTAACAAAATAACCGAAACAATCGCTACAAATTTAAAATTAGAGCTTGCCCAGGCTGAAAAGGCAAAAATAGTTTGTGGGCTGGACCCGCAAAAATGCGAAGGGGCGGTTTTAAAAATCATGGCCTTAGCGATTGATAATTTAGCCAATCATATAAATCAAGCCATTACCTTCTATAAGACTAACTCCCCGGACAGCAATGCCGTTACTGAAATTATTCTTTGTGGCGGCGGGGCTAATTTATGTCAAATTGACAAAGTACTGACCGAAAAACTAAAATTACCAGTAACTATCGCTAATCCCTTAATTAATTTGGGTAAAAACAGAAAGATAAAAATCCCCCAGGATAAATTGCTATCCTATACAACTGCTATTGGCTTAGGTTTAAGGGTATGGCAAAAGGAAAAACACCGATGATTAGTTTGAATTTAATCCCACCGCAAAAAAAAGAAGAACTAAACCTCCGTCAGTTTTATATTGTCATAAAAAATTTAACTATAATTTTTTTACTTTTCACAATTTTTATTGCCGTAGTTTTAATGATAGCAAAAATAACTTTACAAAATAATTTTAATGAAGTGGTCGCTAATAGCACTTTGACCACAAAATATGGCAGAATATTAAATACCGATATTGAAAACTTTAATAAACAGCTATCACTCGTAAATAAAATCCAAGGGAGCTACTTTAGCTGGACTAGTTTTATGAATAAATTTATTTTAATTATTCCGGATAATGTCAGTCTTTATAATTTAAATATAGAAAGCAGCGAGGAAAATCAAATTATAATTAATGGTTTTGCCAAAACCCGAGATAATTTATTAAAATTCAAAAGCAATCTGGAAAGCTTTTCCCTCCTTTCTGATATTGACATACCTCTGGATTACCTTCTAAAAAAAGAAAATATAGATTTTCAAGTTGAGGGTAAAATCAACCTTGACCAACTAGCAAACTTATGAATTTTAAAATAAAGATAATTATTTCAATTCTACTTTTCGTTATCATTATTGGCTTAGTTGCTGGTTTGGTTATAATCCCAACTATCCATGATATAAAAAAAATCAGCAATGCTATTTACGCTGAGAGAGTCGATTTGGAAAAAAAATATTTAAGGGGGCAACTATTAAAAAAAACTGTTAACGATTTTGAAGAAATAAAACCGCAAAAAGATAAACTCAATACAGTTTTTATTCCCCAGGGAAATGAATTAAAATTTATTTCTACCCTTGAAGATGTTGCCAGCACCAACGGTGTCAAACAAAATCTTGAATTAAATACCCAAAGCACCACCAAAACTGGCGATCTACAAGTCTTGCCAATCAAAATGACAATTCAAGGCAATTTTTATCAGATAATGAAATACTTAACTGGACTAGAAAAGCTTAACTATTATTTAAATATTACTAACTTACAGTTTAATGCCGAGAAAGATTCAATCACTGCCACCCTTTACAGCAATGCCTTTACTCAATCTAATACCGAAAAAAAATAAACCGGTATGAAAATAAAGCAATTAATACAAAGAATAATTAAACTCCTGGCTTCAGCTAGAATTATTACGATTGTTATTCTAATAACATTTTTGATTAGTATTGGATTTCTGAGTTTATTTCTATACAAAAATTTCTACCAAACTATCACTCAATCACAAGAAATTGTTGTTTTACGAGCCGAGGTATCACCCTACACAATTAACGTTGAAAAATTCAGAACAGCGCTGACAGCGCTAGATAAAAAATTTTCCGCCCCCGACAAAATCAACTGGGCTGAGATTAAAAATCCATTCACCGCCAACTTACCAAATAAACAAACGATTCAAGGCATTGATTGATTAGTAATAAAAAAAAGACAGGCGCTGACCTGTCTTTTTTTTATTACCCTAACTATTTTATTGGCGAAATTTTTCTTAATTTTTCAATAATTGGAGGTAATTTTTCCAACAGACAATCAATTTCTTTTTCCGTATTAAACTTCCCCAAAGTTATTCTTAAACTGCCATGGGCTAAAAGTGGATCCATGCCTAAGGCCATTAAAACGGCAGATGGTTCTAACGAACCCGAAGAGCAAGCCGAGCCAGTTGAAACCGCAATGCCTTCCTGGTCTAACAATAAAAGCATACTTTCCCCTTCTACACCTTTAAAACTAAAATGAGCATTAGCTGGCACTCGTTTCTCTAAATCACCATTAACTATAGCGTTAGGAATTTTAGCCAAAATTCCAGCAATTAATTTATCGCGTAATTTTTTTATTTTTTCGTTATCATTTTTGCTTTGGGAAATTAATTCAACTGCTTTACCTAGACCAACAATACCAGGCACATTCAAGGTTCCGGGCCGAATACCATATTCTTGGTGACCACCAAACTGAATTGGTCTAATCGGCGTACCGGCTCTTTTATACAGTGCTCCAATCCCTTTGGGGGCATAAATCTTATGACCAGAGATTGAAACCAAATCAACACCAAGCTGATCAACATTCATTTCGCAATAATTAGTAGCCTGGACCGCATCGGTATGAAAATAAATTCTGTTTTCTGATTTCCGTTCTCGGTTTTCTTTTTTTATCAACTTCCCAATCTCACTGATCGGTTGAATCGTACCAATTTCGTTATTAACATACATTATTGAAATTAGCTTTGTGTTTTCCTTAATCGCTTTTTTAACCGATTCTAGCTCAACTAATCCTTTCTTGTTAACATCTAAATAAGTTACTTCAACACCCTGTTTTTCCATTTCCCTACAAGGTTCTAAAATTGCCGGATGCTCAATTTTTGAAGTAATAATATGCTGCCTGGGTTTAGCCAAACCTAAAATTACAATATTATCACTCTCGCTGGCACCAGAAGTAAATATTACTTCATTAGTTTTACAACCCAAAAAATCCGCGATTTTTTCCCTTGAATCATCAACCGCTTTAATTGCTTGCTGACCAAAAGCGTGAATCGAAGAAGCATTGCCAAAAACTTCAGTAAAAAATGGTGTCATCGCTTTTAAGACTTCACGATCAACGGGCGTTGTTGCCGAATGATCAAAATAGATTTTTTGGCTAGACATAGAATTTAAGAAAATAAAAAATTAATAAATTAAGAAATTAAAACTAGCTTGGCTTTAATCTTTTATTTTCTTAATTTCTTAATTTTTTATACTTGCCTTTACTCATCTAAACTGACTCGATATCCTTAAAACCTGCAACCTTATTCTTTAAAGCCCGACCAATCCCTTCCTTTAAAGTCATTTGTGACATTGGACAACCCTGGCAGGCACCTTGCAACCGGACTTTAACGACGCCAGATTTTTCATCAACTTCCACTAACTCAACATCGCCGCCATCGGCCTGCAAATTAGGTCTGATTTCATCTAAAACTTTTTTAACTTCATCTTTCATAATTTTACTATTAGCTTTTAGCTTGTAACTGGTAGAATCCTACAAGCTACAAGCTACCAGCTAAAAGCTAGTGCAAATTATCTTCAATTTTGAACGATTTAACCTCTGGATAATCTTCTAAAACTCCTTGATTTTGTAAATAATTCTTAATGGCTACTTTCAAACCATCGGACGCTAAAACCGAACAATGCAATTTTACCGGCGGCAATTCTCCTAGTTCATTAACAATATCCTTTTTTTCCAAACCAAAAGCCTCGCGCAGAGTCTTGCCTTTGACCATGTCGGTTGAAACTGACGAACAAGCAATAGCGGCAGCGCAACCCAGGGTCTCAAACTTAATATCAGTAATTGTATCGTCTAAATAATCAACGGTTGACGGCTGATGATCAATTTTAAGATAAATTTTCATCATATCACCACAAAGAGGATTGCCCACCTCACCAATTGTTGACGCATCTTGAATCTGACCCTGGTTATGAGGATTTTTAAAATGATCCATTACTTTTTGTGAATATGCCATATTATTTTATTAAATCTTTAAGTGTCATTGATTGCAAACTATCGGCAATCGCCTTTTGGACCTTTTGGTAAACCTTGACCGAAGGGCAACATTTTTGACCGCAAAAAATTTCCCCTTTTTCATTTAGGCAATGAAAAACCGACATCTGGCCTTCAAGAGCCTTTATAACGCTAAAAACGGTGATTTTAGACGGACTTTTGGCCAATTGGTAGCCACCAGCCATTCCTTTAGAACTAGTCACTAAACCGGCGCTTTTTAAGCCAGAAAACAACCTCTCCAGGTAAGCCAGGGAAATTTTTTCTTCCCGGGCAATTTTAGCCAAGGAATACGGAGTTTTTTGGTAATTTTTAGCCAAATGGATTATTGCTCTTAATCCATAAGACGATCGGGTAGAAAATTTCATAAACTATATTCAAGAGGTATAGGCAGGCGCTAGGCCTGCCCACCTCAGCTGCGATTAGCAGCAACCTGGTCCGGTCATAATATCTTAGGTGTTAATAATTAATACCAACCATTTTAGTTGGTATTTACATTTTAGCACGCCAAAAAACTTTGTCAAGACCCTCTTAAAATATAATATTGAAGCCTAAATTTATTTATTAATAATTATCATCACTTTCTTACCTTGCACCATTTGCGAATCAGTTACAGTGGCTCCGTTCTGGTCCCATAAATGATCCCAATTATGGATAGCATCAATTAAAACCTGATATTTATAACGATAGCCTTCGCCCTTTCTGGTTCCGGGATCGTTGGTGATAAACTCACCCCTATTATCATCATATCCCCGAACGACTAACATGTGGTAAAGCGGACCCGGCGCCTTAAAGTTAGGATTACCCAAATGCCTACCCGCGGCCGGAATGATAATAATATTTCCCGCTTGTAATTGTTTTTTAATCTCCGCCGTTGTCACGGTATTATCTAATTGCGATTTGACGTTAAAATATTTTGCCAATATATCAACGGCTTCCTGGGCTGACAAATCAACTTTATAACCATTCTCCCCTTCCCACTTAATGACATTCAAAATTGACTGTTCCATGATGTGCGCCGTCAAGGGTTCATTTTTGACGTATTTTTCCGCCATGGTCATACTCGCTTCCTCACAAGCTTCTTCGTGCAAAGCATCCCAATTAGAATAAGGCGCCTGAGTGGCAAAGGCCACCGGGTAGTCCAAAAATTTTGCCGTTGTTGTCTGGCTTGGCGTACTGGTGGGTTTATTAACTGGCACAGTTGAGGTAACAGCTTGGTTGGTATTGACCGAATTATTTACCAAACTTACAGTTGAAGTCTCAACGGGCGCTGGTTGATTATTTTGGTTATCTGAATTAACTGGCATATTCTGATTTACCAAAGCCTGATTCTGGGTTTGGCAGCCAGCTAAAAAAGCAAAAGCTAGTACAATTAAAAATAAATGTTTATGGTTCATATGCTTGCCATTATACAATAATCTACCTTTCTTGACAATTCAAGCATAATCATTTATACTATTTTCATACCTAATTACCTAAAACCTAATTACCTAAAAAAATATGGCTCATAAAAAAGCAGGCGGTTCAACTAGTCTAGGCCGTGACTCCCAAGCTCAACGGTTAGGCACCAAACTTTTTGCCGGAGAAATTGCTAAAGCTGGCAATATCTTGGTTCGCCAAAGGGGCAGTAAAATCAGACCAGGTTTGAATGTCAAAAAAGGCGCTGACGATACTTTATACGCATTAGTCTCGGGCATTGTTAAATTTAGCCGCAAAAAAATGAAAAAATTTAACGGCTCGCTGGAATGGGTTAAATTCGTCAATATTACTCCGACAAAAAAATAACAAATCACCAGATCGGTATTCAATTAATTTTGAATTAAACCAGCATCTGGTTTTTTGTTTTACTCAATATATATTGACAAATAACCAAAAAAGTGATAGGGTCTAAGGTTAAACCGTCAATGTAAAAAAATGAAACCACAGATAACAGGCTAGAAAGGATCAATCGGAGGATATGAAAAAATCACCAAAACAACCACCAGACGGTATGCTCTTTAGTGCCGTCATCTCGGCTGACACTGCCGTGCTCGCCGAAAAAGACAAAAAACCAGGATCGCCGTTTTGGGTGATGCACCGGGGCAAAAAATGGTTGGTGCCAGAAACTAGCCCGCACATGGCAATGATTTTCCAAGGTTGCCTAACTATTACAACACAGGAGGCAACCATTGAAAAAATCAAGGCCCAAATGCAATTATTGCATGATGGCCAAAACTGCCAGCACCTTGTGCTCATGGTCGTTGACCCAGAAGAGGATGACGACATCAAAACCGACGCCTGTCGGCAAGCGGAAGCGCTCCTGAAAAAGCCCGGTGTGAAAAATTGGGTTACGGGAATGTTGTATTCCCGCTGGCTTGATATCAATGACGCTTTAACCAGCGCCATTGCCGCCAACAAGCGAAAACGCCATTTGTACGAGCTGCTCCAATGCTGGCAGAATGACTTGCCAGTAATCAAAGATGTCGCTTCGGCCTGGGATAAGCTTTCCTGGCCGGACAAGGAAAAAGTGACCACCGAGCTGGAACAAGATGACAAATTTAACCAACTGGCTGGTCAATTCGCCAGCTCGTCGCTGATGTTTAAGTGTGCCATCAAAATCAACGATAACCCTGACTCGTTCTGGCTGACCGCGACCATCCAGACAAGGCCAAAGGCTTGTTCAGAACCGCTGCTAATGGCGGTGGCCGCTAATGAAGCAATCATCCAGGCTTGGCACGAATTTTCCTGGCCGAGCAAGGCCGAACTGTTCACCCATCTCGCGGTGGCTAGCAAATTTAGC